>NZ_FNOW01000002.1 GCF_900107145.1 Allochromatium warmingii | reverse complement strand
CGGCTACTTGTTCCGCTGTCCAGCCCGTTGCCAAGAGAACTACCGCTTTGATCCGATCGGCTTCACGTTTATTCTGTGTTTGACGATGCGCTTTTCGCAGCTCAATCAACTGATCAGTCGACAGTGTGTAGTTAAGCATAAACTAAATGAATGCAAAGCTGGTTTCAAAAACGAAAATTTCAAATGAGCTTAGTATACCAATGTCATAACCATTGATGGACAGCAAATTGATGCTATTGTTACGTTGTCTGAGTTATCTAATGCAACAGTTAGCAGTTTTGATTCAACAACAAATCCTTATGCAGACACTACGACTGTTGGTGCGAAATCATTTCAGCCAAATGTTAATATAGCAACAGTTGGCGGTTACGCGACTTTTAACTTTAAGTTTATTTTGGGCGGATCAGGGCTTACGTCTAGCAATTACAATCCGTCAACAAATGCTGGAACAGCCGTTACGCTGCAAAATGTTTATGTTAATTCGTTTGACTTGGATGGAGCAGGCGGTTCAGCAAGCGGTCGGCAATTTACAGATTTTTCAGGTATTGGAAGTTACAAACTGAGCACAACAACAAAGTTAGAAAAGCTAGATTTAGCTAACAATGTAACGCGGTTTAAAACAACCATTGGCGGTAATATTACTACCATTCCAGGTTTAACAGCGGAAGCTGATAACATCCGGGTGCAAGTTAAATATGCAAACGTTACTGAAACACAAATTCGGGTTGGCGATCTCGGCGCAACAGGTGTTGCGTATTATGGAATTAAATTTAGCCGCCTCCCAGCATATATTTCTGGTAACAGCTCACCAATGCTGGATCTGGATAGCGATAATTCCGGTGGTGCTACTGGCTCAAGTTATAAAACTAACTATAGCATTGGCGGTGCTGGGGTAGCGGTTGTTGATACAGATCTATCCATCGCAGATGAGGAAGACGCTAATCTTCAATCAGCTACGGTTGTGCTGACGAATGCAAAAGCGGGTGATACATTAACCGTGGGAGATTTGAGCGGGCTTGGAATTACCAGCGCAATAGATACGTCCACTTCTGGCAAAGTAACAGTGACGTTGAGCGGTACAGCGTCAATTGATAATTATGAAGCCGCGCTTCAACGCATTACGTTTAATAATTCAAACGGATCGCCTGACACTACAGATCGCATAATTACCGTTACCGTTAAGGATAATTATTTATCCTCGCCGACGGCGAGTACGACGGTTTCGGTTAGTGCCGATACCACCGCACCGACGATTGCGATCAGCAGCAACAAAACTGCACTCAAGGTCGGCGAAACGGCGACGCTCACCTTCACTTTGTCGGAAGCATCGAGCGACTTCAATGTCAACGACATCACCGTCAGCGGCGGCACGCTCACCAACTTCAGTGGCAGCGGCATCAACTACACCGCGACCTTCACGCCAACTGATGCCACAGGTGCAGTCAGTGTGGCGAGCGGCACTTTCACTGATACCGCTGGCAACGCCAACACAGACGGAGCTGAAGCTGACAACAGCGTCAGCCTGACCTACGACGGCACCGCACCGACGATTGCGATCAGCAGCGATAAGACCGCACTCAAGGTCGGCGAAACGGCGACGCTTACCTTCACTTTGTCGGAAGCATCGAGCGACTTCACTGTCAACGACATCACCGTCAGCGGCGGCACGCTCACCAACTTCAGTGGCAGCGGCATCAACTACACCGCGACCTTCACACCGAATACGGCGAATGGCTTAGTCAGCGTTGGCAATAACGCCTTCACCAACGCGGTCGGCAATGCCAACGCCGATGAAGCCGACGCTGACAACAGCGTCAGCCTGACCTACGACGGCACCGCACCGACGATTGCGATCAGCAGCGACAAAACTGCACTCAAGGTCGGCGAAACCGCGACACTGACCTTCACGCTCTCTGAAGCCTCAAGCGATTTCACCGAGGCCGACATCACCGTCACCGGCGGCAAGCTGAGCAACTTCAGTGGCAGCGGCATCAACTACACCGCGACCTTCACACCGAATACGGCGAATGGCTTAGTCAGCGTTGGCAATAACGCCTTCACCAACGCGGTCGGCAATGCCAACGCCGATGAAGCCGACGCTGACAACAGCGTCAGCCTGACCTACGACGGCACCGCACCGACGATTGCGATCAGCAGCGACAAAACTGCACTCAAGGTTGGCGAAACGGCGACGCTCACCTTAACTTTGTCGGAAGCATCGAGCGACTTCAATGTCAACGACATCACCGTCAGCGGCGGCACGCTGAGCAATTTCAGCGGCAGTGGCACCACTTACACCGCGACCTTCACACCGAATACGGCGAATGGCTTAGTCAGCGTTGGCAATAACGCCTTCACCGATACGGCGGGTAATTCCAATATCGACGAAGCTGAAACCAATAACGCCATTAGTTTCACCTATGACTCCAATGGATTGAAAATCATCGGCACTCAAAATGTATCAGAGGGTTCGCAGGCTATTTTTACGATCACGTTAAATAGTGCGACAGAACAGCCAGCATCGATTCAATTAACATTAGCAGATGCCACTGACACAGCAATTCTAGGTTCGGATTATGCTGAAAGCGTTTCCGCCTATTATTTTGCTGGTGATAACCGTATTTCGGTCACTATTGCGAATGGTATTGTTAACCTGCCTGCTGGTGTTGCAACGCTATATGTCTCCGTTGCAACAATCAATGATAATAATTATGAAGGCAGCGAGCAACTAACCCTAACTGCTCAGTTATCTAATAATCAATTTGCAGCGGCTGTCAGCACGATGATTGATGATGGCTCCGGTCAGCAGTATGATGAACGCGGTCAAGGCGCTCTTGTAGATCAACCTGATGATGATCGCTTGCTGACAATTCCTGACGTAACCGTCAATGAAATAGCGCCACATGCAGTTTTCCGCATTGCGGCTGATAGCAACCTCTATTTCTCATTGGCTTTACGCGATGGCGCAATTGATTTTGCTACAGGTGAGGCAATTGCTACTACCAACGCCGATTATCAGAATTCACTTGAAGTTTATAATGGCTTCGATTGGATTGCTTATGTACCTAATAGCTTGGTTCATGTTCCAGAAAATGCCAGCGTTTTGCTTGTGCGCGTTCCCATTGCGAACGATGATGTTTATGAAGGCGCACATGCTTTCACGTTAGAAGCGCGTATTGACGGCACACAGGCACCGGTTACTGCACGCGGTATTATTGGTGACTTTGGAACGGGCGCGATATTTAATGACAGCGGCGCTGAAAATCGCACAGCCCTTAAAGATGATGACCGCTCTATTAAAATTAATAGCCCCATTGTTAATGAAGGCTCAACGTACACTGTTTTCACGCTAAATGGCCGACCTGGTAATCTCAATCTCAGTCTGCAAACTGGAACTGAGCCAGGTGCAGCGACTATTCAGACTAACCCAGACAGAATTGAATTTTGGGATGGTAGCAATTGGCTGAATTACAACGGGTCAAATGCGGTTATCCCCGATAGCGGTACGCTGTTAGTGCGTGTCGAAATAAGCGCCGAGCAAGATGACGACCGTGAAGGTTCTGAAATTTTCGAATTACAGGCTATTCGCGGCGAGGAAGAATCATTAGGTCGTGCGACAGTCCGCGATGATGGAACCGGCGTGATTTATACCTTTGATACAAGCGGCGCATATAGCGGTTCGACGACGCAAAACCTAGATGATGACTTCGATCAGGATGGCATTACGCCAACAACTGAAGAGGCTTTAGCAACGCTTGCCGCTTCTCAAGGTATTGGTGCGTCTGAGATTGGCGATCTAAATGGCGATGGTCTTCAGGACGCTGAACAAAACGCGCTTGCAACACTGGCTTGGAGAACTACGGATGATTTCGAGCAAGGAAATGATGGAACGCTCACACAAAGTCAAGCAATTGTGTCAATAGGTATTTTGGCCCCGGATGCTGAAACAGATGCAGCAATTTCACAGACTAGTCAACTGCTAAATATTCGCGTTGAGCGGTATGATGATATCGACACGAATACTGAAGTCGTTGTTGATGAAGTGAGTCAGCATCGCACGATAACCTTGGTGAGTGGCTCGCACGTGACAACTCCCTGGGATCCAATTCGTTTTGAGATTGCCGGGCAAGATAGTAATATTGACGGCACTATTGATCATCTGCTTACTGATGTGAGTGCCCGTGAAGGTACGCAAGTTCGGGTATCAATTAATGTCCGTGCGGCCGGATTAACGATTGAAGATGTGAATGCTTATATCAAATATGTATCAGCTGAGGCGCTCGCAGCTGGCCCATTATTTGATCTGGACGGCGTGCCAATTACAACAGTCGGTTGGTACGATTTCACTCGCCGTGATCCGAATAGCGATAGCGATGGCGCACGTTTTGTCGTTGAGAATGGGAAAATTGTCGCAATTGAATTGATTCTGACTGACAATGCATTCGGCGATAATAATCCTGCATTAGAGCGCATTTTAGATCCGGGTGTGCCAGTCTTAGCTGTGCGTCCGGTTCCGCCAATAGTTGAGCCAACACAACCCGCTACTGCTCCACTATCAACGCCACCAATACTGGAAGCAATTGTATTGAATAAACCGATTATTGGAGAGCAGCCGCAACAATTCCATACACAGCCAATTTTTGAATCGGCGCTTTTTGACGATATGCAATTTTTGCGGATGAATCCAGCACTTCATGTTTTGGACGAAGTGCAGCGCGTTCGCAGTTATGATCCTTTTGCGTTATCTGCGTGGGATTTGGGGGGGTTAACCGAAAATCTTAGTCTGCATGTGTTGCCAACTGTCAATGTTTCGCAAGCTGAGGCAATTCAATTGTCGCAGTCTTTGAATGATGTGCAAGTGTGTATCGCTGAGGATAACCAAACTTGTGCTCTCGATGAGGCATCGGCGGCTGAAATATCTGATGCGGTTAAGTCAGATCAATCAAAACAATCAGCCGCAGAAAACGCGGAAAACGCAGAAGCGGCTGAAGATGAGTTGGATCAAATGCCGCTGAATGCGGAACAGTCATCGCCAGTTAGTATGCGGCGTTTTAGTGAACATTTGCGATTGGCAGCGAATGAGCGTCATCCAGCGTTCCGAACGCATGTCGTGCATCAGAAGCATTATTGACACATGATCATTTAGGTTTGCGAGTGGCAGCGTGCTGAGTCATTCTGCCAACCGCATCTTGCCGCGCTGATCTGCCAAACCAAGTTTGGCAGCGTAAGGTGGGTCATTGGCTAAACAGATCAACGTGTGTCTAAACTTTGCGCTTATAATCTGTTGCTTTCTGATCGATTCCTCACCTAATCCCGCCCCAACCTGCCGCTCGGCGCGATTCTCGACCGCGAGAACCCGCGCCTGTTGTGTCTTATAGAGATTGAAGCATGATCGAATACACCCGCGACGCTCACGACATCTATCGGCAGTCGTTTGCCATCATCCGCGCTGAGGCGGATCTGAGCCGAATCCCCGCCGATCTGGAGGCGCTGGCCGTGCGCGTGATCCATGCCTGCGGGATGCCGGAGATTGTCAGCGATCTGGCATTCTCGCCGAATGCCGGTGCAGCAGGTCGGGCGGCGCTGGAAGCCGGTGCGCCGATTCTCTGTGATAGCCGCATGGTGTCGGAGGGCATTACGCGGGCGCGGATGCCCGCCGATAATCCCATTCTCTGCACCCTGCACGATCCAAGCGTGTCGGTACTGGCGCGTGAACTGGGTAACACCCGCACCGCCGCCGCGCTGGAACTCTGGCGGCCACATCTGGCCGGTTCACTGGTCGTCGTCGGTAATGCCCCGACGGCGCTGTTCCGCTTGCTCGAATTGCTTGACGAAGGTGCCCCCAAACCGGCGCTGATTCTCGGCTTTCCAGTCGGCTTTGTCGGCGCAGTGGAGTCGAAAGCGGCACTCGCCGCCAACAGTCGCGGCGTGCCCTTTGTCACCCTGCACGGACGGCGCGGCGGCAGTGCAATGGCAGCCGCTGCGGTCAATGCGCTCGGTCGTGAGCTGCACGATAGTCCATGATCTGCTATAGTTTGCACATGGAACCTACCAAACTCTACAAGCCATGTCAAACTACCTCCCAGGACGCCAAGCTGCAAAATTACTTGGCGTCTGTCAAAACACGCTCAGACTCTACGCGGATAGCGGAAAGATCGTTGCAATTCGTACTCCGTCAGGGCAACGCAGATACGATGTTGCTTCTTTCCTTAAAGGAAACATGGAACATCGCGTCGTGTGCTACTGTCGCGTCTCCTCTCCAAGTCAGCGAGACGACTTGCAACGACAAATTAGCTACTTGTTAGAAAGGTATCCTGAAGCTGAAGTTATTAAAGACGTTGGCTCCGCTCTTAACTATAAGCGTAAAGGACTTAAATCCTTATTGGGACGAGTCTTGCGCGGAGAGAAGCTCAAAATTGTGGTTGCCCACCGAGACCGACTTGCCCGTTGCGGATTTGAACTTATTGAATGGATTATCGACGAACTCGGCAGTGAAATCGTGGTTCTCGACGACACTATTAAAGAACCAGAACTCACATAAGATTTACTCACAATCATTCATATGTTCTCTTTTCGAGACGGAGCAGTTGCAGAAGCCTGTGAAAACGTGAAAAAGGCGATTGCTAAGTACAAGAATACTTCGCAAGTCAGTCGCGTGTCTTTTAAATCACGTAAAGAGATTCAGCAATCATTTTTTCTCAGAAACGATCAATGTTCAAAAGATCGTCGCGGATTTAACGTAAGGTCTTTAGGGAGCTTAAAGTTCTCTGAGGAACTTCCGGTGAACCTGCGAGATGGTCGCGTCGTAAAGTACGCAAAACACTGGTATGTCGCTATTCCGGTTACAAAAAGCACTGAGTGTACCGAGAACCAAGGGCGCTTAGTCTCCCTAGACCCAGGAATACGAACATTTCAAACGTTCTTTAGCGACCAGTTCGCAGGTCATCTAGGGCAACAAGACTTCCAAAGAATTGCGAGACTCGCAAAGCATTTGGATGATCTGTTGTCACGAAAAGACCGTGAGCAAAGTAAGCGTAAACGCTTATCCCTTACCAATGCCGCAAATCAAATTCGCGTTAAGATCAAGAATTTGGTTAGCGAATTGCACTGGAAGGTAACGAGATTTCTCACTGATAATTTTGATGTGATCTTATTGCCTACGTTCGATACGCAACAGATGGTTGTTAAAACAGCTAGAAAGTTGCGCAAGAAATCAGTCAGGTCGCTATTGTCCTTTAGCCATTACAAGTTTGGACAACGCCTTGAACAGAAGTGCATTGAGCGCGGCAAAAAGCTCATTCGTGTTTGCGAAGCCTATACCAGCAAAACTGTTTCATGGAACGGTAAATTGCTCAATATCGGGTCAGCAACAACGATTACATCAGAAGGGATCACGGTTAATCGTGACATCAACGGCGCTCGTGGAATCTTTCTACGAGCTTTGGTGGATTCGCCCATCCTCATTGAGGGTGCGTGTTAATTGTCTACAAGTTTTGTAGATTTCATTAACGAAATTGAATCAGCATTCTTAATCATTATGGGCACCGGACGTCTCTACGGCCTGGGCGTGGGGCCAGGTGATCCTGAACTCATCACGCTCAAATCTTTGCGCTATCTCCGCGCCGCGTCGGTGGTCGCGTACTATGCAGCACGCGATAAACCGGGCAATGCACTGACGACCGTGCTCCCGCATCTGCGCCCGGAGCAGATTCGCGTGCCGCTGATCTATCCCGTCACCGGCAAAAAACCCGAACCGCCCTATGATTACGAGGGCGCGATGCGCGAGTTCTACGACGCCTCAGCCGCGCAGTTAGCCGTGCATCTGGATGCTGGCCGCGATGTGGTGGTTGTGAGCGAAGGCGATCCGTTGTTTTATGGATCGTTTATGTATCTGCATGACCGGCTGGCCGAGCGGTATCCGACTGAGGTTGTGCCGGGGGTGTGTTCGGTGTTAGCCAGCGCCGCTGTGTTGGGCACACCGCTGGTTTACCGCGATCAACAGTTTCAGGTGCTTGCCGCGACCCTGCCCGAGGCGACCTTGCGCGAGCGGCTCGCTGGGGTCGAAGCGGCGGCGATTATGAAACTCGGCAGTAATTTCGCCAAAGTGCGGCGGGTGCTGACCGAGTTGGGATTACTGGAACGGGCACGCTATGTCGAACGGGCGACGATGGACGGCGAGCAGGTGCGCCATATCGCTGAGATTGATCCCGAGAGCGTGCCGTATTTTGCGATGATTGTGATTCCGGGCCAACGCTGGCCGGGCGCTGAGGCGGCAGAGAATGCGGAGACCGCGCTGCCATTGTCCCCAGCTCACCCCGCGCCCGCGCCGCAGTCGGGGCGTTTAACGGTCGTCGGGTTAGGCCCAGGGGCAGCGGAACTGATGGCTCCGGCAGTGCGGGCGGAACTCGATGCAGCGCAAGATATCGTCGGTTACACGACCTATGTCGAGCTGGCCGGCCCGTTCCGCCCCGATCAACGCTTACTCGATTCAGATAACCGTCAGGAATTGGCGCGGGCGCGATTAGCGTTTGACTTGGCCGCACAAGGTCGGCGCGTGGTGGTGGTGTCGTCCGGTGATCCGGGCGTGTTTGCGATGGCCGCTGCGGTGTTTGAAGTGCTAGAACAGGCCGATGATCCCGCGTGGCACGCGGTCGAGTTGGCGATTCTGCCCGGCATTTCAGCAGCGCAGGCAGCAGCAGCGCGGGCTGGCGCACCGCTCGGACATGATTTCTGCGTCATCTCGCTGTCGGATAATCTCAAGCCCTGGTCGATCATCGCGCACCGCTTGCGCCACGCGGTCGATGCTGATTTGGTGCTGGCGCTGTATAACCCGCGTTCGCTGGCACGTCCGACGCAGTTTGCCGATGCGTTGGCGATTCTGCGCGAACGCCGTGCGCCCGAAACGCCGGTCGTGTTGGGGCGTGATATTGGGCGTGCTGCTGAGTCGTTGACAGTGACGACATTGGCGGCGCTTCAGCCGGAGCAGGTCGATATGCGCACGGTGGTGATTGTCGGCTCATCGCTGACGCGACAGGTGGCGCGGGCGGCTGGTGGTCAGTGGGTGTATACACCACGCTGGTGCTCACAAACACGCGCAACAGACTGATTCAAATGCGACTGTTTTGAATGGTTTTTTATGGGCCGTTTCAGTTCCGAAACCGTGTTGAATGCCATTCTGCTTTGTGGCGCACTGGTACTCACGAGTTCAGTTGCCGCCGCACCCGCACCGCTGCCGCGTGCGCTGGCGTTTGATAATCCGCGCTGGTTAGCATTGCTGCCGCCATTGCAGATTCCCTTGCCGCGCTTGTCGCCCTATGCGCCGTTGCTGAAGCCCAGCACGTCTTTGAGTGCGCCGCCTGCGGGTGCGCCAGCACCAGAAGCATCTGATAGCCCGCCACCGCCGTTGAGCGATGCCGCGCCGATGGTAACGCCGAGTCAAGCTGAGGCGGTGACTGAGGCGGTTGCACCGCGTCAAACCGATGCGCCGCTGAGCGCCGCGCTGCCGCCTGCTTATCCGGCGTCAGTGATTGGGCAAATTGTCGCCGACACGCCCGCGCCGCTGGTACCTGCTGCACCAGTCACGCCGCCGCTGGTCGCCGATCAACCGACTGTAGCGCCGGTTGCGCCAGCAGTTGTTCCAACTGTGCCGATTGAATCGCGCCCCATTGTTCCTGAACCGACTTCTGAACCGACGCCAGTTCTAGCGGCGCTTCCTACTGCGGAATCAGCGCCGGTTACGACGACCGCATCCCCCGTTGTTGTCTCGGAAACGCCGGTCGCGGAGATTTTGGTCTCCGATCTCACCGCCGCCGAGGTGCCAACAGCCGCGCCCGCCACCGCAATCGCTCGGTTAGATCCAGCAGCGGTTCGCTCAGATCAAGCAGATCCAGTCGATCAAACAGAATCTGATCGCACCGCGCAAGCTGCGCAAGCAACCGCAACGGCGCTGGCTCCGCGCACCACGCCGACACCGCATTCGCCGCGACACACTCGCAATCACCCGACGCGCTATCGCTGGCTGGTGCAAGTGTTAGCGGGACGGTCGCTCGAACGGGTCACTGAAGCCCAGCACCGCTTTGTGCGCCGCTACGGGAACTTGCTCGACGGGCGACGCCTCATCATCACCCAATCGACCCAAGACGAACTGCCGGAGACTTTTTATCGACTGCGCGTAGCTGAATGGCAGAGCGTGCGGCCGGCGATCTCGTGGTGTGAACAGTTGCTGGCGCGTGGCCATCAATGCTTTGTGCTACGCATTCCGCGTGAGGCGACGGCAGCGCCCGAATGATCCGCCATGCGCTGCAATCCGATTGGCTATATCCGCTCGCCCTATACCGACACCTTCGGCATTCCACGCCAGCCGCGTCTGGTCACTGCCGCTGAAGCGCGGCTCGAACTCTGCCCGGCGTTTGCGCGGGAAGAAGCCTTCAAAGCCCTCGATGGGTTTTCACACGTCTGGATTCTCTTCATCTTTCATCACGATTGCCTTGAGGCTGGCTGGAAACCGACCGTGCGCCCGCCGCGCTTAGGTGGACGGCAATCGGTCGGTGTATTTGCCAGCCGCGCTCCCTATCGACCTAACCCGATTGGTCTCTCGGCTGTCGAGCATCTGGGCTTAATCCGCACTGCAAGCGGCTTGGCGTTGCGACTGCGCGGCGTCGATATGCTCGACGGCACCCCAGTGCTCGACATCAAACCCTATGTGCCCTATGCCGACGCCATTCCCGAAGCCCGCAGTGGTTTTGCCGTAGCACCAACGGCACTGACCGCCCGCTCGGTCAGATTCAGCGCCGCTGCCAGCGCCGCCCTCACGCGCTATGATCCAGATGGCAGCCGCGCACTCCGTGAACTGATTACCCAAGTGATTGCCCAAGACCCGCGCCCCGGCTATTTGGATCGTTATCCCGAACGGCGCGAATTTGGCTTAAATCTCATGGAGTTAGCGATTCACTGGCGCTTAGAATCCGACCATAGTCTGATTACAGCGATTGAGCTGGCCGCTGCTGCTCGCTAACCGCTGCTCAGATGGTCTGAAGCCATCCGCACGCGCCGTCTGGGGTATATTAAGCGCAACACGTTCCCTGCTTCCTGAACTACGTATGAGCACAGCATCCCATTCCCTCTTGATCGTTGACGACAGTCGCATGTCGCGCATGATGCTCAGTCGGTTGATTGCCGATCTGCGCCCCGACTGGCGCATCACCGAAGCGGCCAGCGGTAACGAAGCCCTCGAACTGATTGAACGCGATCCGCCCACACTGGTCAGTCTCGATGTCAACATGCCTGGCATGAGCGGTCTGGAAGCGGCCGGGCGCATTCGCCTGCATCATCCCGATGTGCGTATTGTCATTTGTACCGCCAATATTCAAGATTACGTGCGTCAAGCAGCAGAAAAAGCCGGCGTGCAGTTCGTTTCTAAACCGATCACGCCGGAATCGGTCGCACACATGGTGGCGTTTTTCGAGGCAGAATAAGGAGAACTCTGTTTGTGTCTGAACTCAGCGAGCTTTATCGTGACGCACTCGGCGAGCTGTTCAACATTGGTGTGGGACGCGCCGCGCACAGTCTCAGCCAGATGGTGCGCAACGAGATCGAGCTATCGGCCCCTTTTGTTGATCTGATTCGCCCAGATGAAGTCGCCGTGACGCTCATGGGTTCAGAGTTTCAAGAACTGAGCTTAGTGAGCATTGATTTTGCTGGCCCCTTTGCATCCAAAGCGATGTTGCTCTTTCCCGAACGCAATGCGCTGGCGATTTTGAGCAATATGCTCGACCCGGAATTAACGCCCGAGGAAGTCGCCGAATTTGAGCAGGAAGCCATGTGCGAAATTGGCAATATTATTTTAAATGCCTGTATGAGCACGCTGGCCGATGAATTTCAGATCGAATTACACGGCGGACTGCCCGAACATTTTTTTTGCGATACCGATTCGCTGGCGCAGTTTGCTGCTGATAGTGCCGATCACTTGGTCTTGTTATTGCAAATTCAGCTCAATATGCGCCAGCAATTCGTGCAAGGGCATTTACTGTTTTTATTGAGTTTCAGCTCGCTGCAAGCCCTGAGTGCCTGTCTGGAACGCTATCTTGATCGCTTTGGTATGGCTTAACGGACAGCACGCATGGATATCGAATTAGCCGAACAATTGATCGACAGTCTGCGTGTGGGGCTGATTCTGCTCGATCATGAAGGACGGATAAAATCTTGGAATGGCTGGATGCAGCATCACAGCGGCTTGACGCTCGCTGATGTGCGTGGGCAGCGACTCGATACCTGTTTTCCTGACATCAGCGGCAGTCGGCTCGAAGCGAGCATTACCGATACCCTGCGGTTTAAACTCTCGGCGATGCTTGCCCCGAGTCTGAATCCGAATCTGCTGCCGCTCTATCATCGGCCTGCTGATCGTCAGCATGATCAACGGATGCAGCAGTTGATTTACATCACGCCGCTGCGCCATCCACGCTGCGCCTGTTTAATCCAGATTCACGATATGACCGCCGCCTTGCGCCGCGAGCGGCGCTTGCGTGCGCAATCGACGCAACTGATTGAAACCAGCTATCAGGATGCGCTCACTGGCGTGGGCAATCGGCGACGCTTTGATCAAGATTTAGCGCAACGCTTTCGTCAAGCCCAAGATAAGCAGCGTCCGATTGCGATGTTGATGATCGATGTCGATAACTTTAAAGCCTATAACGATCATTTTGGGCATCAGGGCGGCGATGCCTGCTTAATTCAGGTGGCGCGGACTTTGCGTGAAGGCCTGCGCCGCGATGGGGATCGCGTCTCGCGCTATGGTGGCGAAGAGTTCGCGCTCTTGCTCAGTGAGACCGACCGCGAGGCGGCCTGCGCGGTAGCTGAACGGTTGCGGATGGCGGTCGAACAGCTCAATCTCCCGCATCCGCTCGCGTCGGGCATTGGGCATGTCAGTGTCAGCATTGGCGTAGCCGCTATGATTCCGACACGCGAACAGCTCTGTTACATCTTGGTCGCGCAAGCCGATTTGGCGCTATATTCGGCCAAAGATGCCGGGCGCAACTGCTGCATGTGGTACGACGCCGCCAGCGGGAGCGCCAGCCCACTTCCCGCCTCGCTCATCGCGGATCTCGCCGTCGATTAGCTATGCTCCATCCGCCCGTCGGCGCATCATTGTCAAGCGTCCTACGTCAAGTCGAAAATAGAACGCTCAGTTGACCCGTATCAGTGTGTTGACACATGCGGCGCGTTAAGATCGGCACGATGCGTGAGACAGCCAGATCGACCATCACACACTGGCCCGGCTGTGCGCGGCATCGCGGGTGTAACCGGCCAGTTACTTGAACTTCACTGTAGGACATTGTTATGGCACTCGTAAAAAAGACCTCCAGTTCGTCCGCCGCTGCCACCAACGACGCACGTTCCAGCGCCGCCACCGCCCGTGAAGCGGAAGCCCAGCGTAAACGCGCCCGCACGCTCGCCAAGCAACAGCAGGCCGCCGAGCGCGTGGCCTCAGCCACGGCCCAATTAGCTTCAGGAATTAACGAAGCCGCTTCTGCTGCTGAGGAACTGAAACGCTCCGCCGATCAGATTGCGACTGGCGCGGAAGAAGCCTCAGGTGCGGCCCAGGAATCGCTCTCTGCCTTCAAACAGGTCAATGTCGCGCTGGCGCGTCAGCTCAACAGCGCCAAAGACTCGCAAATCAAGATCGAAACTTCGCAATCACTGATTTTGCGGGTTAGCGGCGATGTCACTGGCTTAATTAACAATGTCAGCGTCGCGGCCCAGCGGCAGGCCGATTCCGTCAAAATGGTGGCGGAACTCGAACAGCAAGCCTCCAATATTGGTGACATCGTCAAAGCTGTGGCACGCATTGCCGATCAGACCAATCTGCTGGCACTCAATGCAGCGATTGAAGCTGCGCGTGCGGGCAAACACGGCAAAGGGTTCGCGGTAGTCGCCGACGAGGTGCGCACACTCGCTGAAACGTCCGAAAAAAGCGCCAAGCAAATTCAGGATTTAGTCGCGCAGATTCAAGGCGAAGTCAAAACCATCTCCGACGGCATCAATGATTCGGCGGAAAAGGTCAAGAGCGAAGTCGAAAACGGCAAAACCATCAATAGCCAACTTGAGCAAATCCGCGTCGATGTTGTCGAGATCACACGCGGCATTCAAGACGTAGCCGCCGGTGCCCAACAATCAGGCGCCGCTGCCCTGCAAGCACTCAAGGGTACGGAAGAAATCGCGGCTGCGGCTGAAGAGCAATCTGCTGCATCGGAAGAATCAGCAAAAACTGTCGCCGAACAAACGCAAGCGTTAGCCGAATGCGAGCAAGCGGCGCAGAATTTGTCAGAATTGGCCGAGGAATTAAAAAACTCGACCGATATTGCCAAAAGCGCCGAAGAAGTCGCCTCGGCTGCTGAAGAATTATCCTCGGCGGTGCAGGAAATCAATCGTTCCGGCTCGCAAATTATGGCCGCTGTCGATCAGATTCGCAAAAGCGCCCAAGTGCAAGCCTCTGCGACCGAAGAATCAGCCGCTGCTATTGCACAGATTGAAAAAGGGCTAGAGGTCGCATTGCAACGGGCGCAAAATGCCGGTGAAAAAGTTAAATCCATCAGTCAACTGCTAACGCTCAATAAGCAAAGCGTTGTATCCTTGATTGGCGGTGTTGCAGATTCGGTGACCGCTTCGCGCATCAGCTTAAAACAAATCAAGGATCTGGAATTGGTTTCGCGACGCATTGATAAAATCGTCGATGCGATTACCACGGTCTCAATTCAAACCAATATGCTTGCCGTCAATGGCTCAATTGAAGCAGCGCGGGCCGGTGAATTTGGTAAAGGCTTTGTGGTCGTTGCGACTGATATTCGTAATTTGGCCCATGATTCTGCCGAAAATGCCGACCGCATTAAAGATTTAGTCAAGGCGGTGCAAGATCAAATCGGCATTGTTGGGCGTGATTTAGAAGAAATTATGTCCTCAGCCACGACCGAAGCCGAAAAAGCCAAAACCATCACCACCGGCTTAAATACCATCGAAGCTGATATTGGTGTTGTCGAAAACAGTACCAACGAAATTCTTGCCGCTGCCAGTGAAATCGCCTCGGCGATTGCGCAAGTTAAAACCGGCGTTGAGCAGATTTCTGCCGCTGCGCAGGAAGCTGAAAAAGCTGCCACCGAAGCTGCTGCTGCATCTAAACAACAGGCGCAGGGCGCGGAAGAATTGGCCGCTGCCATCGAGGAGATCGCCTCGCTGGCCGATGAACTGCAAAGCGCCTAAGTCCGAATGTCAGTGAGCGGGAGCTGCTAACTGATCGCTGATTTTTGTTTAAACGTATTGACAGATGCTCAGGATGAGTATTGCTTGAGACCGCTAACAGCGGTTCAACGACGAGCTGATAGAGGACATTGCAAGTGGCCAAGCTTTCGTTTGGCGCTTTACCGCACGGGGATGAAACCTCTGGAGAGCCTGATCGATTGAGGGAATCCGGCGCCACTGAGCGTCAAGGGCTTGAGTTGGGCGGTTCGCCGCGTCAACCAAGTGCAGATAAATCCATTGAGCACATTCGCTCAAGTTAAATGGAGCAGAATGCCAGCATGACCCATGAACAGGTCGAGCCAGTGGTTGAGCCATTAGAGGATGTCGTCACAACTGAGCCGGAGCGAGAGCCGGAAGCGGCGACCGCAATTGCGCCGATTGTCACAGCGGATACAGCGGATGATGTGGCCAGCGAGGAGCACGAAGGCGATATTCGTCAATTCGTGATTTTTATTGGCGGCAGCGAAGTGTTTGCCGTCGATATGGCTCCGGTGCAAGAAATCATTCGCGTGCCAGATGTGGTGCGAGTGCCGCTGGCCCCAGCGACGCTGGAGGGATTAGCCAATCTGCGCGGAAAAGTGTTGCCAATCATCAGCTTACGGCGGCTGTTTGGCTTTCCTGAGCGCGAAAATGACGATTCAACCCGTGCGCTGGTGATTGATCTCGGGCAGCCGTTGGGGTTTGTTGTGGATCGCGTGCATAGCGTGGTCGGCGTCGAGCCAGGGCGCATCGAGGATGTCGGCGCTCTGACAACAACGGTGAAAACTGAGCTATTGGCTGGTTTGCTCAAAGAAGTCAGTGGCTTCCCGATGGTGATGGTGCTCGATTTTGAGCGGTTAATTGGTAATGAATTTGCCGCTATCGCTCATCTCGCGCACGCTACAGCGGGCGGGGCGCTCGGCGGTTTGGAGCATGAAGCGGCCACCGACGAAGAAGAGGCCAGCAGCGATGAATTACAATTAGTCAGTTTTGAGGTCGCGGCGCAGGAATATGCCGTCCCAATTGAAAATGTACAGGAAATCGTGCAATTCCCCGAACAAGTGGTGCATGTGCCACGTTCTGAAGCACATGTATTAGGGGTGATGACGCTGCGTAATCGGCTCTTGCCGCTGGTCTCGCTGCGCTGTTTATTTGATTTGGATGCCCGCGCCGCCGATGAACGCAGTCGTATTCTCGTGATTCGTCTCGGTGATATGGCGGTTGGTTTAGTAGTCGATAGTGTCAATGAAGTGTTGCGCGTACCAAAATCAGCCGTTGATGCAATGCCAAAACTTTTGGCGCGGCACGGCGATTTATCGGAAATCGCTGAGATTTGCCGACTCAATGCCGGAAAACGGCTGGTATCGATTATTTCGACCGACAATTTATTCCGTCATGCAACCATTCGCGAGGCGCTGAGTAACATGGATCAATTGCGCGATAACGAACGGCTCGATGATGAGACCGATAATAGTGATGAAGATAATGACGATGAAGAGCAAGTTGTTGTCTTTCGGCTCGATAAAGAAGAATTTGGTGTGCCAATTGAAAGCGTGCAGGAAATTGTGCGCGTGCCGGATGAATTAACGCATGTACCGAAAGCACCGCCGTTTGTTGAAGGGGTGATTAATCTGCGTGGTTCAGTGCTGCCGGTAATTGATCAACGCCGCCGCTTAGGGATGGCAACTGTGGCACGCAATGATCGACAGCGGATTATGGTATTTTTGCTGGATGGTGTGCGTACTGGATTTATTGTCGATTCGGTTGCCGAAGTGCTCAAGATTCCTAAAAATGCGATTGAAACCTCGCCGCGTTTATCACTAGAACAAGCGCGGTTAATTGCGCGGGTGGCGAATCTGGAGCAGCAAAAGCGCATGATTCAGTTGATCGAACCGTCGCGCTTGATCGCCGAAGAGCAGCGCGAGGAATTAGCCGCACTCGGCGAGGTGTAAGCAGTTCTGCGGTCTACCGGATGCGGCGATGAATCATTAGACAGGATTAACAGGATGCTTCAGGATTGACGAGATTAAATAATTTTAAGTCTGTTGATCCTGTCTAATTCTGTTGTGATCTTGGTTTGACAGCAAAACGTGTGAGAGGCGCTTAATATGGCAACCACAGCCGAAGATGTTTGGGAGATGTTGCGCGAGTTAATCGCCGCACAACGCGAGACCGATCAGAAATTCAAAGAAACGGATCGCCGGTTTCAAGAAACTGAACACCAGTTTAAAGAGATTGCGGAACGGTTTAAAGAAACCGACCTGCAATTCAAAGAAACAGATCGCCGATTCCAAGAGACCGAGCGTCAATTTAAAGAAACTGACCGTAAGCTCAAGGAATTGGGTAAGCAAATCGGCGGCTTGGGTGAGAAATTCGGTAGCTTTACCGAAGGGCTGGCGCTGCCGTCAATGGAACGACTGTTGCGCGAACGCTTCGGCATGGAAGTGGTTAGTCCCAGCGTGCGCGTGAGTAAAGACGGGCGACATCTGGAAATCGACACGCTTTCCTATGCGAATGGCTTGATTAACGCGGCCTATATCGTCGAGGTTAAAAGCCATTTGCGTGAAGAGGCGATTGCGCAATTACGCACGCTGCTTGAATCATTTCGTGAGTTTTTCCCCGAGCATCGCGATAAACAGCTTTACGGTATTCTCGCAGCGGTCGATTGTTCTGAAGCCCTGCGCGAACGTGCTATGCGCGAGGGCTTTTATGTCGCACGCATTCATGACAATGTTTTTGAATTGAATGTGCCCGATGATTTTCAGCCGCGAGTATTTTGAGTATTTTGAGTATTTTGAGCGTCACGTATGATTAAGCTGCTGATCGTCGATGATTCGGCGCTGATGCGCCGTCAGCTCAATGCGATTTTTGAGGCCGAAGGCGATTTTCAAATCCGGCTGGCGCGTAATGGGCGCGAAGCTGTTGAGGAAAATCGTGAATTTGAGCCGGATGTCGTCACGCTTGATATTAATATGCCGGAGATGGACGGCTTAACGGCACTGTCGTTATTAATGGCCGAACGTCCGGTACCGGTGGTGATGGTGTCGTCATTGACCGAAAAAGGCGCGATGGCGACCTTAGAGGCGCTCAATCTCGGCGCGGTTGATTACATTCCCAAACCCGGTGGGACGATTTCACTGTCGATGGTCGAAATCGAAGCCGAGATCATCGCCAAAGTGCGGGCGGCGGCCCGGGCGCGGCTGAAATCGTCACGCGGTCTGGCGGCGCGGATTCGCAATGGTGCCGCACCGCGTCCAGCAGCAGCGCGGACAGAATCAACCCAACGGGTGATCCGGCGCAGCGGCATACGCGGCGAAGGTGTGGTGTTGATCGGCGTTTCAACCGGCGGCCCGCGAACGCTCGAAGATATTTTGCCGCAGCTTCCGGCGGACTTTCCCTGGCCGGTGCTGGTCGCGCAGCACATGCCGCCAAGCTTCACTAAGCCCTTTGCTGAACGCATGAACGGATTGTGCGCACTCGAAGTCTCCGAAGCCAGTCGCCCGACGCCAATTGAGCCAGGGCATATTTATATCGGTAAGGGCGGCGCAGATTTGGTGCTGGCGCGTCGCGTCGGTAAGCTCACCGCGTTACCACGTCCTGAAAATCCGGATTTTCTCTGGCATCCATCGGTTGAGCTACTTGGGCGCTCGGCGCTCGAACATTGCGATCCGGCCACTGTGATCGCCGTGATGCTCACCGGCATGGGCTACGATGGCGCTGATGCGTTCACCGAACTCAAGCGACGCGGGGCGCGGACGATTGCCGAATCCGAAGAAACCGCTGTGGTGTTCGGGATGCCGGCCGAATTGATCGCCCGCGGCGGCGCAAATCTGGTGCTACCCGCCGAGCGCATCGCCGATCAAATTCAGATTTGGGTGGAGCGATAACCGCATGGGACTGAAAAAATCTCAGGATATGCCTACAACCAGTCAGGACGAACGGCGCTTGCCGCGTGATCTGGCCGGATTGCTGACCGCGCTCGCCGACACCGATCCGTTGGCGCGGCGCTGGGCGGCCCGCGATCTGGCGCAACATCCCGATGCAGCATCGGCGCTGGTGGAGCGGTTGAGCGTCGAGAGCGAGCCGAGCGTAACCCAAGTGATTCTCACCAGTCTGACGCTGATTGGCGATGAAACTGCCGTTGCCGGACTCAGCGAATGTTTACGCAGTGAAGATGCGATGTTGCGCAACGCCGCGATTGAGGCGATGAAGCAACTACCTGAGGAGGTCGCGCCCTGGATGGGGCGGTTGCTTGAAGATCCTAACCCCGATGTGCGCATTTTTGCCGTCGATGTGCTCGAATCCCTGCGTCATCCACAGGTTGAAGAGTGGTTGATTCGTGTCATCACCCAGGATGCGCATGTCAATGTGTGTGCAACAGCGGTTGATTTGCTCGGCGAGGTCGGCTCTGAACGCGCACAACCGGCGCTGCTGGCCCTCAAACAGCGGTTCGCCGATGAACCCTATATTCAGTTCGCCGCTGACCTTGCGCTCAAGCGGATTGCCGCCGATTAAATAATACTATGAACGATCCGCGCCACATTAGCGACGAGGATTTCCAGAAATTCCGCGAATTTTTTTATCGCAAAACTGGCATTCTGTTTGAAGACAGTAAACGCTATTTTGTCGATAAACGGCTGATTGATCGCATGGAATCAACCGATAGTGAGAATTTTCGCAGTTATTTTACGATGCTCCGGTTTCAGGCATCCGGCGATGAACTCCAGACCCTCATCAATACGATGACGGTGAATGAAACCTATTTTTTTCGTGAAGAATATCAATTTGAATGTCTCGTCGGCTCGATGCTCGAAGAAATCGCCGCCAAACGGACAAATCCCACAGCGCCAATTCGCATTTGGTCAATTCCATCGTCTTCGGGTGAAGAACCGTATAGCATTGCGATTTATTTGCTCGAATATTGGCCGCGCATTGAAGAAATCGATGTCGAGATTATTTCTTCTGACATTGATACCAATATTCTCACCCAAGCACGACAAGGGCGCTATAGTCCGCGTGCGGTGCAGCATTTACCGGCATCCTTGTTAAAAAAATACTTCACGCGCGTCGGCGAGCTGTATCAAATTGATGACAGTCTGCGCGATGCGGTGCAATTTACCCGCGCCAACGTGACCGATCCGGCGGATATGCGGTTGCATCGAAATTTCGATGTCATTTTTTGTCGCAATCTGTTGATTTATTTCGATGATCTGTCACGCAAACGTGCCGCTGAATCCTTTTATGATGCGCTCAATCCAGGTGGATTTATTTGTCTGGGGCATTCGGAATCCATGAGCCGGATTTCATCCTTATTTCGGGTGCGTAAATTCCCCGAAGCCATTGTCTATCAAAAACCCTGGGAGGCACGGTGATGAAACGGATTCTGGTCATCGACGATGCGGCAACGGTGCGGCTCTATCACCGTGGGATTTTGGAATCAGCGGGGTTTGAAGTCAGCGAGGCAGTCAATGGACTGGAAGCCTTAGAACGGCTCGCCGAGGGGCCATTTGATCTCTATTTAGTCGATATCAATATGCCCAAGCTCGACGGTTATGGGTTTTTGCGCGAATTACGGGCGAAAGACATGCCGCAAGCCCCAGCAATTATGGTTTCAACTGAGGCCGAGGACAACGATCAGCGCCGCGCCTATGCCAGCGGTGCCAATCTGTATTTGGTCAAACCGGCGAAACCGGCGCAATTGCTCGCTCATGTTCTGACTTTGCTTGGCGCGAGACATTCAGCATGAATGCGTTGCTCAATCAATTCTTAACCGAGGGGCGGGATTTCCTCGAAGCTATTGGCGCAAAACTGCTTGAACTCGAACGCACCACTGATCCAGGGCCGTTAATCGACGAATTATTCCGGCTGGTACATACACTGAAAGGCAATTCGGGATTATTTGATTTGCCCGAAATGACCCGCGTGCTCCATGCGGCTGAAGATTTAATGGATGCGGTGCGCGATGGGCGCTTGGAATTTAGTCGCGAGCTGGCCGATCAATTGCTCGAAGCAATGGATTTTGTCTCATTGTTAATTGATGAAATTGCTGAGGGCAGCGACGACGGGCAACCGCCGCGCACCAGTCATCATGCGACCGATGCGGCGCGTTTAGGTGCGGCATTGCGTGGATTTTTGGGGGGAGAGCTGACGGCAACCAGCGGCCAGCTTCCGGCTTCCAGCGAGCCGTCAGCGGCAGGCGGCGGCTGGTCGCTCGCGGCTGATGGCCAGCACCTGCCCGAGGCGGTGCGCATGGCGGTGCAAGCGCGGCTGACGGCAGGTGAAGCACTGTGCTGGGTGCGCTATCGCCCTGAAGCTGAATGCTTTTTTAAGGGCGAAGATCCGTTTTTTCAGATCATGCAGCTTCCCGAAGTGCTCTGGCGACAGGTCGGAGCGGTCGCAAGCTGGCCGCCGCTGGCAGAATTGGACGCCTATCGTTGTGTGTTGGAATTTGAAGTGATCGTGTGCGCCGCGTTGGAGGCGCTGGTTGAGCATTTCCGCTATGTGCCGGATCAGGTTGAGATTTGTTCGCTTGCGTCGGCATCGGCTGCAACGACGCATGGCAACACAACGGCGACGACCACGGCTGACAGCACGCGCTTGAGCGCCGAGGCGCTGGAGTCGATTCGCGTGGTGTTAGAGGCGCAGCGCGAGATTTTGGCGCTGACCGATACGCCAGCTTGGTTCAGCGGTCGGTTGCGGGCGGTTGGCGCGACCTTGCTGGGGATTTTGGCGACGCTGGAGCGCGATCCAGTCGCCAGCGGGCTGGAAACAGCCTTAGAAGCAGCGTTGGCGACCGATTCCGGCACCTATTTATTGCGTTGGCTCGATCATCAAACCTGGCCGACAGCGCACGCTGCGCCAGCCGTGCGAGCGGCGATTGTCACGCCTGCACCGCTAGGTCAGGGCGCTGGCGCACCGCGTGCCAGCGATGAGTCGGTTAAATTCGGGCGGCGTGCTGACGATCAATTAGCAACCAATCGCACGCTCAAGGTCGATCAAAGCAAAATAGATCGCTTGATGAATTTAATCGGCGAAATGGTCGTCGCTAAAAATGCACTGCCGTATTTAGCAGCGCGTGCCGAAGAACGCTATGGGGTGCGCGAATTATCGCGCGAAATTAAAGCGCAATATGGCGTCATCAATCGCATCGCCGAAGAAATGCAAGATGCGATTATGCAGATTCGGATGCTGCCGGTCTCATTTGTCTTTCAGCGTTTTCCGCGTTTGGTGCGCGATATTGCGCATAAACTCGGTAAAGAAGTACGCTTAATCATGGACGGTGAAAGCACGGAAGCGGATAAAAATATTATCGAAGCCTTAGCCGATCCATTGATTCATATTGTGCGCAATAGTCTCGATCATGGCTTAGAAACACCGGAACAACGGCGAGCGGCTGGTAAATCACCGGAAGGGCGCTTGACGATTAGTTCGCGGCAGGAATCTGACCGGGTGTTGATTGAAATTAGCGACGATGGACGTGGCATTGATCCGACGGTCATTCGCCATAAAGCCTATGAAAAAGGCATTATTGATGAAACAGCACTCGAACGCTTGAGCGATCAAGAGGCGATCAATTTAATTTTTGCCGCTGGCTTTTCAACTGCCGAACAGATTACCGATCTTTCGGGACGCGGTGTGGGCATGGATGTGGTGCGCAACGCCATTGCGCGGGTCAATGGCACCATTGATCTGCGCAGTCGCGTTGGCGCGGGTACCCAGTTGCGGCTATCGCTGCCGCTGTCGATGGCGGTGACCAATGTGATGATCGTCGAATCAGCCGGCCAGCGGTTCGGGGTGCCGATGGATGCGGTCGCGGAGACCGTGCGGGTGGCACAGCGCGATATTCGGTTAATTAAAAAGCGTCTGACGACGGTGCTACGCGGACGGCTGGTGCCACTGGTGGCGCTGAATGATCTGCTGGCACTCGACGCGGCGCAACTGGCCAACGACGATGACGAACTGGCGGTGCTGGTGGTGCGCATCGAGAAGGAATACTTGGGTATCATCGTCGATGACTGCCGCGAGACCATTGATATTATTCTCAAGCCATTAGCTGGGTTTCTCGGCAATCTGGCCGGTTATGCCGGTTCGGCGCTGCTCGGGGATGGTTCCGTGCTCTTGATTCTGAATCCACGCGAATTATTGTGAATCCGTGAATATAAGCCATATTGTGTGCGATGTGACTGGGAGACCGCGAGCCGATGGCGATTGAACTGAGCGACAGCACCCTGATTGCCCGCGAGCTGTTGAGTGTCGAAGAAGCTGAAACCGTGCTCGAATGGCTGATCCAGCATCCACGCGGCCAGCTTGATTTGACTGACTGTACCCATGTCCACGCGGCCAGCTTGCAAGTGCTGTTGGCCGCTCGACCCAAAATTAGTGCCTGGCCACGTCATGCTGCCCTTGCTGACTGGCTACAGGCCGCTTTGTTGTCTGAGGAACACGCCCCCCATGTCTAAAACGATTCTGGTTGTTGACGATTCAGCGACGATGGTGATGAGCCTGAAAGCCAGCCTCGAAATGGCTGGTTTTAAGGTTGAGACCGCCGGTGACGGCGTGCAGGCGCTTGATAAACTCAAATCTGGCGTCAAGCCTGATTTGATTATCACGGATATCAATATGCCCAATATGGGCGGCATGGACTT
Source organism: Allochromatium warmingii (assembly GCF_900107145.1). Taxonomy (GTDB): domain Bacteria; phylum Pseudomonadota; class Gammaproteobacteria; order Chromatiales; family Chromatiaceae; genus Thermochromatium; species Thermochromatium warmingii. The sequence goes on along the minus strand of NZ_FNOW01000002.1, from coordinate 103,248 downwards.
TATCCGTAACGCCCGCGCCCTGCCCGGACTGCGCTTTACGCCGATTTTGGCGCTGACGACTGAAAGCCAGCAGACCAAGCGCGATGAGGCCAAACAAATCGGCGCGACCGGCTGGCTGGTTAAGCCGGTGGGCGGTGCTGATTTGGTCAAGGTCATCAAACAAGTGTTACCCGGCGCTTAAAAGAATAGGGGCGCGTCGTTATGCCGTTTGTCAAGCCGCGTCGTTCTCTGATTGAAGCGACCCTAGCCCAGTCGCGTGCCTTGCGGCGGGTAATGGCGGCCCTGACCCTCATTGGTACCCTCGTGCTATCGCTATTGGTGTATCAAACGAATGATTGGATTGCGTTGATATCCGCACAACACGACATCGACGAAGGGCTGTTAGAAGCCTTGCTGGTTGGCAGTACGCTGCTTGCGACTAATTTTCTCGTCGGCTGGTTTGTCTTTCGGCTCAATTTCCGCACCACCGGTGCGATGAGCCAAGCGCTTGATAGCTTTGATGCCACGCTCCAAGACAATGAATTACGGCATCAGGCTGGTTCTGCGTCGCTGCTGCAACTAGCGGCGCTCGATCATGCCTTTGATGAACGCATTACTGAAGCCATTCACGATACCGAAAATTCGGCGCTTGATGTTATTAGTCGCGCCACGCGCTTAAATGATTCAGCCAGCACATTGCTCAATTATCTGCATCATTCCAACATGGATGTTACGGAGATGGAGCAGGATATTACTACTGGTGTTGATGATATCAGCGAAATTGCGCGGTTTGTCCAAGAATTGCCTGCTAAAATTCGCAATGATATGAATGCGATTCAGGCGATTATCCAAGACATCAGTCAATTAGAAGGGCTGGCAACTTCAATTAAAGACATCAGCAAACAGACCAATTTGCTGGCGCTCAATGCCGCGATTGAAGCGGCGCGGGCGGGCGAAGCGGGGCGCGGCTTTGCAGTGGTTGCCGGTGAAGTGCGGGCGCTGGCCAGTCGCGCCACAGCAGCGGCTAATAGTATCGAAGCTGGATTAAATAAAGCTCTCAGCGCCGTTGAGCGCAGTATGGAGTTGAATTTTCTCAGTGACTCCGATCAACAACTTGAGCAAGCAACGCATGTTGTCGGTTCGGTACATCGTCTGCGTGATAATTATGAAGATATGCGTCAGTTTTACAAAACGCTATTCTCGGTTGTCACCCAGCACAATACCAGTTTAGCTGAACAAATCGGCGATATGCTTGGTATTTTGCAATATCAAGATGTGGTTGGGCAGCGATTAGCACGGCTTCAGGTCACGATGCGTCGGCGCTCGGAGTTATTAGTGGCTGCCGGAGCGCCATCGGATAGTCTGCTTACACTTCCCGATGCGCTGAATGATTTGCATGTGGAATATTTAGAAGATGAATCATTGCACGCACGCTCACCAATCAGCGCAAATGGTGCCAGCAGTGGGCCGCCGAATATTGAATTATTCTGAAAGAAGAGGATTAGACAGGATTGACAAAATTATGACAGGATTAACAAGCTATAAATTTTTTAAAAAATCCTGTTAATCTTGAGAAATCCTGTCAATCCTGTCTAATTTCAACACACCATCCCGCTCATCGCCAGAAATGGTCTAAGATTAGGGTCAGCACTGCGAACCATCCCTGCGCCTTTTTAGGAATTATGATTTTAATATGAATACTGCCTTTCAACGCCTCCAACGCGAGCACCGCGCTGAGATTCTCACCGACTGGTTGCAGCATTTGGCAGCAGCGGTTGACCGGCATTCCCCGCATCCGCCCGGCCTTGATGCGCAGCGCGAATCGCTGTTTGATGCGGTTCTGACGACGCTGGCCGAGCGTCCCAACGCTCACGATTTCATGCTCGACCCCGATAGCGAACTTGGGCGCTATCTCAACCGCTTGGTCACCGAGCAGGCGCGGCAACTGGCGAGTCCGTCGGAAACCGTCGGGTCACTGTTGGCGCTCAAGCAACGGCTGGCACGCGCTCTGCTCGCGCTCGATCTCAGCAGCGATGCGGTCGTCGAATCGTTGTTGTGGCTGGATCGGCTGTTTGATGCGCTGTCACTCTTTGCCTTCAAAGCCTTTGTGGACATCCGCGAACGACTGATTACCGAGCAAAGCTTGTCGCTGCTTGAACTTTCGACCCCAGTGCTGAAACTCTGGCATCAGGTGCTGTTGCTGCCGCTGGTGGGTGTGATTGACACCCTGCGTGCCCGTCAAGTCACCGAACGGCTGCTCGAAGCCATCGCCGAGCATGAAGCGCGGGTGACGATCCTCGATCTCACCGGCGTGCCGGTGCTCGATACCAGTGTTGCGCAACATCTGATGAAAACTATCGACGCGGCGCGACTGTTAGGAACGCGCATCGTGATGACCGGCATCAGTCCCGAAGGGGCGCAAACGCTCACTAAACTCGGCATCCGCTTTGCCGATGTCGTCAGCCGCGCCACGCTCCGCGCTGGCATCGCCGAGGCGCTGTTGATTGTCGAGCGGCGTATTGCGCCGCTCAATAGCGAGCGCCAGCTATGAGGATCCCGATTCTGGAGCTGGAGCGGATTGTGTTGGTGTCGATTCAAGTCGATCTCACCGACAACGACGCGATGCAGTTTCAATCCGATCTCGTCGAGCGCGTGGCCAAAATCGAGGCACTGGGCGTCGCTATCGACATCACCGCGCTCGATGTGGTCGATTCGTACATGGCGCGGGTCATCAACGATACGGCTAACATGGTGCGCCTGCTCGGGGCCGAGGTGGTGATCTGCGGCATTCAGCCCTTTGTTGCCCTGACGTTGATCGAAATGGGGCGCGGCCTGCTCGGGGCCGATTGCGCGTTTAACTTGGCGCAAGCCCTCGAAATCCTCAAGCGTCGCATCGCCAAGCGGGGCGATACCCGCTTTATCGAGGACGAGGATGTCTGAGCATTTTGCTACTGAGCGCCTGCCGATTCGCTCCATGCTCGATATCGTCACGGCGCGTCATGCCGCTCGTGAACTCTGCGAGCGTCTCGGCTTCGGCAAGGCCGATCAGACGCGCATCGCCACGGCGGTGTCAGAACTGGCCCGCAACGTCATCCAGTACGCTGGTGAAGGTCAGTGCAGCATCGCCGACGACTCGCAGGGTACACACCGCTGCATCCGCGTCTGTATCGAAGATCACGGGCCGGGCATTCCCGATCTGGAGCAGGCCTTGTGCGACGGCTACAGCACCAGCGGTGGATTAGGCGCAGGCTTGCCGGGCACGCGCCGTCTGGTCGATGAATTTGAGATCCAATCCGCACCCGGAGCAACACGCATCACCATCGCTCTCATCAAACGTGGATAACGGCTACCGGTATGTTGTTGATACAGGATTGCGTGGTGCCACCACCGCTGCATTGGCCAACTCCCTACGGCTATGAGACAGCGGTCTATCTGCCGATTCATTGGGAATCGGATGTGATGGCCGCCAGTCGTCAAGCACGTCAGTTAGCCGAACGCTTAGGCTTTTCGCGCAGTGCCGCCTATCACATCGCGACCGCTGCCTCGGAGCTGGCCAATAATGCGCGGCTCCATGCCGGCGGCGGTTGGCTCTATGCCAATGCGCTGTTTGATGCGACGGGTGAAACCGTCATCGGTCTGGAACTGATCGTCGAGGATAGCGGCCCAGGGATCGCCGATCCCGAACTGGCGCTCACCGACGGCTATAGCACCGGCTCGGGGCTGGGCTGTGGTCTACCCGGTGTCAAACGCTTGATGGATGCCTTTAGCCTCGAAGCAGTGCCGAGCGGCGGGGTGCGCGTGCGGGCGATCAAATGGCGGTAACACCGCTGGCTCAACCTGTGGCGCAAATCGGGTGCGCCCTGCGGCCACTGCCCGGCGAGCCGGTCTGCGGCGATCAAATTGGCTGTTGGCGACAACCGAACGGCTGGCGGCTGGCGCTGGCCGATGGCTTAGGTCACGGCAGCGCCGCGCATCAGGCGGCAACCCGCGTGATGCGCGAGTTAAGCGCCCATCTTGACCTAGATCTCAACACCCTGTTTGACCACTGCGACCGCGCCCTGATAGATACACGCGGGGTGGCGCTGGCGGTGGTGGATATTGATTTGACCGCCTCACGTTTCGTACAAGCCGCAGTCGGCAATATTCGCACCGTGCTCCAACAGGCGCAGGGCACCAAACGCCTCAGCGGAGCACGCGGGATCGTTGGGGCCGGATTCGATGGCCTGCGCCTCGAACAGCTCGCGCTGACAGCGGGCGATTGGCTGCTGATGTTTTCCGATGGCTTGCCGGAAAATGCCGGCTTTCTCGACGCCGTGCCGCACGCTCTCCACCCACCCTCTGACCAACTCGCCGCACAGTGGCTCGAACACTGGGCCACTGTGCGTGACGATGCCAGCCTGTTGCTCTATCGTCATGGTTGAATCCGAACTCGTTTCTGCGTCATCGCGCCACGACATCGCCCGACTTTATGCCGATGTTTTACAGCGAGCCGTGTTTGCGAAAGATGCGATCACACTGGAAATGGCGCTGATCGAAGCCTCTGATTTGGGGCGCGATCTGATTGCGCTCGAAATTCCGCTCGAAGAGGTCGGTGAACTGCATCACGAAGCCTTGCTGCATCTGGCACAAGCCAATCCCAGCTTGCCACTCGGACAGGTCGCCGCTCGCGTTACCGCGCCGCTGATGGAAGCGTCGATGGCCTATAGCTTGGCGTTTCGTGAACAGCTTGAGCACCGCGCCATGACGCTGGTGAATGCGCGGCTCGAACAATCGCGCCGCCTCGAAGCGATTGGCACCCTAGCCGCCGGCATTGCCCATGATTTCAATAACATCCTCGGCGCGATTCTCGGTTTTAGCGAGCTGCTTGAAGATGATCTGGCTCCCGAATCAGCCGGTCGCCGTCATGTGCAATATATTCAACAAGCCAGCTTTCGCGCCCGCGATCTGATTGCGCGGATGCTTGCTTTTGCCCGCGATCTGACCGACGCGCCGGTGCCGGTCGAGGTGATCGCGCTTGTCGATGAAACCCTGACGCTGCTCCGCGCATCGCTGCCGGTCAATGCGCGGGTCGCCTTTACCGCCGAACTCGATGCCGCGTGGGTGCTGGCCGAGCCGAGTCAAATTCAGCAAATTGTGATGAATCTGTGCATCAATGCTGCCGATGCGCTGGGCGCGAGCGGCGGCCATATCGACATCCAGCTTGCGCCCAAACCAGCGCCCGCCGACGCGGCACACGCAACGCCAGAATGGTTGCGCCTGACCATCAGCGACGACGGCGAAGGCATGACGCCCGAGGTGCGCGAGCGGGTATTTGATCCCTTTTTCACCACCAAAGCGCCGGGCAAAGGCAGCGGGCTGGGGTTATCGGTGGTGCATGGGCTGGTGAGCAAACTCGGCGGGCAGATTGAGCTAGAAAGCGAACCCGGACACGGCAGCCGCTTTGTGATCGAGTTGCCGCGTTTGGTCGCCGAACCAGAGGCAGAATCCGGCGATGGAGCTGATGCGGATACGGCAGCACCCTGAGCGGAGCGTGAGCGGCGAGCGGGTCAATCACGGCCCAATCAATGCTGTCAGTCACGCTGCTTGGCACTGATAACAGTGCGACAACTCAGGCACAAACCGTTATAAACCCGCCGTATCCCAGAATTGTTGTGTATGCTATACAACATGCCAACCGAATCGAAAAAACGAGCGACGACATGGCTGATAATCAGATCGTAACCAAAAAAACCGCAGCGAAAAAAGCAAGCACACCTAAAGCGGTCGAGCACGCCCCGTCTGCGCCCGCGCCCGCGACCCCTGCCGCACCCGCTGCTCAAGCGGCGCACCCCAGCAAAGCGACCAGCGCACCCAAACGCGCCACGAAAGCAGCCAGCAAGACTGCATCCGCTGCGCCGACGGCAAGCGCGAAACGTGGCAAAACCAGTGCCGCCGCCGCGCCGCCCAAGCTTTCCGATCATCAAGGTAGTTTGCGCCAATTAGCGACAGTTTCAGAAGAAAAACGCCAAGATATGATCCGCGAAGCAGCCTATTACAAAGCTGAAAAACGCAACTTTGCCCCGGGCCATGATGCGGAAGATTGGGCCGCCGCCGAGCGTGAAATTGACGAACTGATTGCGCGGGCGCGGGTGATGACCGGGCGCTAATGTATCGCGCCCGATCATTTTATATGACTGCTATTTAACGCAGCGTCAAATTCCTAGCTCGTCGAGCAAATCTTGATCGACGAGCGATTGATTGGCATTTTGCGGAGCAGATGATGATTGCGCGGCTAAGTTTTTCTGGTTAATTTCTTCGACGATGCGATCAGGATTGATTTCTTCGCTCTCGAAGTCATGGAGCTTAATAAACTTAGTGCGATCCATCGCCAGCTCCATATAAAACACATTATGACCGGCAGTTGAAAACGCCACCCGCCGCGCTTGGGGTTGATCGAGATTCGTATCAATACTAACCAAGACTTCTTTATTGATCGTGAGCATTTTGGGCTGATTTTGATTGATCGAAACCAGCAGCTCACTTCCGATCTTGCCAGTAAAATCCCCGACAATTTGATTCATCAGCTCGCCGAGCATATTGCCGACTTCTTCTGAGGTATGGCGGGTCGCTAATTCCGATTCGGGCATTCCCATACTCATCATATAGGCGCGATAGAGTTCCATTGCGGATTGCGCCGAGAAATTGATGATGACCAAGCCAGAAAAGCCGCCATCGAATAGCACAAAACAGCCGATATCGGGTCGCAGACAGGTGCGGGTAATTTTTTGCACCATCGGCGAATACTCAATCTGAGTTTTGGTCGCCGCTGACAGCACCCGTTTAACCGAAGTGCAGAGAATCAACAGGATATCGTCTGTTGAAATAACATCTTTTTTGAGCACGAATGTCGTTCCTCAAGTGAGTGGGGGGTGTTTGTTAGCTTTCAGTCGCCAGCTTCCAGCTATTTTGGATGAGAAGCTGACGCTTCGTAACCAGATAAGCTGGCGGCTGGAAGCTGATAGCTGGCAGCTTATATTCAACGCCTCGGATCATCACGCCCACCATCCCAATTCGTCGGTAACGACTGGGTTTCCGGTGCAAACGCGACAATAAAGTTGTAACAGACTCGCGGATCTTGCGCCATTTCCAGAAAATCAATGGCACGTCCGCATTGACCCTGAAAGAGCGAACCCGGGCGAATATGTTCAATATCTCGAAAACCCATACTCCAGCCAACAAATGCGCGTTGTTGAATCCCGCCCTCAAAAACAATGCGCAAATTATGATGGCGTGGATCGCGGCGAATCCGCTCCCAGACAGCTTGCAGTCGCGAGCGTTGGCCTTCAAGTATTTGCATAAACGATTGATTAAAATACAATAAAAAGCCGGTAATGCCCTGAGCACGATTGAGTTCGCGTGTGCCATCGAGCAGCGTTTTTAATTCTGCTTCGTTCATTGGGCGCACGGATTGACTAACATAGAGCAGCGAATACAAATCATCCGATGTCACTAAACGACCAGCGGCGCTCGATTCATGCAGCAAGCTGACAAATTCATCCGGCGGCAGCGGGCGATAAAAATGAAAACCCTGCACATAATCACAGCCGAGATCACGCAAATAGCCAAACTGACTGGCATTTTCTACGCCTTCAGCAATCACCTTGAGATTCATCGCTCGCGCCATACCACAGACCGCCCGCACAATCGCACGGCTATCATGGCGCTTATCCAGTCCATCGACAAATTCGCGGTCGATTTTGAGCGTACTCAGCGGTAAGCGCAATAATTGCGCTAAAGATGAATAGCCGGTGCCAAAATCATCGACTGCGACGCGCAACCCTAAACTGGCTAATTGATGCAGCACGCTGAGATTAAAAATCACATCGCTCATCAGCGAGGTTTCCGTTAATTCCAGCACAATCCGCTCGGGATCGGCTCCGCTTGCGGTGAGCATGGCGCGAAATTCATCAACCAGCCCATCGTCATTTAATTGACGCGCCGAGACATTCACGCTCACATAGGGCGCTTCAGTGCCAAATTGATCGCGCCACTGTTTTTCAGCGAAACAGGCTTGTTGAAACACCCATTTGCCAATCGGCACAATCGAGCCGCTCATTTCAGCAATCGGAATAAAGTGCGCGGGTGAGACTTCGCCACCACTCGGAAACCAGCGCAAGAGTAATTCCGCACCGCGCACAATTTGCGACTGCGCACAGAGAATCGGCTGAAAGCGAATTTGAAATTCATCGCGCTCAATGGCTTGTCTTAAACCATTGGTAATATCGAGACGGCGGCGGGCTTGTTCGTGAATTTCTTCGCTAAAAAATCGCCAGCCATCGCGGCCTTGTTCTTTGGCCTGATACATCGCTGAATCAGCATTGCGCAATAAATCATCGGCGCTATGCGTGGTGCCGTGACCAATGGCTAATCCAATGCTGGCTGTCGCAAATAATTGTTGTCCTAAAATAGTGACCGGCTCGCGCAATAAATCATTGATCCGATCCGCGAGACCGGCGACCGTCGCAGGTGCGTCAATCTGCTCGCAAAGAATGATAAATTCATCACCGCCTAAGCGGGCAATGGTATCGCCCGGACGCACATGATCGACTAAGCGTTGCCCAATGGTTTTGAGTAATTCATCACCAATTTGATGGCCGTGACTGTCATTGACGAGCTTAAACCCATCTAAATCAATACACAGCAGCGCAACGCTTGCGCCCTGACGTTTTGAGCGGCGCAGTGCGCGTTCGAGCCGTTCCTGAAACAAAGTGCGATTAGGTAGGCCAGTGAGCGGATCGTGAATCGCCTGCCACACTAATTCTTCTTCAGCGCGTTTGCGGTTGGTGATGTCGAGCAGGGTCGCAATAATCAGGGTGCGCGTGCCGGTTCGTAACTGTGAGAGTGAAATTTCAATCGGAAATATAGAGCCATCTTTGCGATACCCGCTCAGTTCGGAGCGTTCGCTCATACGCCGTTCGGCCATCGGCTCCTGCAAAAAGTGTGCGATATGACCAGCATGCGCTGAACGAAATTGCGGCGGAATCAATGCGTGCAGCGGCAGCCCGAGTAACTCTGCGACGCTGTAGCCGAACATGTCCGCGCCGCGTCGATTGGCCTCGGCAATCAGCCCATCGGCGCTGATAGCGAGCACGCCAATATCAATGTTGGCAAGAATGCTGTCGTGCGTGGTGTCGGTCGCGGTCGCCGCGAGCGCAGCTGCCGCTGGCTGCGGGTCGGGGAGCTGAGACGTGCGCTGTGCGTTGGCGCGATAGCGTTCGGGAATATGCGGCGGCAGGCGACCAAAGGCGGTCACGATCTCAAAACGCCCGTCCAGCGTGCCGCGTGCCAAATAGGTGTTGACGTGGGCATGATGGGTTGCGGCATCCATGCACACGGTTCCCTGTGGGCCGTCGATGGTGACCTGTTCTAAGGCAGTCAGCACCGCATCTGTTTGCAGCGAACCAGCTTGATTGACCGCGTGCGCAAATGCCTGCACACACAGATAGACGCCTTCGCCAAAATTGGTCAACACGCCATTGCCAGTCGGCCACAGGCCGGTAACGTCCGGCAGTGTCGCAAGTGCTTGGAGATAGCGGTGATTGATGGGGGTGTCGAGCGCCATAAAATAGGTATTACACGAGTACAGCCCGTCGCGCACCTCTGGCGCAAGGGTTGCGGCCATCGCCTCGTCATAATGCCCCATGACCACCGCCATACGCCGTTGTAATCCAAGCTGGGCAAAGCGCGTGAGTAATTGCGCCTGTTCGGAGCCGACAAAATAGGGCACAAACACATCCGCCCCCGAATAGCGCACGCGGTCGAGCAGTTCATCAATTGGCGCTTGGCCTAATGGAAAATAGTCCTCGCCCACCACCTCGCCGCCCCATTCACGCAGCGCACGCAGTGCGGCGTCAATTGAGCCACGCGGCCATTCGTAATTGCTGCCAGCAAAAAACATCTTGGCCCCAATTGCGCGGGCCATGTAGGGAATCATGCGGTCGATTTGTTGATTCGGCAGGGCGGCAAAATGGAAAAAATAGCGGCTGTGAATACTGCCTTCATAAAACGAGAAATTCAGATAGGGCACTTGTCGCACATCAGCGACCTGACTGGCAACCGCGATGCGTGAATTGGAGAGCAAATTCCCAATCAGCGCCACACAGCCGGATTCATCTAGCAGGCGTTCGGCAGCAGGCACAGCGGTTTCCGGCAAGCTGCCATCATCGGCGACGCTCAGTTCGAGCGGTCGCCCCAATACGCCGCCAGCGGCGTTGACTTCAGCGCACGCAATCTGCCCAGCCCAAACAATCTCTTGGCCATAGATAGAAACCAAGCCCGTCAAGGGACTGAGCAGACCTAAGCGAATCGGCGAGGTGGACGTGATGAAATCGGTCATGGTGCATCCAGGGATCCGGCGAAACGTGAGCGACCCGCGATCAAGAGCAAGCGCGGCTGCAAAACAGGTCGATTATAGGCAAGTTGCTGGGGTCGCGGTTCAGTGACGAAACATTATGGAAAAATGGCGATTTGGTGAAGATTCTGCGACAACGCTGTGACGCATTCGGTACGCTTCTCCGGTCACAATCGGCTTTGTCACTGCTATTTTGGATGTTTTCGCCGCCATGATCCGTGTTCCTGCTCTCACGCATCCTTACCCGCGTCTGCTCGCTTGGTGTGCGGCGCTGATGGCTGTCGCTCTCTGGCACGCGCTTGCGCTCTGGATCAGCAATCATCTGCTCGACATGCGCCTCGCGGATGCCGCCTATCTGCGCGATCTGCTCGCGCATCTGTTATTGGGCGCGGTGTTGTTTGCGCTGGCACAGTCGTTACCGCGCTTTTTGCTGGCAGCAATGGCGCTGTTGAGTGTGCTGACCTTTAGCAATGCGATGAAGCTCGCCACCCTCGGCGCACCACTGATGCCGGATGACTTCGCCGCCGCTCGCAATCTCTTCCTACTCTTCGAGGGCTGGACACTGATCGGCGCGGGGCTGCTGGTGGCGGTGCCGACACTGCTGGTGCTCGGATCAATCGCTTGGACGCGGCGCACAACCTGGATCACGCTGGCACTGCTCGCGGGGGCGATCACGGCGCTGCTGCAATTTCCGGTACCGCTAATAGCCCAGATGGATCGCCATTTTGGGCATTCCGTCTGGAATCAACCAGCGAATTATCAGGCGCGTGGCTTGCCGATTCATCTACTGCAAGAAACCAGCCGCGCTCTGGCGCGGCGCGAGCCACCGCCGACGGTCGCGCAGGTCGATACTGCGCTGCAACAGCTTGCGGAGTTGTCTACTGCGCCGCTGCTGCCCGTCAACACATCGCTCGCGGCACCGCATCCAAAACGTGCGCTGCACATGATCGTGCTCGAATCGTTTTGGGATCCGACGCTATTAACCGCCGCGCACTTATCTGCCGATCCGCTCGATCCGGCATTTCGGCAACTCTGGGCGCAAGCCGGTCAAGCGCATTTGCTCGCGCCGGTATTCGGCGGTTACACAGCTAATACCGAATTTGAAGTGCTCTGCGGTTTTCCAGTCACCGCAGATAACGTCTTTTTTGAAACCGGACTCAAGCGCGATGTGCCCTGTTTACCAGCGCATTTGCGTGAAGCGGGTTATCACAGTCTGGCATCGCATCCGAATGCTGCATCATTTTGGAATCGCGTTAATGCCTATCGGCGCATTGGTTTTGAAACCTATTGGTCAGAGCGCGATTTTGTATTAGATGACATGAATCGCGCTTTTCTCAGCGATGCGTCATTATATCGACAAGTCATGGATAAGCTGGCGCATCAAGCGCATGATCCGCGTCCGGTGTTTAATTATATCCTCACCTATTTTGGTCATCTGCCTTATCCATTAAACGAACACCGTCCGCCGCTTATCACCGCCGCTGCTGGACATGACATCATCGCCGCTTATGCCAATACGCTGTATTACAAATCGCGTGAATTGATGGATTTTGTGCGCACTGTACGCGCAACCGATCCCGAAGCGTTAATTGTACTATTTGGCGATCATTTGCCAGCATTAAAACCGAATTTTGGCGGCTATACCGAATCGGGTGTCTTAGCACCTCAGCGCGGCGCATTGACCGATGCGATGTTTCGTACTTTAGTCGCAACGCCGTTGATTGTAATTGATGGTAAGCGCGGGCCGCTGGCCGTCGGCGATCTGCCGGCCTATCAGCTTCCGGCGCTGCTGCTGGAATTGCTCGGCGACACGCGCCCGAGTCTGTTGCAGCTAACTGCGTCGCAGCAAACCGCCGAGCGCGTGCGCCCGTTGCCCGGCGTGCATTGGGCGGTGACGGCGCATGGGGAGCGGGTATGTCGTGGGCAGGCGAACGATGCGCCGGACTGCGCCGCTTCAACGCGCTGGCTGCAAGCGTTAAAAACGGTGCGCACCGATCTATTTAGCGGTCAGCAACATACGCTGTTAGACCTGCATCGACCCAAGCAGCGGCTACGGGCGGCGGGGGTGGGGTTGTGAGTAGGGGGGGGTTGGTCATGAAGCTCAAGCGTCGTGACCGGAAAAATCCCCCCGCGCCTGCACCAAAAACGCCGTGATTTCATCAACGGGCAGCGGGCGGCTAATCAAATAGCCCTGAATCGCATCGCATCCGAGCGCCAGCAGATAATCGGCTTGTTCCGATGATTCCACACCTTCGGCGAGCACGTTTAATCCCAGACTATGCCCGAGTGCAATAATGGCGCGGACAATCGAGGCATTGCTGCTATTAGTGGTCATATCGCGGACAAAAGATAAATCAATCTTGAGTTTTTGCGCAGCGATGCGTTGCAAATACCCAAATGACGCATAGCCGGTGCCGAAATCATCAATCGATAGCCGCACGCCAAGCGCCCGCAATTCCGTTAATGATGTAAAAGACTGCTCGCTGTCAGCCATAATAAAGCTTTCGGTGATTTCTAATTCGAGGCGTTGCGGCGGAATGCCGGTTTCATCCAGAATTTTCTGCACGCGCTCTACTAAACTACCATGACTGAGCTGTACGGCTGAGACATTCACCGCTGTTTGTTGCGGCGCAATGCCGGTTTCTAACCAATGCTTAATTTGGCGACAGGCGGTGCGCAACACCCATTCACCCATGCTTACAATTAAACCGCTTTCTTCGGCCAGAGGAATAAAATCCCCAGGCGGCACTAATCCGCGCTGTGGATGTCGCCAGCGCACTAAGGCTTCTAGCCCAACTAATTTGCGGTGCGGCAAATCAACCTGCGGTTGATAATACAACAGTAATTCATCGCGTTCGATAGCGCGGCGCAAATCGGCTTCTAAACGAAGCCGCGTTTTAGCGCGTTGCGTCATTTCGGGTGAAAAAAAGCGTAATAACCCGCGTCCCTGTTGTTTAGCTTGATGCAGCGCCGTTTCCGCATTGCGCTGTAACAGCTCGCCATCTGCGCCATCAGTCGGATAGAGCGCCACGCCAATGCTGGCCCCAATATAAACCGGAGTGCCGTCGATTAAAAATGGTTGTTTTAAGCTATCTAGCAAATGTTGGGCGCTTAAATCAATGCCGGGTTGCTCGCTGTCAAAATCGAGAATGACATTAAATTCATCGCCACCAATCCGCGCTAATGTTCGATTATCGGGCAGCAGCGCCTGCAAACGACGACTGACGGCAATAATGAGTAAATCGCCGAGACTATGCCCGAGGCTTTCATTGATGGTTTTGAAATTGTCGAGATCGAGAAACAGCAACGCTAAACGGCTGTGCGTATGCGCTGCGTGCTCAATGGCATTGTGGAGTAATTCCCGAAACAGCGAGCGATTGGCGAGGCGCGTTAAGGGATCGCGGTGGGTAATAAAGTCGAGTTTTTGTTCAGCGCGACGGCGCTCAGTAATATCGCTATTTGAACCGCGCCGCCCTAAATAGCGCCCTGAACGGTCATAAACGGGTGTGCAAATATGTTCAATCCAGCGTTCATTCTGTTGGCGTGAGCGCAGTCGAAACATCAACGGGCCAACTGTACCCTCGGCATTGCTGGCATGGTTGCGCCAATTGCTCAAATCATCGGGATGAATCAGCCGCTCCATTAACTCGGGATCGGCAAAAAATTCCGCTGGTGCATAGCCAGAAATCGCCTCGCACGCCGGTGAGACATAGAGATATTGCCCATCGGGGCCGTTCCAATATTCCCAATTTGGCGAATAATCAGCGAGCACGCGATATTTTTCTTCGCTCTGTTCTAATAATGCTGTGCGCTGGGCGACTTGCGCTTCGAGTTCATGGCGTAGACGCGCTAATTCCAAATGTGTGCGTACCCGTGCGCGCACTTCGTCAATATCAAACGGCTTGGTGATGTAATCGGCAGCACCAGCAGCAAACCCCCGTACTTTTTGCTCGGTCGCATCAATGACGGTGACAAAAATCACCGGCAGCCGATTCCCAACCGGCAAGGCTTTAATCTGACGGCAGGTTTCATAACCATCCATTTCGGGCATCAAAATATCGAGCAGCACCAAATCGGGCGGATGGGCACTGGCGACGCGCTCGACGGCTTTCGCGCCCGAACAGGCGACCTGAATGCGATAGTCGTCTTTGAGGGCTTCAAGCAGTTCGTGGATATTGCCCGGCATATCATCGACGACCAGCAGACTGGGGCGCTGGCTCAAATCGACCGGCGCAACTGGCGCGGCGAGGTCAAACAGCAGCGGCTGTCGCCGATAGTGGCGCAGTTGCAGGTGCGTGCTGAGGCGACGGCGCAACAGTTCGGAGTTGATCGGCTTGGTGATGTAATCGGCAACGCCGAGTTTGAGGCGGCGTGCTTCATCAGCGGATTCCGCGAGCGCGGTGACGAAGATCACCGGAATTTCAGCCGTGAGCGGATTAGCTTTTAGATGCGCGAGTACCGAATAGCCGTCCATGCCCGGCATCTTAATATCGAGCAGGATCAGATCCGGCAGCGGCGTGCGCTGCGCGAGTTCGAGCGCCTTTTCCCCATTGGTTGCGGCAGTGATGGCGTAATCGTCGCGGAGCATCTGCATCAATGCGTGCAAATTTTCGTGCACATCATCGACGATCAGAAGACGCGGGCGGTGCGCGTTCAGCATGAGGCAACATCCGTTTCAGTGTCTAAACGTGTGCGCAAGGCATGAGTCAGTGCTAAGGCGTCGTCGATTGCAAAGACTTCAAACTGTTCAGCAATCGCGGCGACCGCAGCGGCGACGGTCGCATCTGGGGCAGCGGCGCGTAATTGCGCCAGCAGCGGTTCAACTGCACCTAAATCATAGCTTAAGGCTTGGAGCAGATGCGCGACCACTGTTTGTAGCTGTTCGCGGGTCAGCGGCGCGGCGGCGGGCGCGGGGGCCAGCGCATCTGTCGCCTGTTCGAGGGTTGTGATCTCGTCGATCAACCGCGCCCAGTTGTCATGTAACGGCTGCAAGGTAGCGGCAGACGGGCATTCCGTGCGCTTGAGTTGCTCGTCGAGTTGATTGAGCTGGTCATAAAGCTGAGTTGCGCCGAGATTGCCGACTAAGCCTTTGAGCGCATGACAGTACGCCTCGGCTTCAGACAGAGGCGCGGTGATGAGCAGTCGTTCGAGCGTGGCGCTGCCTCTGTGTAATGTTGACGAAAACGCGCTAACTGTTTGCGATAGGCGTCCACACGCCCGCCGATGCGATGCACACCTTCGCGCACGTTCAGTGTTGTGAGCTTGGCTAATTCCGGCGGCAGCGGCACAGAGTCGCGGTCGTTGGGCGCGTCGGGCGCAAGCGGTCGCCCGATCCAGTGCGCGAGCACTTGGAACAGATGCGCCGGATTGATCGGTTTGCTGACATGATCGTTCATCCCAGCGGCGCGACTGCGTTCGGTATCCTGCGCCATCGCCAGCGCGGTCATGGCGATAATCGGCAACTGCGCAAACCGCTCGCCATCGGGCACGGTCGCGGCTAATGCGCGAATGCGGCGCGTGGCTTCGAGGCCGTCGAGTTCGGGCATCTGAATATCCATCAACACTGCGTCATAATCCGCCTGCTGTACCTGCGCAACGGCGGCTTGCCCATCAACGGCTTCATCGACCAGCAAGCCGACACTGCGCAGTAATTCACTGGCAAATTCACGGTTAATCGCATTGTCCTCGACCAACAGCACCCGCGCTCCGGCTAACTGGGTCGGTGCGGCGACCGTTGGCGCGTGCGTACTGGGCGCTTCAGGCGCATCAAGCAGTCGCCCGCGTCCAAGCACCGAGAGCGTGGTATCGAGCAGGGTTGAGGGCGAGACCGGCTTAATCAAAAAGCCATCGACGCCGGCTTGTTCGGCCAGTCGTCGCACATCTTCGCGTCCATAGGCCGTGACCATGACGATCTTGGGCGGCGGCATCAACAGCGGGTCACGATGAATACAGCGCGTGGTTTCATCGCCAGTCATGCCCGGCATCCGCCAATCCATCAGCACTAGATCATAGGGCTGTGCGGTCGCGGCCCGCACGGCGGTGAGCGCCGCTGCCCCGTTGGGAACGGTATCGACGGTGATCTGAAACACGCGCAACATCTCGGCGAGAATTTCCCGCGAGACGGCATTGTCATCGACGACCAACAGCCGCACGCCGTCGAGCAGCGGGCTGGTTTGCGCAATCAGCGCCTGGCGTCGTGCCAACGCCTGCTGCGCGATCTGCAAGCGCACCGTCAAACAAAAGGTCGTGCCCTGACCCGGAGTTGATTCTTCGATCCACAGCCGCCCGCCCATCAGCTCAACTAAGCGTTTGCTGATCGCCAAGCCTAGCCCTGAGCCACCAAAGCGGCGCGTGGTCGATTGATCGGCTTGAGTAAAGGTCGCAAACAGCCGCGCCTGCGCCTCGGCAGTTAAGCCAATGCCGGTATCACGCACACAAATTTGCAGCCTCAGTGTCTGCGCATCCCGACTGAGCTGGCGCAGCGCCAGTTCGATTTCGCCGCGTTCGGTGAACTTGAGCGCATTGCCGCACAGATTCACTAGCACCTGCGTCAAGCGCAGCGGATCGCCGATCAGCGTCGGCGGAATGTCGATGTCATAGCGGATCAAAAACTCGATGCCCTTGCGCTCGGCCTGTCCGCCGATGGTATCCGTCACCTGTTCGAGCAGACGGTCGAGACCAAATTCGACCTGTTCGAGCGTGAGTTTGCCAGCCTCGATTTTGGAAAAGTCGAGAATGTCATCAATCAAGCTCAAAAGGGTCTGAGCCGATTGATGCGCCTTGCTCAGATGATTGTGGACATCGGGCGTCAGCGGTTTGTTGAGCGCCAGATGCAACATGCCCAAGATCGCGTTCATTGGGGTGCGAATCTCGTGGCTCATATTGGCGAGAAATTCCGATTTCAGGCGCGTGGCGGCTTCGGCGAGGGATCGCGCCGCCTGCATCTCTTCCATCAAGGCTTGCAGCTCTGCGGTACGCGCCGCGACCTGAGATTCGAGATTGGCCCGTTCATCTTCCAGCGCCTGGGTGGTGCGCACCAGCGCCCGCGTGCGCTGCGCGACCAGCCAGCGCAACAGCATACTGAGCACGAGCAGCAGTACCAGCCCCACACCCAAGCCCAATAGCGACCAGCCGACCCAATGCGGAATCAGCACCTGCGGCGGCAATGCCATCGCCTGACGCAGTGCAGTGAAATAAATCGAGTTGGCATCACGTCGCCATGCGGTGAGATGGGCGTCGAGCTGGGCAAGCAGATCGGCGTTGTGCTGCTTGGTGGTCGCAAAATAGAGCGTACTGGGGAGAAACAGAATCGGCGTCTCGCGCAGGCGATACTGTGCGCCATTGCGAGCGGCAAAAAAGCTGTTGGTCACCACCGCATCGGCGGCTCCGGCGACCACAGCGGCATAGCCGGCTTCGAGCGAGCCGACTGGCACGGCTTGATAATCCTGACTGACCCCGCGCATCAACTGATCGAAAAACGTCTGTTGAATGCCGCCGTGCAGCACCGCGATGCGTCGCCCGGCCAGATCGTCGAGACTGTAGATCGGCAACTCCGGGCGGCTGTAGAGCTGCGACCAACTGCTTGCGACAGACACCTGATGAAAGTCAAAGCGTTGCGCCCGTTCGCTCGAAAACGCGACATCGGGCATCAAATCGAGTTCAGCAGCGGCGAGCTGGTCGAGACAGTCTGACCATTGGCAGGGAACATAGCTTAACTGCCAATTTTCGGCGCGGGCGATGGCCTCCAACAACTCGATAAACAGCCCAGCCGGATGGCCGGTGGCATCGGTGTAAACTTTGGGCGGATTTTGATAGAGACCGACGCGCACCAAGCGCGGCGCGTGCGGTGCGTCGCTGGCCAGCCAGAGCCACAGACTGCCAGCGGTCAGCAGTACAAGCAGACTGAGCAGCACCAGCGCGGCGCGATGGGGAAGGTGGGTGCGGTGTAAGCGTAGAACCATGAAACGCGGCACCCTCGAAACAGTTGTTGGCGGTTATGCCAGTCGGCGCACCTGCGCCCGCAGACGTGTGTTGTCAATCGCGTGAAGCATAGCTGTCTCAATGCAACAGATGGGTTTCATCGCCCCCCCTGTAACCAACAATGGGCGCTCTCATGCAGTGACAATAACGCTGGCGTAAAGATCAGCACCAAAATGGTCGAAAAGCCCACGCCGAACGCCAGCGACACCGCCATCGGAATCAAAAACTGCGCTTGCAGACTGGTCTCAAAAATCAACGGCCCCAAGCCAACCACCGTAGTCGCCGAGGTTAGCAACATCGCCCGCAATCGTGAGACCGCCGCTTCAACCAGCGCGTCGTCAACATCCATGCCGGTTTCGCGCAGTTCGTGATACATGCTGACCAAAATGATCGCGTTATTGACGACAATTCCCGACAATCCGAACAATCCGAACAGCGACAGCAGCGTCAAATCCAGTCCCAGCAGCCAATGCCCGCCCAATGCGCCGACCAGCCCGAGCGGAATTGCCGTCATCACCACCAGCGGCCAGCCCCAACTGCTAAACACAGCGGCGAGAATCATATAAATCAGCGCCAGCCCCAAAATCAGCCCGAGACGCATATCGCCGAGCGTTTCGCGTTGATCGGCGGCGCGACCTTCAAAGCTGTAATCAAGCCCGTATTGGGCAACCAAACGCGGCAACAGATCGCGTTCGAGCGCCTGTCGCACAGTGTCTGGCGTCGCTAACGCTCGGTCGATGTCTGCCGAAACCTCAACAGCTAACCGCCCATCGGCATGGCGCAAGGCTTCAAAACCGCGCCGCGCTTCCCAGCGGGCAACGCTACTCAGTGGCACAAAGCGGCCATCTGCGGTGCGCACCTGTAACTGTTCGAGCGCATTGAGGCGCACCCGTTCAGCTCGCGGCAGCAGCACGCGCACCTCTAATTCATCCTGACCGACCTGAACGAGCTGTGCCAAATATCCATCAAAGGCGGCACGTAACTGACGGCCCAATGATTCAGTCGTAAAGCCGAGCGCCTGTCCAGCGGGCGTGAGGCGATAGATCAACTGTTCCCGTCCGAACGGCATGTCATCGACCAAATCGGACACGCCCGGAACGCTTTCTAAGCTTTGCGCCAATTCGAGCGCCGCCGCTTTGAGCCGTTCGCCATCCTCACCCATCAAGCGCAAATTCAGATCGCGGCCCGGCGGCCCAGCGCGACGGGCGGAAATCACCAGACTTTCCAATCCGGCTGGCATCCGCACATTCGCCCGCCACGCGGCTAAAAATTGCTCATTGCGCACCTCGCGGTATTCGGAGGCGACCAATTGCACCAGAATCGAGGCCAACTGATCGCCCGCTGCCCCGGATCCGCCCTCGGCAGCGACGGTTGCGCCGAGTCGCGCCACCGCCGATTCAATCAGTCCGCCGCCGAAATCCGCGTCAGTTTTAGTCAGAGCGCGTTCGAGTTCGGCTAAAAATTCAGCGGTTTGCTCACGCGGCGTGCCAGCAACAAAGGTCGCATTGGCAAAGACGACCTGAGATTCGGGCGTCGGGAAGAACACGAACGCCACCCGCCCGCCGACCAGCAGCCCAATCGCCAACAGCAGCAGCACCGCGACGATACTCACCGTCACCCCGCGCCAATGCAGCGCCCAGACGACGATAGGCCGATAAACTTGATCGCGGAAGCGGTCAAATGCCGCATTCACGCGCACGCGCCAGCGCGGGACAATCGCCTCGGCGTGATGCTCAAAGGCCGAGCGCAGATGTGCCGGCATGATTAAAAACACTTCGATCAAGGACGCCAGCAGCACCATGATCGCCACGAACGGAATATCACCCAAAATATTCCCCATCACACCGCCGACCAGCATCAGCGGCAAAAAAGCGGCAATCGTCGTCAAACCGGAGGCGAAAATCGGCCAGAACATGCGTTGTGCGCCGCTGATCGCCGCATCCGTCGGCGAGAGACCTTGCCGAAACCGCACCTCAGCATGTTCGCCAATCACAATGGCATCATCGTCGATGATCCCGAGTGTCAGCAGCAGTCCAAATAAACTCATCATGTTGATGGTGCCGCCGAACGCCCACAGCAGCGCCAGCGCCGCCATATACGCAACCGGAATGCCCATCGCCACCCAGAACGCGACGCGCCCGGGCAGAAAGACAAACAGCATCACCAACACCAGCGTCAGCCCTTGCAGGCCGTTGTGAATCAGCAGATCAATGCGATCTTCGATCACCTGCCATTGCGCATCAAAAACAGTCAGTTCAATAGCGGGCGGCAAGGTCGGTTCGGTATCAGCTAACCACTGCTCGAAAATCTTCGCTGCTTTGAGCGAATGGCCTTGCTCGGCGCGTTGCACCAGCAGTTCGACCGTGACCGGCGTCTGTTGCAAGGCTTCAGCATCCAGCCCGACCGGAATCGGTGCCAGCGCCAAGCTCGCCGGACGCGCCTCGCGCACGATGGTCGCCACATCACCAAGCCGCACCAGCGTGCGCGTATCGGTGAGAATCGGCAGATCTTCAAAAGCCAGCGGCTCGCGGCGCTGCTCCAAACTGCGCAGTTCGCGGGCGCCGTCGGCGTCACCGGCGATGCCAACTGGCAGATCGCGGGCGATCCGCGCCACCTGCTCGCCGATGCCATCGAGCGAGAGGCCGAGTGTCTCTAGCGCCGGCCCGGGCACTTCAATCGCAATCCGCTCTTCAGGCAAACCGGAGAGATCGACGCGATCAATGCCGCGTGCCAGCAAATCGCGCTCGAACTGCCGCACCCAGGGGCGCAGGGCTTCGACACTCGGCCCCGAAACCAGCACCCGTGCGACAGATTCATAGCGCGAGACGCGGCTAATCTGCGGCGTTTCGGCATCTTTGGGCAGATTGCGGAACTCATCGACGCGCTGCCGGACTTGATCGAGCGCCAGCAGCGGATCGGTGTTCTCTTGCAGCTCGACCGACAGACTGGCGATGCCCTGCGCGGCGGTCGCGGTGAGTTTTTTGAGGCCATCGACGGTTTTGAGCCGTTCTTCGAGCGGAATCACAATACCGCGCTCGACATCTTCCGCTGATGCGCCGCTCCAGACCACACGCACCGAAATCACATCGAGCGCAAAGGTCGGGAAAAACTGAATATTCATCCGCGTCAAGCTGATGACGCCGAGAATCAGCAGTGCCGCCATCAACAGATTGGCCAACAGCCGATGACGCGCAAAGACGGCGATCAGCCCAGGATTCATTCCACAACCTCGACTTTGAGCGTATCAATCGCGTTGGGCAGATGGGTCGTCATCACCCGCTCACCGGGTTGCAGCGTCGGCACCCGAAGCAATACCTGACCAGCTCCCGCGCCGGTATCGAGTTCGCCGACGCGCTCAATCGGCACGCTCTGCAAGCGCCCATCGCGCACCGCAAACAGCCGATCCCCGCCATGCAGCGCAGCAACGGGCACGGCGATGGTGTCAGGCGCGAGCGGACGTTGTAAGCGCAGTTCAACCAGCGCCCCGAGTGGCAGCGGCGCGTCGGGCGCGAGCTTCAGCAGCGCATCGACTCCGCGTGCATCAGCTTCACCGGACAGCCGTTCGAGCACCGCCTGTAGAGTCCGTCCGGCAGACTGGCCGCTGGCGGTGAGCTGTTCCCCGGCGGCCAGTGCTTGGCGCAATTCGTCGCTATAGCGGCCGGGGATCTTGGCGCGTACATAGAGACCAGCAAGCGGATAGAGTGTCAGCAGCGTTTGATTGGCTTGCAGTTGATCGCCCGCCGCCGCTTTGACCACGCCAATACGGGCGGCAAAGGGCGCACGCAGCGTGCCGCGTGCCAGATCGCGTTCAGCTTCCGACAGCACGGCTTCAAGCGCCGCAAGCCGTGCCGGATGCTCGGCAAGTGATTGCTCACGCAGGGTCACGGCTAGTTGCGCTCGTGCATGACGCTCGCGGGCGTCATCGACACTCGACACCGAACCCAGTTGCTTGGCTTGCACGGTCTCGGCGCGTTCGAGCGCCACCTGTGCCAAACGCAAAATCTCGCGCTCTTGCGCCAATGCTTGTTGATCGTGACTGAGTTTTAGGCGCTCTTT
Organism: Allochromatium warmingii; assembly: GCF_900107145.1. Classification (GTDB taxonomy): domain Bacteria; phylum Pseudomonadota; class Gammaproteobacteria; order Chromatiales; family Chromatiaceae; genus Thermochromatium; species Thermochromatium warmingii. Next base: position 80,843 of record NZ_FNOW01000002.1, on the reverse strand, counting down.
CTCCAACTCGGCGCGGGCTTTGGTGACACGCGGTTGCAGATCACGCGGATCGAGTTGCCCCAGAACAGTACCAGCGGCGACCTGTTCGCCGTCGCGCACGCGCAGTTCCAGCAGGCGTCCGGCGACCGGTGCCGCAACCTGCACACGGTCGGGCGCTTCGACCTGACCGAAGAGCGGCAGTATCGGATGCTGGGCGCTCGGCTGCACCGCGACGGCTTCGATCCGCCAAATGCGTTCAGTTGGCGCAACCGGATGCGGCGCGGGGCGGGTTAATTTGAGTAAAACGAAGATCCCAACGCCGGCAAGCAGAATCAGGATCGGGAGGCTTCGACGCAGCATGAACGTTGGCTAGACTCGCTAAAGTGAATGGAGTGTGGCCACGACAACATGAGGGATGCACGGCGTTGGAACAAGCGCCCGCTGGGGACGCATCGGTCAGTTCGCGCAAATCGATCAAACAGATCAATGAGATAGATCGGTTTGATGCCGTGCGATCAATCAGGAACGGGGAGTTTGCGAGGGCGGAGACGGATCGGCGCGGCGCGTGGTTGGCGGCGCGGGATCGTCGAGCAGGGTATCGAGCGGATAAGAGCGTGCCTGCTCATCAAGCACTTTTTTCAGTTCCTCGGCCTTGAGTTCGCGGTCGATCTCGTGCTTGACATTAGAGAGCGTGCGGCGAGCGTGACCGACCCATTTACCGGCCACCCGCGCCGCACGCGGCAGGCGCTCGGGGCCGATGACGACCAGGGCGACAATCGCCACTAGAATCAGTTCTTGAAAGCCAACGTCGAACATCGCGGCAGGCTCACTGAAATCAGGTCGCTAAAAGGATAGAAACAGGACAGATACGGCGCAGTTCAAGCGCGATCCGACTTGGTAGTCGTTGTGGTGGTCGTGTCATTGGGCTGAGAGGCGGCATCGGCGTCCGCTTTGTTTTCGGAGTTCGACATTGAGCTACGAAAGCCGCGAATCGCGTCACCGAGATCAGCGCCGATGTTTTTTAGGCGCTTGGTGCCGAATAACAACACGACGATGACCAGAATAATCAACAGTTGCCAAATACTGATGCCGCCGACACCCATGTTGTGCTCCGCTGATCCCCGTGACTGCTCACGACTGGGATCAAAATTAGTGAAATAATTGAAACAATCAGGGCGCGGATGATAACGCAAGCGGCGGGGAGCTTCCAGCTATCAGCCACCAGCTTCCAGCGGCCAGTATGAAGCGACTGTTTTCTTGCTGACCGCTCTAGCACAGCCTAATCCATCAACGCCACCGCCTTGACCTGCGCAAACACCGGCTGTCCGACCTGAAGATGCAGTCGGTCGCAGGAATAGCGGGTAATCCGCGCCAGCAGTGGCGTTTGCTCACCGCTGCCGGTGGCCAGTTTCACCAGCACCTGTGCTGGATCGAGTTCGCGTAGTTCGACAATCCGCGCTGGCAGAATGTTGACGATACTCGATGTCCCCGGCTCATCCCGCGCTATACTGACATCCCGTGCATGGATGCGCACCCGCACCCGCTCATCAAGCGCCCGCGCCAGCCGCGAAACGGTCAGCCGTCCGCCGGGAATCGTCAGCCGCGTCAACGCATAGTCATCATCATGGCTCAACACCACGCCCTCGATGATCGCGCTTGCCTCCTGATCCTGCGCCAGCGTCAGATCCAGTCGGCTAAACACCTCGGCGACCGGCCCGACCGCCCGCGCCTCGCCCTGCTCCATCATCACTACGGTATCAGCCAGCCGCGCCACCTCATCGGGCGCATGGCTGACATAGAGCACCGGAATCTCGAGTTCATCGTGCAGGCGCTCCAGATACGGCAGAATTTCCTGTTTACGCGCCAGATCGAGCGCCGCCAGCGGCTCATCCATCAGCAATAAACGTGGATGCAGTGCCAGCGCCCGCGCAATCGCCACCCGCTGCCGCTCGCCGCCGGAGAGCTGATGCGCCCGCCGCTCGAGCAGATGGCCGATGCCCAGCAATGTGACGGCCTGTTCTAGCGCGGCGCGATCCATCGCGCTGCCGACGCGCTTCATGCCGTATTCGAGATTGCCGCGTGCCGAGAGATGCGGAAACAGGCTTGCTTCCTGAAACACATAGCCGAGCGGTCGTTTGTGCGTCGGCACACAGGTTGTTCCGTCTTGCCAGACCTCGCCATTGACGCACAGATAGCCAGTTGGCACGGTTTTTAAGCCCGCAATCAGACGCAGCAGCGTCGTTTTGCCCGAACCTGAATGTCCAAACAGCGCCGTGACCCCGCGTCCGGGTAAGGTGAGATCAACGTTGAGCGCAAAATCGGCATAGGTGAGCTGAAAACGGGCGTGAATATGGGTATCAGACATGAGCGTGGCTTAAAAACGGCGTTGCGTCGGGTTGAGAGTGTAGAGCGCGAGCAGCACCAAAAAGGCAAAGAGCACCATGCTGCCCGCTAACCAATGCGCTTGGGCATAATCCATTGCCTCGACGTGATCGTAGATTTGCACCGAGACGAGGCGCGTTTCGCCCGGAATATTGCCGCCGATCATCAGCACTACGCCAAATTCGCCGACCGTGTGGGCAAAGCCGAGAATCGCGGCGGTCAAAAAGCCCGGTCGCGCTAATGGCACGACGACAGTAAAAAACCGATCCCAGGGGCCAGCGCGTAAGGTCGCGGCCACTTCGAGCGGCCGGTCGCCGAGTGCTTCAATCGCGTTCTGGATCGGCTGCACCACAAACGGCATCGAATAAAACACCGACGCAATCACCAAGCCCCAAAACGTAAACGGCAGCAGCCCGATGCCGAGCGCTTGTGTCACCTGACCGAGCGGGCCATTCGGCCCCATTGCCACTAACAGATAAAACCCAAGCACCGTCGGCGGCAGCACCAGCGGCAGCGCGACCACCGCTCCAACCGGCCCTTTCCAGTGCGATGGGGTACGCGCCAGCCACCACGCAATCGGCGTCCCAATCAGCAGCAGCAGCACCGTAGTTAAACTGGCCAGCCGCAGGGTCAGCCCAATAGCCTGTAGATCGGCGTCAGAAAATCCCATCGCCTGTCACCCCCGCTCAGAACCGATAACCGTAAGCTTCAATGATCGTGTGCGCTTTCTCGCCCTTGAGATAGTCGGCGAACGCCTGCGCTGCCGGATTGTCCGCGCCGGATTTGAGCGTCACCGCATCCTGACGAATCGGCGTGTAAAGTTCCGCTGGCACAATCCAGCCAGAACCTTCACGAATTTGGCCATTTTTGGCGACCTGAGAGAGCGCAACAAAGCCGAGTTCGGCATTGCCGGTGCTAACAAATTGATAGGTCTGCGCGATGTTGTCACCCTTGACCAGCTTGGGTTCGAGCATCTGTTCCAAGCCAAGTGCCTGCATCACTTCGACCGCCGCCGCGCCATAGGGCGCAAGCGTCGGATTAGCAATAGCGAGCTTGCGGAAGTCGTTGCGACTGAGTACTTTGGCCCCATCGGTCACGCGCTTGGGATCCGCACTCCACAGCACGAGCGAGCCGATGGCATAGGTAAAGCGCGTGCCGGGCGCGGCCAGACCTTCTTCATCGAGTTTTGCGGGCGTGGCGGCATCAGCAGCAAGCAGCATGGCGAAGGGCGCACCGTTTTTAATCTGCGCGTAAAACTTGCCCGATGAGCCGAACGCGGCTTCGACGCGATGTCCGGTTTCGGCTTCAAATGCGACGGCAAGTTCTTTCATCGGCGCAGTGAAATTAGCCGCGACTGCAATCTGTACGGTTTCGGCGTGCGTGGTTGCAGTCATTATTAATAAAGCAAAGGCGCTGATTGTTTTGGTCAGGCTGTGCATTGTGAGAACTCCAGAGAATGATTGATCGGGTTATTCAGTCAATCGCTATATTAGAATTACTATAACGATTGACCTTAAAAAATCGTTAAATATTAAACATGAGCGCGGGCCGCTTAATCTTTGACGGCGAGAATGACATGCGGCGCTTTAATTAAAGCACAAGCACGACCGCCGACCGTCAAACCTAATTCAGTTGTACTGTCATTGGTAATCATCGCCGTCAAGCGCGTGCCACCATCGAGCGCCAGCACCACTTCGGTATTCACTGCGCCGGTCACAATGCGTTCAACAACACCGCACAGCCGATTACGTGCTGAGGTTTTGAGGCCGCCATCTTCGGTTGCCAGAATAACAAATGAAGCTTTAATCAGCGCGAAAGCTTCCGCGCCAATAGTCAATCCGAGCGCCTCAACGCTGTCATTCGTAATAATGGCAACCAATGGATCGCCATTGATATCGAGCGTGATTTCGGCATTGACCGCGCCGAGTTTGATCGCGGATACCAGACCGCGTAAATGATTGCGGGTACTGACTTTCATACTCAGTGTTCCTAATAGGGCATTAAATTGGTCGAAATCCTGAATGCTCGCGTTCAGCCGCGCCAAAAACCGCTGATGCTCACGCGCTGCTGCCGCGTACACTGCAATCAGGCGTTGCCCCGCCTCGGTTAGCGCCGTCCCGCCACCTTGCCGCCCGCCGACCTGACGCCGCACCAGCGGTTCTGGTGCCAGATTATTCATCGCATCGACCGCATCCCACGCTTGTTTGTAAGACAAACCGAGCGATTTGGCCGCCTGCGAGATCGAGCCGGTTGCAGCAATCTGGCGCAACAGATCGATGCGGCCATGCCCAGCAAACCGCTGCTGGTTGAGATCCAGCCGCAGTGCGCCGCTGGTCGCTAAACCCTGTTCTAGGCGCTGTGTCATTGGTCTCGCGCTCCGAGTGGGGCGTTATATCATAGACGACATAACGCCAGTAATTAAGCAAATTTCAGGCCGGCTATCTGTAATTCATGGATCTGTCTATCAAATGTGCGGCTAGTCAATACTTTAGCAGCGCCGGGCGCTAAACCCAGCAAGGCGGATCGCTGCGACTCCGCTGCAAACGGCGTCGTGCTTCAAACAATGATGCGACAATGCCGAGCGCAATTGAACCAGTGAACCAGCGACCGGATATGGGCACGAAATGAGTAAGAGCAAGCACAATCTGATTTGGATTGATTTGGAGATGACGGGACTCGATCCCAGCCGCGACCGCATTTTAGAGATCGCCACCCTGATTACCGACAGCGAACTGCGCATTCTTGCCGAAGGGCCGGTGATGGCGATTCATCAGGATGAAGCGATTTTGGCCGATCTGGATGAGTGGAATCGCACCCATCATGGCGCATCTGGGCTGCTGGAGCGGGTGCGTTTGAGTGCTTATAGCGTCAGCGACGCGGAAACCGCGACGCTCGATTTTCTCGCGCACTATGTGCCCGCTGGGGCGTCGCCGCTCTGTGGCAATAGCATCTGTCAGGATCGGCGCTTTTTGGCCCGCTGGATGCCGCGTCTGGAAGCCTATTGTCACTATCGTAATCTGGATGTGAGCACGCTCAAAATCCTCGCGCAGCGGTGGGCACCGGAGGTGGCGCGGAGTTTTAAGAAAGCGTCACGGCATCTGGCACTCGACGATATCCGCGAATCTATCGACGAATTGCGCCACTATCGCACCCATTTGCTCAAGATTGATTGAATCGCACGCCAAAGCTGCCGCCAGCCGCCGACTAACAACAGGGTCAGAGCCATGCCGACCGCTGGCGCATTGCCGAGATAACTAAAGGGCGTTGCGCCCTGACGCGGCTGAATTTCCGCTGTTGCAGCGCCGCGCTCAAACAGTGGCACGGTGGCCAGCACGCGCCCGCGATGATCGACCAGCGCCGACACGCCAGTATTGGTAGCGCGCAGCAACGCTCGGCCATTTTCGAGCGCCCGCATCCGCGCTATCTCCAGATGCTGTGGCGGCGCGAGCGAATCGCCAAACCAGCCATCATTGCTGACATTGATGAGATAGGCCGCCTCGGGCAACGCCTCGCGCACCTCAGCCGGAAACGCATCTTCGTAGCAAATTGACGCGCCGACCGGATGGGTGCCGACCTGAAGCAGCGGGCGGGCGGCATCCCCAACGCTAAAATCCGACATCGGCACCGCGAACAGCTCCACCAACGGCCCGAGCCAAGTTTTGAACGGCAGATATTCACCAAAGGGCACCAAATGCCGCTTCATGTATAAGGCTTCCTGACTGCCGATAGCTAAGACCCCATTGAAATAGCGTTCACTCTCCGGCTCCAACACTGGCACGCCGAGCACCAGTTCTACGCCTTCAGCGCGGATGCGGGCGGCGAGCGGATCGAGCAATGGGGCGCGAATCTGATGCACAAAATCCGGCAGGGCGGTTTCGGGCCACACGATCACATCAGCATCCAAATGCGCCAGCGTCAGATCCAGATAGGTCTCGGCGATCATCAGCCGCGCTTCGGGATCCCATTTGAGCGACTGCGGAATATTGGCTTGAATCACGCTGGCGCGGAGTGGTGCGCCGAGCGGTTGTGTCCAATCAAGCGTCTGGAGTCCGGCCCCACTGATCCAGATGACAGCGAGCGCACTGAGGGCGCTGAGGCGAGCGCGGCGCGTCGGCCAGCGGATCGCACCCCAGAGCAAGCCGCCTGAGAGCGCGACCAGTAAACTGACCCCATAGATCCCGACGAGTGGCGCATAGCCAGCCAGCGGCCCAGCGATCTGCCCATAACCGAAACTCAACCAGGGAAAGCCGGTCAATAGCCAACTGCGCACCCATTCCAGCAGCACCACCGCGCCAGGCAGCAACAGCAGCGGCCCGCGCCAGTGTGATAACGCGCTGTTGCTGTCCAGACGGCGGATTAGCCAAGCACTTGCGCCGCTGTAGAGCGCGACGACGGCAATAAACAGCGCGGCGAGCAGATGCGCAATCCACGCATCCATGTTGCCAAATTCGTTGAGGCTAATGCGAATCCAGAACACGCCACAGCCGAATAGTCCCAGTCCGAACAGCCAGCCGCGCCAAAAAGCGCGGCGCGGTGTGGTGGCGGTGAGTGATTCATACCAAGCGGCGAGAGCGAGCACCGCCAGCGGAAACAGCGAAAAAGGCGCGAAGCTGAGAACAGCGAGGGCACCGGCGCTGAGGGCGAGGAGTGCCGGTGGCAGGGGGCGGATGCGGAGATTCATTATGGAAAGCGGACGCGGGCGTGGCGGCTAACGGATTACCTAACTATAGCGTTAGCTGCCTGCGCCCGCAGTGCCGCAACGGTTACGGTTACGGTTGCGATGACAACAGTTCTAACACTGATTGATGACTCGCCTCGCGTGCCCACTCTGCGGCGGTTTTACCCGCAAAATCCTTGAGCGTTCGATCAGCACGCTGTTCAAGCAACACGCGCACGCTCGCGGTATGTCCTTGTTTCGCGGCCCAAATCAGCGCCGTCCAGCCTTTCGTTGTTTCTTGATGATCGACCATCGCGCCGCGTTCGAGCAGACGCTTGACAATCGCGGCGTGATTATTGGAAGCGGCCAACATCATCGCCGTGTAGCCGCCGGTATCTTGGGCATCGACCGTGGCACCGGCCTGCAACAGCCGCTCGACTACGGCGGCATGACCATTGAGCGCCGCTTTCATTAAGGGCGTCCACTCGCAGCTATCACGGATGTTGGGCTGGCGCTGGCGGGTTAAGAGTTGCTCGACGCTGCTGAGATCGCCCTGTTCCGCTGCTTCAATGAGCGCAGTACCAGCGCCAGCGGCTGCTAATCCAGTGTTAGAACCGGATGTAGACGCGGATGGCGCTGTAGCGGTATCGCACCCAACTAATGCGGTCAGGAGCAAGATAACAAGCAAGTGTGTATAGGATGTGTTCATGGCCTGCATTCTTATGCGCAAACCAGCAACGGCCAATGACAATGCGCAGTTCACAGCGGGCGACTTGATGCGTGCGCGTATTCTCGACACACTGCCAAGCTCATTTTTTGATTATTGCAATGCGCGGTTACGAACGTGTCCACTCTTCGCATTCGTCGTTTTCCCGAACAGCTTGCCGCGATTCCGGCGCACACGCCAGATGAACTCTGCAACTGGCTCTATGCGCAGCGCGGCGTCACCGATCCGGCGGAGGTCGCGCCCGGACTCAGCGCCCTTGCGCCACTGACCACGCTGCATGGACTCGACAGCGCGGTGACGCGGCTGATTGCGGCGCTGCAAGCGGATCAGCAGATTTTGGTTGTCGGTGATTACGATGCCGATGGCGCAACCGGCAGTGCGCTTGCGGTGCGCGGTTTGCGCGATCTGGGAGCGCGGCGCGTCTCGTTTTTGGTGCCGAGTCGTTTTTCTAACGGTTATGGCTTGAGTCCGGCGCTGGTCGATGCGGCGCACGCACAGGGCGCGGATCTGATTCTGACGGTTGATAACGGCATTTCGAGTCACGCGGCGATTGCGCGGGCAAATGAACTGGGCATCGCTGTCGTCATCACCGATCATCATTTGGCCGGCGATGCACTGCCGACCGCAGACGCGATTGTCAATCCGAATCAACCCGCTTGCCACTTTCCGAGCAAACATCTAGCTGGTGTCGGCGTGGTGTTTTATCTGCTTGCCGCACTGCGCGGACGCCTGCGCGAGCTGGGTTGGTTCAGTGCAGCACGGCCAGAACCGAATCTAGCTGACCGGCTTGATCTCGTTGCACTCGGCACGGTCGCAGATGTGGTCAGTTTGGATCGCAATAATCGGATTCTGGTCGAGCAAGGTTTGCGGCGCATTCGCGCTGGGCGGGCGTGTGCGGGTGTGCTGGCGCTGCTAGAGGTCGCCGGACGTGAGCCGACGCGGGCGACGGCAACGGATTTTGGCTTTTTTGTTGCGCCGCGCCTCAATGCTGCCGGACGCTTGACCGAAATGTCACTCGGCGTTGAATGTCTGTTGACCGACGATCCGATCCAAGCGCGGGCGATGGCGCAGCAGCTCGACGCCCTCAACCGCGAGCGCAAGGCGATTGAGGGCGAAATGAAAGAGGCGGCAGAAGCGGCACTCGTGGCGCTGATGCTCGACGGCGCGGCACTGCCGCCGGGGGTGTGTCTGTTCGGTGCGGACTGGCATCAGGGCGTGTTAGGGATCGTCGCCGCTCGCCTTCGCGAGCACTATCATCGTCCAACGATCACCTTTGCTGATGCGGGCGATGGGCGCTTGCGCGGTTCGGGGCGCTCGATTGAGGGGCTGCATCTGCGCGATGCACTAGATTGGGTCAATCGTCAGTATCCCGACTTGATCGAATATTTTGGCGGTCACGCGATGGCGGCGGGCTTGACCTTACACGCGGGGATGTTCGAGCGATTTCGTGCCGCCTTTATCGACGCAGTGCGGATACAGCTTGGCGAGGTGCCGCCGACGCCGGAACTGCGCTCTGATGGGGCACTACCGGCGGCGCTGCTGACGCTGGAAACGGCAGCAGCCCTGCGCGTTGCTGGCCCTTGGGGCAAGGATTTTCCCGAACCGCGTTTTGATGACGTATTCCAGATTATCGAAGCGCGGGGTGTCGGCGATGAACAGCAGCATTTGAAACTCAAGGTCAGCGCAACCGGCGGCACGGTGATCGAGGCGATTGGGTTTAATCTTGGGGCGCAGTTAGAGCAGGCGCACGGCGCGGTGCGGCTGGTGTATCGGCTTGATGTGAATCACTATCGCGGGCGCCAGACGCTGCAATTATTGGTTGATTATTTGACTGCGCCGAATTGATGCCGCATTGCTCAGTTCTTAGGTCAAAATCCTAAATTACTGTCTTTATTCTGCGATTTTCCGCGCATTCAGCGGCTTTATTTTTTAATTGCATCTGGAATACCCAGCGCCCGATAACCAAAAACCAAATCAGCGCGGGTGCCATCATCGAGGATTAACTCGCCGATCCCATTGCGCCCATCTAAATCCGATGTTAATTCAGCTTGCCCACGACGACCATCGGAACACACCACACGATGAATTGCATCCGCTGATCCGGTCATCGCATTATAACTGCCCTCGCACCACTGCTGACCCCGCGTCACACGAAATCGCGCTGCCAGCGGTGAAATCGCATACTGACCGAGATAAACCTGACGCTCTAAAATCAAAGCAATCGGGCCGCTGGTCGAATTACGCCCATCAGCAAGCGTATTTGATTGATGCGTTTCAAAATATTCAAGCACTTCACTCAAACAGGCTGAATATTCTTCCAAATCCAAATGCCGACAGAGCCGCTCACCATATTCATCCGGCGTAATCGACTGCACCAGCGGCCCGCGCTGTCCGGGCGGCGCAGCAGCACAGCCGCCGAGCACCAGCGCAAAGCTTAATACACTCAATGACAGCAATAACAACAGGCTAAAACGTGAAAACATGGGCGCATTCTCCGAATCATAAACGGTTCTGCAAAATCACAAACCACGGACGGCGCGGCATCGGCTGCAAATAGCCGCGCTGATTAAGCTGAAGTCGTACTTTTGAGACCGAATTGCGGACATTGCCGCCGATGACTTCGAGCGTTTGTTCGTGTTTTGCAGTCACTAAATCACAATGCGCCCGCAAGCCCATCAGTAAATTCGCTCGCACATATCCATCTTTGAGCGGTGCCCGCGATGGTTGCCGATAAGCGCAAATTAAATCACCTGGCTCCGGGCTGTAATCCTGCAAGCGACGCGGCACAAAATAGCGCCCGGGTAAACTGGCATATTCGATTAAATCGGCGATATAGCTCCAATGCGCAATTGCGGACGGAAATTGATAATCCGGAACCCCAGCATTGCGCATAATCCAGCTAATAAATGCCGCTGACCAGGGTTTTTGACAATCCATGCCGGTTAATTGGGTTTGACCCGCTGATCGCCAATAAGCATTCACGCGCTCGCTATGTTGCGCATCCTCATCTTCCCACGCGCCAACACGCGGAATACTCTCTAGCTCACCCTGAAAGACGACTTCTTGCCGACCAAAAAACTGCCATTCCTGTTCAGCACGGGCAATGATCGCCCGCTTGAATGCCGGATTCGGGCGCGGCGCGGTGCCGCTGCGATAATCCGACCAGGTGCCGGGGCGCTTACCTGACCCCGTTGGTTTTGATGGCGGCGATGAACAGGCCACCAGTGCCAGACTCACCGCCAGCGCCATGAGCATTGCGCCAGCACGCGCCCGAAAATCACACGAAAACATAAGCCGCATTCCTCAGCGTGGCGGGCGGGTGGTGTCGCGGAACCAAGCGCGATACTGCTCCATCCGCGCTTGCTGCTCGCGTGGCGCACGACGCCGACAGACGGCAGCTTCATCGCTCTCAGCACTCGCGCCCCAACGGATTTCAACGCAATCATTGGGGTTATAGCCGACCTCCAGATTGGCGCGTCGCGCATAGAGATCGCCCAAACTCAGACGTTGCGGCTGGCCGTCGCTACGGGTGTAGGTGATCGCCGGAGCGTTGAGTTGGCGGGCGTGCTGTTGCGCAACGCGCTCGGCAGCACTAAATGGACTCTCGCCGCCGAGCGCGTAGAGTTCAGGATGCTGACGGATGCGCTCGGGCAGTTGTTCAACGGTTTTGAGGGCGATCAACAGCCGCATGTCCCGCGAGGGTGTGGCGTAATCTTCCCAAGCGCCGACGGTCTCGAAAATCGCCGCGCCGCTCGGCATAGCGACCACAGCGCCGCCCTGTTTACGCATGTATTGCTCGCCGGTATCGACTGAGATCACGCGGGTTGCGAGCTGTTCTAACAGCGCCTCCAGCGCGGATTCATAGGCGGCGCTGGGATCGAGTCCACGCGGATTGATAAGTGCCTCGACCCGCGCATAAAAGCTGTCGGGATCGAGCGTCGCTTGTTCGAGTGAAAAGGCCGGATGCCCACTGCGGCCATCGAGTTCGCGGTTCGTCAGCGGTCGCCAACTTGCGCCCTGCGGCACCAGCGGACGAAAAGCTTTAAACCCCGGCCCGGCACTGGGCGTCTGGGCAAATAAAAAATTCCCTTCCCAATAGCGTTTGCGGGCGACGGAATTATCCGGTTGGGCATCGACTGCGAATAAACGCCCGGCGCGGCGTCCATCACCCGGCAGCCATTTAACCAGAATTAAAACATGCCCATAAGGATCGGCATAAAGTGTACCGGGCCAAAGTGTTTCGCGGCTGAGTGCGACGGGATAAAAATCGGTTGCGGTCTCGCGTAAATCGGTACGGGCACTGCCCGAATGCACGGTATCGACTAAGCGGCGTGTAGCTTCGCGAAAGGTGTTAATAGACGCACGATTGTCAATAAAACGGGTTTCTAAACGCGGCGATTCACAACGCGGCGCACTATTACGGCTGCCGCGATTACAGGCGCGATAAGCGACCGGCAGACCGAGTTTCCACGCAAAATAGGTACGCAAATAATAAGGAAGATCGGCACAATCAGGTTCGGCGCGTAATTGGTTATCTTCATTTGCGCCAAGATAATTAAATAAAAAATTCTGCGCCGGATCGCGCAAAACGGGGGTCAGTGATTCAAAGCTGACTGCTTCATCAGGTGGGGCATTAAATAAATGCTCAATCCAGGCTGAATACAAAGCTTCGGTCGCTAAATCCCATTGACCGCTGCCGCGTTCACTGTGCCCGCCGCCGACCTCAAGCTCAGTCTCGGCGACGCGGTAGCCATCGCGCACCGCGACCAGACGATGTCGGCCTGCCTCGGGACGAAACACGGTGCTGTAGAGACTCCAGGGCGGCCCTCCATCGGCCAGCGCCTGTAAGCGCTGCTCCTGACCTGATGGATCGGTCAAGCGCAGTTCATCGAGCGCCCCATCGGTGGCAACAGCAAAGATTTCGAGCGGCTGACCGGGTTGTGGACGCAGCGGTGCAGTCCAGATACGCACCGCTTCCTGCGGCATCGGCTGGGCAAGCACCGATGTCGCCGCGACAGCTCCCAGCACAATCAAGCCGATGACGACTGCGAATCCCCGTCCTCGCATAACGCACACCCTGTTTGAATCCAGTTGGATGGGGATTTTAGCAGTTTCCCGATGTGGCGTTCTTCGCGCTTCGCGTGTCATTGGTTGTATGCAGTTGTATGATGCGACGCGCTGACAACAGGCTTCAATCGCCCACGCGGCTGGCGGCTAATCGCTGGCTGCTGATCGCTGACTGCTCACGATATCTCTATGAATCTACACGAATTTCAAGCCAAACAGTTATTACGGGAACGCGGTCTCGCGGTTCCAGCGGGCATCTTGCTTGATACACCCGAAGCCGTACCCGCTGCCTGTGCGCACCTCGGCGGCACACGCTGGGCGGTCAAGGCGCAACTGCACAGCGGCGGGCGCGGCAAAGCGGGCGGCGTGGTGCTGGCCGATAGCTGCGAACAGGTCGAGCACGAAACACGCCGTCTGCTCGGTTCGCGACTCGTCACCGCGCAGACTGGCCCCAATGGTCTGCCGGTGAGCGCCGTGCTGCTCGAACAGCCGACAGCTATCGCCCGCGAACTCTATCTCAGTCTGGTCGTGGATCGCGCCAGCGAACGGCTGCTGTTCATTGCCTCGGCTGCGGGTGGCATGGACATCGAAACCGTGGCCGCCGAAACGCCGGAGCAGATACTGCGCCTTGCCGTGCATCCGGTGGTCGGTGTTCAGCCGTATCACGCCCGCCGGCTCGGATTCGGGCTGGGGCTGGATGCCGCGCTGATCCCCGCACTCGCCACCCTGCTTGATGGGCTGTATCAGCTTTTCATCGACAGTGACGCGAGTCTGATCGAGATTAACCCGCTGGTAGTGACCGAAAGCGGCACACTGCTGGCGCTCGATGCCAAGCTTACGCTCGATGACAATGCCCTGATGCGGCATCCGGCGCTGGCCGCGCTGCGCGATCCGAGTCAAGAAGATCCCCGCGAAGCCGCTGCCCGCGCCCATGAACTGAATTACATCAGTCTCGACGGCAACATTGGCTGCATGGTCAATGGGGCCGGATTAGCGATGGCGACGATGGATCTGATTCAGCTTCAGGGCGGACAACCAGCGAATTTTCTCGATGTCGGTGGTGGCGCAACAGCGGCACGGGTCGCCGAGGCATTCAAGCTGATTCTCTCTGACCCCAATGTTGCGTCGATTCTGGTCAACATTTTCGGCGGCATTGTGCGCTGCGATCTGATCGCCGAAGGCATTATTCAAGCCGTGCGCGAGGTTAGCGTCTCCGTCCCTATTGTTGTGCGCTTAGAAGGCACCAACGCGCCGCAAGGCTTGCAGTTGCTTGCTGCGAGCGGTTTAGCCGTGCAAACGGCCAGCGAACTGGAGGCAGCGGCACAGTTAGCGGTCGCGGCAGCGGCACAGAGCGCGGGGGGTCACGCATGAGCATTTTGGTTGACGCGAACACGCGGGTGATTTGTCAAGGCTTCACCGGCAAGCAAGGGACGTTTCACAGCGAGCAAGCCATTGCCTATGGCACCAATCTGGTCGGCGGCGTAACGCCCGGCAAAGGCGGTCAACGTCATCTCGACCGCCCGGTGTTTGATACGGTCAGCGAAGCGGTGCAGGCCACGGGCGCGGATGCCAGCATGATCTATGTACCGGCGCGTTTTGCCGCTGATGCGATTCTCGAAGCCGCTGATGCGGGGATTCGCGTCATCGTCTGCATCACTGAGGGCATTCCGGTGCTCGATATGCTGCGCGTCAAGGCAGCGTTGTGCCGAACGGAAGCGGTGCTGATTGGCCCAAATTGTCCGGGGATTATCACGCCGGGTGCGTGCAAAATTGGCATCATGCCCGGCCATATTCACCAGCCGGGGCGGGTCGGGATCGTGTCGCGTTCGGGCACCCTGACCTATGAAGCCGTGTATCAGACCACGCAGGCTGGTTTAGGACAGAGCACCTGTGTTGGCATCGGCGGTGATCCGATTCAGGGGCTGGATTTTAGTGACTGTTTGCGGCTATTCGAGCGCGATCCACAGACCGAAGGGATCATTTTGGTCGGCGAGATCGGCGGCGAAGCCGAAGAAGCAGCCGCTGCGGTGATCCGTAGCGAAATCAGCAAACCCGTAGTCGCCTATATCGCCGGTGTGACCGCACCAGCGGGCAAGCGCATGGGTCATGCTGGCGCGATTATCACCGGCGGCGCGGGCACGGCGGCTGGCAAATATGCGGCGCTGGAGGCCGCTGGCGTGCTAACGGTGCGCTCGCCGGCACAGATGGGAGTGCGGTTGGCCGAGCGGTTGGGGCTTGTAACTGCGCCATAAAATCTCTGCTTATCTTTGATAATCTGTGGTTTTTAATCGGCGTTTGACGCTACAACAGCCGTCGAATACACTTCATTTGCGCTTTTTGCGCCGTCCAGACACGCTACGGCTGGACGTTAATCCGTACGCAAGAGTCATGTAAGACCTTGAAATTCTTTTAAGGCAATGGCAGGGACGGCGTATACAGACCTGTGAGATTTTCATAGGTTTTTAGTAGCGGTGAGGTGTTTTAGTTTTCTCTGGTGACGAAGACGGAGCTTCGTCACAAAAAAGATTTTTTCTGCGTTATTCAGCGATTTCAGCGGCAAAAAACACTCAACCCACGCAACACCAAATCTGGCTGCACCCTATACGGGCGGTCGAGATACGGACGCAACCGCTCGGCATCGCCGCCGGTGAGGAGCAAACGCGGCACACTACCCGTCTCGGCGCACAACCGATCATACAGCCGTGTCGCTAACGCACCGATAGCCCCCAAACTACCCGCTGCAACTGCCGTCGTCGTATCCGTCGCCCAAATCACATCCGTCGGCTCATATTCAACACGCGGAATCTGCGTCCCGAGCAGCAAACTGGTGCGCATCAGCTCCACGCCGGGCAAAATCAGCCCACCGAGATGCCGACCATCGGCCTGCAATAAATCAAAGGTCGCGGCACTCCCCGCATCCACAATCAACGTCGCCTGCTGACACTCGGCATAAGCCGCAATCAGCGCCAGCCAACGATCCACACCAAAACGCTCAGGATATTCATACGCAATCTGCACCCCAGCAACACCCGGTACAACGCGGACAAACTCCGGTGTCACCTGCCACAGCGCCCGCGTCACCCGCGCCAACGCATCGGCTACAGATGCCGCCCCAACCTGACTGACAAGCACCCGCTCCGGTGCTGCCAGTTGCTCCCAAGTTGCCAGCAGATCGAGCGGAATCGCCCCCGAATGCCGCGCAATCCCAACCGACCACGTCGCATCCGCTGTCCAACGCAGATTCGTATTGCCAATATCAATCAGCATATTCATGTTATTTATTTACCTATCCACCGGACGCAAACTAACCTCGCCACTCTGAAACATGCGCCGTCCGTCTGGCGTATCGACCACCAGCGACCCATCTGCGGCAATGCCTGCCGCAATGCCGATCATCACACGCTCGCCGATCTGCACCTGCACCGGCTGACCCAAATAAGCATCATACACACGCCAACGGTCGAGAACAGACGCGAGTCCGTCGCGTTCATAGCGGTCGAGCGCGTCGAACAACCGGTCGAGCAGCCGAGCGACTAACTGATTACGCCCAATCTGCCGCTCACCGAGTACCACATCGAGACTCGTCCAGGGCTGATCAATCGCGCTACCCTGCGCGTCCGTCATGCGCAGATTCAGCCCCAACCCGACAACCAAATAACACGGCCCTTGCGATTCGCCCGCCACTTCCAGCAGCAAACCGGCGAGCTTGCGCTGCTGCCAAAGCAGATCGTTTGGCCATTTGAGCGCCAATCCGGTCGCACCAAGTTCGCGCAACGTATCGGCCAACACGACGCCGACAGCGAGACTTGCCCCACCCAGATGCGTCGGTGCGAACGGATAGCGCCACAACAGCGAGGCATACAGATTCGCCCCAAATGGTGACACCCAATCCCGCCCGCGCCGCCCACGTCCGGCGGTCTGACGTTCGGCCAGACACACGCTCCCCGAAGGCGCACCAGCAGCAGCCAAACGCATCAATTCGCTATTCGTCGAATCGATCACGGGATGAATAGCAAGTCGCTGCAAACGCGCCCGCCCGACTGCGGATAAGTCCGCCGCAATCAAGGCCGCATCGAGCAATTCCAGCGGCTGCGCGAGCCGATAACCGCGCCCACGTTCAGCCTGAAGCGCGAGGCCGAGGGTTGCCGCTATGTTGTGGAGCATTTTCCACACCGCCGAGCGCGTCAACCCCAATGCCCGCGCCAACGCTTCACCCGAATGAAACTGCCCGTCGGCCAAACAGCGCACCAGCGCCCACTGACGTTCATCCATCCTGTTGACCTACAACACAACTTGCCAACCAAGCCGCCTGCGCCTGACGCACCGGCTCAGTCAGGTTATCCATCAAACACAGTTCGCAAGTATCCGCTGCGGCCGGATGCGGCTGGGCGGTCAGTGTCAACAATTCATCGCGCCGAAATAGATGCAGCGTCAGCGGCTCACCGGTCGCAGCGAGACGATTCAACAGCGCATCGAAATTGGTCGCCGTAACGCGCAAGCCATTGATCGCTAACAGCTGATCGCCCGACGCTAAACCGGCCTGTTCACCGGCCCCGCCACTGAGCACAGTTTGAATCACGGTCTCACCCGACCGCAGTCGAATCGCCAACGTCCAACGTGGTTTATCGTCAAGCGGCGCGAACGCTGCAACCGCACCGCCGAGGTCTTTTTCACCGCGACTCGGTCGCCACCGCAGCGCCACGCCAACACTGGCAAGCAATGCTGTAGGATCGAGTTCATCCGTGCTATCCAGCGCCTGCGCAAAAAAGCCACTGAGATCCACGCTACTGACCGCTGTCGCCAGCGCCTCAACGCCACGTTCCGCGACGCCAACACCAGTTCGTCCGTGTACGCGCCAGAGTTCGCGCATCACGGTGTCGAGCGAACAGCGGCCCTCGGTCTCACGCCGAAGCGTTAAATCCAACATCAGCGCCACCAATGCACCCTTCGCGTAATAACTCACCAGCGCATTCGGCGCATTTTCATCGGCTTTATAAAACTTAATCCAGGCATCAAAACTTGACTCAGCCAGTGATTGCACGCGCCGCCCTGGTGTACGGGCCAAGCGCGTTACATTCTGCGCAATCAAACTGAGATAATCGGTCGGCGTCATACAACCGGCCCGCACCAACGCCAATTCATCGTAATACGCAGTAATCCCCTCAAACGCCCAGAGCGTGCGCGTCGGGGCTTCATGCGCCAAGCTGGCGTCAATCAGCGCCTGCGGTCGAATACGCTTCACCAGCCAAAGATGAAAATACTCATGACTGCACAGCCCTAATAACCGCTGATACCCGTCGCTCGGCGCATCCTCACCAATTGGCGGTAAATCATCGCGGGCGCATAGCAAACTGGTGGAATAACGATGCTCCAGCCCGCCATAGCCATCGCCCAACAGCGTGATTAAAAACAAATAGCGATCCAGCGGTAATTCCCCAAACAGCGCCCCATGCTCGACACAGATGCGCGTCAAATCGGCTAAAAATCGCTCTGAATCGAACGCACAGCGGCCGGTGAGCGCCACCCGATGCGGCACATCCTGCACCCAAAATGTCAGCATCTTGACCGCGCCCATCTCAACCGGATGGTCGATCAGATCGGCGTAATCCTCGGCCACATAACGCCCGAACCCGTGCGCATCGACCGCGCTCGGCGTAAGACTGGTCGCCACCTGCCAGTGTGCGCCCAGATCAGCGGGCGGCGGCAACAGCTCCAACTCGCAGGGCAAATGATCCAAGCCATGTACCCGCAGCAGCAGCGCCGGGCCATTGAAATAGGCATGAGTGTGATCGAGATGCGCGGCACGCACGGACAGCTCCCACGCATACACGCGATAAACCAAGCGACAGGACGCACCAGCCGGATCGAGCGTCCAAGTCTGCTTATCCAGTTTCGTCAATATTAGAGGAGCAGAATCCGCAACCGTATAGGCCGCGATGCTAACCAGATGCCGCGCAAAATCACGGATCATGTAACTGCCAGGAATCCAGGCCGGCAACGAAAACGTCAGCGGGCCATCAGGTGGCGCATCAATCCAGATTGCAACTTCAAACAGATGCGCGTGCGGGGCGACGGGACAGACGCGATAGCGCGGTGCCGGACGAGCAGAAACAACGGGGGGAAGCATGAGACGACATCCGCAACAACAGAGAAACGAATGTCAGAACGGTAACAGATCGAGCGGCGGTGGTTAACTGTTCGCTGACCGCAACCCGCTCACCTCGGGCAGCGGTGACAGCGAGTTATGCTCACCGTTTACCGCGCCCGAGACACTTAACACGACAGACCGCTTACCAACGCGGCCCGCGACTGGCAGGGCGCTCGCCACGCGGCTTGGCCTGATTGACTTTCAGATTGCGACCCTTGAGCGGAGTCTCGTTCAAAGCCTTGATTGCGGCATCAGCCTCCGAGTTATTCGGCATCTCAACGAAACCGAAGCCCTTAGAACTGCCGGTAAATTTATCGGTGATTAAATTCACGCTAGAAATCTCACCGTAGGCACCAAATGCCTCACGCAGCTCATCCTGGGTAACACTGTAGGCCAGGTTGCCGACATAGATATTCATCGTTCAAATTCCGTGGAAAGCGCATTGAAGAGAAGAGGAAAACAGTCGAAAAATCAATGCACAACTAATTCGACAGCCCTAGTCCCCAGACGCGGGGCATAGTCAGAGAAGCCGTCCGTTGCTTAAAGTGGGGGGGACGATAGAGCAAACGCCGGGCGCGGTATATCCGTAGAGATACGGTGCAACACGTCCGGCGCACAGAACGCGACCGCAGTGGGTCACGCTGAGGGAGAGAACATAATTAGCCTTGCGGCTCAACTAAACGCAGCGAATTGGACTTAAACGTCTCACGATCTTCTTTCGAGGACGGATCATAGCCCTGCTCAATCATGCGCGATTTCATCCAACCGGGCAGCACGCCACGCGAATAAACGTTATCCGGATTGTTCGGATCGACATAATGGCGGTATTGACGCGAGCCGAGGAATTTGCGGCGCCGACGCAGCACCAGACTCATAATATCTTCTGGATCATAGCCATTATCGAGAATGATGCTTTTGATCCGCTCGACGATCTCGCCTTTACCTTCTTGACGCTTACCTTCGAGCACTTTTTCAAGTTCAGAGCGCTTGGCATCTGCTTCTTGCAACTGACGTTGCAGTTCTTCGAGACTCAGATTGTTATATTCCACTGATAGTTCTCCGGTGGATTATGAATGATGCAGTTGTTGACGTTGATGGCTTTTCGATCAACGGTGTCACAATTCTATGACAAAACGGAATAGAAATTCCAGATCATCTGAAAAAATATTTAGTCAGGGTCGCAGCGGGTCAGAAACATGGCATCGCCATAGCTAAAAAAACGATAGCGTTCGGCGATGGCGTGACGGTAGGCATCCATGATCGCGGCGTGACCAGCAAAAGCTGACACTAACATCAGCAAGGTCGATTCCGGCAAATGAAAGTTTGTAATCAGTGCGTCAACGACTTTGAAGCGATAACCCGGGCGAATAAACAGACGACTATCACCGCAAAAGGGCGCGAGCATACCCGTAGCAGCGGCGGTTTCCAAACTGCGCACGCTGGTTGTCCCAACTGCAATCACGCGCCCACCGAATTGGCGCGTGGTGGCGATTTGTTCACAAACCTGCGCATTGACTTCCAGCCATTCCGAATGCATTGGATGGCGATCAAGGTCATCCTCACGCACCGGCTGAAATGTACCCGCCCCGACATGCAAGGTAATTTCAGCGCGGGCGATACCGAGCGCATCCAGTCGCGCTAACAGCGCCGGATCAAAATGCAATGCCGCAGTCGGTGCCGCTACTGCACCGAGATGCCGCGCTAAAATCGTTTGATAGCGCGTTTCATCAAGCGCATCATCAGGTCGCTGGATATAGGGCGGCAGCGGAATATGCCCATGTTGGCGCATTTGTTCATCAAAATTGGCATCCAACGCCCGCAAGCGAAATAAATCACCCTCGCGCCCCTCAACCAGCAGCCAAGCACCATCTGTGATACGCAGGCGCGTGCCTGCTTTGGGCGCTTTGCTTGCACGAACATGCGCCAGCGCGGTATTGGCAGTCAGTAGGCGCTCGATCAATATTTCCACACGCCCGCCGCTTTCTTTCTGACCAAATAGCCGCGCCCGCATCACGCGGGTATTGTTGAAAATCAGCAAATCATGGGGCTGAAGCAGACTGGGTAAATCGGTAAACAGACGATCAGATCGCTGACCGGTCGCGGCATCAAACACCAACAACCGCGACCCCGACCGCTCGGGCAGGGGATGCTGGGCAATCAGTTCGGCGGGTAGTTCATAATGGAAATCAGAGCGGCGCATTGGCATTATTCTAGGCTAAAACTGCGGCGTTTGGATAGCACCAATTACAGTGAGCGGATCGGCACCGACTCACATTCACCTCTCTCATCTTACAACAGCAGCGGCTTTCATCCTTCATCATGTTTAAACTCGGTCTGGATCGTTTACTTGATAACCCGACATTACGCCAACCACTGCACGGACGGCGCTTGGCGTTACTCGGTCATCCGGCATCTGTCACCCGCACTGGGCGTCATGCGCTTGATGCACTGATGGAATGCTCAGACTTGCACATCACAGCCGCTTTTGGGCCACAGCATGGAATGCGCGGTGATAAACAAGATAATATGATTGAAACCCCGGATGAGTTAGATACACGTCATCAACTGCCGGTTTATAGTCTTTATGGCGCAGTGCGTGAACCAACGCCGGAAATGCTCGCGTCCTTTGATGTGTTATTAGTGGATTTACAAGATATCGGCACGCGCATTTATACCTATGTCACAACGCTTGTCTATATGCTCCGCGCCTGTGCCGCGCAGGGTAAAACAGTCTGGATATTAGATCGTCCGAATCCGGCGGGGCGTCCAATTGAGGGCAATTTATTAGAGCCAGGTTGGGAGAGTTTTGTCGGCGCTGGCCCAATTTTAATGCGGCATGGTTTGACATTCGGAGAATTAGCAATCTGGTTTACGCAGCATTTTAAGCTGGATTTAGCGTTGCAAGTCATTGCAATGGAAGGCTATCAACCGCAGACCGCGCCCGGCTATGGCTGGCCGATTTTTGAACTGCCGTGGATCAATCCCAGCCCAAATGCGTCCAGCCTCAATATGGCGCGTTGCTTTCCCGGAACGGTCTTATTAGAAGGGACAACTTTATCTGAAGGGCGCGGCACAACGACAGCACTCGAATTAGTCGGTGCCCCGGATTTAGCGATGGAACGGTTACTGGCGCGGATGCAGCGCGAATGCGCAGCCTGGCTAGGCGGCGTGCTGATACGTCCGTGTTGGTTTGAGCCGACTTTTCATAAACATGCTGGTCAACGCTGTGCCGGTTTACAACTGCACACGGATAGCAGCGCCTATTGTCACACTGAATTTAAGCCCTATCGCTTGATCGCACTGCTGCTGAAATGTATTCGATTAGAGTATCCAGACTATCCGCTGTGGCGGCAATTTCATTATGAATACGAGCGCGAACGGCTGGCGATTGATTTACTCAGTGGCGGCACTTTTTTACGCGAATGGGTCGATGATCCAGATGCGAAACCCTTGGATTTAAAGCAGCGTTTGGGCGCTGATGAAGCGCAGTGGGCGGAATCAGCGCGTGGGGTGTGGTTGTATTCTTAAAGCGGGTGGCTGGAAGCTAAAAGCTGATGGCTCAAAGCCAACAGCTCTTTAATAAACACCTTAGAATTTCGCTGAAAATTATAGAGCGCCCGCTTTTCCATTGGCAGCATATCCAATCCAGCGGGCTGAAATCCGCGCTCTTGAAACCAATGCGCGGTTTGCGTCGTTAGCACAAATAACCGCGCAATTCCCTGCGCTTGTGCTAGGGCGCTAAGATGCGCTAATAATCGCTCACCGCGCCGCCCACCGCGATAATCTTGATGCACCGCAAGACAGGCGAGTTCGGCCATATTATCCGCCGGATAGGGATAGAGCGCAGCACAGGCCGTGACCAATCCGTCACGTTCTGTGATATAAAACCGCTCAATTTCTGTTTCTAACCGCTCACGCGAACGACGCACTAACACACCGCGTTCTTCAAGCGGACGTAATAACTCTAAAATGCCGGTCACATCGTCGATCCGCGCTGGACGCAGTTCTTCATAGGGTTCAGCAGAAATGAGCGTTCCGTGTCCATCATGCGTAAACAATTCGCGCAAAAGGGCACCATGCGTGCTCCGTGTTACCAGATGCACGCGCCGAATCCCCTGTCGGCACGCCGCAGCGCCCGCCCGCAAACAGGTCGCCAATTCATCCGGCAGCGACTCGGTTGCCAGCAGTGTATCCACTTCGCGTGCCAATAAATTCGGCGCTAACGCCAAGCGCGGCGCACTGTTGCGGCCTTCAGTCAAAAAAATCAGCTTATCCGCGCCCAACGCCACCGCCGCACTGCGTGCCACATCTGCCGCACTCAGATTGAAAACTTCGCCGGTTGGTGAATAGCCGAGCGGCGGCATCAGCGCAACCATGCCCTGATCGAGTAGCAGACGTAATGTGTGGTGATCGACGCGCCGTACCGCGCCAGTGTGTGCGTAATCCACGCCGTCGATCACGCCGAGTGGCCGCGCCGTGACAAAATTGCCCGAAACAACCGGAATCCGCACCCCCGCCATCGGTGAATTAGCCAAGCCAAGCGACAGCAGCGCCTCAATCTCCACTCGCACCATGCCCGCCGCTTCTTTGACACAGGCCAGCGCCGAAGCATCGGTGATTCGTACCCCATTGACATAACGCAATTCTGCGCCCTGATCTTGGAGCCGCTGTTCGATTTGTGGGCGAGCGCCGTGTACGAGCACCAGCCGAATGCCGAGTCCGTGTAATAGCGCAATATCGTGTACTAATTCAGGAAACCGCGCATCAGCGACCGCTTCGCCGCCGAACGCGATCACAAAGGTGCGACCGCGATGGGCATGAATATAGGGTGTCGCCTCGCGCACCCAGTCCACAAAAGGATCATGGGCGTGGGGCACAGGGCCATCTGCGGGCGGGCATGAGGGGCGAATGGTCATAGATGCGAGGAGCGAAAGCCGCACGATAGAGTCGAAGGGTGTTTAGAATAGCTGATTTTATGAGCGGGCCGACAGTCGCCGCGTTGCGGTTGACGACTGCTTGGTCGGCACTCCCCCTATTGATTTTGATCGACCTATTACGGGTCGTGTCTCGCGCCGAGGTTTTGCGAATGAAAAATGTCCCCCGCCGTCCGGTCGTGCTAATGATTCTCGACGGTTTTGGTTTAAATCCATCGAAGGCTAATAATGCCGTCGCGCTGGCGCAGACGCCGAATTTAGATCGCTATTTTGCTACGCATCCCCATACCGCCATTCAAGCTTCGGGATTATCCGTTGGTTTACCAGATGGGCAAATGGGAAATTCCGAAGTGGGGCACATGACGCTCGGTTCTGGTTGTGTGGTACGTCAGGATTTAGTGCTCATTGATCAAGCGATTGCTGACCGCAGTTTTTATGACAATAAAGCACTGGTTGCAGCGGCGCAAGCGGCAGCAGCACAGCAGCGTCCGCTGCATATTATGGGATTAGTGTCAGATGGGGGAGTTCACAGTCATGTTCATCATTTGAATGCGCTGATTAAATTATGTAAATATCAGGGCGCACGTCCGATGGTGCATATGTTTACCGATGGTCGTGATACGCCACCGCGTTCGGCGCTGAATTATCTCAAGAGCGTTGAAAATGCGCTAGAAGTCGCGGGCGGGCAAATTGCCAGTATCTCGGGGCGTTATTATGCCATGGATCGCGATAATCGCTGGGAGCGCACCGAATTAGCCTGGCGCACGCTGGTTGATGGTGAAGGCCGCCGCGCTCCGAATGCTCGCGCTGCAATTGAAGCGGCGTATGAACAGGGCGAGGATGATGAATTTATTCGTCCAACCTGCATTGAAGGTGGTGAAGTTATTCAAAGCGGCGATCAGGTCATTCATCTTAATTTTCGCAAAGATCGCCCGCGTCAATTGATTTCAGCTTTGTTTAAACCGGATTTTGAGCATTTTGATCGGCGCGGGCTACATGGCGTTAAAGTGACCTGCATGATGGAATACGATCAATGGTACGGCTTGCCGATTGCTTTCGATCACGATATGCCCAAAATCACCCTCGGCCAGATTCTCAGTCAAGCTGGTTTGCCGCAATTTCATTGTGCTGAGACCGAAAAATACGCGCATGTCACCTTCTTTTTTAATGGCGGACGTGATGAGCCGTTCCCCGGCGAAGAGCGGGTACTCATTCCTTCACCGAAGGTTGCGACCTACGATCTCAAGCCAGAAATGAGTGCGCCTGCTGTCGCGGATGCCGTAATTGCTGCAATTGCCAAACAGATTTATCCCTTTATTGTCGTCAACTTTGCTAATGGCGATATGGTCGGACATACGGCGGTGCGCGATGCCGTGATTGCCGCTGTCGAAGTGCTCGACCGCGAAGCTGGGCGCGTTTTAGATGCAGCAGTCGCGGGCGGGTATTCGGTCATTCTCACCGCCGATCATGGCAATTGCGATGAATTGATTGATCCAGTCACCGGCGAGCCGCATACCCAGCACAGTTTATATCCCGTGCCCTGTTTAATTGTCGATGAAGCCCCGTGGCGCTTATCTATCGGCGGTGGAATTAAAGACATCGCGCCTACTGTGCTCAATTTAATGGGCATTCCCGCGCCAGAGGTGATGGACGGACGCTCATTGCTGCTTGGCCCAGCATTGGTGTAAAACTGGGTGTCAAAACAATGCAGGTCTATTTAGAATTACTGCGCGATGTGATTGCGAACGGTCAAGATCAAATTGACCGTACTGGCGTTGGCACGCGGGCGGTCTTTGGACGCCAAGTGCGGTTTAATCTCGCTGACGGTTTTCCATTACTGACGACCAAGCGCGTGCCTTTTAAAAGCGTGGTCGGTGAATTGCTGTGGTTTTTATCCGGCTCAACTAATAATACTTGGCTGCGTGAACAGGGTATTAGTATCTGGAACGAATGGGCGACTGAAAACGGCGCACTTGGCCCGATTTATGGCGCACAGTGGCGGGCATGGCCAGCAGCAGACGGGCGCACAATTGATCAACTTGCTGAATTAGTGACAAGCATTCGGCAGCGTCCGCATTCGCGGCGCTTAATCATTTCGGCCTGGAATCCAGCGGATTTACCGGATGAAACGCTCAGTCCTCAAGACAATGTACGCGCCGGACGCATGGCGCTTGCGCCCTGTCATTGTTTATTTCAGTTTCATGTAGCGCAGGAGCGGATTTCTTGTCAGTTGTATCAGCGCAGTGCGGATTTATTTCTCGGTGTGCCGTTTAATATCGCCAGCTATGCGCTGCTGACGCATTTTATTGCCCAGCAGTGTGATCTGGAGCCCGGTGAATTGATTCATACTTTTGGCGACTTGCATCTGTATCGTAATCATTTAACCCCAGAGATTGTCTATCAGCAGCTCGAACGTGAACCGCGTGCGCTACCCCGTTTAGTGCTTCACCAGCGACCGGCAACGCTATTTGAATACACGTTCGCTGATATTGAAATTCAAGGGTATGATCCGCATCCAGCAATTCGCGCACCGATTGCAGTTTGATGCTGCAATAACCCTAAAAATCGTACAATTCATGCACTCTATCCATGTCTAACGAGAATATAGCAGCCATGCCACTGCCAACCGAACGCGCCCAAACCATTGCCCATGTTTTAATTGAAGCCTTGCCGTATATTAAACGCTTTCAAGGCAAAACGATGGTGATTAAATACGGCGGCAATGCCATGGTCGATGAGGCGCTGAAAGCCGGATTCGCCCGCGATGTCGTGCTAATGAAATTGGTTGGTATCAATCCAATTATTGTGCATGGCGGTGGGCCGCAAATTGGCTCGCTGCTCAATCGACTTGGCAAAGCGAGTGAATTTGTGCAAGGTATGCGCGTGACCGATGCCGAAACCATGGATGTGGTTGAAATGGTGCTCGGAGGGCTGGTTAATAAAGAAATTGTCAATTTTATTAACCGTCATGGCGGGGCAGCTGTTGGTTTAACTGGGAAAGACGGCGATTTGATCCGCGCCCGAAAACTGTTTCTCAAGCGCGATGCACCTGAATTGCAAGAGCCAGAAATTATCGACATTGGTCATGTCGGTGAAGTTGAAAGCATTGATCCAGCAATTTTGCACATGCTGGTTAAAGGCAATTTTATTCCAGTCGTCGCGCCAATTGGTGTGGGTGCCGATGGGCGCTCGTATAATATCAATGCCGATTTAGTTGCGGGTAAAATGGCTGAGGTATTACGGGCTGAAAAGCTGCTGTTGCTGACCAATACTGCCGGATTACTCGATGCCGAGGGTCAATTGATTTCCGAGCTTGATGTCGGACGGGTGCAGACGTTAATTGAAGACGGTGTGATTCACGGCGGAATGCTGCCGAAAATCCGCTGCGCGGTGGAAGCGGTGCAATCGGGCGTGAAATCAGCGCACATTATTGATGGGCGCGTCGAACACGCCGTTATGCTCGATTTATTTACCGATAGCGGCGTCGGAACATTGATTCGCGGTCGCTAATTATGATGTTAGGCGGGCCGCAGATGTTCGATATATTTAGGTATATCGCGCATGATAATTTGTGCGGCTCGCCCAGTGACTTCTAAACGCCCTGCGCTGTCAGCAAATTTCAGCATGCAACGAATATGACCGCGACTGGCAAATGGGAGCGGAATCATATCACGATAGGTATAAATATTTTCGTCGAGATCGCCGCCAACACAAATTAACGGGCCAATGGGCGGCGGTTCAATGATCTGCGCCTCGTCAATTATTAGACTCCCCGCCTGCCACCAGCGGGTACGTTCGGCGGAACCAGTCATGGTTTTAATCAGATAAGCGCGGGCGAATTGGATCTCGACTTGATCGCCAGTGTGATGAATCGCGGCGATTTCTGAGCCGTTAAGTTCAATGCTGCTACTGTCCAAAATTGCACCTGTTTTATGTGTGATATTGAAAAAACTGGTGTGAGTGTGTCGCCTGTAATGATTGATTGCGACGCTACGCACACGCCATCATTAAACACTAGGTTAGCTATCGGTTTATTTTATCATGTCCGCTGAAAATGTTTTTTTTACCCCCGTTAGCCAGATTTGCCAAACCGATGTTGTGACCTGTGCAGCAGATACTCCGCTGATTACGGTTGCAGAATTGATGCGGGAACGTAATATTTCAAGTGTCGTGGTGCGCGATGCTGCTGAACCGCTCGGCATTGTCACTGATCGTGATTTACGAAATAAGGTTTTAGCGACTGGGCGTGATCCGCGTCAGCTCTGCGCCCGCGATGTAATGAATTGTCCGCTGGTAACAATCCGCGAGACCGATTATTTATTTGAGGCGCTCTATTTAATGAGCCGTTGCCGTATTCATCGGCTCTGCGTCGTTGATGCTACTGGACGCTTGCACGGCATTGTCACGGATACAGATGCACTGCGCTTACATAGCCGCTCACCACAGCAATTGATGAAAGAAATCGAGGAAGCGGAAACACCTGAGGCGCTTAAAATATTACGGGAGCGCATGGAACAATTAGTGGTGCATTTGCACGGCACTGGCGTTGCCACCCGTGATTTAGTGCAAACGGTGGCGTTATTGAATGATCGATTATTAGTTCGGCTGATTGAATTAGTCCGCGCCGCACGCTATCCGAATCTGACAGCACGTTTTGCCTTTTTAGTGCTCGGCAGTGAAGGGCGACGCGAGCAAACATTAGCGACCGATCAAGATAACGCGATTGTCTATGCCGATGATCTAAGCGCCGCTGAATTAGAGCAGCTTTGCGCCTTTAGTGTCGATTTAATTGATCATTTAATTGGTATTGGAATGCCGGCTTGCGCTGGCGGCATTATGGCAAAAAACGCGACATGGCGGCGTAGTTTGAGTGAATGGAAACAGCAGCTCGATCAATGGCTCCATACCCCAACGCCGACGAATATTCTCTCTGGAAGCATGTTTTTTGATTTACGCACGCTGTATGGCGATAAATCATTTGAGCAGGAGTTAAAGCAAAGTCTGATTACAAAATTACGGGGAAATAGTTTATTTTTGACGCATAGTGTGGCAAATGCAGTCGCCTTTTGTCCGCCGCTGGATTGGTTTGGGCGAGTTAAAACTGAGCGTCAGGGCACATATCGCGGCTGTATTGAAGTAAAAAAAGCCGGAGTCTTTGCGATCACCGAAGGCTTAAAAGCAATGGCCTTGCAAACGGGAATTAGCGATGGGCGCACCTATGATCGCGTGCGCGGATTACAGCAGGCGGGTATATTGCAGCCGCATCAAGCTGAGAGTTTATTAGCGGCATTTGATTTTTTGATTGGATTGCGGTTGCGGGCGCAGTTATTGACATTAGAGCGCGGTGAACCGCTGACAAATTATCTGTCGCTCGATCATCTCAATCGGATTGAGGTTGGACGCCTTAAGTTGGCATTGGAAGAAGTAAAGCATTTTCAGGCATTTTTGCGGCAGCGGTTTCATTTGCATCAAGTTAGCCATTAAAATGCTTGCCCAAATAAGCAGCTATCGAGATAAGCGGTCACAAAGCTGGAGCTGCGTGACCAGAACGGCTGGCCGCTAAAAGCTGACCGCTATTCCCCGCGATATAATGCCAACGGAAAATATTCAGTAATTAAAATCACCGGTTGATGCGCAATAATAATGCGATACGTCCGAAATACTGCGGCACCGCTGGCCGTGCGCTCTAAGCCAATATCTAACACTTCGCGGTAGCTTTCTAAACCGCTATCACGGATCAATACGCCAATACCGATTTCCCGATCAATGAGTCGCTGGCGAAAATCCGGCGGAATCAATTGGGTACGAATCAAGGAAAAGGCTTCAGCAAAACAGCGACCGGTCATGCCGCCGCGTAATTGCGCATCGCGAATTAAACAGGCATCACCGCGCTCGACATCCAGCCAGGGCACTGGCTCACGGGCGATTTCAAATCGCTGCTCCAGTGTTTCAACACTGACTGGCTCCCAGAAATAGGCTTCGAGAATTTTTGTAACCGTGCCATCCGTGACCATGAGCGCCCGCAAAAAAGGCGGTAATTCACTCACTGCCAAGCGTTCGCCATTTGCGGCGATGAGTTGCCCATCGCGCACAAATCCATCACAGCGAAAGGGTGGTTCGATTGGCGCGGTTGCGGCGCGTCCGTAATAACGATCCATGCCGTTAAATGATCGCGCTCAGTGGTTAATTAGGCGGGTGACGGGCAGCTGATTACTGGCCGCTGTGTCGAGTTCATTATTCTGTTCATCGACAACTGCAATCCGATGGCGTTCGTCTAGCCAATCGCCCAAATCAATTAGCCGACAGCGTTCGCTACAAAATGGTCGCCAGCGTGATTCTGGCGTCCAGGGCACTGTTTGGCCGCAGTGTGGGCAATTAACATGCGTGGTCATAATGCGTGATCTAATATGCGATTAAAAAATACAGCAGGTCAGTTTAAATGATACCGTTTGGGTGTGTGGTGTGGCGCGACCCTGATGTTCAGGCTTCATAAAGCGGATGCTGAAGCGATTTTTATGGCCGCTGATTTCGGGAAAAATACCGGCTTCTGCTTCCAATGTGACGCGCAGCATTTGCGCCGGAATGACCGCATCGAGTGCTTCTTGATAAAACCCATCTTCAGCTAAAACCAAGCGCGTGGCCGAACTGGTGCGCATTAAATGCAGTGCTAATTCAATGGCGTTGATGGCCGGTTTAATATCATGCCGCCATTCATTAAAACGGGCGAGGCGTTGTTCAGCCGATTGAATCAGCCAATAGTGAAAATGCGGCAAATCAAAGCTACAGGTGCCGCCCGGAATGCTACTGCGTTGGGCAATTGCTTTGAGAAATTCATCTTCGCGGGCGCGATGCGCAATCGGGCCGTTGATGTGCTGTACCTGAGTCGTGGCGCGGCGCAGATCGCCGAGCACGTCATTGAGGGCAGCGGTATCGACGCCACGCTGTGAGGACAGGCGACTGAGATTGCCAGTGAGGCGGTCGAGTTCTTTGAGGATTTCGTTTTTGACATCCGCCCGCGTGGTGGCGGCCACGATGTCGAGCAGGGCGGCGATCGCACTGCGCGAGCCGTTGGCGGTTTCGTCGGCTAAAAAATGCTCCAGTTGCTGAAACAGGTGTTCGAGCCGCAGGAAGGTGCGTACACGTTCGTTGAGCGGATGTTCAAAAGTTATCAATGTTGACACGGACTCGTCTCGCATCCGGCGGGCGCGGCCTGCCAGTTGACCTAGTAACGGTAAAGGTGGCGGCGATCTGGCCCGCGCTGGGTGGTGCGGCGTGCGTTGGGGGTGATCAACCTGAATCCAAGCGATGCGCCAAGTTAAGCCAGAATTGTCCTGATTTCAGGGGCGGCTGTCATCAGTGCTTGCAGAATCCACTCGCCGCGACACGGGAAGCCTACCACAGGCCCATGCGCCCGGTGCGCTTGGCCGTCGGCTAACCGGCAATGCTACTATGTCAGATCATTCATTCGCGGCGCTTGGTCGTCTTATTCACGGCGGCGGGGCGTGTTGTGCTACACAGTTGAGAATTCAGGAGCCTGCTCATGGCCGGTCACAGTAAATGGGCCAATATCAAACATCGCAAAGCCGCACAGGATAAGCAGCGCGGCAAGATTTGGACGAAACTGATTCGTGAGGTCACGGTTGCGGCCCGCGAAGGCGGCGGCGATCCGAATGCTAATCCGCGCCTGCGTTTGGCGATGGATAAAGCATTTGGGGCCAATATGCCCCGCGATACTGTCGAGCGGGCGATCAAGCGCGGCGCGGGCGGCACTGAAGGTGAGCATTACGAAGAAATCCGTTACGAAGGCTATGGGCCGGGCGGGGTGGCGATTATGGTCGATTGCATGACCGATAATCGCAATCGCACCGCCTCTGAGGTGCGCCATGCGTTCACCAAGCGCGGCGGCAATCTGGGTACCGATGGCTCAGTGAGTTATCTGTTTACCAAACAAGGGATTATTAGTTTTCAGCCCGGCACCAATGAAGATGCGGTGATGGAAGCGGCGCTTGAGGCTGGAGCCGATGATGTGGTGGTCAATGATGATGGCTCGCTCGATGTCGTGACCACGCCGGAAGCGTTCGCAGCAGTGAAGGATGCGCTGACCCAAGCTGGGTTTGATACCGAAGTGGCTGAAATCAGCTTCAATGCCGCCACCCAAGTTGAACTGGATGCGGAGACGGCAGAGAAGCTGCTCAAGCTCGTCGAGATGCTGGAAGATCTCGACGACGTTCAGGACGTATATCACAACGCTGACATTGCCGATGAGATCCTCGCCGCGCTGGATGCTTAGGCGCTGTGCGCTGTCACCACACTGACGCGCATGGATGTTGCTTGACGCGCTGCGCTCGTATCCGCTCGGCTATTCCTTTTATGCTTTCTTGCTCGGAGCGCCCCGCTCATGCGGTTGACAGATATTGACCAACTTTTCACCCCCGGCGCTGTGGCCGTGTTTGGCGCGAGCGACAACGCGGGTTCCATCGGCGGGCTGGTGTTTCGTAACCTGCTGGCCGGCGGTTACAAAGGCCAATGCTATGCGATCAATCCCAAATACACCGAGGTCGCCGGTCAGCCCTGTTACAGCACGCTGAGTGCGCTCGATAAACAGATTGATCTGGCGTTGATTGCCACGCCGGGCGAGTGTGTGCCAGCGATTCTCGATCAATGCGGCAGCTATGGCGTCAAGGCGGCGGTGGTGCATTCGGCGGGGTTCGGTGAGCACGGCGAACGCGGCATCGCGTTGCAAGACAAGATGGTCGAGGCGGCGCGGCGCAATAACATCCGCGTCATGGGGCCGAATTGTTTAGGCGTGATGCGCCCGCAACAGGGTCTGAACGCCAGCGTTGGGCAGGATCTACCACGACGCGGCAATGTGGCGCTGGTTTCGCAATCGGGCGCGATCTGCACGGCCATGATCGACTGGTCAGAATCACGCGGCGTCGGCTTTTCGGCGGTGGTCTCGCTGGGTGCGGCGGCGGATGTCGATTTTGGCGATATTCTCGATTATCTGGCGCTCGACACCCAGACGCAGTGCATCCTGCTCTATGTCGAGGGCATTCGCAATGCGCGGCATTTTATGAGCGGTCTGCGGGCGGCAGCGCGGCTCAAGCCGGTGGTGATCGTCAAAGCGGGACGCCATCCGGCGGGCACCCGCGCCATTAAATCGCACACCGGCGGCTTTGTCGGCTCGGCGGAGGTATTCCGCGCCGTCACCGAGCGGGCAGGCGTGGTGCAGGTGGCTAATCTCGATCAACTGTTCGCAGCGGCGCAGGTGTTCGGTACGCGGCGACGGTTAGCGGGCGACCGCATTGCCATTATCACTAATGGCGGCGGCCCGGGTGTGTTAGCGGCAGATCGCACCGTCGAACTCGGCTTGACGCTGGCCCCATTTACTGACGCCACCCGCCACAAGCTCGAACAGGCATTGCCCGATTATTGGTCGCACGGCAATCCCATCGACATCATTGGCGACGCGCCGCCGGAACGCTATCGCGTGGCGCTCGATGCCTGTCTTGCCGATTCCGAAGTCGATGGCGTGCTGTGCATTCAGGCCCCATTGGTGTTCGGTGATCCGGTGGCCACCGCGCAACAGGTCATCGAAGCCGCAAAAGCCAGCCGCAAGCCGGTGTTAGCCTGCTGGATGGGCGGCAAGCGCGTGCTCGAAGCCCAAGCATTGCTGTCCGCGCACGATGTCCCGCAGTTCGACAGCCCCGAGGCAGCAGTGGAAGCCTTTTCGTTTTTGGCCACGCATCAGCGCAATCAAAAGCTCTTGATGCAATCACCTGCGCCCCTGTCCTATGAAGATCCGCCCGATGTTGAGGGCGCACGCCTGATTATCGAAGGGGTCATGTCCGAGGGGCGCAAGGTGCTCGGCACCATTGAGGCCAAAGCGATTCTCTCGGCATTTCGCATCCCGACGATGCAGGCGATTCTGACGCGCACGCCGAATGAGGCGCTGATGGCGGCTGAGGCGCTCGGATTTCCGGTGGTGATGAAGATTCACTCACCGGATTTGGAGCATAAATCCGATGTCGATGGGGTCAAACTCAATATCGACGATGCGCAATCAGTGCGCCGCACCTTCACCGAAATTATGGAGCGGGCAAAACGTCTGCGCCCCGATGCGCGGTTAAACGGCATCACGGTCGAGCGCATGGTTTCGACCCGCGCTGCGCGTGAGCTGATGATCGGTGTGTTCCGCGACAAGATTTTCGGCCCGGTGATTTTGTTCGGCGCGGGCGGTACCAAAGTTGAGGTGTTGGGCGACCGCGCCCTCGGCCTGCCGCCGCTCAATGCCTTTATCATCGAAACCATGATCGACCACACGCGGGTAGCGCGGCTGATGGGCGCATTTCAGCACATGCCGCCGATGAATCGCGTGGCGCTGGCGCGGATTTTGCAGCGGGTGTCGGAGATGGTGTGCGAGCTGCCCGAGATTATGGCAATGGACATTAACCCGTTGATCGGCAATGACAAAGATGTCACCGCCGTTGATGTCTGTATTCGCGTGGATTATCGCCCGCCGCAACAGCCGACCTATGGTCACATGGCGATTCATCCCTATCCGAGTCATTTGATTGAGCGCGTGCAATTGCCCGATGGCCGCGATTTAGTTATTCGCCCAATTCGCCCCGAAGATGCCGAAATGGAACAGGCGTTTGTGCGCGGGTTATCGGAGCAGACCAAATATTTTCGCTTTATGCAGGCAATTAAAGAATTATCGCCCGAAATGTTGGTGCGATTTACGCAGATTGATTATGACCGCGAAATGGCATTGATCGGCGTGTTAGACGAAAACGGCAGCGAGATTGAAGTCGGCGTCGCCCGCTATATGGGGCGTCCAGATGGGGAAGCCTGTGAGTTTGCGATTGTCGTCTCTGACCAGCATCGCAATCTGGGCATCGGGGCGCGGCTGATGCGCTCGCTGATGCAGAATGCTCGCGCTCGCGGTTTTCGGCTGATGGACGGCGAAGTATTGACGGCCAATACCCGCATGTTGGCGTTGGTCAAATCGCTCGGATTTCGTATTGAAAGCGATCCGCAGGATTTGGCGGTTAAGTTGGTGACGAAGGTGCTTTGACACGTACCGATGAATAGCGACACCGCGCCCACACCTTCGGTCTTAACCATCAAGCAGGTGGTCATCAGCCTGCTGCTGCTGGCGCTCATCGGGCTGGGCGCGGGGGCGTGGCAGCGCCACCAGTCGCGCCATGCGACTGACCCGATTCCGGTCGGCATCCTCCATTCGCTCACCGGCACGATGGCGATTAGTGAACGTGGTGTCGTGGCAGCGACGCGCTTGGCGATTGATGAAATCAATGCTGCCGGTGGGCTGCTGGGGCGTCCGCTGCAAACCATTGTGCGCAATGGCGCGTCGGATTGGGCGATCTTTGCCCGCGAAGCGGAATCTTTGATCCGTGATGAACAGGTCGCAGTGGTGTTCGGCTGCTGGACATCGGCGTCGCGCAAAACCGTCAAGCCGGTGTTTGAGCAATACGATCATCTGCTGTTTTACCCGGTGCAATACGAGGGGCTGGAGTCATCGCCCACTATCGTCTACACCGGCGCGGCTCCGAATCAGCAGATTATTCCGGCGGTCAAATGGGCGCTCGATCATCTGGGACGACGGGTGTTTTTGGTCGGATCCGATTATGTCTTTCCGCACGCGGCGAACGCGATCATGCGCGATCAAATTCGCTCACTGCGCGGCTCGGTCGTCGGTGAGCATTATGTGTTATTGGGCAGTAGCACGGTCGAACCCGTGATTGAGGCCATCGTCGCCAGCCGCCCGGATGTGATTTTGAACACGCTCAACGGCGATAGCAATGCCGCTTTTTTCAAAGCTTTGCGAGCACGCGGTCTGACCCCGGAGCAGATTCCCACCATCTCGTTCAGCATTGCCGAGGCGGAATTAACCAGCATGGGCAGTGCTGATTTTGCTGGGGATTATGCAGCCTGGAATTATTTTCAGAGCCTGCCCGGAACGGCAAATCGCCGCTTTGTTGCCGCTTATCAAGCCAAGTATGGAGCCGATCAGGTGGTCACAGATCCGATGGAAGCCGCCTATCTCGGCGTGTATCTGTGGGCGGAAGCGGTCAAACGCAGCGGTCGCACCGATCCGCGTTCGGTGCGGCGGGCGCTGCCCGGATTATCCATCGCTGCTCCGGGCGGAGCGGTGAGTGTCGATGGTCGCAGTCAGCATCTGTGGAAATCGGTACGGATCGGGCGCATCCGCGCTGATGGTCAGTTTGCAATCGTCTGGGATTCGGCAAAACCGGTGCGACCGCTGCCCTATCCAGGCTATCGCTCGCCGACGGATTGGGACGGCTTTTTGACCGAACTCAATCATCGCTGGCGCGGGAACTGGGCTAATCCGAGCACCGAACCGACGCCGCCCGGTCAGCCGTTCACGGGGACGCTGCCATGATCCGCCTGCGCTCGATTGCCGCTGAATTGGGCTTGACCTTTTTGGTTGTGGCGCTGGCCCCGATCCTAACCGCCTATGTGGTAGCCAATGACATCTTTAGCCGTTCGATCCATGCGCAGAAACTAGAAGCACTGACCGCCATTGCTGAGGCCGCGCAAGATCGGGTCGAAACCTATGTGCAGGGTTTGATTACTGACACCACGACCCTAGCGCGGACGCCGGCGCTCGTCACTCTGCTCCAGCAGCCGGAACCCTTAATCACCGCCGATGCGAAAACGCTGGCGTTTTTGCACAGCTTCAGCGAAGCCAAAGGCTATTACGATCTGTTGTTAGTCGATCAAAGCGGCACGATCCGCTTTTCACTGAAACGCGAAACCGATCTCGGCGGCAATATTCAGGATACGCAACTGGAAGGCACGCAACTGGCCGCGACCATTGATGCCGCGAATACGCTATTGCAAACCGAGGTCTCGAATTTTGCGTGGTATCCGCCGAGTCAGGAATTAGCGGCCTTTCTCGCCGCGCCGATTTTTGACAATGGCGTCATCATCGGCAATCTGGTGTTGCAGATCGACAACCGCGTACTCAACACCATCGTCAATCACTATGGCGGACTGGGCGAAAGCGGCGAATTATTAGCCGCGACCCGCAATGATTCTGGGCTGGTGGTTGCCGCGCCCAGCCGCCATGATCCCAAGCTGACGCAGCGTACCGTCGATTCCGCCGCCTTTGCGCCGCTGCAAACCGCGATGCAGGGTCAGGGCGGAGCCGGGCGGTTTCGCGATTATCGCGGTCAGGATGTGCTGGGTGTGTGGCGCTATCTGCCGTCGCTGAACTGGGGGCTGCTGGTGAAGATCGACACGGCGGAATTTCAAGCGCCGATTGTGCGCTTTGCCCAGATTTCGCAGGCGGTGATGCTGGCCTCGATTGGACTGGTATTATTTGGGGCGTGGCTGGTCAATCGGCTGGTGTCGCGTCCGGTGGTGCAGTTAGCGCAGTCGGTGACACGACTGGAACATGAAGCCCTTCCCGAGCGGCTGCACGTTCCGGCTCGCTATGAGGTCGCGGCGCTGGTGGCGGCCTTTAATCAGTTGATTGCCAGCGTGCGCGTTCATCAGCGCGAACTGGAAGCGCGGGTATTGCAACGCACGGCTGAGTTAGCCGAGGCCAATGACGAATTACAACGCAGCAATCTGGAATTAGCCAGCACGCTGGAGACGCTGCAAAAAACTCAGTCGCAACTGGTTGAGTCCGAAAAATTGGTGGCGCTCGGTCAGCTCATCGCCGGTGTGGCACACGAGATCAACACGCCGCTTGGCTCCATCGCCTCATCCATCGAATCGCTGACCGACGCCTATCGTGAGCAAGATCAATTCCTGCTGTTATTTGCCGAACTCGCGCCGCCGGTGCGCGAACGCTTACTCGAATTGCTGACCGCTGCCGCCGCTGGCTCAACGCTCAGTCTCAAAGAAAAACGCGATCTCAAAAAAGACTACGAGCGCCAGCTCACCGCGCTGGGTGTGAGCAGTGCGCGTCAGGCCGCCGATCTGCTCTCGCAACTGCCGCCGCTGGAGATCGCGCACTTTGCACCGCTGCTGACCGATCCCCAAGCCACCGCGATTCTTGAACATCTGCGTCACGGCAGTCACATCTATCGTTCCTGCCAAAATATCCGCACCGCCGCTGACAAGGCGCGAAAAGTCGTCTTTGCGCTCAAAAGTTTTGCCCGTTATGACCACACCGGCGTCAAAACGCCGACCTCGGTGCGCGAGAGCATCGAGACCGTGTTGACGCTCTATCACAATCAGATGAAGCAAGCCGTTGAGCTACACACCGATCTTGCCGACGGGCCACTGATTCCCGCCTATGCCGATGAACTCGGTCAGGTGTGGATGAATCTGGTGCATAATGCGTTGCAAGCAATGGATTACAAAGGCCAATTAGCGATCAGCTTGGAGCACGATGCTGACTGGGCGCGGGTGCGCATCACTGACAGCGGCAGCGGCATTCCCGAGGCGATCCGCGAGCGCATCTTCCAGCCGTTTTTCACCACCAAACCGGCCGGTGAAGGCAGTGGGCTGGGGCTGGAGATTGTGCGCCGTATCGTTGACAAGCATCGCGGTGAGATCCGGTTCACTTCGACGGTCGGTGTTGGCACCAGCTTTGAAGTGTGGCTACCGGTTCAGGATACGGATTAAACGCACTATGTACAGCAACTATGTCATCCTTTGTATCGACGACGAGGAAACCATTCTCGATAGCCTGTCAATGGAACTGTCGGGGCGTTTTGCGGGCGTCGAACTGGAACTGGTGCAAGACAACGCCGAGGCCGAAGAACTGGCCCGCGATCTGATCGCCGAGGGGCGCGAGATTCCGGTTGTGGTGTGCGATTACATCATGCCCGGACGCAAGGGGGATGCGGTGCTGGCGGCGATTCACGCCATCGCGCCCAAAGCCCGCACGGTGATGCTCACCGGACAGAGCAGTCTCGACGGCGTGACCAACGCAATCAATCGCGCCGATCTCTATCGTTATATCGCCAAACCCTGGGATCGCGATGATCTGATTCTCACCCTGCGCGGGGCGCTGGAAAGCTATGTTCAGGACGCGACCATTGAGCGCCAGAACGCTGAGTTAAAGGAACTCAATCAGGGACTTGAGCAGAAGGTTATCGAGCGCACGGCGGAATTACAGGCCGCGAATGCGGAACTGGCTGACGCCAACCGCACCATCACCCAATATCTGGACATCATCGACCAGCATGTGTTGATCTGCCGCATCGACAAAGCCGGCATCATCACCTACGCCTCAGCCGCGTTCTGTCGTCGCAGTGGTTTTGAACGCGCTGAACTCATCGGTCACAGCTATTTGTACACGCTCTATTCCAATCTGAGCGAAGCACGCATCCAAGACATCACTGCGACCCTTGAGCGTGGCGAAACTTGGCAGGGGGAAATTCGCCATCAAAGCAAAGATGGTGAGTATTACTGGGTTCACGAGATTATTTCCCCGGATCTGGTCAATGAATCCTTCGTGCTAGGTTTTACCAGCATTCGTCAGGACATCACCGACAAAAAAGCGGTGGAAGAACTCAGCATCACCGATGCGCTGACGGGTCTTTACAATCGCCGTCATTTTAATAGCGTGCTCGAACAGGAACTTGACCGCGCACGGTTAGCCAAGCAATGGCTGGCTTTTGCCATGTTCGATGTCGATCATTTTAAGCTCTACAACGACAATTACGGCCATGCCGCTGGCGACGAGGTGCTCAAACGCATCGGCCAGTTGCTCAACACGCGCTATCGGCGCGGGCGCGATTATGTCTTTCGGATCGGCGGGGAAGAGTTCGCGGTGTTGATTCTCGTGCGTCATCCCGAAGAAGCGGAAACCAATGCCGCTGGTTTAGTGGCCGCTATCGAAGCACTGGCGCTCCCGCATGGTCATAGCCCTGTGTCTTCCCAGATCACCATCTCGCTTGGTCTGCGGCTCATCTCGCCGGACGAGCCGCCGGTGACGGTCGATCAGGTGTTTACCGAAGCCGACACGCGCCTCTATCGAGCGAAAGAAAGCGGACGCAATCGCTACGTGCTTTAGCCATCCGCGCCGTCGTTAACGCCGATTGCATTTCACGTTTAAACCGACAGCGCAACAGTTTCAGAAAACCGAACTTAGCCCACGCAAAAACGCCCTCCGGTTGTCCGAGGGCGTTTGGGTGTGGCATCTAGGTCAGGTTCCGTTTTGATCCATAAAGGACTATTATGAAGCCAACTCTTCTAATGGAGTTTGGTCATGGCTATCAACGTCAAACTGTCGGAAGCTCTCGTCGAAAGCGCCAAGCACTATGGGGCCATCGAGCATCGTTCGGTACCGAAGCAGATCGAGTACTGGTCGCAGATCGGCAAGATTGCGGCTGAGAATCCCGATCTGCCGTTCAGCGTCATCCGCGACATTCTCATTGCCGATCAGGAAGCGCCTGTGGGCGAGTATCGGTTCGGCTGATGCGTCTTCTCGTCACTCCGACCTTCGAGCGTGCCGTCAAAAAGCTGAATACGCTACAGAAAGCTGCGCTCGACGAAGCGGTGCGGACTATTGCCGGTCAGCCCGAGGTCGGCGAAATAAAAGTGGGCGATCTGGCCGGAGTGCGGGTTTACAAGTTTCGCATGAACGGCTTGCTCTGCCTGCTGGCCTACCGGATTCTCGATGAATACAGACTCAAGCTGCTGATGTTTGGGCCGCATGAGAATTTCTACCGCGACCTCAAGCGGCTGGATAGCTAGGTAGGATGGGTAGAGCTAGGTAGCTAGGTAGCTAGGTAGCTAGGTAGGATGGGTAGAGCGAAGCGAAACCCATCTCACTTTTGCCCTAAAACCAATGCCTGATTGATGAAATTGAACGCTTTCGGGGAAACTCGGGGGCTTTTTTTATGGCGCGATGCGGTCGCGGAATGATGGGTTTCGCTTCGCTCTACCCATCCTACCTTGCTGATCAAGCCGCCTTCGCGCTGGGAAATTTCACATCGACGACGAGTTCGCTATAGGGGGCGCTGATCCGGTTGTCTTCGTCCTGATGGAGCAGGTTCCAGTCCAGGAGTGTCTGGATGTCTTGGGCGGTCTGGAGTGTTTCGTTGCCGAGCCGTTGGGCGAGTTCGGGGATGGCTAATGGTCCTTGTTCACGCAACAGGCGGATGAGCTGCCAGCGTTGCGGTGTCAGGGTGGCCAGTAGCCGGCTCATATCCGCGAATCCAAGGCTGAAGTAGGGTGT
Organism: Allochromatium warmingii; assembly: GCF_900107145.1. Lineage (GTDB taxonomy): Bacteria > Pseudomonadota > Gammaproteobacteria > Chromatiales > Chromatiaceae > Thermochromatium > Thermochromatium warmingii. Next base: position 39,764 of record NZ_FNOW01000002.1, on the reverse strand, counting down.
GACAGTTTCGCCGCGCTCGAGTGCTTCCATGGTTTCGGCGGCTTTGGCGAGGGTGTCGGCGATGGGTTCGGCGACGTGGATATGTAGGATTGAGTCGGTCATGGCGTGAAGCCCTCGACATCGGCCAGGAAATCGGCCATCAGTTGTTTTGGATTGACCCAGGAATACGGATGTTCTTTTTCGCCGATGTGCTTGTGGTCGCCCTTTCCGCGTTCGTTGTCGTATCCGACCAGTCTTTGTCCATCCACAATATAGACCAAGCGATATTTGAATGGATGTTCTGATGGCGGAACCGGAACGGGAAGTCGCCAAATGACGATTTCGATGAAGCCTTTGCCAAAGGCGTCTTTCGTTCGATGCACGAGTTCTGCCGTCATGAGGTCGATGTTTTGGAGCTATCAGATAGTGGTAAATTTTTTAACAACAAATCACAAATTTTACCGTTTTGTTTTGCATAAAAACCCGATGTGCGACTTTTTAACGGTCTATGTGGATGCTTGACGTCTGTTTGGAGCGACAAGGCCGTCTGAACTACGCTGAGCTAGGTAGGATGGGTAGAGCGAAGCGAAACCCATCTCACTTTTGCCCTAAAACCAATGCCTGATTGATGAAATTGAACGCTTTCGGGGAAACTCGGGGGCTTTTTTTATGGCGCGATGCGGTCGCGGAATGATGGGTTTCGCTTCGCTCTACCCATCCTACCTTGCTACCTTGCTTGAATGAAACGGCAACTGTCTCCTAAATGTGTTTATACGTGCTTTAGCCATCCGAACGCGGCTGATACCCATCGGGAATCAAGATGGTCGGCACCCGTTGGCTGGCATCTTTGACAGGATGATCGAGCGTGTAATGCAGGCCGCGACTTTCGCGCCGCCGTAATGCCGATTGAATAATCAAATCCGCGACTTCCAGCAGATTGCGCAGTTCAATCAAATCATTACTGACACGAAAGTGGCTGTAATACTCGATCACTTCTTGCGCCAGCAGATCGGCGCGACGTTTGGCGCGGCGCAGTCGTTTATTCGTCCGCACGATGCCGACGTAATCCCACATAAAGCGGCGCAGTTCGTCCCAATTATGCGTCACCACGACCTCTTCATCCGGCTCAGTGACGCGGCTTTCATCCCACGCGGGCACTTCGGGCGGTGCGGGCACCTCAGCGGCGAGGCGCGTAATATCCGCCGCCGCCGCTTCCGAATAGACCAGACATTCGAGCAGCGAATTGCTGGCCATGCGGTTTGCGCCATGTAAGCCGGTGTAGGCCGTTTCGCCACTGGCATAGAGTCCGGGCAGATCGGTACGCGCCTGACGATCCACCATCACCCCACCGCAGGTGTAGTGCGCCGCTGGCACGACGGGAATCGGCTCGCGGGTGATATCCATGCCCAGTTCGAGACAGCGAGCATGAATGGTCGGGAAATGCTCGATCACAAAGTCCGCCGGACGATGCGAGATGTCGAGATAGACGCATTCGCTGCCCAAGCGCTTCATTTCGTGGTCAATCGCCCGCGCCACAATGTCACGCGGGGCGAGTTCGGCACGCGGATCAAAGCGCGGCATAAATCGCTCACCATCCGGCAACAGCAGGCGTGCGCCCTCGCCGCGCAGGGCTTCAGTGACCAGAAATGACCGCGCCTGCGGGTGATACAAGCAGGTCGGATGAAACTGCATAAATTCCATATTGGCGACGCGACACCCGGCCCGCCACGCCATCGCAATTCCATCGCCGGTAGACACATCTGGGTTACTGGTATACAGATACACCTTGTTTGCGCCGCCAGTGGCCAGCACGACAAATCGTGCTAAAAACGTCTCCACCTGACCACTGCCGAGATCGAGGATATAGGCGCCGAGACAGCGTGGCGCGGCCTGACGCGAGAGATGGCGCGTGGTGATGAGATCGACGGCAATATGCTGCTCATAGAGCGTCACATTGGCACGGGTGCGCACCTGGGTTTCGAGCGTGGTCGCCACAGCATGACCAGTCGCATCCGCTGCGTGAATCACGCGCCGATGGGTGTGTCCGCCCTCGCGTGTGAGATGATAGCCACTGGCGGCGTTGTGCTCGCTATCGCGGGTAAACTCAACGCCCTGATCGAGTAGCCAGCGGATATTATCCGGCCCGCGTTCGACGACTTGGCGCACAACTTCGGGATCACAAAGACCGGCACCGGCCTTGAGCGTATCCTGAACGTGAGATTCGATGGAATCGCCAGCATCGAGCACGGCCGAAATACCGCCCTGCGCATAGCGGGTGCTGCCCTCACACAGTTCGCGTTTCGAGACGACGGCAACGGATAGACTCGCTGGCAGCCGTAGCGCGAGACTCAGCCCAGCAGCACCGCTGCCGAGGATTAACACATCATGGCGGTGGCAGGTATTGGACATGGGCGTGTACTCTTGATAGCAACGAAGACGCCGCTAATACTACTGCGTCACACAACTGTCACGCCACGCTATCGCACCTGCACTGACTCGCTGGACGCTAATCGCTGACGGCTGGAAGCTCATAATGGTCACGAACTTACTAAGCGGTGAATTGTCCATGCCAACGGATCCCAAGGCTGGCGTAGCGGGCGGCGTCTGTCCATGACTGAACGCCACCCCGATCACGAGTTGGTCAATCGTGCCCAGTCGGGCGATAAACGCGCCTTTGATCTGCTGGTGCTCAAATACCAGCAAAAAGTCTCGCACCTGATTTCCCGTTATGTACGCGACACCGCCGATGTCATGGACGTGACGCAGGAAGCATTTATTAAGGCGTATCGCGCTCTGCCGGGGTTTCGTGGCGAAAGCGCGTTTTATACCTGGCTGTATCGCATCGCGGTCAACACGGTCAAAAACCATCTGGTCGCGCAGGGCCGCCGACCACCGGCTGATGACATCGAAGCCGAGGTCGCCGAACAGCTCGATATGGGCGGGCGGCTGCGTGAGCAGGCGACACCCGAGCGGCAGGTGCTGACCGATGAGATCGCCGCCACCGTACAACACGCGCTCGATGACTTGCCGGACGATCTGCGCACCGCCATTGTGCTCCGTGAGCTGGAAGGCTTGAGTTACGAGGAGATCGCCACGGCCATGAACTGTCCCATCGGCACCGTGCGTTCGCGTATCTTTCGCGCCCGTGAAGCGATTGATAAACGGCTCAGACCGCTGCTTGACGGCTGACACGCGACGCATCAGCCCCCGCCGACTTGTCCAGCTTCTTGCTCTGGGCCAGTCGCTTCTTTTTTGATAGAACCCACAGCTCAGGCGTGATTACCCATGATCGACGAGCCTAAACACCGACTGTCCGCGCTACTCGATGGTGAGTTAGCGGCTACCCAGCTTCCCGCCCTACTCGATGCCCTGACCGACGACCCCGAACTCCGCGCCTGCTGGGAGCGTTACACGCTGATTGGCCAGTCGATTCGCGGCGAAGCCATTCACGCCAACGCCCGCCAGCTTGCCGAGCAGGTGCGCACCGCGCTCCATGCCGAACCGACCTTGCTCCGTCCACCGCGTTCGCTCTCCACGCCGCGCCGCTGGCGTCGCCGCGACACCGGCTGGGCACTCGCCGCCTCGGTCACGCTGATGGCCGTGCTCACGCTGCCCTTACTCAGCACTGATTCGGATGCGCCCGAATTAGCCGATGTGTCACGCAACACGCCACTCAGTGTGCCGCTGGTTGAACAGCAACTTGCGCAACAATTTGAGCATCAACGCTGGCATCTGGAACAACCTGAGTTGGCCAGCAAGCTTGACCGCTATCTCGTCACCCATCAAGCGAAGGCGTCCGCGAGCGGCGCTACAGGATTATTGCCCTATGCCATGCTCGTTGGTTATGAGACCGGGCGTTAAGCTGGGCGCAGCGGCGCTGATGCTCACGCTAGGCGGTCTGCTGGCGCTGCCAGCGTGGAGCAGCACGCCAAGTGAACCGCTTGAATCCAGCGCAGCGGAGCTATCACCAGCCGCCTTGATCGAACGCATGACGCAGGCCGTGCGCTCGCGCAACTACGAAGGCACGCTGGTTTATCTGCACGACACGCATCTCGAAACCCTGAGCCTCGACCATCGCATCAAGGACGGCCAGATCGAAGAACGGCTGATTGCGCTCAGTGGCCCGATTCGCGCTGTGGCACGCGGTAAAGATCGCGTCAACTGCGTGCTCTCTGACGGTCGCCCGATCTCGGTGGAACAGCAAAACGGCGGGCGCTTTCTCGACACCGATGGCATTGATCCCGACGCGCTCCAAAGCTATTACCAGGTCGCCTATCTCGGTCGCGCACGGGTAGCTGGACGCGAAACCGATGTCGTTGGCCTGATTCCAAAAGACGATCTGCGCTACGGCTATCGCTTCCATATTGACCGCGAAACCGCGCTGCCCCTGAAATCCGATCTCATCGATCGGCATCAAGCACCGCTCGAACAACTGCTGTTTACCTCGATCACGCTCCATCCCGATGCCACGCCCGACCCAGCCGCAACCGCTGTTGTTGAACCGCCGCACTCAGTGCGCACTGCGCCGGCGACGACCCCAAGCAGTCACTGGCGTTTTGAGCCGATGCCATTGGGTTTTAAGCTCGTCATGCAGCATCGACTGCAACAAGCCGATGGCAGCGTTGTTGAGCATTTTTTGTTCACAGATCGGTTGTCGTCCTATTCAATTTATATCGAGCCGGCGAGCGCCAACGGCCTCGACGGGTTGGCCAATAGCGGTTCAGTGCACGCCGCTGGGCGACAGGTGAACGGATATCAGATCATCGCGGTTGGCGAGGTGCCGCCCGCGACGGTGCAGGCGGCGATTGCTGGGGTCTATCAGGCGGTTGTTGCGACACAACCGGAGCCGGAAAAAAAACCATGATCGAAGAACAAGGTCACGTCATTGCACTCATTGGCGACTGCGCCCGTATCAGCGCGACACGCCGCAGTGCCTGCGGTCAATGCCAAGTCAACACCGCTTGCGGCACCTCGCTGCTGGCGCGGGTGTTTGGGCGACAGCCGGTGGAGCTGCTGGCGCAGAATCCAATCGGCGCACAAATCGGCGACACGGTGATCGTCGGCTTGAGCGAACAGGGTTTATTGCGCACCGCAGCGGCAGCCTATCTGGTGCCATTGCTAGGCTTGATTAGTGGAGCATGGCTCGGTGAGCACTTCGGTGGCGCACACGCAGAGCTGATAACCGTTCTGGGCGCAGTGGGTGGGCTGGTACTAGCGTTTGGGTGGCTTCGCGGCTACAGTGTCGCGTTGGCCCAACGGCCTGATTATCAACCGGTGATTCTGCGCCGTCTCACACCATCCGTCACCGTGACGCTGACCGAGCTGCACTAGGATCGCCGACATCTTTTGCTTTATTTTTCAGCATTCGCTGTCATCGCTCGGAGTTGCCATGCGCCCATTTGCTCGACGCTCGCCGGTTCTGCTCTTACTTGGTTTACTGATCGCCAATCCGCTATTCGGACGCGAGTTACCGGATTTCACCCGATTAGTCGCTGAAAACGGCCCTGCTGTGGTCAATATCAGCACCAAGCAAGCCCCGCCGCCACAGACCTCGCACCGTCTGCCACAGTTTTCGATTCCCTCGATACCGTCCCTGCCGGCACTGCCTGAAGGCAGTCCGCTGGAAGAGTTATTCCGGCACTTTTTTGGCGAAGAAGGCGGCGGCATGCTCCCAGAGGAAAACCAGCAATCGCGCTCACTCGGTTCGGGCTTTTTGGTTTCAGCCGATGGGTATGTGCTCACCAATTCGCATGTTGTCGAAGGTGCAGCGGAAATCATCGTGCGCACCAGCGACCGGCGCGAGTTCGTCGCCAAGTTAATCGGCACAGATAAACGCAGTGATATTGCCTTGCTCAAGGTCGAGGCTACCGGACTGCCAACAGTCCGCATCGGCTCGGGTAAAGAGCTGGCAGTCGGTGAATGGGTTTTGGCGATTGGCTCGCCGTTTGGCTTTGAATCCTCGGCGACGGCAGGCATTGTCAGCGCCAAAGGGCGCAGCTTGCCGAGTGAAAATTATGTGCCCTTTATTCAGACCGATGTGGCGATCAATCCGGGCAATTCGGGCGGGCCGCTGTTTAATCTCGACGGTCAAGTCGTCGGCGTCAACAGCCAGATTTATAGCCGCACGGGTGGCTTTATGGGGCTGTCGTTTGCGATTCCGATTGAAGTTGCAATGGATGTCGTCGAGCAGCTCAAAACCACTGGGCGCGTCAGTCGCGGTTGGCTGGGAGTGCTGATTCAGGATGTGACCCGCGAACTGGCGGAATCCTTCGGAATGCCGCAGCCGAGCGGGGCACTGGTGGCGCAGGTGCTGCCTGACAGTCCGGCGGCGGCGGCCAAGCTCGAACCCGGTGACGTGATCTTGAGTTTTAATGGCCGTGAAGTGCCGACTTCCAGCAGTCTGCCGCCGCTCGTCGGGGCGACGCCTGTGGGCGAGCGTGTGCGTCTGGACGTGTTGCGGCGCGGTCAACGACTGGAATTGACCATCAAAATTGATGAACTGCCAGACGAAGAGCAGGTCGCCAGCAGCGCCGACAGCTTTGATAAACCCACGGTTAATCGTCTCGGCTTGGCCGTGAGCGAGTTGAACACTGAACTGCGCGAACAGCTTGAGATCGAGCAAGGCGGGGTGTTGGTCGAATCGGTCGATCCTGGCCCAGCGGATACGGCCGGTCTGAGCGCCGGGGATGTGATCCTGATGCTCGATAATCAGCCGGTCAATTCGCTTGCCGATTTCGAGCGCATTGTGGCGGCGATTGAACCCGGACGTGCCGCAGCGGTGCTGGTGCAGCGCGGCGGAAGCCGAATGTTTTATGCGCTTAAGCTGCCGCAACCTTAAATAACCGTTCGTGATCGTTGCGTGACCAGCGCGTCACTGCATCTGAAATCGGATGCAGTGACGCACACGTAACAGCATCGACCTAGATCGAACCGCATCGAACTGCAACTGATGCCGCACTATGCCCAGCCTACGCGAACCTCTCACCACCTATGGCTTCGAGTCCAACGATGAGTACGCCTTCGCGGTACGTTGTTGGCTAGACGGGCCGACCGCCGGGGTGCGAGCACTGAATCTCGCCGGTGATGGTCAGCGCCGCAAAACCGCGTTTGCACACGCGCTGGCGCAGGCCCTCGGCTTTACCCAAATTCTCTATCACGATTTCACCGATCAGCATCCGCCACTGCCGGATGTGATTCTGCCGCCGAGTCAGGATGAACTCGGCCGCACCGAACCGCCCATCGAGCCGCTCGACCGCATCGTCAGCGAAGCCTGCGCCCAGAGCGAAGGTGATCTCACAGTGTTGATCCTCGATCAACTGCACACGGCTGATTTTCGCCAACATCTGCGCCTGCATCGGCTGCTGACTGAATGCGTGTGGGAGGTGCGCGGCGGCAGTTATGTCGCCAATCCGAAACGGCTGCATCTGATGCTGCTGTCAGATGAGCCGCTCTATCACGCCTTGCGTCAAGAGAGCTTTCGCCTCTGGATTGGGCGTCAGTCCGAACGTCAGCAGCCGTATCAACCGGCTGATTTTGGGCTGGGGCCGGAAGCGCAACCGCTGTTTACCGCGCTCCCACCGCTGTTTGACGTGCTCGGCGTGGTGCCGACGCATCACGAACTGACACGCCTACTCAGTGATTTCCGGCTACAAGTCTGCACGCTGGAACAGCTACGCTTGAGCCTCTATGGACGGCTGGAGGGCGTCGAGCACGCGGCACTGCGTGATCCGCTGCATCAGGGGGCGCTCGCGCAGGTCTGGGAAGCAGTGCAATCTTGGCTGATTACCGAACATATTGAAGTGGCAGAGGTGCCGAATGAGACTAACTCCGCCCATGAGCGGTAATAAATAACCACACACCCGCCAAATACGCCGCCGCAATCAATCCCGCCGCAATCTGCTCTGGCAACCAAAGACCGGGGCCAAGCAAGAGCATCAGCGTTGCGCAAATCAACAGCGTTGCACCACCGATAGATTTAATCAACGTATTCGAAGCTGTAGCTTGATCTTCGCGCTCTTGTGCTTGATCGAATTTAGCACTGCGTACCTGTTTATCATACGCCATCAACATCCGATACGCGATCAATGGCAATTCCGGCGCTTGATCGGCAACCGAATAGAGATTGCGTTTCGTGCGATCAAATAACCCTTTTAAACCTACCTGATTTTTCATCCAGCGTTCCATATAGGGCTTGGCAGTTGTCCATAAATCCAGCTCAGGATATAACTGCCGTCCCAAGCCTTCGATGTTAAGCAGGGTTTTTTCTAAAAGCACAAGCTGAGGCTGAATTTCCATATCAAAGCGCCGAGCTGTTTGAAAAAGCCGCACTAAAAAATGTCCGAATGAGATTTCAGATAATGGCTTTTCAAAAATCGGCTCACTGACCGTGCGAATCGCAGCTTCAAATTCATCAACTCGCGTGCCCGGCGGCACCCAACCCGATTCGACATGCAATTCAGCAACGCGCCGATAATCGCGCTCAAAAAATGCCAGTAAATTCTCAGCAAGATACCGCTGATCTTCAGTTGTCAATGTTCCAACAATGCCAAAATCAATCGAGATATAGCGCCCCGAAGGTTCAACGAAGATATTGCCCGGGTGCATATCAGCATGAAAAAAGTTATCGCGGAATACTTGGGTAAAGAAAATCTCAACCCCGCGTTCGCCGAGCACTTTCATACTCACGCCCTGCGCTTTGAGCTTTTCGACTTCGCCAACTGGCGTGCCGTAAATGCGCTCCATCACCATGACATTCGGGCGCGTCCAATCCCAATAGATTTCGGGAATATAGAGCATGTCACTGCCGAGCCAATTGCGGCGAATTTGTGATGCATTGGCCGCTTCGCGCTGAAGATCTAATTCATCATAGATGGTTTTTTCATATTCGCGCACCACTTCAACCGGCCGCAACCGTCGCCCATCTTTCCAGTATTTTTGCGCTAAATGCGCGACGGCATACATTAAGCTCAGGTCTTGGCGAATGGTGCGCTCAATGCCGGGCCGCAACACTTTTACAACTACTTCCGTGCCATCTTTTAGCCGGGCGCTATGCACTTGCGCAATGGAAGCAGATGCTAACGGTACTGGATCGAATTGATCGAGCACCGCTTCAATTGGACGCCCCCAAGCTTTTTCAATTAACGCTCGTGCGGCTTCACCCCCAAAAGGCGGGACGCGATCTTGCAGTTTGGTTAATTCAACGGCCAGATCATCCGGCAATAAATCGCGGCGCGTTGATAGAATTTGCCCGAATTTAACAAAAATCGGCCCAAGATCTTCCAGCGCCAGCCGTACTCGCGCTGGATAAGGCGGCAGATCGCGCTTGACCCAATGCCAGGGCAGCAGGTATTTAATCCAGCGCAGGGGTCGAAATAAATGCGTGGCGAGAATGACCTCGTCGAGGCCATGTCGCAATAACACGGCATTGATGCGAAACAGGCGCAGCGCCTGACGTGGCCCCATCATTGTGGCGTGATCCCAGGGGCGCGTTTGGCGAGCTGCTCGATGCGGGCGGCTAGTCGCTCAACATCATCGCGCAGGGTATCGACTTGCTGCAAAAAGGCTTCGACTTCGTAGCGTGTTGGTAGTAAGCGGCGCTCTTCTTGCAGATATTCGCTGAGATTAGCCGTCAAGGTCGCTGAAGTACGCGCTGTCCAGTGCTCGGCATCGCGCACCCGATTGCCGACCTGGCGCGCAAACGGATCGCCAATCACCCGCGCCAGTTGCTCTTCCCAATCAACATTTAGCCGTGCGAGTGCGGCGCTGAAATCCTGTGCTAACGTCGTGTCACCGGAGATGCTGACTTCACCAGATACCAGTGGTGTTTCTTTATCCGCTGTCATGCCCAGCCGCGCCAGCGCCAGCGGCGAACCCTGAATCAAGCAATCCGGTTCAGCATCATACAGGCCAAACAGTTGTAGCCCGCGCTCGCTTGGAATCACGGTGATGCGCGTACCAAAGCCGGTGAGTTCAATCGCAATGATGCGTCCAGCAAGCGGAGCGAACGCCGCCGCGCCCTCGGAATCGAGCGCGAGATACCGGTTCACTGTCAGCTCGACGACGGCGAGCAGCGCATCAGGAATCTGCAAACCAGCGGCGCTCATAATTTATACCCGCGATGAATGGCGACGATCCCGCCGGTGTGGTTGAAATATTCGCAGCGTTCAAAACCGGCCGCTTCCATCATGGCGCGGAGCGTTTCTTGATCGGGGTGCATCCGAATCGACTCAGCGAGATAGCGGTAGCTGTCGGGATCATTAGCTACCAATCGCCCGAGAATCGGTAGCACTGAGAACGAATACGCATCATAGACTTTGCTCAGAGATTGGGTGGTCGGATGCGAAAATTCGAGAATCAGCGCCCGTCCACCCGGCTTGAGCACGCGGAACATTTCATCAAGCGCGTTCTGTTTATGCGTCACATTGCGCAGACCAAAACCAATGGTGACACAGTCAAAGAGATCGCTCGCAAACGGAATCTGTTCGGCGTTGACTAGACTGTATTGCAGATTGCCCACGCGCCCCTGATCGAGCATCCGCGTGCGCCCTTCGCCGAGCATGGCGGCATTGATGTCGGTCATCACCACCAGCCCATCTGCACCGACCAGCCCCGAAAAACGATAAGCCAGATCGCCGGTACCCGATGCCAAATCGAGCACGCGCTGCCCACGACGCACGCCGGACAGTTCAATCGCGTGCCGTTTCCACAGCCGATGAATGCCGAGTGACATCAGGTCGTTCATCACATCGTAGCGGCTGGCAACCGAATCGAAAACCGCACGCACGCGCTTGGCTTTTTCTGCGACCGGCACCTGCTGATAGCCGAAATGGGTGGTGTTCTGCTCAGACATGCTTAATCTCAGTGGCTAAGAGTGTGGCCCGAATGCGGCGGGGGCACACGGGAGGATAGCAGCTATATTAGGTGATTTTGCGTTTGAGCTGCCAGCTATCAGCTTCCAGCTATCAGCCGCCCCGCATCAAGGATGATGACAAGTTGCTCATGTCCGGCGTTTTCGATCCAAGCCAGCGCCCGCACACCGTTGGGGCGCAGTCGCACGGCCAGCAGCGGCGGCAGCGGCTGAATGGCGTGGGTCGGTAAGCTGAAGTGAATCACTGGCTCGCCGACGCGCACCAGCCGCCGCTGTCCGTGCGGGAGGCTGAGTTCAAGCAGGCGCTGCGCGGCAGCTTCCGGCAGCGCGGATTGCTGTAGCAGTTCGGTGAGGTGCGGGGCGTTCGGTGCTAGGCTGACGGCATGTAGGGCGCTGACTTTCGCCGCTTCAAAAGCACAGCACAGTCCGGCGCTCTCACAACGCACCAGTTCCAGAGCGGCGGGAAGCGGCGCGGCGGGCAGTGTGGGCATTCAGCCGACCTCGCGCAGGTAGTCCTGAAACAGCGTGTCCAGATCCAGCAGCACGACCGACGTTGCACCCAGTTCAAACAGGCGCGAGCTGGCGCGGCGCAGGGTGCCAGCGAGCGTATCCGGCACCGGCTGCAAGCTGTCTTCAAGAATATCAAGCACATCGACGACGCTATCAACCCGCAGGCCACTGCGCATCGGTTCACCGCCAATCATCTGCGGACTTTGGGCGAGCAGGATCGCACCGTGACGGCTCGGCGGGGCGTGTTCGAGGTCAAGCAAATCGCCGAGGCGCATCACCGAGGTGATGTCGCCGCGCACGCTGATGACGCCTTCGAGCGCCGCCGGACAGCCGGGAACGAGATGAATGGTCGTCAGCGGCAGAATTTCGCTCACACACGTCCCAGGCAGCGCCAACCGCTGTGCGCCAATCGTGAAGATCACCAGCTTAACCGTTGGGGCATCGACTGCCGCTGGATCGGCAGTCTGAGTGCGGCGCTGCTCAAGCAGTGTGCCGAGTGTATCCTGTGGCGTGTCCATAGTGCGTCAGCTCGAATGCGTCAGTGCGGACACCCCATCCGCATCCTGATGGTGAGCAATCAGGATACAGTTGCGTCCGGCGTGTTTGGCGCGATAGAGCGCCGCGTCTGCTGCTTCGATCAGCGCCGATGGATCGCTGTATTCGGGGAATGCCGCCAGTCCGCCGCTAAAGGTACAGTGAAATTCAGTGCCATCGGCCAAAAAGGTCACGGCGGCGAAACTCTCACGCAGTGCATCCATGATCCCCTTTGCTTGCTCGGCGTCCAGTCCGGTCATAATCACCGCGAACTCTTCGCCGCCGTAACGTCCCACGATGTCCGATTCACGCAGCCGCAGGCGCAATGTACGTCCGAGTGCCATGAGCACTTGATCGCCGGTCTGATGGCCGTGGGTGTCGTTGACAGATTTGAAGCGATCCACGTCGATCATTGCCAAACACAGTCGCCGGTCGGAGCGTTGACAGGAAGCCAGCGCGACCTTGAGCAGTTGCAAAATCGTGTTGTGATTAAACAGGCCGGTGAGACTGTCGCGGATCATCAGTGACCGTAAGGTGCGCATCCGCTCGGCGCGAAGATGCACCTCCGTGACCAGCCGTTCGGGTTCAATCGGCTTGGTCAAAAAGCCATCAGCGCCGACTTCCAGTGCTTTGAATTGGCGCTGGGCGTCGGTTTCAGAGGACACATAAATAATCGGCAAGCCCAGATAGCCCGGAATTTGCCGCAACACCCGCGCTAATTCGGGGCCGGAGCAATGCGGCATGTAGAGATCCATCAGTACCAGATCGGCGTCAAAATCCTCCAGCACCGTCGGCACGCGCTCCGGTTCGCTCACCACGCGGCTGACCATGCCCGAGGATTCGAGCACCATCGCATAAAACTGCGCAACATCCGGGTCATCATCGACGATCAAAATATGATATTGCTCAGGATTACCGCGACTGGTGAGTTGATCGAGCAATTCGGCCATTTCGACCGCTTTCACCGGCTTGCGACAGTAAGCGCGACCATTGGCTTTGACCGCCCGTAATCGCGCCTGAAAATCATCGCGCTGTGAAATAAAGATACACGGAATCGGCGCATCCAGTTGCGTGTTTAACTCGGCAATCGTCGTCGGGCCGGCGTCGCGGCCTTCGGGAAATATGATGTCCATGATGACCGCCGCCGGGCGCTGCGTGAGCACGGCGGTGCGCAAATCATCAAGGGCATGATAGGGCTTGACCTGATAGCCGAAGCATTGCAACTGTTCTGACAGGTCTTGCGCAAACAACGGATCGTCGTCGCAGAGATAAATCAGGCGATTGTGGGCCGTCAACTCAGCGTCAGCATTGGCTTGACGGCGCAGATCAAAGCACGGGTGGCTGTCGTTGCCCATCGCGCTATCAACGGTTAATTCCAACTCTTCGAGCGTCTGCACATGGCGGCGCAGATCGGCCAACAGCGGCGCGGAAATGCGCCGGTCACCGTCGATGACCTCGCGCAACATCTGTTCAGCTTCTTTCGCTGAGGCATTGATCGCATTAAAACCAAAAGATGCGCCTGAGCCTTTTAGGGTGTGAAAAATCAGATGCAGTTGCGTGAGCGGTTCGTCTTGACGCCCGGTACTGGTGAGATCAGCCAGCAGTGCCCGTGCTTGACGCAGCCGGTCGGGAAGCTGCTCGATGAACGACGCCCGTAAACGGCGCTTACGTTCTTGGAAGGAATCTTGGCTGGCGGCTGGCATAACAAGTGCGCCTCGCGTCTGCTCTAGTTCAACTTAGTTTTCACACTGAACGTTTTAGAATTGCGCCAGTAGTTCCGATAACCGCTGTTCCAAAGCCGCATCTTTCGCCAAGCATGCCGATAGTCCAGGTTCACGCGCCAGCAGCGGAGCCGGATCGTCGCCGGTCAAGAGCACAAAGGGTTGTTGCAAGCCGCGTTCGCGCAGTTCCTGAAACAACTCCAAGCCATTGAGCAACGGCATGTGCAGATCAGAGACGACCAGTTCGATGCTGGCATCTTCACTGAGGCGTTCGAGCGCATCGAGGCCATGTTCGGCCAACTGCACCTGATGGCCGGCCTCTTCGAGCATGGCCAGTGTCATTTCACCGACTAACGGATCATCATCGACGACGAGGATGTGCATGGAGATGTGTACCTTTGGGGTTGCGTAGCAGCTATTAGCTTTTTTTGTTTTTGCTGGAAGCTGGCGGCTGATAGCTGGCAGCTCTAAATCAACCTAACAGATTACTGAGTGTATCGACCAAACTGGATTGATTGAAGTCGCCTTTGACAATGTAGGCATCCGCGCCAACCTGCACGCCGCGTTGTTTATCTTCCGGCTTTTGCCGCGACGTGACCATGACAATCGGCGTTGACCGATAGTGCTCATGTCCGCGCAGGCGCGAGACCAGCGAAAATCCATCCAGTCCGGGCATATCAACATCGGTAATCACCGCGTCAAACTGCCCGCCGAGGGCTTTTTGCCAGCCGTCGAGTCCATCTTCAGCCAGCGTGACGCGATAGCCGTGCGCTTCGAGAATCTCGCGTTCAATCTCGCGGGTATTCAACGAATCATCGACGACGAGCAGATGTTGACCGCCGATGGTGTGCCGTATCGCCGACCGCTCGGCAATCACAATCGGCGTTTCGCCGCGCAACCGCCGCGCCAGTTCTAGCAGCGCCGACGCTTGCAGCACGCTCACTAACGCATTGTCGCCCGTGACCACCATCCCCGCGACCAGTCCACTGGCCCGCAGATGCGCGGGCAAGGGTTTGATGACCATATCGCGTTCATCCAGCAGCCGATCCACAATCAGTCCAAGTTTGGTCTGCGCCGCTTGAATCACCACAACCAGCCAGCCGCGCCCGCTCTCCGCTGGTGCTACGGCGTGCAGCGAGGGCAGATCGGTCAGGCGCACCAGCGGCAAAAATTCATTGCGCAATACCATCGCCGGACGGTCGCCGATCTGAATCGCCTGCTCCGGCGGCAGGCGGATCAATTCGGCAATCTGATGCGCCGTCAGCGCAAACGCCCGCCCGCCCGCTTCAAACAGCAGCACGCGCATCACCGCCAATGAAATCGGCAAGCGCAGCCCGAAGCGGGTGCCCGCGTCCGGGCGCGTCGAGATCGACAACGCGCCGCGCAGGTTCTCGACAATCGCCCGCTTGACCACATCCAGCCCGACGCCGCGCCCCGAGATGTCAGTAATAATCGCGCTGGTGCTAAAGCCGGGCTGAAAGATCAATTCCGCCACCGCATCCTCGTCGAGCGTCGCGACACGGGCTGGGTCGATCAAGCCTTTTTGCAGGGCTTTGGCCAAAATCCGTTCACGATCCAGCCCGCGCCCGTCATCTTCGAGTTCGATCAGCAGACCGTTGCCGTCCTGTCGCGCACTGAGCCGAATCCGCCCCAGTCGTGGCTTACCGGCGGCAAGCCGCTCGGCGGGTGTTTCCAGTCCGTGGTCAATCGCATTGCGCAACAGATGTACCAGCGCGTCGCTCAGATGGTCAATCAGTTGGCGGTCGAGTTCGATTTCCCCGCCACTGATGGCGCACTGCACGTCTTTGCCCAGCTCGCGTCCGAGTTCCCGCGCCAGCGGAGCGATGGGGTCAAAGACAATCGCCAACGGCAACAATCGCATCACTAAAGCGCGGTCGTTGAGTTCCGTCGTCAGCCGCTCTTGTTCTTGCACCAGATCGCGTAGTGCCAGCGTGAATTGATGCACCGCGCTCGCTTGCGTGGTCAGGGGTTCGCGTTCAGCATCGAGACTCAGGGCCGCAAGTGCGCTCAGACTGGCATCGAGCGTCCGCGCTTCAAACAGTTTTTGGCGCAATTTGGCTTGATTGGAGACGACCTCGCCCATGAGCTTGATGAGTTCGTCGAGCTTATCCATCCGCACCCGCACACTATCCGGCGTGCGCAGACGGGTAGGCGCGGCAGATTCAGCAGGCGGTGCGGCGGTGGTTTGCGCGGTCGCAGGCGGTGATGACGGGACGGGGTTGGGAGCCGAAGCCGGAGTTGGAGTGGATTGGGCTGGCGCTGGCGCATCCGCTGATGACACCGCTTCACCGAGCGCCGCCGCTGCCAGCGCCGCGCAGAGTTCGGCATCAGCGGGCGGCAATGCACCGCCACTGGCTTCCACTGTCTCGACTAAGGCGCTCAGGGCATCGAGTCCGCGCACTAGCAATGCGCCGAGCGTCGCGTCGGTTTGAATCCGCCCCTCGCGCAGTGCGCCCAATACCTCTTCGAGTTGATGCGCCGTGTCAGCGATGCTCGTGAGCTTGAGCATCCGCGATGAGCCTTTGATCGTGTGCGCGGCGCGGAATAATTCGTTGAGCGTCTCGCCGTCGAGCGCCGCTCCGCTTGCCAACGGTGTTAGTCCGCTGGTCAGGCGGCTCAAATGATCGCGGGCTTCGCCCGTAAAACGCGGGAGAAATTTTTTAATATCTAGGGCCATAGCGCCGTACCAGTCTTCAAGCGTGCGGATCGAGGCGACGCAGCCGGATCTGACAGAGTTGTCGCAAATCGCCCAAACTCAACGCCGGTGCGCCGATTAGCGCCACCTGCGGCGTAACACACGCCGCCGGGCGTTCAAGCTGGCGCAGCACGATGCGATATTCGCGCTGGGCTAAATCGCTCTGACCACTGGCGCTGTACACCTCAGCTAACTGAAAATGCGCCGGCCACGCTTCCGGCTGGTGATAAACCGCCCGCCGCAAATATTCAATAGATTCAGTCATTTGCCCTTGACGGTGTGCAGCGCGACCGAGTAACAACAGCGCCTCGATGCGCCAGGGATCGCGCTCCAGCAGTTGCCGAGCACTGTCTACGGCAGCAGGCAGGCGCTCCAGTTCTAACAACAGATGTGCCTTGAGCGCCAACGCTTCGGCGGGCGGCATGGCCTGCGCACCCAGCGGCGCAAGTTCCGCGAGCGCCTCGGCATAGCGTTCGGCTTGCGCTAAGGCGAGCGCAGCGGTTAACACGCGGTCAGCATCAAGCGGCTGGCGTGGCCGTGCGGTCGCGGTGGGCGTTGGACGGAGCGACGGCTGACGGCGCAATGGCGCAGGGCGCGTGCTACGCGCACCGGGCGGCGCTGGGAGCGCGAGTCCGGCTGTCGGTTTCTCCGGTTTTGGGGAATTGGGCGGCGGCGCATTAACAAACAAAAACATGCCCTGCCGTTCGCGGAGCGTCAACACGCCGAAATCATTGGCCAGCGTCTCGGCGATGCCTACGAACAGATACCCGCCCGGCACCAGCAGCGTCTTGAGCTGTTCTTGCACGCGCTGGCGCGTCGGGGCGTCGAAATAAATCGACACATTGCGAAAAAAAATCACATCCTGATCGGCTAATTGTGCCGGATAGTCGGGTGCCAGCAGATTGAACGGCTGAAACTGCACCTGCTGCCGCAAGCGGGCGTCGATCTGGAACTGATTGGCCGCGCATGACGTGAAATAGCGGTCTTGCAGCGTCTGACTCAGCGCCCGAAACGAAAACCGCCCGTAAAGTCCAGCGCGTGCGCGGTCGAGCACTTCCCGATCCACATCGCCGGCGTTAATCTCAAATAACTGCTCGGCCAGCTCGCCGTAGCGTTCGCGCAATGCCATCAGGATCGAATAGGGTTCCTCGCCGGTCGAGCAGCCGACCGAGAGAATGCGCACCGGCCGCCCCGCCGCTGGGCGTTGCGCCAACAGTTCTGGGCAAAGCTGTTCGGTCAGTAACCGCAGATGTTGCGGTTCGCGGTAAAAATAGGTTTCGTTGATGGTGATGAGACTGGTGAGCGTGTGTAATTCGCGTTCATCGGTCTGCAACCGGATCAAGTAGGCGTCCGGCGAAGGATCGCCAACAGTGGCGATGCGTTTGAGCAACAGCTCGCGCCAGGCTTCCTGACCATAATGCCCGGCATTCAGTCCCAAATGTGTATGAATAAAGTTCAGCAGCGCGTCGAGGTTCATCAGGCCGCCTGACCCACGAAGCGACACAGCACCTCGGCGATCTCATCGAGCGGACGTATTTGTTCAATCGCTCCGGCGAGAATCGCCTCGCGGTTCATGCCGAAAATCAACGAACTGGCTTCATCCTGCGCCAGCGTGTGACCGCCCGCCGCTCGCAAGTCGAGCAGTCCGCGTACCCCATCGCGGCCCATGCCGGTGAGAATCACGCCCAGCGCCTGCCGCCGATAGCTCGCCGCCACCGAGGACAGCAGCCGGTCGCAACTGGGATGATAGATGTCGCGGCTCTCCGGTGTTACATACTGGAGCCGACGCTCGGCGTTCAGCAGCAGATGCCCCACCGGATCGGCCAGATAGACATGTCCGGGTTGCGGGGATTGACCGTCAGCCGCCACCACAACCTTGAGCGCACAGAGATCGTCGAGCCAACTGGCCATTGCTGCCGCAAAGCCGACCGACAAATGCTGGGCAATCAAGATCGGTGTGGCAAAGTTTGCTGGCAGTTGCGGTAGCAGCGCCGCGAGTGCTTGCGGGCCGCCGGTCGAAGAGGCAATCACGATGATGCGCGTGTGCGACAGCGCGGGCGCAAAGCTAGAGCTAGAAGAACTAGAACTGACCGGAACCGCAGCGGGCGCGGGTGCCGAATCCGTCGTGTTGACGGTGTACGATTGGCGACGAATATGCCGAATCACCGGCACTCCAGCGAGCATCCGCAAGTGCCGCGCCAATGCGCCATCATCATCGAGCGTCGGTTTAGCCGTTGCCTCCAGCGCCCCGCGTGCCACTGCCGACATGGCATTGCGCGAATCGGCTTGATCTGAGAGCACCAAAATCGGCGTTGCACGCACCGCCATGATTTCTTCAATGGCGGTCAAGCCGTCCATCTCGGGCATATTGAGATCGAGCGTGATGATGTCCGGTTGCAGTTGGAGCGTGAGTTCTAACGCCTCGCGCCCGTTGGCCGCCTCACCGCAGACTTGCAACCCGACCTCGGGCACCGATTCCAGCAACGCTCGAATCAGCGCCCGTGCCGCCGCGCTGTCATCAACCACCAGAACCCGAATCGGCTTCATGCTGGGGTGCTCGGCGTCACGGGGTTAGGCGGCGCGTGTCGGGACGCGGCCTCGGTCGTCTCGTCGAGCACAAAGCGTTCAACCTGACTGTTGAGCGTGGTGGACAACTGAATCATGCTCTGCGCCACCAGCGAGATGCGCCGCACCGAATCAGCGGTATCGGCGCTGGCGGTGACGATTTCTTTCAGCGCCACCACGACTTGATTACTGGCGGTGCGCTGCTGCTGGGTCGAGAGGCTGATTTGCTGCGCCGAACTGGTGGTCTCGCTCGCCGTTTGGACTAATTCATGAAGAAAATCAGCGGTATGCGCCGAAGCATCTAAGCCCTGCTCAATGCCGACTGAGCCTTTTTCGGAGGTGATGACCAGCCGCCCGATGGTTTCCTGAATCTCGCCGATTTTGTGGGCAATCTCGGCGGTTGATTCGCTCACCGAATCGGCGAGACGGCGAATCTCAGCGGCGACCACCCCGAAGCGTTTCCCCGCTTCACCGGCTGAGGACGCTTCCAGCGCGGCATTGAACGCGATCAGCTTGGTTTGATCGGCCACGGTGTCGATGATTTCCATGATCCGCGTGATTTCCTTCGATTTACCACCCAAATCGACGATTTCTCGGAGCGAGATTTGATTATCGTGGCGAATCTCTTCCATCTTATCGACGAGATGGCGCATCGATTCCTCACCCTGACGACTGCCGTCATAGGTGCGGTGGGCGATCTCGACCACTGAGCCAGAATATTCCGCAATCTGCGCCGATGACGACGACAGCTCTTCCATTGTCGAAGTAATTTCAGCGACCGAACTCGACATCTCGCTCGATGTCGCCGCTTGGCTATCGACTGCTTGGGCAATCTGCCGCGCCGCTTCATGCACCGATTGCGCATTGTGTTCGACCTCGGCGACCAGATCGCGCAGATGACGGCGCATCCGTTCCGTCGCCTCAGCTAACTCGGCCAGCTCATCGCGACCGTTCAAGGTAATCTCACGCGCCAGATTGCCAGCCGCCACGCGGTTGACGCTCTCGGTGACTTGCTGAATCCGCCGCGCCAACACCCGCGCCGAAAACAGCGCCAGCAGCAGTCCACTCAACAGCACCAGCGCCCCGATCCAGATCGCTTGCTGCAACGCCAGCTGCCAAATCAGCGTGTAATGGGTGCGATCCATTGCCACTTCGATCACGCCGAGTGGTTGGCCGGCATAATCCTGTATCGCTTCGACATAAACCGCCAGCGGTCGCCCGCCTAGCTCACGTTGCGCATACTGTGGCGTTCCAGCGGCAGCGGTGAGAATCACCGCATCATCGAGCAATGGCCGTTCCCCAGCAGTACTGGCGAAGGTAGCAATGCGCCCATCGCGGATCAGATGCAACGCCGCCTCGACGCTGTGGCGCTGCTTAAACGCCTCAAAAAACGCTGGGCCGAAGTTCAAGCCAAATTCAACCGATCCCAGATGCTGCTCCTGATTGAATACCGGCACCATACCGCGTGCGCCCAGCCCGGCCACGCCGGATTCCAGCCCGCGATTTGGCTGAAGGCGGGTGTTGGTATCGACGACCGAATGCCGGAAGCTGGCGAGATCATCACCGAATTTTTCCGGCTGATGCAGGCGCAAAAATGAGGTGGCGGGCGGGGTATGAAACTGAAACTGCACTGTGCCGTATTCTTGACTTAGCTTGGCATAGGGCGGGAGCAGTTGCGTGCGTAGCCAATCGCGATCCCCAGCGGCAAAGCGTTGCTGCACCTCGGGAATCGTGGCCACCAGCGCACTGAGCGCCTCAGCCAGCCGGGTTTCGGCAGCGACATCCAATCGCATCGCCGCAACGTGTTGGCGAAGCTCAGTATGCTCGGCCTCCAGCGTCAGCGCATCGAGCGCACGCAGATTAAAATATGACAACACCGAGACGGCGAGCAAAATTGCTGCCCCGGCACCGATCATGTAGTTGACCCACAGACGGAGGTTGGTGAACATCAATCACTTCTCGTGCAAACCGCGTTGAGCGCGAAGATTGAAACCGCGTATTAAGACGCGGATGCTATCCGAACCTGTTACCGGAGTCATCCGAGAACTGCGACCTCGGACAGGTTATTTTTGAACGCTTGTGATGGAATCAAAATGGAAAGTTACACCGTTGTTCGACCGGAACATCTCAATCAATACGGCCATCTATTCGGCGGCTGTCTGCTCAAATGGGTCGATGAAATCGCTTGGATTGCCGCCAGCCGCGACAACCCTGGCTGTCGCTTTGTGACCATCGGCATGGATCGCGTCGAGTTTCATCGCGGCGTGGCACAGGGCGCGGTGCTACGGTTTGTGGTGCTCGAATGCCGCCGCGGGCGCACCTCGCTCACCTATGATGTCAACGTGTATGCCGACGATCTGGAGACCGGACGCGAAGAGCCGATCTTTTCGACCGCCATTACCTTTGTGCGGCTGGATGAACAGGGGCAGAAGCTGGCGCTGCCGACGGCAGAGTGCGCGAGGGCTGTGTAAATAGCAATTTTTTTAGACAGGATTAACAGGATGTTTCAAGATGCACAGGATTTCTATAATTTTTAATAAAAAATCCTGTCAATCCTGAACAATCTTGTTAATCCTGTCTAAATTAGATGAGCCGTTGCGCAAGTGCGACACGTAACGCATCCGGCAGGGCTTCGCCAAGCTGCGTGTCGTGCATCACCAATACATGCACGGTGCGAGCGGTGGCCAGTTCGTCATCAGCAGCGTTGAGAAAACGATAACCCAGCGCAAATGAGCGACGGCGCAATTCAACCACACTAACCTGAACACGAATATGATCGCCATGACGCATCGGGCGGCGATAATCAGCTTCGGCGTGGGTCAGCGGCAATAACATCTCACCATCGCGGAGCAGGGCGTCGAGCGGATAGCCGATCTGTTCCATGAAGGCTTCGAGTGCGTCCTGAACGTAGCGGAACAAATGCCCGAAAAATAAGCGCCCGGCGGCGTCGGTGTCGTGCAGCCGCAGACGAAAGGGGTAATAAAAGGGCGCGGGGAGCATGGGGTGTGTAGCAGATAGAAGGACACATCCTTGTGTCAGGAGCGGGCGCGGGCCGCTCGCTTTCAGGACGACTTCGCCGCAACCGAACCGCGCGTGCTCAACAGCAAGAACGCAGCGACGAGGAAGGCGACAATCGCCACGGCAATCACCATCGTCACAGGCTTGTTAGCCGGATCGACGACTTTGAACGGTGCGCCAATCTTGACCAAAATCGCCGAGTGCGTTGGGCTGGCCAGCAGATAGCCGCAAAAACCCAAGAACGCACCATAAAACACCATCTTGGTGTCCAGATACAGCCCGACCAGCAGCGCGACCAACGCTGTCATCAGAATCAGCGTAACCGCTGCTTTCTGACCGCCAAGCGCCGCATCAACGCCCATCGCGTGCAGGATGGTCAGCACCCAGCTAAACGCGCCCCAGATAATGATTTGCTTGATGAGATAAAACAGACGCGAATCGCCTCGCGCATAGGCATTGCCCCAAGCAGTAATCAGCGAGATCACGCCGATGACTGGGACAAAATAGCCCCAGAACACCGCGATATTGCCGGTGTTGCCGCGTGTGAGCGCAAAGAGCGCGACGGTGCCAGCATAGAGAACGACGAGCGGGAACAGTGCGTACATCAGCGAGCCTTGTTTTGTTGCGGACGTTGTCACGACAAACCCTCCTGAATTTTGGGTTGCTGTGGTTGATGAACCAATGGACTGTGTGAAACGGAACGCGAGACCAGCAAGCAGGCCTAGCCTGCCGATAGTAACCGATACTTTTATGCTGCCAATAGTGACCGATTGGCAACATATACACGCCTGTTTCTAGGCGAGGGGGTATCTCCCAAAGCTCGCAAACAGGCGTTTACGAGCGCAAAACGCTTCAGTGCGTTTCAAGTTTTACGTCAGCAACTCGTGCTGACAACCGCCTACCTGAACTGATCAAAGAGCGTTCGGTTCTTGGTTATCGAACCGAATCAAGAGTATTGCATCAGGCGCTCAAGCGAAGCAACATCAGGTACCGACGCATCAATCGATATTTCCGTAAATATCTGTGAGAGAAAGTTAGGAAATGCCGAACTGTTACGCAGCCTTACTGAAACTGCGTGTTAAGCCTTGAACGCAAACTTTTGGAGTCCGCTGCTAATAGCGTCGCATGTCATCAGTTCAATCCGTCAGATCGTCAAACCCAAATCACGCCACAGGCAGGTCACTGGCCCCGATTGATTCATGGTGTAGAAGTGCAGTCCGGGCGCTCCATCAGCAATCAGCCGTTGGCACAATCCGAGGACAACTTCATGTCCGAAAGCGCGCAGGCTTGCGACATCATCGCCGTACCCTTCCAGTCGCCGCCGAATCCAGCGCGGAATCTCCGCACCGCAGGTATCTGAAAAGCGTGCAAGCTGCGTGTAATTGGTGATCGGCATAATACCCGGAACAATAGGGATCGAGAGACCGACCCGCTCACAGCTTTCTACAAAACCAAAATAAGCATCGGCGTTATAAAAATACTGCGTAATTGCCGCATCCGCACCCGCATCTACTTTGCGCTTAAAGTTTTCCAGATCGCGGGCCGGATTGCCCGCTTGCGGGTGATATTCGGGATAGGCGGCAACCTCGATGCTAAAAGCGTCGCCAAATTCAGCGCGAACAAAGCTCACTAATTCATTGGCATAGCGAAAATCGCCGCTATTGCCTGCACCCATACCCGACGGCAAATCGCCGCGTAGCGCCACCAGCCGGTTAATACCTTGCGCGTGATACTGGGCTAAAATTTCGCGCACTTGCTCGCGGGTCGAGCCGATGCAGGCCAGATGCGGCGCGGTGTCGATGCCCTGTGACCGAAGCCAAGCGACGGTTTCAAAGGTGCCCTCGCGGGTCGAGCCGCCGGCCCCATAGGTCACGGAGAAATACGCTGGCCCCAGCGCGTTAATCTGCGGAATATCCTGCTTGAGTTTATTCATGCCCTCGGCAGTTTTTGGGGGAAATAGCTCGACGCTATAGACGTGAGTCATTGAGAGCCTCCAGCCGCCAGCGTCCGGCTGCCAGCCAAGCCGACTAAGCGCCTAGCGAGCGCCGATGACGGGCGGTTTTGAATTGAGATGGCCGTGTTGTCATGTAATACAAAACGGCACTAAATAGCTGAGAAAGCCTAAATACAAACCAGCCTCCACACTTATTAAAGAATAGCTGGAGGCTGGTTGCTGTAAGCAGATGGCCGCTAATTAATAGCGATAATGCTCCGGCTTATACGGCCCTTCGACTGCCACGCCGATATAATCGGCCTGAGTTTTAGAGAGCGTTGTGAGCTTGGCTCCGATCTTTTCGAGATGCAGCCGTGCGACATCTTCATCCAGATGTTTTGGCAGCACATACACGCCAATTGGATATTGCTCAGTTTTGGTGAACAATTCAATTTGCGCCAGTACCTGATTCGCAAAGCTATTGGACATCACAAAACTCGGATGTCCGGTTGCGCACCCTAAATTCACCAAGCGACCCTGCGCCAGCAAAATAATCCGCTTGCCATCAGGGAAAATCACATGATCGACCTGAGGTTTGATTTCTTCCCACTGGTATTGGGTAATACCGGCGACATCAATTTCATTATCGAAGTGACCGATATTGCACACAATGGCCTGATTTTTCATCGCCGCCATGTGATCATGCGTAATGACGTTTAAATTACCGGTCGCAGTCACAAAAATATCCGCCAGCGGTGCCGCATCATCCATTGTCACCACGCGATAGCCTTCCATCGCCGCTTGCAGCGCACAGATTGGGTCGATTTCCGATACCCACACGGTCGCGCCCAGTCCGCGTAGCGATTGACAGCAGCCTTTGCCCACGTCGCCATAACCGCAGACCATCGCAATCTTGCCGGCGATCATCACGTCTGTGGCGCGTTTGATGCCATCGACTAGCGATTCGCGGCAGCCGTAGAGGTTATCGAACTTTGATTTTGTGACCGAATCGTTGACGTTGATGCCCGGGAACAGCAACGTGCCGTTTTTGGCCATGTCGTAGAGGCGATGAACACCAGTTGTGGTCTCTTCAGTCACGCCCTTGATGTCAGCAGCGAGCGTGTGCCAGTGCTGCGGATTGCGCTCAAAGGTGCGGCCCAGTACGCCGAGAATCGCTGTCCATTCCTCATTGTCGTCCGCTGTGGGCGCGGGCACGGCTCCGGCGTTTTCGAACTCAACACCTTTGTGAACCAAAAGGGTCGCATCGCCGCCATCGTCGAGGATCATGTTCGGCCCCTTGCCATCGGGCCAGTTGATGACTTGTTCTGTACACCACCAGTATTCGTCCAACGTCTCGCCCTTCCAGGCATACACCGGAATGCCGCGTGCGGCGATGGCGGCGGCGGCGTGGTCTTGGGTCGAGAAGATATTGCACGAACACCAGCGCACTTCGGCCCCGAGATCAACGAGCGTTTCAATCAGCACGGCGGTCTGAATGGTCATGTGCAGACTGCCGGTGATGCGTGCGCCGGTCAGCGGTTTAGTGGCGGCGAATTTGCGACGAATGGCCATCAGACCGGGCATTTCGGTCTCAGCAATGGCGATTTCTTTGCGGCCAAAGTCAGCAAGGTTGATGTCGGCGACTTTGTAATCAGTGAACTCACTCATGTGGAATCAAAACCTTCGATAGAACGTGAGTGAGCGCCGTTGGAACAGTGAAAGCCTGACCACCGAGCCTGGCCGGAATCCGTCGTACTGTGGATTGCGGTTGCAACGCTCCTCGGCGGGAGGGGTTAAGCACACGGACAGAGTTAGGCTGTGTCCGGGGTGTTTCAAGTTGAGGCGGGATTTTATCGAAGAATCAGTGGATTGTCGTCACAG
Organism: Allochromatium warmingii; assembly: GCF_900107145.1. Lineage (GTDB taxonomy): Bacteria > Pseudomonadota > Gammaproteobacteria > Chromatiales > Chromatiaceae > Thermochromatium > Thermochromatium warmingii. The sequence continues at coordinate 14,040 of NZ_FNOW01000002.1, read as the reverse complement.
TAATTGTCGCTGGCTGAACGGCTGTCTTAGCGATGTGCGCCGCGCTTGCAGTATTCAGATTATTTAACCCAAACGCACCCGTGGATCAACCAGCGTATATGAAATATCAGTCAAAATTAGACCGATGATATAGAGCACTGCGCCGAGAAATACCATCGCTCGCACAATAGCAAAATCCTGATTACTGATCGCATCAATGGTATAGCTGCCTAACCCAGGGATACCGAAAAATGATTCAGTAATCAAGCTGCCCATAAATAACAGCGGTAAAACAACCACCACACCGGTTAAAATTGGAATCAGCGCATTGCGCAGCACATGCCGAAATAGCACCACCTGTTCACTTAAACCCTTAGCGCGAGCAGTGCGCACATAATCACGACTGATTTCCTCTAAAAATAGCGTGCGATACCAGCGCGTTCCGGCACCGATGCCACTTATCACGCCAATCATTACTGGCAAAATAAGAAATTTCCAAGCATTCAGGCCCGGGTCATAACCGGAAATTGGCACCAGATGCCACAACTTGCCGATTAAGAATTGCCCGCCGATGATGTAAAACAGTCCAGAAATCGACATCATCGCTACCAGCAGCACAACACTTCCCCAATCAAGATAGGTCGCACGAAAAAAGACGATCAACAGTGCATAGCTAATATTAAAAACCAGTCCGATGACTAATACTGGCAAGGCAATCGCTAAACTCGGCCACATGCGCTGAGAGATGTCGTAACCAATATCGCGCCCGGCATCGGATGAACCGAAGTGAAATACAAATAGCTTAATGGATTTCTGAAATACAATCGTCTCAGTTACACGCGCTATACCGTCTGCTTCGGCGTTATACAAAAGTGGGCGATCATAGCCACGCTCGGCTTTCCAATTTTGAATCGCTTCTGTGGTCACGCGCTTTTCGCCTAAGTGCATCCGCGCCATATCATCCGGTGAATTAACGACAAAAAATAGCACAAAGGTCAGAAGATTCACGCCAATTAAAATTGGAATCGCATATAACAGGCGGCGCACAATATAGGCGATCATAATGCCGTGCTCCGTTCGCGGCGACGCACCATCCACCATGCCGGTAGCACGCATAACACACAGATACCGCCTATTGCCCACACTGGCCAAAGAATGGGCGGATTCCAGTCGCGCTGGGCGGCTTGGCGTTGTGCTGGATCGAGACGCCGGTATTTAAGCGTGTTATTAGCCATTTGATTCGGATGCGCATTGAGGAGCCAGCGATGATGCAGGCTGAATGATTTAGGATGAAAGCCCCAAATCCAGGGCGCATCACGGCGGGCGATTTCAACCAGTCGGTCAATCACTGCCTGACGTTCGGGGCCGTCTTCCAGATATTTCATGGTGTCAAACAGGCGATCAAATTCGGGGTTGGAATAATTGGCAGCATTTTCACCTTGATGTTTGACTTTAGCATTCGGGCCATACAGCAGAAATAAAAAATTTTCGGGATCAGGATAATCGGCATTCCAGCCCCACATAAATAATTGTCCGGTGCCAGTACGAATTTTTTCTTGAAAGCGGTTGTAATCCGTTGAGCGAATGACAAGTTCGATGCCCAGTTTAGCAAATTGCTTGCGCAGCCAATTCAGTCGCGCCCGATCATCTGGGCCAGTGGCGACCGCTTCATAATTGAGACTTAGTGCTTGGCCGGTGGCGCTGTCAATGCCATTAGGATAGCCTGCCTGTTCCATTAAAACTTGCGCTTCCTCTAAACGACGGCGTTCCGGGCGGCCAGCCCGCCATTCATAAACAAAGGGATTGATTCCTGCCTCACCGTCACGATGACCGAATATTCCAGGCGGGAGCGGACTTTGCGCAATCAGACCGCGCCCATTGCTGAAAATTGAAATAAATTCCTCGAAATCAACCGCAATTGAAATCGCACGCCGTAACAGCCGCGCACGTTCTGAATCGCCACCAATGACGGGATCGAGCATATTAAAGCCAAGATAATAAATCGACGGCTCAACCGAGGTTAGGAGTGAAATACCACGCTCGCGCATCTGCTCGGTGAGCATGGATTCACCAGCGGCGTCGATTTGAATCGCTTGATCGAAGGCATCGGAAGCAATACCCGAGGCGTCATAATAGCCTTGAAGAAATTTCGTCCAGCGCGGAATATCTTCTTTTTCTAAGCTATAGATTGCGCGATCAATAAAAGGCAATGGCTGGCCAGCATCCGCTAAGATGCCGGAGGTTTGATCGTCCGGCATACCATCACTGGGATAACGCTCGCCGTGAAAATAGGGATTGCGTTCGAGCACTAGGCGGCGATTAGGGTCATTCTCAGTGAGTTGATACGGCCCGGTGCCGATTGGATACCAGTCAAGGGTAATATTGCGTTCAGTTAGTCCGGGCTGGGCATAAAAGACATCAGCTTCCCAAGGCATCGGGGCAAAAAATGGCATCGCCAGCCAATAAAGAAATTGCGGATATTTGCCCTTGAGTCGAATACTAAAAGTGTGATTATCAATGACTTTGACGCCACTAATCGGCGCTTGACGCAGGGCCGCAATGCGTTCTAATGCAGGCTGGGCATGATATGCGGCGAGCTGGTCAGCAAGATCAGCGAAACCATCAATATGCTCGCGCAATAATCCAGCTATTGGCGAATGTGTCCAGGGTGCCGCGAGCCGTTTAATTTGATAAACAAAATCAGCAGCCGTGAGTTCACGGGTACCGGTTGCGGTAAAATCTGTTAAACGTTGAATAGCGGCTAAATCATCGGAATGCAGCGTGTGATAACGATAATGCCCGTCATCCGTCCGCGCTAAAGCTGGATGAGGCTGAAATTGAATGCCCGGCTGCACATGAATTACATAGTCGCTATAAGCAATGGCAGCAACCGGCGCATCATTGGGGAGCGACTGGCCCGCCGCATCGAGATAGCGCGGCTCAGGTACCGCAGCGGCTGAGAGCGGTACCAAGCGATAGGGTCGGAGTAAAAAGTGATATTGCAGCGGCGGTTCGTAAATCTGTGCCAAAAACGCATACTCATCTGCGCTGTAGGAACGCGCCGGATCGAGATGCTTCGGACGCTCGGCAAATGAGCTGTAATAAACAGTTGCCTGAGCATCCGCCGCCAGATAGGGCGTATTCCACGCCGACTCACCGCAGCCGGTCAGCGCCAGCGCCACCAGCCCGAGCATGACCGACCACGATGATTTGATCCCGTTGCGCACGCTTAACCTGCACTTTCGCTAGATAACAAGATTGGTTACTGTTGCAACCACGGCCCCGACTGTCAACGGGTTCGGCGATTTTTGCTCCATCCACGATTGAACACGAGAGTTGACAACTGTTCTTTGATTCTTTTTCAAAAATGCTTATACTTGCTTTTATGAGCAAGGTATATCGCATCAACGAATTTGCAAAACGGATCGGGAAAGCGCCATCGATGATCCGACGCTGGGAGCTGCTAACTGATCGCTGATTTTTGCTCAAATGTGTTGACAGATGCTCAGGATGAGCATTGCTTGAGGCCGCTAACAGCGGTTTAACGACGAGCTGATAGAGGACATTGCAAGTGGCCAAGCTTCGGTTTGGCGCTTTACCGCAAGGGGATGAAACCTTTGGAGAGCTTGATCGATTGAGGGAATCCGGCGCTACTGAGCGTCAAGGGCTTGAGTTGGGCGGTTCGCCGCGTCAACCAAGTGCAGATAAATCCATTGAGCAAGTTTGCTCAAGTTAAATGGAGCAGATTAACAGCATGGGTTTTTTAGCAGGCAAGAAGATTCTGATTACCGGCGTGGCCAGCAACCGCTCGATTGCCTGGGGCTGTGCGGCAGCGATGCACCGTCAAGGAGCCGAAATCGCCCTGACCTATCAAAACGACAAGCTCAAATCGCGGGTTGAGGAGATGGCGCATCAGTGCGGCTCGGATCTGGTGCTGCCGCTCGATGTGGCGCAGGATGCCGATATTGACGCAGCGTTTAAGGCGCTCGGCGAGCGTTGGGATGGTCTCGACGGCATTGTGCATTCGATTGCGTTCGCGCCGCGTGAGCAGTTAGAAGGCGATTATATCGACGCCGTGACCCGCGAAGGTTTTAATACGGCGCACGAAATCAGCTCGTACAGCTTCGCGGCGCTGGCCAAAGCCGGACGCGGGCTGATGGCCGGTCGCAATGGCGCACTGGTGACCATGACCTATCTGGGCTCGGTGCGAGCGGTGCCCAATTACAACGTCATGGGCATTGCGAAGGCGAGTTTAGAGGCGAACGTCCGCTATCTCGCCGCATCCCTCGGCCCACACGGAACGCGGGTCAACGCGGTGTCGGCTGGCCCGATTCGCACGCTCGCGGCTGCGGGCATTTCCAACTTCCGCGATATGCTCAAGCAGGTTGAGGAACGCACCCCACTGCGGCGCACTGTCACGATTGAAGAAGTCGGCAACGCTGCGGCGTTTTTGTGCTCCGATCTGGCCTCGGGCATTACCGGCGATGTGCTCTATGTCGATACCGGGTACAACATTCTCGGGCTGGGCTAAACCACGCGGCATTTTAGTGCCGACGCGCTCCCACGCGCTGGCGTGGGAGTGTGCGTTAGGCGGTGCAGTGTTAGGGCATCGCCTCAGCCGTCGCCGTCACCTTCCGTTCAATCTTTGCCCGCGACTGCATATCAGCCAGCGCATTGAGATAGGCTTGACGCCCGAGCATCTGGGTGATGATAAAGGCTTCGGCTGAGAAGCCCGCGTCGGCGGTCTCCGCGTCAATCTGACCATCTTCGACCTTTGTCACCCGCACCACGACAGCATCCCCATCGTCGAGAATCGCCGTGCCAATACTCACACCGCCCTCGGTCGGCACCGCCAGCTTAAAGGCGGCATCCAGCACGCCGGCTGGCACCGCTGTGCTCTGTCGATCCACTAACCCGGGCAATTCGGGCGTTAAATCCGCGCCAGCGGCTGACCAATCGGAACCGTCACGCAGTTTTTCTGCCAATGCCTCAGCCGCTGCTTTGGCCGCCACCCGCGCCTGTTCATCACGAATCGCGGCGCTAATCTCCTCGCGCACATCGGCGAGTGCTTTGACCGACACATCACGATGTGCCACCACGCGCAACACTACCGCTTGCAGCCGGTCGCGCTCCGGTTCGAGCAAATCGCTGTTGCGACCATTTACTAAAACCTCTTCATGGAACGCCGCCGCCATCACCTTCGGATGCGCTAACACGCTTGGCTCACTGTGCTCGCGGCTGACCCAATCGCTGTGCTGAATCGTCAAGCCAAGTTCCTGCGCTGCTGGTTCCAAACTCTCAGGTGATTCATAGGTGATGGTCGCCAACCGCTCGGCCAGATCGTAAAACAGGCTTTCCGCCCGCTGCTTGGTGAGCTGATCGTGCAATGACTCGCGCACCGCCGCAAATGGCTGAGTCGTCGCGGGCTGAATCTGCGTCACTTCGATCAAGTGATAGCCAAAGTTCGTGCGCACCGGCTCGCTCACTGCGCCGACCGCAAGCGCAAAGGCCGCTTGATCGAACGCTGGCACCATGATCCCCGACTCAATGATCCCCAATGATCCGCCCTGCGCGGCGCTGCCGGGATCCTGCGAGAGCGTTTTCGCCAGCTCCTCGAACGACTCGCCGGCCTGAATCCGCGCTCGAATTGCCTGAATTTGCTCAAGAACCGCCTGTGCGGCTGCCGCGTCTGCGCCATCTTCGACCTTGAGCAACAGATGCCGCACCGCCCGCCGTTCCGGCTGCACAAACCGCGCCTGATCGGAGGCATATAACTGGCGCAACTCGTCCTCGCTGACCTCGATTTTGGCCGCTAATTGCTCGCTATCGAGCACCAAATAATCGAGCTTGACCTGTTCTGGCGTCTGGAAGCGGGCGCGATTAGAGTCGTAATAGGCCGTGATCCGCGCCTCATCGAGCGGCTCTTCCGTGCGATGCGCCGCCAGCGGCAAACGCAGATAGCTGATCTCACGCCGCTGACCCATCAGCCGCTTGTAGGCATCGCGTTCAGTGCGCGTGGCCAGCTCGCTACTCGCAAGCGCCCGCACCAACTGCGTTGCGCTGAGTTTTTGGCGCAACTGCGCTTCATAGAGTGCTGGCGTCAGCCCCTGAAAACGTAACAACCGCTCATAGGTTTCTTTGTCAAACCGCCCATCTTTGACAAACGACGGATCGGAGAGAATTTGCAGTTGCACCTCTTGATCCGAGACGCGCAACCCGAGACGCTTGACCGCCTCCAGCAGCACGGTTTCCTGAATCAGGGTATCCAGCACCTCGGCGCGGAGCTGCTGATCGTCCACTGTCGCCGGATCATAGTCGGCACCGAGGCGCTCACGCAGATCGAGCCGCGCTTCTTGCACGCGCCGATCCAGCTCGCGTTCAGGGAGTTCGACCCCATTGACCGTGGCAGCAATCGGCTCGCCGCCCACGCCCAGATAGGATTGAATGCCCCAGAGGGCGAAAGGAATACTAATCAGGATGACGATAGCCCAAGCGATCCAACCTTGAGCGCGTTCGCGGATAGTCTGAAGCATGGTGATTGGCGAAAATCCAGATCCAGAAAACAAAAAAACGGGGTATCCATATGTGATGGATACCCCGTTCTCTTAAAGTTGGCGGAGCGGACGGGGCTCGAACCCGCGACCCCCGGCGTGACAGGCCGGTATTCTAACCAACTGAACTACCGCTCCAAATTGTGGTGGGTGCTGTAGGGATCGAACCTACGACCCTCGCCTTGTAAGGGCGATGCTCTCCCAGCTGAGCTAAGCACCCTTGTGAAGCGAGCGACTATTGTACCGCGTCTTTGAGTGCTTTACCAGCCTTAAATGCAGGCGTTTTCGATGCCTTGATTTCGATGGTTGCACCCGTTTGCGGGTTGCGACCGGTACGGGCCGCACGCTCTTTCAACGAGAAGGTACCGAACCCGATCAATGATACTGTATCTCCATCCTTCAATGCAACAGCGATTGAATCAGTCAACGCATCCAGGGCACGCCCAGCGGCGGCTTTGGAGATGTCAGCGGCCTCGGCCATTTTTTCGATGAGTTCGGATTTATTCATGGATTTCCCCTTCAGAATCCCCGGGTTGATGCTTCACAAAACGAGTCAGCGTCGAGCACTGCCCGACTGGAGCGGAGACGGTCTAACCATGCGCTCCGCTGAGAAAGGCCGCTGCGCTCCAGTCGGGAGCGCCTCGATCGTGCCAGCATCCTAATGCGCAGAGGGCGCGGGAAGCAACTAGGAATTGCAGCTAACTGTTACGCAACCGCGCCCGCATGGTTAATGACGCAGTCGCGCACTCGGCTCGCGGGTGCTGTCTGCCGCTTCCTCGACCTCTACGGCGGGCACCGCTGCGTCCCCATCGATTTTGGTTTCTTCAATAGGGACAGGGGATTGGGTGAGCGCCAGATCGAGCACTGCGTCGATCCAGCGCACCGGATGGATTTTGAGATGTTGCTTGATGTTTTTGGGAATTTCGGTCAGATCGCGCTCGTTTTCGAGCGGGATAATCACCGTCTCGATTCCGCCGCGATGGGCCGCCAGCAGCTTTTCTTTCAGTCCGCCGATGGGCAGCACCTCGCCGCGTAGCGTAATCTCGCCGGTCATGGCGACCGTAGAGCGCACCGGAATCTTGGTCAGTGCCGAGACCAGCGCCGTACACATTGCCACACCGGCGCTGGGGCCATCTTTCGGCGTTGCGCCCTCGGGGACGTGGATGTGAATATCAAACTGATTGTGAAAATCCGGCGGCACGCCGAGCGCATCGGCGCGGGCGCGTACCACCGTCATCGCGGCTTGAATCGATTCCTGCATCACATCGCCAAGCTGACCGGTATAGGTGAACTTCCCTTTGCCGGGCACCAGCGCCGATTCGATCCGCAGCAACTCGCCGCCGACCTCTGTCCAGGCCAAGCCCGTGACCTGACCAATCTGATCGTGTTCATCCGCACGACCATAGCGATAGCGTTGCACGCCGAGATATTTTTCCAGCGATTTGGGCGTGATGACGGTGGCCGTGTCGCGCTTTTTGAGCAGGACTTCTTTGACCACCTTGCGGCAGAGTTTGGAAATCTCGCGCTCCAGATTGCGCACGCCAGCTTCACGGGTGTAATGGCGGATGATGTCGCGTAACGTGTTCTCGCGGATGGTCAACTCAGAACTCTTGAGGCCGTTGTTGCGCATCTGCTTGGGCACCAGATAGCGTTCCGCAATGGCGACCTTTTCATCTTCGGTGTAACCCGACAGGCGGATCACTTCCATGCGGTCGAGCAGCGCCGGTGGAATATTGAGCGTATTCGCGGTGGCGACAAACATGACCTCGGACAGGTCGAAATCGACCTCTAAATAATGATCGGCGAAGGTGTGATTCTGTTCTGGGTCGAGCACTTCGAGCAGCGCCGAGGCCGGATCGCCGCGAAAATCCATCGCCATTTTGTCGATTTCATCGAGCAAAAATAACGCATTCCGTGAACCGGCTTTGGACAGATTCTGAATAATCTTGCCCGGCAAAGCCCCGATGTAGGTGCGACGATGACCGCGAATTTCGGCCTCGTCGCGCACACCGCCGAGCGACATGCGCACGAATTTGCGATTGGTGGCGAGCGCAATCGACTGCCCGAGCGAGGTTTTACCGACTCCAGGCGGGCCGACCAGACACAGAATCGGCCCCTTGAGTTTGCGCACGCGCTGTTGCACGGCGAGATATTCGAGGATGCGTTCCTTGACCTTTTCTAGCCCGTAATGATCCTGATCGAGCACGGATTCGGCGACCTGAATGTCATTGCGGATACGGGTGCGTTTTTTCCACGGTACGCTAACGAGCGTGTCGATGTAATTGCGCACCACAGTCGCTTCTGCCGACATCGGCGACATCAGCTTGAGCTTGTTTAACTCGCCGAGCGCCTTGTTTTTGGCCTCACGCGGCATCCCAGCGGCCTCGATGCGTTTAGCCAAATCTTCGATCTCATTGGGCGCATCTTCCAGCTCACCTAACTCCTTCTGGATCGCCTTCATCTGCTCGTTGAGATAGTACTCGCGCTGATTTTTCTCCATCTGGCGCTTCACCCGTCCACGGATGCGCTTTTCCATCTGGAGAATATCGTTCTCGGCTTCCATCAGGCTCATCAGGTGTTCGAGCCGCAACGCAATGTCGATCATCTCCAACACGCGCTGCTTTTCGTCGAGCTTGAGCGCCATATGCGCCGCCATCGTATCGGCCAGCCGTCCAGCGTCATCAATGCTTGCCAGCGAGGTCAGCACCTCAGGCGGCACTTTTTTGTTGAGCTTGACGTACTGATCGAACAGCGCCAGCGCCGAGCGCATCAATACATCCTGCTCGCGCTCGTCCATTTCCAGCGTTTCCGACATTGGACGAATTAGCGCCGAAAAGGCCTCTTGCGTGGTCAAAAAGCGGTCGATTTGGGCGCGTTGACTGCCCTCAACCAGCACCTTAACGGTGCCGTCGGGTAACTTGAGCAACTGAAGGATATTAGCCAGGGTGCCGATCTCATAGAGATCTTTGACACGCGGTTCATCGACATCGGCGCTTTTTTGCGCAATCAGCAAAATCTGCTTATCGGTCGCCATCGCCGCATCAAGCGCACGGATCGATTTATCCCGCCCAACAAACAGCGGGATGACCATGTGCGGATACACGACCACATCGCGCAGAGGCAGTACCGGAACTTCCTGCTGGACGGATCGCTCACGAGCGGAAGCGGAGATGTTTTGAGCCATGGAAACCTGTTCTCGTTAGCGGCGACGTTCCCCGGCAGCGAGGCCAAGCGCGATCTGGAACGTCGGAAGGATAAGTCAGCTGAGAGGATCGGGGCGGGTGGTACGCGGTTCAACACAGGCAGCATGTTGGTCGGTGGCTTGGCTTGAGTGACGATGCCGAAGCCCAGTCACCCAAGCACGTCTTTACTGAATCAAACAAGCCTTAGCGTACTTTGTGCTCTTTGCGGTTAACCAACACGTCCAGCACCGCACCGCGCAACCGTTCACTCTCCGGCAGCCGCCTGCTTCTCAATCCGATCATAGATCAAAAACGGCTTGTTTTCGCCGCCGATCACCGAGGCGTCGATGACGACCTTGCTGACATGATCCATCGACGGCAGATCGTACATGATGTCGAGCAGCACTTGCTCCATGATGGTACGCAGTCCGCGTGCGCCGGTTTTGCGCTCCATCGCCTTGCGCGAGATTTCACGCAACGCATCATCGCGGATTTCCAGTTGCACGCCTTCCATCTCAAACAACCGCGCATATTGCTTAACCAGCGCGTGTTTGGGTTCGGTCAAAATCAGCGTTAGCGCCGCTTCGTCGAGTTCTTCCAGCGTCGCCATCACCGGCAAGCGCCCAACAAATTCGGGGATCAAGCCGTAGCGAATCAGATCTTCCGGCTCAACCGCGCTTAATAATTCGCTGATCTGGCGCGTATCGTCCTTGCTCTGCACCTCAGCCGAAAAACCGATGCCGGTTTTTTTCGAGCGGTTCTGAATCACCTTATCAAGGCCCGCGAAAGCACCGCCGACGATAAACAAAATATTTGAGGTATCGACCTGCAAAAACTCTTGCTGGGGATGCTTGCGCCCACCTTGCGGCGGCACCGAGGCAATCGTGCCCTCAATGAGTTTTAACAGCGCCTGCTGCACACCCTCGCCCGACACATCGCGGGTAATCGACGGGTTATCCGACTTGCGTGAAATCTTGTCGATCTCGTCGATATAGACAATGCCGGTTTGCGCCTTTTCGACATCGTAATCGCACTTTTGCAACAGCTTTTGAATGATGTTCTCGACATCTTCACCGACATAACCGGCTTCGGTCAGTGTGGTCGCATCGGCGATGGTGAACGGCACATTGAGTAACCGCGCCAGCGTTTCAGCCAGCAAGGTTTTGCCCGAACCAGTCGGCCCGATGAGCAAAATATTGCTTTTCGCGATTTCAATATCTTCTTTAGCTTCAGCGACTTCGAGCCGCTTATAATGGTTGTAGACCGCAACCGAGAGGACTTTTTTGGCCTTCTCTTGACCGATGACAAATTCATCGAGCTTGGCGTTAATTTCACGCGGCTTGGGCAGATGACTGGTCGTTTCAGCGGCGTTTTCCTCCATCTCCTCACGAATGATGTCATTGCACAGTTCGACACATTCATCGCAGATGAATACCGACGGGCCAGCGATGAGCTTGCGCACTTCGTGCTGACTCTTACCGCAGAAGGAACAATAGAGCAGTTTACCGTCGTCGCTCTTACTCATCGGGGGAAAATCTCCGGGGGGCTGTGAGGCAATGCAAATCCTGCATTCCGATTGAGGCGGAGTTCAATCTAAGCATTTAGGGTGGTCTGGCAAGCAACCGCAGCGCCCAGTTTGGACGCTTCGCGGGTCAATCATAACCAAACATTAAAACATTAGGCTTTTTTGGCGGGCGTCGCTGGGCCGCGCTCGCTGATGACTTGATCGATTAACCCATATTCGCGGGCGGTTTCACCGTCCATAAACCGATCACGATCTGTATCATCAGCGATCTTTTCAATCGACTGTCCGGTGTGATGCGCCAAAATTTGATTGAGCCGCTCACGAATATAAAGAATTTCGCGGGCGTGAATCTCAATATCGGTCGCCTGACCCTGAAAACCACCGAGCGGCTGATGAATCATCATGCGCGAATGCGGCAAACAGAAGCGTTTACCCGCTGCGCCGCCAGCCAGCAGCAATGCGCCCATGCTCGCCGCCTGACCAATGCACATGGTGCTGACATCGGGGCGAATAAAGCGCATGGTGTCATAAATCGCCAGTCCAGCCGTGACTGAACCGCCGGGTGAATTGATATAAAGATGAATGTCTTTATCGGGATTTTCTGACTCAAGAAACAGCAGTTGTGCGACCACTAAATTCGCCATGTGGTCTTCGACCGGGCCGACGAGAAAGATGACCCGCTCCTTGAGCAGACGCGAATAAATGTCAAACGAGCGTTCACCGCGTGCGGTCTGCTCGACGACGATGGGCACCAGTCCCAGACCTTGGGGCTGCCAATCGGTGCGGCTCAGGGGTGTGCTCATGGCTGGACTCTTGGGCTTGATTGTTGAAGTAAAAAAGGAAAGACGGTCAAGCGTGGCGATGGCGGCGGCGGTCAGCTCGGCGGCGTGTGGCCGCGAGTTGCGCACCGCCGCAGGCGGATCGGTGCGTGAGCGGATATGTTTTAGGCTTGTACAGTCAACTCGGCAAAGGTTAAGGGTTCGTCCTCGACCTGCGCCTGTTGCAACACCAGCTCGACGACTTGTTCTTCAAGCACCAGCGCCCGCACGGCACTCAGATGTTCAGCATTTTTATAGTAATGCTCGATCACCTGCTCCGGCTGCTCATAGCTGGCTGCGATACGCTCAACAGCGGCACGCACGCGCTCGGGATCGGCTTTCAGTTCGTGATCGCGGATGAATTGCCCGAGGATTAAGCCCAGCGCGACGCGCCGCCGTGCGCCTGGCTCGAACATCTCTACCGGAAGCTGCATCGCGTTGTTGCCCAACGCCTGCTGCATCTGCTTGACCAGCGTGCGCTGTTCTTCGGCAATCAGCGTTTTGGGCAATTCAATGGGGTTGGCTTCATAGAGCACGTCCATTACCCGTTCTTTGGTGCGGGCGGTGAGACGCTCCTGTAATTCGCGCTCCATGTTGCGGCGCACATCGGCCTTAAACCGCTCAACATCGCCATCTTCGACTCCGAATGCTTTGACAAATTCGGCATCCACTTCCGGCAGACAGGGGGCGCTGATCGCGGTCACTGTCACCTCAAAACGCACCGGCTTACCGGCCAAGTTTTGGTCGTGATAGGGGTCAGGGAAGGTCAGATCGAGCGAGCGTGTTTCGCCGACGTTGACGCCGACTAAGCCTTCTTCAAAGCCCGGAATGAGATCCTCTTCGCCGAGTTCGACGGTGTAGTTGTCCAGCGAGCCGCCGTCGAAGGCTTCACCATCTACGGTGCCAACAAAGTCGATAGTCAAACGGTCGCCGATCTGTGCCGGACGTTCAGCGGCTTGCCAAGTCTGACGCTGCGTGCGCAGACGCTCGATCATCTCATCCAGATCAGCGTCCGTGAGTTCACTCACTGGACGTTTGATGACTTGATCTTTCAGTTCAACGAGCGTGATTTCAGGCAGAATTTCAAAGATCGCGGTATAGGCGATGCGACGGGCGGCGATGTCGAAATCCGGTTCAACATGCGGCATACCAGCGGGAGTCAGCGCCGCCTCACGCAGGGCGTCATACAGGCTCGATTGCACCATGTCGCCGAAGGCTTCATGGTGAAGCTGTTCAGTGTAGCGTTGGCGCAGGATGGTCATCGGCACCTTGCCGGGGCGAAAGCCGGCGAGTTTGGCGCGTGGGGCCAACTGCCGCAACCGCTTCTCGACCTCAGACTCGACATCCTCAAACGGCAACTCGACGCGCATCCGGCGCTCAAGACCTTCGCCCGCTTCAACCGACACTTGCATGGAATTTCTCCTGCGGACGCCACGCACGTGCGCCACGCCTATCAATAAAAAGTCACGACGCCGCTTGGCAGCAGTCAAGCAGCGTCTTCAAAAGCTGAATAGTGTAGCACGAACTGCGTTGGGGTGATGCGGGAGAATGGAGCGATTGGAAAGATTTTTCGGTAGTGCCCTAATCGATAGGACTTATTGATTGCGATAGACTATATCAAATCTGACGCTAAACAACTGGTCAAACATGGTTTCAATGCGCTTGAAAAGCAACGCTATTGATGCAAGGACTGTCGTCGTCTAAGAGTCTGTCTAAAAACTAAACTATTGATTTTGAAGTAGATTTTTTCGAGAATATGGCAAATTTTGCGAGTTAATTAACCCCACTCATATCGTGAATATGACTTCAGAAAAAAACTCTTCGCCAAAATATCCAAGCGATATCTCCGATGAAGAATGGGAGATTGTCGAAAAAATCTTCGAAGAACTTGAGCCTTATACAACAGGCCGCCCAAGATCAAGTGATCTACGCGAAATCTTGAATGCTATCTTTTATTTAAACAAAACAGGTTGTCCGTGGCGTTA
>NZ_FNOW01000016.1 GCF_900107145.1 Allochromatium warmingii | reverse complement strand
TATCGTGCAGGCGCGGACTGAGCGCCTCCGGTTGGGACTGCTCAACCAGGACTCCAGTTGCTCGCCCGCACGGGTGCTATCAACGGAGAGCGAATAACTGAATGTACACTTTAAAGTATAAAATTCGGAGCAGGTTTTTGTTGATGAATCCTGATGAATTAAAGCGTCAAGCGGCTGAGGCAGCCTTAGCCTATGTTGACGGCGGCGTGATCGGTGTCGGCACCGGTTCGACTGTGAATCAGTTTATTGATGTGCTGGCTGGCATCAAACACCGCATCGAGGGCGCGGTGTCGAGTTCTGAGGCGTCAACAGCGCGGCTGAAGCAGCACGGGATTCCGGTGTTTGATCTCAATGCTGTCGGGGAGCTGGCGCTCTATGTCGATGGCGCGGATGAGTCGAATGCGCGGCTCGAACTGATTAAGGGCGGCGGCGGGGCGCTGACCCGCGAGAAGATCGTCGCAGCGGCGAGTCGCAGTTTTGTGTGTATTGCCGATGAAAGCAAGCTGGTCGAGGTGCTGGGGCAGTTTCCGCTGCCGGTTGAAGTGATTCCGATGGCGCGGAGCTTGGTGGCGCGTGAGTTGGTGCGGTTGGGCGGAACGCCGGTATGGCGTGAGGGTTATGTCACCGATAACGGCAATCTGATTCTGGATGTGCAGAATCTGGTTATCACCGATCCGGTCGGCTTGGAACAGCAGATTAACGCGCTGGCGGGTGTGGTGACGGTGGGGCTATTTGCGCAACGTCCGGCAGATGTGTTGATTTTGGGATCGGCACAGGGGCCGCGCACGCTACAGCGTTAAGTTCGATTCGCGCTGTACCACACAAAAAAACGGGATCCCGCAGGATCCCGTTTTTATTTTACCCAACTTCAGGCCTGAAGGCTGATATTAGAAGTGGTGAACCATACCGACCGAGAAGCCGTCCCATTCCAGCGAGTTCAGAGAGACACCACCAACATCTTGGTCGGAATCGTACTGCGTGTACAGCACATAGGCTTTGGTGCGCTTGGTGAAGTTGTGATCGAACGCAAGCGACCATGCGGAATGCTCGCTGCTAACCTTAGCGGTGCCAGGCAGCGCGTCATAATCGTATTCGCCGAAACCATACATGGCCTTGACCATGCTGTTGCCAAACGAGTAACCGGCCTGAAGCTGCCACAGATCCCAAGTGGCATCAACATCGCGAGTGAGTTTGTCGGTATCTGCAATATTCTGTCTTTCGTAGATACCACTGACGCTAAAGCCATTCCAGTTGATCAACCCAACGCCAACGCGCCAGATGCTGTATTCTTCTTCAACATAACTTGCACTCAGTTCGTTATTACTGACTGCCGTACCCATTTGCAGCTCTTTACCCTGTGACTCATAGGCCAGCGAGGCGTAGAACGGGCCGTTGCTATACACACCAGCAAGCGCAAATCCTTCACCCAAGCTGTTTGAATTCAGGTTTTCACCTGCACCACCCGTCGAACCACCACCGACTTCAAGTGCACCAGCAAGCTGGAAGCCACCCATGCTCGGGCTGACATAGGCAATCGCGTTATCGAAGCGATTGTCGTCAAAACCAATCATTTCGTTATAGTCGGCCATGGTGTTCTCGAACAGGTCGAGCTTGGCCGTCGAGGTGTAAAGCGGGCTGTCGTTGCGGCCAACCATGAAGGTACCAAAATCCTTGCTGGAGAGACCAACATAGGCTTTCTGCATGGTTACAAATTCATCGCCACCGCTCAGGACATTGCTATTTGACTCTTCTGTCAGATGAATGTCGAACTGAACATGGTAGATGGCATCCATACCATTGCCCAGATCTTCAGAACCCTTCAGGCCGATCTGGTTGTCGCGGTTGCCTTTGGTTGTTTTTGCCGCAGAACCGGCAGGTGCCAAGCCGTTGGTATCAGGCGAGGAGCCGCCACCATTCAGACCCCAGCCTTGATAACCACGCTGAATCACTGCACCACCCGCACCCGGGGCACGCACATCTTCAATATCAAACCAGTCGATAGAAACATGCAGATCGCCATACAGAACCGCTTCGGCCATTGCAGCAGTTGGTGCAACCAGTGCGGCGGCAACCGCCATACTTAAAAGTTTCTTGTTCATGAGTATCTCCGATGTTGTGAATTTGTCAGTTTGACTGCTGGAATCATGCGCAATCATGCTTTGCGGTCTGAACTATAGAACACGACGGAGCGTTTTGCAACAGATTGGGCGAAAAAAGACACATTCATTGCAACTGTCTCTTTTTTACAGCATCTGGCGGCCCGCTTCGTTTCCCCGCACCATGCAAACCGCCACAGTATTCGCTCGACTCGCCACGCGCACAGTACACTGTCGCGATTTGATCCTCAATCCCGGAGCCTAACCTAATCCATGCGCCCCTCTCAACGCCACCCCGACGCCCTGCGCCCGATTCGCTTCACGCGCCAGTTTACTTGCCACGCTGAGGGATCCGTCCTCATCGAATTCGGCAACACCCGCGTGCTCTGCACCGCCAGCGTCGAACCCCGGGTGCCACCCTTTCTCAAAGGCAAGGGTCAGGGCTGGATCACCGCCGAATACGGAATGCTGCCGCGTGCCACCGGCGAGCGGATGCCACGCGAAGCCGCTCGCGGCAAACAAGGCGGACGCACGCTGGAAATTCAACGCTTGATTGGGCGGGCATTGCGGGCAGCGGTCAATCTCAACGCACTCGGCGAGCGGAGCATTACACTTGACTGCGATGTGCTCCAAGCCGACGGCGGCACGCGCACCGCTGCCATTACCGGCGCTTGGGTCGCGTTACGCGATGCGATCAATTCTCTGATGACAAATGGCGATCTCAAAACCGACCCGATCATCGCGCAGATTGCAGCGGTTTCAGTCGGCATCTATCAGGGCGTGCCGGTGCTTGATCTGGATTATGCCGAGGATTCCAACGCTGAAACGGACATGAATCTGGTCATGGATGATGCGGGTCGCTTTATCGAAGTGCAGGGCACGGCGGAAGGCCATCCGTTTACCCGCGCTGAACTCGACGCGCTGCTCGAATTGGGCGCAGCGGGGATTCGCTCGCTCCATACGGCACAGCGGGCGGCGCTGGAGACGGTGTAACATCGCCGCCTTATCCACCCGCCCGCATAATCTCAACTCACTTTGAGGACGCAACAACGATGGTCAGCAACAGATTGGGACTGATCTGGCTGCTCATCGGTGGCATTGGCCTCGGGGCTGGTCTGGCCTCGGTCGTGCTCACTGAGTGGCTGCATCTGGATCCGTGTCATCTCTGCATCTTTCAGCGGCTATTGATGCTCGTCGTCGGCATCTTCGCGCTGAGTGCCGCCGCGAGTGTCTGGCGCGGCTGGAATCCACTTGTGCCCGGCGGGCTGACATTCCTGACCACCGAGGGCGGCGTCGCGGTCGCCGCGCATCATAGCTGGATTCAAGCCTATCCTTCGCCGACCAATAGCTGTGTGAGCAGCGATCCGGGGCTGATTGAAACGCTGGTTGAATGGCTCGGACAGCAGATACCCAGCCTGTTTTTAGCCACGGGTTTTTGTGAGGATGATCGCTTTCGTTTACTCGGCTTGCCGTTGGCAACTATCTCGCTCTTGCTGTTTACCGCGCTCACAACTGCCGCACTCTGGGCGCTGTGGCACACTTGGCGCATCCGCTCACGCAACGTATAAATTTTGGAGCACCGCTTATGCTGCTAAACCGCCGTCACTTCAATCACCTGCTCTTGAGCACAGTCGCGCTCGCCGCCTTGCCGCTACAGGCGCGGGCGGAACTCATCGAAGGTCAAGACTGGCGTGCTATCACCCCGCCACAGCCGAGCGATGTGCCGGGGAAGATCGAAGTGCTGGAGTTCTTTTCCTACGGCTGCCCGCATTGTGGTTCGCTCAATCCGCTGCTGAAACAATGGCAGACCACCCTGCCGGAAGATGTCGTCTTGCGGCGGGTGCCTATCACCTTCGGGCGACAAGCTTGGGCAAATCTGGCGCGGCTGTTTTATGCGCTTGAAAGTCTTGATGAATTAGAGCGACTCGATCAACCCCTATTCACGGCGCTGCACGAAGATCGCGCCAAGCTATTCACCGAATCGGCTATTGTGGACTGGTTAGACGATCAAGCGATTGATCTCCAGCGTTTCAAAGATGCCTTCAATTCCTTTGATGTGCAGACTAAAGTCGGACGCTCGGATTATCTCGCCGAGCATTATCAAATTGATGCTGTGCCGACGCTGGCTATCGGAGGACGTTATGCCGTGCTGAATGAAAACGCGCAGACACTGCCGGATTTGATTGCCATTGCCGATCAATTGATCGAACGGGTGCGGCGTGAAACCAGCGCACCACCGGCGGCATAGGTGCCGTGCAAGCGAGCGTCCCGCGTGCGCGTGAGACGCTTGTATGCACGGCAGCCGGTGTCAGAGTGTGGCATTCCGCTTGAGCAAATCCAGTAAACCGAAGAGCGCCGTGTAGACAGCCTGTTCGCGCACCGCTTCGCGCTCACCAGCAAAACACACGCGGCGCGTTACAATCGTGTCTGCTGTCTGTCCCCAAGCAAACCAGACCGTCCCGACTGGCTTGTCGGGTGAGCCACCGCCCGGCCCGGCAATGCCGCTCACGGCCAGTGCGACCTGAGCGTGACTGTGCGCTAAAGCACCGGCGACCATTGCCCGCACCACTGGCCCGCTAACCGCGCCCTGTTCAGCAATCAACGTACTTGAAACGCCTAACAGTTCGTGTTTAGACGCATTGCTATAGGTGACAAAGCCACGCTCAAACCACGCACTGCTACCGGCGATGTCGGTGAGCGTTTTGGCAATCCAACCGCCGGTACAGGATTCAGCCGTTGCTACTGACCAGCCGCGTGCGCATAGGCGTTCCCCGATGCGCACGGCGAGAGATGTCAGTTCAGGTGCTGAGATGATTTGATCTGCGGTTGTCATGGCTGATTGGAAAAGTCGGTTAAACATCAAAACTGTCAATTTTCACACACTGAACGAGACAACACACCATGAGCGATTTAACGATTCGTTGCGAACACAAGCCCTCACCGGCCAAGCTCGAGGTGATGGGTGTCGAGGACTGGCCGATCTGGAAGAAAGAACCCGCGACCTTTTCTTGGCATTACGACCAAACCGAAACCTGTTATGTGATGCGCGGGCGCTTCCGCGTCACACCCGAAGGCGGTTCAGCGCAGGAGTTCAAACGCGGCGATTTAATTACTTTTCCGGCAGGTTTGACCTGCATCTGGGAGGTGCTTGAGGCGGTGGAAAAGCACTATCGTTTTGATTAACGCTGCCAAACTCAGCCCATACAATCAATGCTTTGGATAAAATATAGCGAGTATAGTCGGCGGCTGCCGCCATCAGTGTAAAATCGCCCCCTTTTCATTCAGCCGCTGGATGCTCCCATGTCAGACGCCATATCTGCTAAGCCCTGGGCCGGTCGCTTCAACGCGCCAACCGATGCCTTTGTTGAAGCCTTCACCGCTTCAGTTGAGTTCGACCGCCGACTCTATCCCTATGATATTCAAGGCTCGATTGCCCATGCCACCATGCTGGCGCGTCAGGGGATTTTGACCGACGCCGAGCGCGACGCCATTGTCGCTGGACTGGAGCGCGTGCGTGCCCAGATCGACGCGGGCGCGTTTCAGTGGTCGATCCGGCTTGAAGATGTACACATGAATATCGAGTCGGCGCTGACCGCTGACATCGGCGAGGCAGGAAAGAAATTGCACACTGGACGTTCGCGTAACGATCAGGTCGCGACCGATGTGCGGCTCTGGTTGCGCGATGAAATTGACACTATTCGTGCTGAAATAGTCCGGCTGCAAACCGCGCTGCTCGATCTGGCCGAGCGCGAAGCTGAGACCATCCTGCCGGGTTTTACGCACCTTCAGGTTGCCCAGCCGATCACTGTTGGTCATCACATGCTGGCGTGGTTTGAGATGCTGGAGCGCGACCGCGAGCGTCTGGCGGATTGTCGGCGACGGCTCAACGTCATGCCGTTGGGCGCAGCGGCGCTCGCGGGCACCACCTATCCCATCGACCGCGCCTATACCGCTGAATTGCTGGGTTTTGATCGTCCAGCGGAAAATTCGCTTGATGCAGTTTCGGATCGGGATTTTGCGATTGAATTTACCGCCGACGCAGCGATTTTAATGATGCACTTGTCGCGCTTTTCGGAAGAGTTGATTTTATGGTCATCGGCGCAATTCGGTTTTATTGAGTTATCCGATAGTTTTTGCACTGGCTCGTCGATTATGCCGCAGAAAAAAAATCCCGATGTGCCTGAATTAGTGCGCGGCAAAAGTGGGCGAATTTTTGGGCATTTAATGGGTTTATTAACGCTGATGAAGTCCCAGCCGTTGGCCTATAACAAAGACAATCAAGAAGATAAAGAACCGTTATTCGATACGGTAGATAATTTAAAAGGATCGGTCAAAGTTTATGCCGATATGATGGCGCATGTGACCTGTAAGCGTGAGCGGATGCGGGCAGCGGCAAAACAAGGATTCAGCACAGCGACTGATTTAGCGGATTATCTGGTACGGCGCGGCATTCCATTCCGCGATGCGCATGAAATTGTCGGCAAGGCGGTTGCGCTTGGCGTGCGTGAAGGGCGCGATCTGGCTGATTTAACATTAGATGAATTGCGCCAATTCTCAGCACTGATTGCTGACGATGTATTCAGCGTCTTGACGCTTGAAGGCTCAGTTGCCGCCCGCGATCATTTCGGCGGCACGGCACCGGCTCAAGTCCGGGCAGCGATTGCGCGAGGACGCCAGCGGCTCGCTGATCACGCCTAAAAATCCAACCCTCAATAGCGACTAAAAAAGCTGGTAACTGAATATGTCATGATTACTGTCGCTGAAACTGGGCCGTTCCAAAAAAAGATCGCAACACTACTCTCTTTGGAAGAACGTATGGAATTGATTTCGTATTTAGCCGAACATCCAAATTCAGGCGTTTTAATTCAAGGTAGTGGTGGTATCCGTAAACTGCGATGGGCGCGACAGGATAGCGGCAAGCGTTCTGGTATTCGCGTTATTTATTACTTTCACAGCGATATGATGCCGCTATATCTATTAGCGGCATTCGGGAAAAACGAGAAAGCTAATATTTCGGCAAAAGAAAAGCAGCTTTTAGCAAAAGCTGTTGAAGAATTAGTGCAATTCTGGAGAAAACGTGATGAGCAATGCCTTCATTGAAATCATGTCGGGCCTCAATGATGCTAAATCTCATGCTCAAGGGCAATCGCGTCATGTTATTGAACATGCTCCAGATTGCTTAAACGTTAAAGCCATTCGCGAAAAGACTGGCATGAATCCGCAACGCTTTTGCGCCACCCTAGGTATTTCTCTCAATACATTAAAGCATTGGGAACAAGGGTCAAAAATACCGCGCGGATCAGCGCGAATTTTGCTAAAAGTGGTTGATAAAAATCCGCAAGTCGTGATTAAAGCTATTGCAGACTGACAGATGAGGCAAAATAAATGATGATGCTCGACTGGCTAGTCGCAGCAGTTGCAGATTGGAGCTATGCGGGTATTGTGCTGCTCATGGCTATTGAGTCGAGCTTTATTCCGTTTCCGAGTGAAGTGGTGCTGATTCCGGCGGGCTATTTAGCGCAGCAAGGGATCATGAATCCATTATTGGTGCTCATCGCGTCGCTGCTGGGATCGTTAATTGGCGCGTTTGTCAATTATGGGCTGGCACTCTGGGTCGGGCGGCCATTTTTGGAACGCTATGGGCGCTATGTGCTGATTTCACCGCCGACGCTCCATAAAACTGACCGCTTTTTTGCGCGTCATGGAGCTATTTCGACCTTTACCGGACGGTTAATTCCGGGGATTCGCCAACTGATTTCAATTCCGGCTGGATTAGCGCGGATGCCGTTAATTCCATTCGCGCTTTACACCGCTTTAGGCGCGGGGCTGTGGTCGCTGGTATTGATTGCGTTGGGCTATGTGATTGGCGATAACGCGGCGCTCATTCGTGAGCACCTGACATTAGCAACTAGCGCGACCTTAATCGGCGTCGCGCTCATGCTGCTGATTTATGTGCTATGGATGCGGCGGCGTCAGCCGGAATGAACTGCTGTATTGGTATTCTTCTGGCCGGGACGATAGAACAAATGTCGCCCGATGCGCGTGGTGCGCTGGAATTGCCGCGACCATTTGGGCTTGACGTAATCGGTGTGATAGTAGAGTGCGCCGTTGGTCGGGTCGGGCACTTCGTCGGCGAGCACGCGGCGGCTGATTTCTAAGGAACGTTGCCAAGCGTGTGCTTCGGTCGGGTCATCCGGCTGGCCATCGCACCACCAAGAAAACTGGCAGCGGTTGCGTTTGTTGCCGCCCTGTTTGACCACACCACAGACCGATTTGGGAAATGCCTCGGATTGGACGCGGTTGAGGGTGACACGGGCGACGGCAATTTGGCCGGATTCCGGCTCTGAGCGGGCTTCGTGATAGATGTTGAGCGCCAGACAGTGTAAATCCTGATCGAGCGTGGGGTTGAGGTTGACCTTGACGGCAGTTTTATGACGCGGTTGCGGTTTGCTCGGTCGGGGTTTATGGGGTTTAGTGGTAGCCGCTATTTGGGGTTGGGGCGCTTCCTGACTGAGTGGCGGCGTGTCGCTGAGGCGCGGGACAGCGTGTGAAGCGGTCAGGATGGTCGGAATAATCGCGGCCAGCATGGCAGTTGACAAAGTGCGCATGTTCGCGTTCTCGTGTATGCACTACAAAGCAAGATGGCTGCAATGGTATTGCAAAACGCGATATAAGGGAAATCCCTAGATAGGGATTTTCCCAAGTTGCGAACCGCACGCACACACAAAACGACGGGCAGTGTGCGTTATGTGTGCCCGCCGTACTGCCGGTTATTTGGTTAGCGTAGCGGCGGCGCTCAATCCTCCGCCCGCTGATACGCCTCCATCATCTGCTTCTGAATCTGACCCGGCACCGGATCATAATGACTCAATTCCAGACTATAGGTGCCCTCACCGCCGGTGAGCGATTTCAGCCGCGCATCATAGCCATCTAATTCCGCCAGCGGCGCTTCACCTTCAATGACCACCCGCCCGCGACTCTTGGCATCACTGCCATTGATTCGCCCACGCCGACTCGATAAATCACCGGCTAAATCACCCATTGCTGATCCGGGCGTGGTAATACGGAGTTTGACAATCGGCTCCAAAATCACCGGCTGCGCTTTCAGTACCGCATCAATAAAAGCTTTGCGTCCAGCGGTGGCAAAGGCAATATCTTTGGAATCAACCGCATGATATTTACCGTCGTATACCGTTACCCGAACATCTTGCAACGGATAGCCGGCAATCGCGCCCTCATCTAATACCTGACGCACGCCCTTTTCAATCGACGGAATAAAATTCCCCGGAATCGCACCGCCGACAACCGCATCGACAAATTCAAAGCCTGCGCCCCGTGCTAATGGCTCAACGCGCAAATAGACTTCGCCGAATTGCCCAGCACCGCCAGTCTGTTTTTTATGGCGATAATGACCCTCCGCCTGACCCATAATCGTTTCACGATACGGAATACGCGGCGGATGGGTTTCAACCTCGACATGAAATTGCTCAGATAAACGCCGCAAGACCACCTTGAGATGCGCTTCACCTAAACCGCGCACAACGGTTTCATTGGTGTTGGCATTATGCTCAATATGAAAACAGGGATCTTCCGAGCGCAATTTATTCAGTGCCTCGGTTAATTTCTGTTCATCGCCGCGCTTGGTCGTCGTGATTGCCAAACCGAATAACGGCACCGGACATTCGAGCGTCGATAGATGGAAATGATCCTCGTCGTGCGAATCATGGAGCACAGCATCAAAATACAGATCATCGACGCGGGTCACGGCCAAAATATCGCCCGGCACCCCTTCATCGACTTCAATCAGATCATTGCCATGTACACGATAGAGATGATTGACCTTAAATGGCTTACGCGCATCGCCGATGAATAACTGACTCGCCGGCGTAATGCGCCCCTGATGCACGCGGAACATGCCGATTTTGCCGCGATAGGGGTCATTGATGATCTTGAATACATGCGCAATCGCGTGCCGCGTTGGATCGGGATGAACCGGCACCGGCTCTAGCGCCGCGCCCTCGCCCTTGAGAAATGGCGGCGGATTACCTTCAGCCGGATTCGGCATCAATCGCGTCAGAATTTCCAACAGTTCGGGAATCCCCGCGCCGGTTTGCGCCGAGACATAACAAATCGGCATTAAATGCGCTTCGCGCAGCGCCGCTTCAAAGGGGTCATGGAGCTGTTCGGGTTGCAGCTCTTGACCCTGCTCTAAATAGAGCGCCATCAGGTCTTCATCGACCTCAACGACTTGGTCAATGATCTGGCTGTGGGCCTCGGCGACCGATGAAAAATCCGTCGCCGCGCCGCTGGGCTGAAAAAAGCAATCGACCACGCGCCGCCCATGATCGGCGGGCAGATTGATCGGCAGACATTCAGGGCCGAAAGTCTCGCGGATCTGGGCGGTCAATTGCCCGAGATCAACCTGCTCGGCGTCAATCTGGTTGACGATAATCAGGCGGCATAACTGCCGATTGTCCACTGCTTTCATCAGGCGCGTGGTCATCGGTTCGATGCCCGCCTGCGCGTTGATCACCAGTGCGGCGGTTTCGACCGCTGGCAGCACCGAGAGGCTACGCCCAAGAAAATCGGGATAGCCGGGGGTGTCAAGCAGATTGATATGCTTGCCGTGTGTGGTAAAGCTGGTGATCGCGGCATCGAGCGAGTGCTGCAAGGCTTTTTCCATCGGGTCAAAGTCGCAGACCGTGGTGCCTTTGGCGATATTGCCCTGCACATTGATGACGCCGGTGGCCGCCAGCAGCGCCTCCACCAGCGTGGTCTTGCCGCCGCCGGCATGACCGACTAAGGCGATATTGCGGACGTCCTCGGCATTGTAGTCAGACATCTGGAATTCCATCATGGCGCTTGAGTGAAAAAAACCATCGGTGAAGCGTGCGCGAACGAGCGCCTAGAAGCGTTCGCGTGAACGCTGTGCCAGTATACTGTAACCAGCGAAGTGGACATCGCGGCGGGCGTACCCCGGATCAATGGGGGTGCTCAGGTAGGGGGATAGCGGTTGGATCGTGCAAAAAAGGGCGGCCACATACTACAGGCCGCCAAAGGACGCACAGCTAGAAATCAGGATAAGCCGTCGCTGAACAGATCGCCGCATGCAGATCAGCGGGGCACGATTCGATCCGATCCATGATTGAAACAGTAGCACAACGCTGACCGCTAAACTCGGCACTGGTTCGCAAATCTGACACGATCAAACCGAGCCGTTTAGCCGTCGCAGCAACCGCCGCAATCGTGCTCGGTTATAGCGTTGAATCAAGATAAATGGCAAGTTTATAACGCCAGCATAGATGAGCATGAACACGCCCATCCACCACGGCGTCCACAGAAAAAAAGTCAGCGCCAGCGCCCAAGTCAGCCAATGCCCGAACTCAGCACGGCTGGTCTCGCGGGCAAAGCGGTCGAGATAGTCCAGCTCGGCGGACGCAAGCTGGCGTTTAGCAAATCCATCGCGCAGCAGCCCGCCCGCTTCGGGCAGATGATCTTTCCACGCCCGAATCCGCAGCCATTCATAGCAGCGCCCGCCGTGTTCCCAGCCGTAGCTGGCGCGAATGATCGGCCAGCGCGTCAGCCAAGCGAGCGGCAGACGTTGTGCCACATAGCCAGCCAGCAGATGAAAACTCGGCCACAGCACCGCGCACAGGGCGATGAAGATCCAGACATTCATGCCCAATTCGGCGGCGAGTTCGGCGCTGTTCATCATCGAGTGTGCTTAGTTCAGCCGCTCCAGACCGCCTAAATAGGGCCGCAACACGTCGGGAATCAGCACGCTGCCATCGGCCTGTTGATAATTCTCCAGCACGGCAACCAGCGTCCGCCCGACCGCCAGCCCCGAGCCATTGAGCGTATGCACCAGTTCCGGCTTGCCGGTTTCGGGATTGCGCCAACGTGCTTGCAGTCGCCGCGCCTGAAAGTCACCGAAATGACTACAGGAGGAAATCTCGCGGTAGGTGTTCTGTGCCGGTAGCCACACTTCGAGATCGTAGGTTTTACGTGCCGAAAACCCGAGATCGCCCGCGCACAGCGTCATCACACGGTAGGCCAATCCCAGCCGTTGCAAGATCGACTCAGCATGGCCGGTCAGGGCTTCGAGCGCCTGCGGGCCATCCTCGGGGCGCACAATCTGCACCAGCTCGACTTTCTCGAACTGATGTTGCCGAATCATGCCCCGCGTATCTTTGCCGTAGGAACCGGCCTCACTGCGAAAACACGGCGTATGCGCAACCCATTTGCGCGGCAGGCTGTCGGCTTCCACAATCACATCCCGCACCAGATTGGTCACCGGCACTTCCGCCGTCGGGATCAAATACAGCTCGCGCTCGCCCGGAACTTTGAACAGATCGGCCTCAAATTTGGGCAACTGCCCCGTGCCGCGCAGACTGTCGGCATTGACCAGATAGGGCACATAGGTTTCGGTATAGCCGTGCTCAGTGGTATGCACATCGAGCATAAATTGAATCAGCGCCCGATGCAGCCGCGCCAGCGGGCCAGACAGGGTGACAAAACGCGAGCCGGTGATTTTCGCTGCTAAATCAAAATCCATCCCGCCGAGTCTGGCCCCAAGATCGACATGATCTTTGGGGTCAAAGTCAAAGGTTGGCGGCGTGCCCCAGCGCCGTTCTTCACGATTCGCCGCCTCATCGCGCCCATCGGGAACGCTCGCATCGGGCAGATTCGGCAAGCTCAAGCTGATGTCGGTCAGTTCCTCTTGAAGCGTCGTCAACCGCGCCTCAGCCGCCTTGAGCCGCTCGCCCAGATCGGCCACCTCAGCCAGCAGCGGCGCGATGTCCTCTCCGGACGCTTTGGCGCGACCAATTGACTTGGAGCGCGTGTTGCGCTCGTTTTGCAGTTCCTGCACCTGAATTTGCAGGGTTTTGCGCTCAGTTTCCAGTGCTTCCAGTCGCGCCGTATCCAGCACCAGACCACGACGAGCGAGCTGTTCGGCAACCTGCGCCAATTCGGTGCGCAACCAACGGGGATCGAGCATGATTTATCCTGCTACCAGCGAGAAAATGGCGAATTATACCCGCTTGCCAAACGGCTGCTTCCAGAACGCGGCGCTGAAATCTCCAGCTAGATAGCCTTCCTGAAACTGGTATTCAACGTCCAAATCTTGGGCTAACCGTTTGATTTCTCGCGGTAAATAGAGATTATAAATCGGCGAGGTGTCCCAGCCTTTGAGCAGATTGAACACGAATCCATGACGGCTGGCATCCAGACAGCGTTCGATAAAGCGCCGCGTTTCCTCGCGGGTAAAGGTATTCATCGCCCCGCTACACAGATAAACATCCGCTTCGGGGAGCGTAGTCGTCGCGTCGAGAATATCGAGCACCTGAATCTCACAGCCGGTGCGCCGTCGCGCCGCCTCGACCATTGGTTCCATCACATCCAGCCCGATATAGCGGCGCGGGCGCTCGCCGCTACGCTCCAGATAGCTATAAAGATCGCCGAAACCGCATCCGGCATCGACCAGCGTCAGCCGCGAGATATCCGGCGGCAAAAATGAGCGCAGGACGCGAAAGCGCACTTCTTGGGTTTCGGTCGAATTCCACTGCACGCCCTCGGCGGTTTCGCCATGAGTGTCGAGCGCACTGCGATAAAAAATTTCCGTATCAACGCGGGGCATACCGGGTGCGCCTCCTTAAGCGCGGGGTCAAAAGTGCGTTACTGTCGAAGTGAGATGCAGACGAGTGTTTGTCGGCTCGATTTCACGCCGACAGCTATGATTGTGTAGGATGCAACAGGCACTGATTGTGACCGCGCAATCTACAAGCTGTTTATTCCACCCTCGGTTCGTTCAATCGCAATCCTGTCTGATGGAGAGTCATCATGCCATCGCTACCGAACGCGCCCCGATTGGCCGCCAGCGGCTGGTTGGTGCTGGCTCTTATGTTTGGGTTCGGAATCGCATCCGCCCAAGCAAGTACAGATGTTATTTTGGCGCTGGATCGCTCGTTGAGCATGAACAATAACGATCCGGGGCGCGACAGTTTGCAGGGCGCAACGCTATTTACGGAACTCTTGAACCCGACAGATCGGCTCGGACTGCTAACTTTTGGACAGGATGCGCCACTGCTGCGCGATCTGAAGGTACTCGACGCCGACACCCAACGCCAGTCGGCGATTGAACAGATTCAGTCGCTGGTGATGAACGGCACCCGCACCGATTTTGGCGCGGCTCTGCGCACCGCCTATCAGCAATTCAACGCGGCCAAACGCGATGTAACCACGAAACGGCTGCTGCTGATTTTCACCGACGGGCAACTCAATCTCGGCTCAGACGCGGCGACCAATGCCGCCCGCGCCGAGATCATCAACACCTGGATTCCGCGCTATCAAGCCGCTGGCATCCAGATTCACGGTGTCGCCTTTTCGCCCGAAGGGGATAGTGATTTTCTGCATTTGCTCACCGATTCCACCGGCGGCCAAGCACTACGCGCCGAGCATCCTGAAGATATTTATCTCGCTTTCGTCAAATTATTTGAGCAAACCGATCAGCCATTGACCGCGCCGGTGGTCGCCGGACGGGTCACGGTTGATGCCAATGTGCGTGAACTCAAGCTCTTGATTCCGCGTGATCACACCGCTCCCCCAACGGCGCTCACCGATCCGAGCCAACGCACCCTGACCGCAGACGCCCCGGGCGCGGGTGTAATCTGGCACCCGACCACGCATTTTGATCACATCGTCATCACGAATCCAACGCCGGGCATCTGGGCAATCAGCAATCTCAACCCCAATCAACGCGCCTATCTCGAAAGCGATCTGGATTTAAGCGCGACCTTGCCGGTGCTCGCAACCGTCGGGCAACCGCTGACGGTCACGGCGCGGCTGGTCTATCACGGTCAAGCTGTAGATGCGCAGTTAGCTGACACCACGCTGTTGAGCGCGACTGTGCTCGACGCTACTGGCACGCCGCTGCATCGCGTTGAGCTGACCCCGGAGCTGACCACAGCGCAAACGCCAGTGTCGTATCAAGGTCAGTTGCAGTTGACCGCGCCCGGCCCCTATCAGATTCAAGTCATGGCCGAACACGAGAGTTTTCAGCGCACTAAGATCCTATCGATGAGCCTATTGCCAGCCGATCAGCCACCCGCGACCGCTGACGATCTGGTTGATGAAGAACAGGTCGCCGCCCTGAGCATTGTGCTCGTAGCCAATCTCATCTTACTGCTGGTTATCGGCAGTGGCGCGGGGCTGTGGTGGTGGCGACGCCAACAGCGCCGTAAGGCCGCAACCGCGAGCCAATCCAGTTCCGCTTCAGGAGTGCTCTAAATTATGGCGCTCAATCAGTATGTCTGGATTTACAGTCTGGCCGAAATGTTGGCCGTGGTGCTGGTTGT
Organism: Allochromatium warmingii; assembly: GCF_900107145.1. Classification (GTDB taxonomy): domain Bacteria; phylum Pseudomonadota; class Gammaproteobacteria; order Chromatiales; family Chromatiaceae; genus Thermochromatium; species Thermochromatium warmingii. Next base: position 45,523 of record NZ_FNOW01000016.1, on the reverse strand, counting down.
TGCCATTGTTTTCGGGATCAAATGGTGGCATTTGCGCCAAGAGCGGCGCACTTGGCTCGGCCTCAGCGTGCGCGTCGAGCGCCTGATTGATGACGAAATCGCCGCTACTAACAGCAAACACGCGGATCGGCCCGAATTGCGCGACAGTCATCTGGCAATCCTGTGCGCCATCGCCAAGCCGTTTCAGGATGAACGTCTGACCGAAGATCAAGCTTGGTCGGAAGTCATCGGCTTAATCGACCGCTACATAACTGCGCTGACGCAAGTAACCGCACGCCCGACCACTCAGCGCACCGCCGCGCCGCCTGCGGCCACACCCGCCGAACAGACCGCTGCGAATGCAGCGGCTGAAAGTCGAGAAGTTGAGCTAATTAACGGCATGTTGCAGCAATGCCAACGCGGGCGCTCTACCTTACCTGAAGGCGAGAATTTGCAGCGCACTTATCAGGACATGATCCAGACGCAAGAACAGCTCATGGCGCGGGTGCGGGCCGCCCGCGAAGGGTGTCAACTTGACATGGACGCGCTACAAGCAGATTTAACCACCGCCACCGAAAACAATAGTGCGTTCATGCAAGCGGCGCACACCACCGAGCGCAATATCCAACAGCTTGAGCAAATCTTCGAAGATTTTGAAGCGCGGATTCATAATCTTCAGGTGACGATCAACACGCATCGCAAATCAGCGCAAAAGCTCATCACCGAGCGCAATAGCTTGCAGCAGGATAAAGAATTACTACTGGGGCAACTGGCGATTAAAGAAAAGATTATCGCCCGCCTCAATCGCAGTTATGAAACCTTGCGCCGTGAGTACGTCAAGATTTACGAAGGGAAGCTCTAAAGCAGGGTTTGATTTTTGGTCACGAAGCTTGAACTTCGTGACCGCTGAAAGCTGAAAAGCAATCAACCCGCCGTCACCACCACAATTCCCTCCGGCGAGACAAAAAACCGCTCACGGTCGCGCCGCGCATCTAAACCAATCTGTTCGCCGGGCGCAATAACCACTTCTTTTTCAACAATACAGTTGCGCAATTGCGCCCCGGCACCTACGCTCACGCCTTGAAATAAGATCGACGCCTCAACAATTGCGCCATCTTCAACCCGCACTTGCGGGAAAAGAATCGAATGATTGACGCCCCCACCGCTAATCACCGTGCCCGCCGCTAACATTGAATTGACGAATACGCCCTCAGTGCCACTCTGCGGGCCGGGCACAGTCCGTGCCGGTGGATGCTGACCTTGATAAGTGTGAATAATCCAATTGGGTTGATAGAGATCGAGCGGCGGCGTCGCACGTAATAACGCCATATTCGCCTGATAATAAGCATCAATTGATCCCAAATCACACCAATACCGATCCGGCGTCACGCGCCCGCGTGCTTGACCAAAACGATAGGCTCGCACCGATTGTTCGGCTAATAATGGCGCAATCACATCGAGTGCTAAATCTGTATCCGCTGTTACTCCGCGTTCATAGCGTTCGAGTGCGGCAAGTAATGCGGTTTTTTCAAATAAATATACGCCCATTGTTTCGAGCATTTCGGGCGCGGACGAATCCGGTTCAGCCTCGGCAGACGGTCGCTCCGGCGGTAATAATGCTTGAATCGGTTCCTGTTCTTGTGCCGCGAGCACCACCCGCGCTTGGCGTCCGGCGCTGCGTGGCGTAACCGTGCGCGTGACCACGGTGACTGCTGCGCCGGTTTCCTGATGCGCACGCACTAATTCCGCGTAATCCATACGATAAATCGCATCACCCTGCAAAACCAGCACATGACGTGCGTGATTGCGTTCGATTAAATAGCGATTTTGGCGAATGGCGTCAAATGGGCCGCGATACCAATCTTGACCTTCGCGCATTTGCGGCGGCACGGGCGTAATAAATTCGCTGAGTTCCGGATTAAAAATCGACCAGCCATCGCGTAGATGTTTTTGTAGCGAATGGCTTTTATATTGCGTCAATACCAAGACTTGACGCAATCCCGAATGCAGACAGTTTGCCAGCGTGAAGTCAATCACGCGATATTTACCACCAAATGGTACAGCCGCTTTGGTGCGATGATAGGTCAGGGCATCGAGACCCTGGCCGCGATCTTGGGCCAAAATCAGAATCAGGGTGTCTGAAGACATGATGAACTAGGGAGCCTTTATAATGAGCGTAATCAGCTAAATTTTGACAGGATGAACAGGATTATTCAAAATGAACAGGATTAAAAAAGATTTTTGATTAAAAATTCGGTTAATCCTGAGTCATCCTGTTTATCCTGTCCAATTCCTCAGCAACACACACAACAGTTAGACGCCATCGTCGCGCTGATGAATTGCGCTAATAATACGACTCGTCGAGCGTCCAGGCACGAAATCAAGCACCCGTACTGTACCGCCCCGCGCCAGCACCGCATCCGCGCCGGCAATATCCTCGGGGCGATAATCACCGCCCTTCACCAGCACATCCGGTAGCACGGCGCGGATCAACGCTTCGGGCGTGTCCTCGCTGAACGGACACACCCAATCGACCGACGCCAGCCCCGCAAGCACCGCCAGCCGCTGTGCTAACTGATTGATCGGACGCCCCGCGCCCTTGAGTCGCCGCACCGACGCATCGTCATTGACGGCCACAATCAGCCGATCCCCGAGTCGCCGCGCCTGTTGGAGATAAGCGACATGCCCATCATGCAGAATGTCGAAACAGCCGTTGGTCATCACCAGCCGCTCACCCGCCGCCCGCGCCGCCGCGACCGCCGCAAGCAATGCCGTGCGATCCAGAATCGGTCGCCATTCCACGCCATGATAGGCACGCTCCAGTTCTGCTGCGCTGACACTGGCCGTGCCCAGCTTGCCGACAGCCAAGCCCGCCGCGCAGTTGGCCAGCGCACAGGCAGTGGTCAGCTCTCCGCCCGCTGCCAGCGTCGCCGCTAAGGTCGCAATGACGGTATCGCCAGCGCCGGTCACGTCGAATACGTCCCGCGCTTGGGTCGGCAGATGCAGCGCCTCGGTTGCCGCTTGCACTAGCAGCATTCCGCGTTCACCCAGTGTCACCAACAGCGCATCTAATGCAAGGTCAGCCCGCAGCCGCTCGGCCCGCTCGCGGAGCGCGGCATCATCTGGACAAGCGCCAACGATGTCTTCAAATTCAGCACGATTCGGCGTCAGCAGCGTTGCGCCGCGATAACGGTTGAAATCGCGGCCTTTGGGGTCGATCAGCACCGCTTTGCCCTGCGCCCGCGCCAGCGCAATCAGCCGTTGCGGATCGGCAAGTGTGCCCTTGCCATAATCCGACAGGAGCAGCAGATCGCATCCAGCTAACGCGCTAGTCAGCGCATCCGGCAGCGGATCGGCGGCAGCGTCATCCGGCGCTAATGATTGTTCAAAATCGAGGCGTAGCAGTTGTTGATGCTGACTGAGCACGCGCAGTTTAGTAATCGTCGGACGATCAGCGCGGCGAATGAGCTGGGTCGCAATGCCTGCCGCCTGTAGCCGCGTTGCCAGCACGCTCGCCGCCTCATCTGCACCCGTGACGCCAATGAGGGTCGCGTTAACACCGAGCGTTGCCAGATTCAGCGCGACATTCGCCGCCCCGCCCGGACGATCTTCCAGCGTCTCAATGCGCACTACGGGCACCGGTGCTTCCGGTGAAATCCGGCGCGTCGCTCCGCTCCAATAGCGATCAAGCATTACATCACCCGCGACCAGCACGCGGGCGCGGGTGAAATCAGGACAGGCAACAGCCGAAGGAATAGTCACGGCACCTAACACTCCGTATCAAACATCGGTATCGGTAGAGATGCAGACAGGATAAACAGCCTGATACAGGCACGCTGCGTCCAATTTCCGCTATCATAAGCGCGTGAACCTACGTGACCTCAAATACATTCTCGCTGTCGCTGAAACGCGCCATTTTGGGCGTGCCGCCGACCGCTGTTTCGTCAGTCAACCGACTCTGAGCGGTCAAATCAAAAAGCTGGAAGATGAACTCGATGTGGTCATTTTCGAGCGCACCAATCGCTCGGTTGAAGTAACCCCAGTCGGCGCAGCGATTCTCGCTCATGCACGGCTGATCCTCGAACAGACTACAGCCATCGAGCAGGTCGCCCGTGCCCATCAGGATCCAATGGCCGGGCCACTGCGGGTGGGCGCGATCCCCACCCTCAGCCCCTATCTGATGCCGTTGATCCTGATGCCGCTCAAGCAAACCTATCCGCAATTGCGGCTCGTACTGTCGGAAGAAATTACCGAGCAACTGCTCGGACGGCTCGCTCGCCATGAAATCGATGCCGCGTTGCTGGCCACCGCCGTCGATGACAGCGATTTCGAGAGCCTACCACTGTTTGAAGAACCGTTTTGGCTGGCATATCCGCCCGGACATCCGCTTGAGACACAGCGCGAGATTAGTGCGCTTGATTTGGAACAGATCGAATTGCTACTACTCGCTGATGGGCACTGTCTGACCCATCAAGTAATGAGCGTCTGTCATCTCAGCGAACGCCCCCAGCATGGCGACATGGCCGATCTCCGCGCCTCCAGTCTGGAAACGCTGCTACAACTGGTTCGCGCTGGATTCGGCTGCACACTGATTCCGGCGCTTGCAGTTCAAGCACGCAGCACGCACCGTGATAGCAGCCTCATGACCCGCTCATTAGCGACCGTCCCCGACGCCTATCGCCGCATCGCGCTCGTGTTCCGCAAAAGCTTTCCCCGCCGTCAAGCCTTAGATGCCTTCGCTGAAGTCATCCGCGCCCAATTACCTAAAACCGTTAAAGTCGTGCGTTAAATAAAAGTCGCGAACATCATACGCATGCGATTGCGAATATTCGCAATGATCGCTTTGAGGTGGAATAGCTGACTGTCTCAACTCTTTTCTTTCACTGATGCGCTCATGTCGGAGCAAACCATGTGCATCCTTTCGCCACCCCCGACAGACGCCAGCGCCGCTTTAGGTCAGATTGTCCCGATTTTAGCCGGTGGCGGGACGCGCTTACCGGCGCATGTCGGCGTCATTCAGGCGCTCGATGAACTCGGCGTGATAGGTGGGCATATTGTCGGTGTGTCGGGCGGAAGTATTGTGGCCGGTTTACGGGCGGCGGGTTGGTCAGCGGCAGCCATGCAAGCATTGGCGCTGAGTGTGGATTTCCGGCAATTTCGTGATTTCAGTGTGTATCAATTACTTTTTCATGGCGGTTTATCATCAGGTGATCGCTTTGAACGCTGGATAGATACCCAATTACAGGGCGCTCGTTTTCAAGATTTACCTATGACGCTGCATGTTGTGGCAACTGATGTGCGCAATGGATCGCCGGTGGTTTTTAATCGCGAACAGCAGCCGGACATGCGTGTTTCGCAAGCAATTCGTTATTCGATGGGCATTCCCTTGCTCTTTGCATATAAAGAACATAATCAACATTTGATGATTGACGGCAGTATTTTATCGGAAGATGCACTGCGCCGCGATTGGTCAGGCGAAGGGATTCCCAGTTGTTGTTTTCGGTTGCGGGCTAATAGCAGTGTTGCGCCACCGCAGCGCCGTTGGTTGCCGTTGGCTGATTATTTGCAAATGCTTATTCGCGCATTTATGACCAGTCTGTCACATGAATTTGTGCAGGATGCGTTTTGGAATTCTACGGTGGTCATTGATACCAATGGCATTACGCCGCTGGAATTTAATCTGACTGTGCAAAAAAAGCTGGAATTATATCAAGCTGGTTATAATACAACGCATCGTATTTTTCCTGATAAAATGCAGCGTTTTGCTGCTAGGGCAATTTCAAGATCAAAAAATTGACAGGATGAACAGGATGAATCAAGATTTACAGGATTGATTTTATATTGATAAATTTATCAAAAATCATTCGATTCTGAACCATGCTGCATCATTATTCTGGTCACGAAGCTCTAGCTTTGTGACCTATAATTCGGGCCGATCTGATGCCACGCTCTAATCTTTTTCGTCAGCGTCTGCTTGTGCTCTTTTTATTAGCACTGTTATTGCTGTTCTCGCCATTGGCTATGCGTCCTGAATCAGCAGAATCTTGGTTCGGCTTGCCCGCGCTCTTTGTTTATTTATATGCAGTCTGGGCCGGTGTAATTGTGCTGGCCGCTTGGATTGCATTCCATGATCGCGATTGAGCAGCGCCAATTATGATTTCCGGTGCGCTGATTATTGCCGTTGCCTTTGCCTATCTCGGACTACTTTTTGCGATTGCGCATTGGGCGGATCGCCGCGCTGATGCTGGGCGTTCGGTGATTGCGCATCCGACAGTGTATGCACTCTCACTCGCTGTTTATTGCACAGCTTGGACATTTTATGGCAGCGTCGGGCAAGCTGCTGAAACTGGCATTGGTTTTTTGCCGATTTATCTCGGGCCGACTTTGATCGCACTGCTTTGGGGATCCGTGCTGCTCAAAATGACCCGTGTAGCTAAAAGCGCCCGCATTACGTCGATTGCTGATTTTATTGCATCGCGTTATGGCAAAAGCCAATTACTCGGCGGGCTGGTGACAATCATCGCTGTGGTCGGTGTGGTGCCTTATATTGCGTTGCAGCTCAAAGCGATTGCTTGGAGTTTTGAGATTCTCCGTCATTATCCCGAAGTGCGGATGCCCGCCCCGACCGATTTACCGCTCTGGCATGATTCAGCCTTTATTATCGCGTTATTGCTGGCCGCTTTTACGTTGCTATTCGGCACGCGACAACTAGATATGAGTGAGCGCCACGAGGGATTAGTGGCCGCGATTGCATTTGAGTCAATGATCAAGCTAATCGCTTTTTTAACCCTTGGTTTGGTGATTACGCTGGGATTATACGGATTCGATGCGCTTGATCTCGGAAATGCCAGTGTCGATTTAGCGCATACCGCATCGCTTAATCCCTTGCTGCAACCCAGTCTCGCACCGATGGCGGATTGGCTGGCAATTAGTTTTTTAGCAGGATTAGCGGTCGTATTATTGCCGCGTCAATTTCAGGTTGCCGTGGTGGAAATCAGCGATGAGCGCCATATTCGACGGGCGATCTGGTTATTTCCGCTTTATTTATTGCTGATCAATCTTTTCGTGATTCCGATTGCATTAGCCGGTCGCTTGACATTTCCCGATGGCGCGGTTGATGCCGATACCTTTATGCTCACATTGCCGATGGCATTTGAGCGCCCAGGCTTGGCGCTGCTGGTATTTATCGGTGGCTTATCAGCGGCGACCGGCATGGTGATTGTCGAGACAATTGCGCTCTCGACGATGGTGAGTAATGATTTAGTGTTGCCGGTGTTAATGCGCGTGTGGCGACATCATCAACCGCCCGCTGAATTAGGACGCCTGTTATTAGCGGTGCGCCGTGCCGCAATTGTGCTGATTTTAATTCTAGGCTATCTCTATTATCGGCTCGCTGGTGATGCGCATGCGCTGATTGGTATTGGGTTGATTAGCTTTGTGGCGGTGGCGCAATTTGCACCTGCAGTGATTGGTGGATTGTATTGGCGCGGCGGTACCCGGAATGCGGCGCTTGCCGGATTGATTGTTGGCTTTTTACTTTGGGCTTATACGCTGCTGCTGCCTTCATTTGCGAAATCCGGTTGGCTCCCCGCGTCCTTTATGATTTCTGGGCCGGGTGGAATTGATTGGTTGGCACCGCTCGCGCTCTTTGGTTTGAGCGGCTGGAATGAAATCACGCATGGGTTGTTTTGGAGTTTGACGGCTAATATCGGCGCGTTTTTGCTGGTTTCGGCGTGGCGGGCACCGAATGCGCTCGAAGCGGCGCAAGCGCGGCAGTTTGTCGATGCCCTGCGCTATCCACGTCGCGCTAGTCGTGCGCTGTGGCGCGGTCAGGCTGATATCCGCGAACTCTTGGCGCTGGCCGAGCGATTTTTGGGCGTGATTCGCACTCGCGCCGCCTTTGATCGCTATGCGCGGTGGCGTGGCGTGCCGACGTTCGACGCGCTGCCCGCTGATGCTGAAACCGTCGATTTTGCTGAAACCCTGCTGGCGGGCGCGATTGGCAGTGCTTCGGCGCGGTTAATGGTCGCGTCGGTGACGCAAGAGGAAGAATTGGGACTCGACGAGGTGCTCGATATTCTCGATGAAGCCTCGCAAATTCGCGCCTATAGCCAGCAACTTGAGCAAAAATCGCGGGCGTTGGAAGCAGCGACGGCTGAACTGCGGGCGGCCAATGAGCGACTGCAAGAACTCGACCGACTGAAAGATGATTTTATGTCGTCAGTCACGCATGAATTGCGCACGCCTTTGGCGTCAATTCGCGCTTTTTCAGAAATTTTGCACGACGATCCCAAGCTGCATTTAGCCCAGCGCAAGCAATTTCTCTCGATTCTGGTCAGCGAAACCGAGCGCCTGTCACGGCTGGTCAATCAGGTGCTCGATCTGGCTAAAATCGAGTCTGGGCACGCTGATTGGCGCACCGAAAGCGTGCCGCTGCATGAAGTGATTGAACAGGCCGTAGCCGTTACTGGGCAACTGCTGCGTGATCGGCAGATTCAGCTTCAGCTCGATCTGCCACCCGAACCGGCGCTGGTGTGGGCGGATCGCGATCGGCTGGTGCAGGTGCTGGAAAATCTGCTTGGCAATGCGGCGAAGTTCGCCCCGCCGGAAACCGGCTGCATCATCATCACGTTGGCGCGGGTGGCCAATGGTTGGCGCGTCACGGTCGCCGACAACGGCCCAGGGATTCCCGAAGCGGCGCTGGAGCTGATTTTTGAGAAATTCCGCCAAAGTCTTATCGGCGATGCCAAGCCTTCAGGCACGGGGCTGGGACTGCCGATCAGCCGCCAAATCATCGAACATTTCGGCGGACACATTTGGGCGGAAAACATGCCCGAAAAAGGTGCTAACCTTTGCTTTGAGCTGCCCGCTCACCTCCCCGATTCTTAGGCTTCAGGCACTGACCCATGAGCAAGCGCATCCTAATCGTTGACGACGAACCCAATATCGTCATCTCACTGGAATTTTTAATGATGCGCGAGGGCCATGAAGTCCATGTCGCCCGCGATGGCGAGGCCGGATTGCTCGCCGTGCGTGCGCAGCGGCCCGATTTAGTCGTGCTCGATGTCATGATGCCCAAGCTCGACGGATTTTCGGTCTTAGCGGCCATTCGCGCTGATGCGGAATTAGCGCAAACCCGCGTATTAATGCTGACCGCTAAAGGCCGTGAAGCTGAACGTGAAAAAGGGCTGACATTGGGCGCGAATGCATATATGCCCAAACCATTTTCGACCCGCGAATTAGTCGATAAAGTCAAAGAATTACTGGTGTTGGAAGATTTAAATTAGCTGTTAGCGTCCAGCTATTAGCAACCAGCTTCCAGCTCAATCACGCATACTCAATCATTCTCCAAGCACGACCTGCACGCACACGAGGCGCTGACCAATGGAACTGCGTGATGTGACCATCGCCGATAGCGGAACCGAACCCGCCCCACTGCGCACTCTAGCTCGGCACGAACCGCTCGTCGTCACGCCGGCGACGCCGGTGCGCGAGGTGCTCTACCGCTTCAGTCAGGACGAAGAAGACGCCGCCGTGATCGCCGACAGCGCCAGCGGCTTGCCGCTCGGCTTGGTCACGCTGCGCGATATGCTGCATGTAGTCAGCTTCGAGCACGCCGATCTCGATGATCCCATCGCCAATCACATGCTCGGCGCACCCTTGACGCTCACCGCCGATGCGTCGGCGCATCGTGCCAAAGTCACAATGGCCAAGCGCGGTGCTCGGCATCTGATTCTCACCGAAACCGATGGCCGCCTGTTTGGTCTGGTTACACAGGCCGATCTATTGGGACTGAAAGCGGGCGGCGCCGAGGCGTTGATTGCCAGCATCAGCCGCGCCCGCGATCTGCGGGCGATGATGTTGGCCGTTGATGCGGTGCGGCGGCGCGGCGCGGAATTATTTCGTGCGGGAATGGGCGCTGAATCATTGTGTCAATGGATGTCGGGTCTCAATGATTTAATTGTCATGCGCATCATTGAATTGATCGAGGATGAATTTGATTTGCCCGCCGTACCCTGGTGCTGGATGGTATTCGGCTCAGAAGGTCGCTTAGAGCAAACCTTTGCCACCGATCAAGATAATGGGCTACTATTCGTACCGCCCAATGCCGTGAATACCCAATCGCTCCGTGAGTGTTTTATCCCCTTTGCACAGGCAGTCAATGAGGCGCTGCATCAATGCGGTTTTGAGCAGTGTCGCGGCGAAATAATGGCCAGCAATCCTGAATGCTGTTTAAGCGCGGCAGAATGGCGGCAGCGTTTTATGGATTGGTTACAGATCCCCGATCCCGAAGCCGTTTTACGGAGCACGATTTTTTGTGATTTTCGTCCGCTCTATGGTAATCAAGAGCCGGTCGATCAGTTACGCGCTTGGCTTGTACGTGAAGCCCCAAAACATCCGCGTTTTTTGCACGCACTCGCCGCCCAAAGTTTGGAAATCAGCCCACCGCTTGGTTGGGCTGGTCAATTCAGCTTCGACCGCAACCGCGATTATCCGCACACGCTCGATTTAAAATTACAGGGCGCACGCTTTTTTATGGATGCGGCGCGTTTATGGGCGCTGGCAGAAGGTGTGTGGGCAACCAATACCGCCGAGCGCCTGCGGGCAGTGGGGCAAGCGCGGCAGCGTCAAGCTGAAGAGCTTGCCGCCGAGATTGAATCTTTTCATCTCATTCAAGGCTTTCGCATTGCCCAGCAGCTTCAAAACCCAGATCGTGATGCTGTCAATCGCGTTGATCCCGAACAATTAAAGAATCCACCCGCAGAGCGGGTGGAATTGAGTTAGCCCCTAAAAGGGGCTAAATTGCCTTGCCCCCTGAGGAGGCAAGGCTGTTGCCCCCACATTGATTGGTGGACTGTTAGACGTCTAGCTTGAGCTGTTCAGCCCGTTTCTCGCGACGCTCCTGATACAGCACATACGCGCGTATCTTCTCCGCGTCCAGGCCCACGGTATCAACGCAGTAACCGCGCGCCCAGAAGTGGTTGCCCCGATAGGGTTTTTGCTTGAGTTCACGGAATTTGTTGAAGACCCGAATCGCTGTGCGCCCTTTGACGGTCCCAACAAAGTCCGAAATCGCCACCTTGGGTGGCACCATGACCAACAGATGCACATGGTCAATTTGAACGTTCAACTCAATGACTTCCGCTTTCTGCTGCTCGGAGAACGTCCGGATGCAGCGGGCGACTTCCTCGGCGACGCGCCCCGTCAGAATGCGGAAACGATACTTCGGCACCCAGACAATATGGTACTGACAGTGCCAAATGGCATGTGATAACTTCTTGAATCGGCTCATTAGGTGACTCCTGTTTGGGCGTTGTGGGGACAACGACACAGGAGTACCAAATGAGCCGTTCAACTGGCAAAGCCGTTGAACTCTGACCACGCCCTGAGGGCGTGGATTTCTACGTTGTGATTAAATGAATTACATCGGCTGATGCTCAAAGAAGCCTTTAAGCAAGCGCGGAAAATTCAAGCGCGAATCCGACAGGAATTTAAGCTTTGACTGTGAAGCTGCCAGCTATCAGCATCCAGCCGCATTTTCTCACCCACCCATCCACCTAACTAAACAGACCATTTAAAATGCTGAAATTTATTCATATTCCCGCACTGGCTATCAGCCTCTGTTTCGCTGGTTCGCTGCACGCTGATGCAATCAGTGACGAAATCGCCGCTGCGCGTAAAGCTTATGAAGCTGGTGAATTGCGCACGGCAATTGAAACGCTGAATTTTGCTGTATCCAAAATTCAGGAACAGATGGCTGCGAATTTAGTCAAGCTGTTGCCTGAACCGCTGACCGGCTGGACAGCAGATAAACCCGAATCGCAAGCTGGCGGCATGGCGGCAATGATTACTGGCACCACCTTAAGCCGACGCTATGAACGTGCCGATGGTGCAGAAGTGACGCTGAGTTTAATGGCTGATTCGCCATTGATTCCAATGCTGACGATGGCGATGGCGATGCCATTCGTCATGCAGAATAATCCCGAAACCCAGATGTATTCATTCAAAGGCTATCGCGGCATGTTAGAACACGCCGCTGATAGTCAAGAATATGAACTCTCGCTGATGGTCGGCAATCGCTTAGTCATTCAAGGTAAAGGCCGTCGGCTCACCGACAGCCAACCGATTGAAGATTATTTTAAGCAATTGGATTTAGAGGCGATTCAAACGGCGCTGACGCAATAAGCGCCATAGCCGTCAGTATAATGAATTGTGGGCTGAATGTGACAGACTAATGCGGCAGATTGAATCCGGTTGTCATGCCCAGCCCTTCCAGCAATCCGAGGCTTACCAACGCGCCGAATCGCTTGGCAATAGCATCGAGTAAATCGGGTTTTTCGGTATATTCGACCAGTTTTTCAGCACCGATCTGCTCACGCGCCACCTGACTTGAACTACCTAGCCCATCAGCTAAACCCAGTTCAACCGCTTGCTGACCGCTCCAAAATAATCCGCTAAACAGCTCATCACCGCCCTTGAGTTTATCGCCGCGCCCCTGTTTAACTTCATCAATAAACTGCGTATGCAGTCGATCAAGAACGCTTTGAATAAACACCCGCTGTGATTCAGCGAGCGGCGAGAATGGATCGAGAATACCTTTATTCGTTCCCGCTGTCAGCAAGCGCCGTTCAATACCAAGTTCTTCAAGTGCTTTTTGAAAACCAAAGCTGTCAATGCGCACGCCGATTGAACCAACTAAACTGGCTTTATCGACATAGAGCGCATCAGCACCGACGGCGATGTAATATCCACCTGATGCGCATAAATCAACGGCTACTGCATACACTGGCATGACTTTGCCGTCATGCTCTTGCTGATATTTATCTTTGAGCCGTTTAATTTCGTCATTGATATAACCCGCCTGCACTGGACTCCCGCCCGGACTATTGATTCGCAGAATAATGCCCTTGACATGTTTTGCTTCAAATGCGGCGCGTAATGCCGTAATCACGCGGTCGGCGCTGGCTTCGCTATCTGATGCAATGACACCCTTAATCTCAATTAGCGCGGTATGATCCTCGCCAACCTTAACCGCATCAGTTAGCTCTTGCGTATGCGCAGCAATCAATATGCCAATCAAATACAGCGCGATAAGCAGCTTAAACGCATTCGCCCAGCGGCGGCGCTTACGCTGATCATTTAAATACTCAGCCGCAAGCCGATTAATCAGCGCACGTTCCCAATCGGGTTGACCGGGCGCTGGCATGGTGTCACGGCGTTGTTGCCAAAATTTCCAATTCATCACTATTTTACCGCCTGTTGTACCGCTGCGAATGCTTCGGGTAATGATTCATGCCGCCTTTAACTCAGCGCATAATCGCCAATCAATCCGACGAAAATCGCCATGCCGAAATAATTGTTATTGAGAAACGCCTGAAAACACAGCTTTGGTATGCGCTGGCGAATTAAATATTGCTGATACAGTGCAAATCCAGCGGCGGCTAGTAAGCCGAATTGATAGACTAGCCCGCGCTCAGTGATTTCACCGATCCAGAGTAAGAGCGCCAGCATCACTATCTGTAACAGTCCGATTGTCAGTCGATCCCAGCGCCCAAATAAAATCGCGGTTGATTTGATGCCGATTTTGAGATCATCTTCCCGATCAACCATTGCATACTGTGTGTCGTAAATCAGTGCCCAAATCAGGGTTGCACTAAACAACACCCAAGCATAAAACGGAATAGCACCAGTCACGGCCGTAAATGCCATTGGAATCGCCCAACCAAATGCCGCACCGAGAAATAATTGCGGGACATGGGTAAAGCGTTTCATAAAGGGATAAATCCAAGTCAGCGCCAGCGCAATGACGCTCAATGCTACTGTTTGCCAATTTAATTGCAGCACCAGCACAAAAGCGATCAAGCTTAAGACTAAAAACACGCCAATCGCTTCGCGTGCTGAGACTTCGCCAGTGGCTAATGGTCGTTGATTAGTGCGGGCAACCTGGCCATCAAAGCCACGATCAGCGAAATCGTTAATTGCGCAACCAGCCGAGCGCATCAGCACTACGCCGAGCACAAAAATCAACACAATTGACCAGGGCGGCTGTCCCGCACCGGCAAGCCAGAGTGCCCAGAGTGCTGGCCACATCAGCAAAAAAATACCAATCGGGCGATTTAAACGCACCAGCACGAAATAGCGATAAAGACGCTCGCGCCAATGAGCATTTGGACGTTGAATCTGGACTTTTAATTCAGGAGTGTTCATGTGCGGTTGTTGAAAGACACTCAATGCACCGAATTTAAGCGAAGGATTGAACCCTAGATTGGGCTGGATTGGAGTATAGCGGATAGGCGCGGATACGATCCGTCGCTGTGCGCCGCGCTCACGCCCGCCCGATCACCACCGCTCGCAGCGGCGCGGGATGGCCTTCAATGGTGCGGCTCGGATCGGCTGGATTAAGATGATCCGGCAATGATTGAAAGTGCATCCAGTCGGTTGCGCGTTGTTCGGCAATCGTGGTGCGCGTGACATCGACGACGCTAACCTGTTGAAAACCCAGTCGTTTCATCCAAACCACCAGTGCCGCGACACTCGGAATAAACCAGATATTGCGCATCTGTGCATAGCGATCCGGCGGCACCAGCACCTGTTGCTCGGCGCAATCGAGCGCCAGCGTTTCCAGCACCAGTTGACCGCCCGGGCGCAGCAGTGTGCGTAATTCGGCCAGATGATCGAGCGGCGAGCGGCGATGCGACAAGACCCCCATTGAAAACACGGTATCAAAACCGCTCAAACTAGGTGGCAGATCTTCGATGCCTAGCGGTAGCACGGTGACTTCCGGGCACTGCACATAGTGCTGAATGGCGCGAAATTGACACACAAATAATTGCGTCGGGTCGATGCCCATGACCAGCCGCGCCCCCGCGCCGCGCATCCGCCAAGCGTAATAGCCGTTGCCACAGCCGACATCGAGCACCACGCGCCCAGTTAGCGAATCAATGGCATCCGCCAGCCGCGCCCATTTCCAATCCGAGCGCCATTCGGCATCAAGGTGTAGATCGTGGAAACAAAACGGCCCCTTGCGCCACGGGTGTAGCTGCATCAAGGTCGCCCGCAGATGGGTGGCGATTGCGGGCGCAAGCACTTGATCGGACTGCAAACCAACGGCGGCTTGATCGAGCACCACACGCCCTGGCGGTAAATCCGGCAGCGCCGCTAAGGCTGCTTCCCAGCGCATGAGATCGCCATGTGTTCGCGCCGCGAGCCGCTCGCGCACGGCGACCGCTAACGGCTCAACCCAGGGCGCGAGTGTGGTGTGCGCGAGCTGCGCAAAAAATGGCTGAAATAGCGTTAAATCCGTTAAATCCATGCTAACCAAGCGACAAAATTCAGACTTTGAAACCAGCGCACTGCGCCGGCAAAACCGGCCTCAGTCAGTCGCTGCTCATGGGTAGCGAGCGATTCGGGAATCAACACCTGTTCAAGCGCCGCCCGTTTACGCGCAATCGCCAACTCGCTGTAGCCGTTGGCGCGTTTGAAATCCTCATGCAGTGTCGTCAACCATGCGCCCGCCCGCCCCTCAGGTGCGGCAAATTTTTCCGCCAAAATCAACGCCCCGCCCGGCACTAAACCAGCGCGGATGCGCTGTAACAGTTCCAGCCGTAATTCAATAGGGACAAATTGCAGCGTCAGATTGAGTACCACCAAGCTGGCCTGTTCTATAGGGACAGTTTGAATATCTGCGCATTGGGTGACAACGCGCTCGGCGTCATCGCTATCAGCAAATTGCGTCCGCAGTCCGGCAATCATCGCTGGCGCATTATCGACCGCAATTACCGTCACATCCGGCCCAGTTTGACGCAAAATCGTGCGCGTCACCGCCCCCAATGAACAGCCAAGATCGTAGCAACGCGCCCTCGGCCCAGCGACACGCCGCGCAATCAGCCCGCTGAGACCGACCAACTCGGCATAGCCCGGCACCGAACGGCGCACCATATCGGGAAACACGCGGGCGACATCGGCATCAAATTCAAACGGGCGCACTGGCCGGTTCGCCCGGTCAAATAGATCGTCAATCATGGCCCAGCACCGCCCGCACCGGCGCGAAACTGCGTCGATGCCAGCGACTCGGCCCGAGTCGGACGAGCGCCTCGCGATGAGCGCGGGTCGGATAGCCCTTGTGTTGGGCAAAGCCATAGCCCGGACACTCGGCATCGAGTTCGCACATCAGGCGGTCGCGGGCGACTTTGGCGAGAATCGACGCCGCGCCGATGGCCGGAATCACGCCATCGCCGCCGACAATCGCCTCCGCCGGAATCGACAACGCCGGGCACTGATTGCCGTCAATCAACGCCCGCGTCGGCTGGATCGACAACGCCGCAACCGCCCGCTGCATCGCCAACAGCGTCGCCTGCAAAATATTGAGCTGATCGATTTCCGCAACACTCGCCCAAGCCACCGCCCACGCCAGCGCCTGTTCTTGAATCAACGTCTCCAACCGCTCACGACGCCCAGCACTGAGCGTTTTGGAATCGCCGATGCCCGCAATCGGGCGCTCGGGATCGAGAATCACCGCCGCCGCACACACCGGGCCAGCCAGCGGGCCGCGTCCGGCTTCATCGACGCCGACGATCAAAATGTGTTCAACGGGTTCGTCGCAAGCAAGCAACATATCAATGCAGCACTCAATTAACCAAAACAAAAACGGCGCGATTTTAAAGCATTTCCGCTGCGCCCGTTCGCTGACGGCTGGACGCTGATCGCTGGAAGCTGAAAAAAGCTGAAAACAGTAGAATGTTACCGCCTCCCACCAAACCGCGTGTTCCACGCCCGCCCGCGATGACCCAAGACGCCCTGACTAAAGCCTCGATTCTGTTAATGACGTTGGCGATCTCGGCGCTATTTCTCGCCATGATCCAGCCGTTTTTAATGACATTATTATTAGCGGGTATTTTCAGTGCCCTCGCACGACCGTTTTATTTACGACTACAAGCGCGGCTCGGCTGTAGCGCATGGCTTGCTGCCTTGCTGACGGTATGCGTGATTGCCGTGATGGTGCTGATTCCAGCGGTTTTTTTGATTACGGTGCTGATTGGTCAGGCGCTTGATGTCAGTCAGCTTATTACCATCTGGGTACGCGGCGTGATTGACGATCCCACTGCTTTGCTAACCGCACTCCAGCATCTGCCATTTTATGATGAAGTGATCGAGCATCGCGGTTTGATTCTCGATCAAGCGGGACAGGCAGCAACCCTGATTAGCAAATTATTAGTCGATTGGGTGTCGTCGATTACCCTAAAAACGGTGAATTTTATTTTTCTAACCTTCGTTCTGCTCTATAGCCTGTTCTTTTTGCTGATGGACGGGCCAAAATTTATTCTCAAGCTGCTCTATTATCTGCCGCTCCAAACCCGTGACGAGCGCCGAATGCTCAATAAATTCACCTCAGTTACTCGTGCCACACTCAAGGGATCATTTTTAATCGGCGTATTACAGGGTGGTTTGGCCGGAATCGCCTTTGCGGTTGCCGGTATTGACAATGCCGTTTTCTGGGGCACCGTGATGGCAATTTTATCGATTATTCCGAATGTCGGCTCGGCATTAGTCTGGGGGCCAGTCGTGCTGATTTTGATTGCTCAGGGTGCGGTGCTCACAGCGATTGTACTCGGCTTATTTTGCGGTCTAATTGTCGGCAGTTTAGATAATGTCTTGCGCCCGATTCTCGTCGGCAAAGATACCAAAATGCACGAGCTGCTGATTTTTTTCAGCACCCTCGGCGGTTTAGTTATGTTCGGGCTGCCGGGATTATTCATCGGGCCGGTTTTAGCTTCGCTGCTGATTTCAATTTGGGAGATTTACGGCGTTGAATTTGCCGATATTCTGCCCGAGGTCAGCGAAGTGTTAGTCGATCAAGTCAATTATGGTGTTCAACTATCTGAACCACAGACAGTAGCTGCCGTCGCCGATCACCTACCGGATGCGCCGCCAGCCGCCGCGCCAGCGGCTGTTGCTGATGATGATGCGCAACATGCCGCGCCCGCCGTGCGGATACCACCGGAATGTTAATGCGCTGATCGGGTGTCCTTGTATAACTCGGCTGTTATGCCGATAATATTCGGTTATTCCGCGATTCCCCTCTAGGCTGGCCGGTCGGCCTTCTCCAAGGGTTCGCCCTACCTCCCCTCCGAGAGGCCACCATCATGGATACCTTAGACGAAACGAGCGTCGGCTTCGACGCGCTCGGTCTTTCACCTGTGATCGCACACGCAGTCAAAAACCTCGGCTACGAATCTCCGACCGCGATCCAGAGCCAGTGCATCCCGCATCTGCTTGCTGGCCGCGATCTGCTCGGTCAGGCGCAGACCGGCACCGGCAAAACGGCGGCCTTTGCGCTGCCGCTGCTCAGTCGCCTCGATCCTGACCTGCGCCAGCCGCAAGTGCTGGTGCTGACGCCGACCCGCGAGCTGGCGTTGCAGGTCGCTGAAGCCTTTCAACGCTATGCGACTGATCTCAAAGGCTTTAATGTCCTGCCCATTTACGGCGGTCAGGGCTACGGGCTGCAACTCTCGCAACTGAAGCGCAATCCGCAAGTGATCGTCGGCACGCCCGGGCGGGTGATGGATCACATTCGGCGCGGCACGCTGGCGCTGGAATCAATCCGTGTGCTGGTGCTCGATGAAGCCGATGAGATGCTCAACATGGGCTTTGCTGAGGACATCGACTGGATTTTCGATCAAGCGCCAGCCGAGCGTCAGGTCGCGCTGTTCTCGGCGACCATGCCGCCCGCGATCCGCCGCGTGGCGCAAACGCGGCTGAACGATCCGGTTGAGGTCAAGATTGCCGCCGATTCAGAGACAGTCGATACCATCGACCAGCATCACTGCATCGTCACCCGTTTTCATAAGCTCGACACGCTCACGCGCATCATGGAGCTGGAGCCATTTGACGGCCTGCTGATTTTCGTGCGCACCAAGAACGCGACCACCGAACTGGCCGACAAGCTCAAGGCGCACGGTTTCGCCGCCGAACCGCTCAATGGCGACATGAATCAGGAAATGCGCGAGCGCACTGTCGAGCGGCTCAAGCAGGGTCAGCTTGATGTGCTGGTGGCCACCGATGTCGCCGCACGCGGGCTGGATGTCGAGCGCATTAGCCATGTCGTCAACTACGATATTCCGACCGATCCCTCGGCGTATGTGCATCGCATCGGGCGCACCGGACGGGCGGGACGGGCCGGACGAGCGATTTTGCTAGTCGAACCGCGTGAACGTGGCTTACTAAAATCGATTGAGCGCGTGATTCGGCGGCACATTCCGGCGATGGAACCGCCCTCGGCAGCGGCGCTCAGTGAGTCGCGGATTGATCGCTTTATCAGCGAGATTCGCAAAACACTGGCGGAAAAAGATTTAGATTTCTTCTATCGCCTGCTGGCGCGGATCGGGCAGGAACAAGAAATTGAGATGATGGATATTGCTGCTGCGCTGGCCTATCTGACGCAGCGCGAACGCCCGCTCGATGTGAAAGAAGATCCGCCGCGCCCACCGAAACGTTTTGAAGAACGCAGTGAGCGCGGTGAACGGCCGCGTGGTCGTGAGTCGGAGCGTCCGCCCCGCCGCGAACGTTTCGAGGAGCGCGACGGCAATCGTGAGGAGCGTCGCCCACGTCCCGAACGCGGCGAGCGTCCGCCGCGCCGTGATGAGGATGCCGATTTAACCAGTTATCGGATCGAAGTCGGGCATCAGCACGGCGTCACGCCGCGTGAGATTGTGGGCGCGATTGCCAACGAATCGGGGCTAGAAGGGCGCTATATCGGTCGTATCGACATCCATGACGATCATTCCGTCGTCGATCTGCCAAAAGGTATGCCACGCGAGGTATTCCAGCATCTGAAGCGTGTCTATGTGCGCGGTCAGGCATTGCGGATTGCGCCGGCGGATGAAAAACCGGCAGCAGCGAGCGGCGGTGCGTGGGAGAGTGGTCGCGGTGAGCGCACCACTGCCCCGCGTGAGCATGATGCCAGACCGCCCCGCGCTGGTGGTGATGGGCAGCGCCGCGACCGCGACGGCTATGCGCCACGCCGTCCGAGTTCGGGCAATAAGAGCAATGATGGCGGGAAGCGTGGCCCAGGTGGGTCAGGGCGGAAATTCCGCGATTGAGTGCGGGTGGGCTTGGCGTTGGGTCACGAAGCTGCGGGTTCGTGACCAGCAAGTGATTTGGTGACGAAGCTGACGCTTCGTTACCAACTAGGCGAGACGATTATTAACGACGCCCCAGCAGTCGCACATCAGCCAACCGTTCGAGCGTGCGCATCAGCGGTGCCCAGCGTGCGGGCGGCTCGAACGCATCAAAGAAGTTCTTCAGATACAAACCTAATTCGGTATCACCCGACATCCGCAGCCGCCGCTGAAAAAATAGCGTATCAGCATCTTCACGCCGCGCTGCCAGCAGCAAAAACTCATGCAAGCCACCGGCAATGCTGGCATCGGCGCCGCGCTCCGTGCCATAGCCGCAAATGCGCCCCTGTTCTAGCCCAAGCCGATAGCTCACGCCAATATCATCAATCGCGATGGTCAGGCAGCGTCCGGCCAAAAAATCCAGCTCGCCATCAGCCAACGCCTCTTTCATCACCTGATTGAGGATACCGGCCAGCGCACGACTATGCAGGGTGCCGGGCACGAGACGCAGTGGAAAAGTTAAGGGATATAGAAAACGTTGGGCAGCAGACATGGGCACAGCTCTCGATCAAATGCGTTGCACAAATAGCGGGTGATTGTCCCCGCTCACTGTGCTCGACACAAGTGCAGAATGGCGGTCAAATAGCTTCAGCTTCCTGTTTGCGACACACGCGACGCGAATGCCCGTCAACTCTTTGCAGAAGGTTTAAACATGGCCACCAGTCTGCTTGCCCTGCTCGACGATATCGCCACCGTGCTCGATGATGTGGCCATTTTGACCAAGATCGCCGCCAAAAAAACGGCCAGCGTGCTCGGCGATGATCTGGCACTCAATGCCGAACAGGTGCGCGGCGTGCGGGCTGACCGTGAATTGCCGGTGGTGTGGGCGGTGGCGAAAGGCTCGGCGGTCAATAAACTGATTTTGGTGCCGCTGGCGCTGACTATCAGTGCGCTTGCTCCTTGGGCGATTTTGCCGCTGCTGATGCTCGGCGGCCTCTATCTGTGTTATGAAGGGGTCGAAAAGCTCGCCCATGCGTTCACGCACAGCCGTGATGCCGAGGCCGCGCATCATGCCGCATTGACCGCCGCGCTCGCTGATCCGATGGTCGATCTGGCGACCCTAGAACGCGACAAAATCAAGGGCGCGATTCGGACAGATTTTGTGCTCTCGGCGGAAATTATCGTGATTACGCTCGGCAGCGTCGAACAGGCGAGTTTTCTGACGCAGATTCTGGTGCTCACTGGCATTGCGATTGTCATGACTATTGGCGTCTATGGTTTGGTGGCGGCGATTGTGCGGCTCGATGATCTGGGCTTGATGCTCAGTCGTCATGCTGGCAGCGATTGGCCGGCCAGTGCGCAACGGGCGTTGGGCCGCATCTTGCTGCACGCGGCCCCTGTGTTGATGAAAGTATTAGCCGTCGCCGGCACAGTGGCGATGTTTTTGGTCGGCGGTGGCATCATCAGCCACGCGCTGCCGAGTGTGCATCATCTCAGCGAACAGCTTGCCGCCGCGTTGCTGCCGCTGGCGCTACTCGGGCCGCTGCTCAGTGCGGTGACGCCGCTGCTTGTCGATGCCCTGATTGGCGTAATCGCTGGAGCGCTGGCGTTGATTGTCTGGGGACGGTTTCAGGCGTGGCGCGTGCGTACAACCTGAACCTGAGCATGACCTGAACGCTCACCCACAAAAAACAAAAAACCCCCGCCTGAGCGGGGTTTTTGTTTGAACGCCGTGCGAGTTAATGCACAGCGGGCACGAGACGCTTAGGCTTCCAGTGCCACCGAGCCGAGCTGCTCGCGCCAGTTCGGGAACAGCTTGTCGGCATCATGCGGGAAGGACGCGAAGGCGCGGGCAAATTCCTTGTGCTCTTTGGCAAAGGCAATCGGATCAGCACCGGCTTTCCAGCACTCATAGGCCTGACGCAGTGAGCGTGCGCCAGCAGCCGGGGAGTCGATGTGACCGTAAGAACCGCCGCCAGCGGTGTTGATGATGTTGCCGTGACCGAGATTCTGGAAGAAGCCGGGCAGACGCAGTGCGTTCATGCCGCCGGAAATGATCGGCGTGGTCGGGCGCATCCCGTACCAGTCCTGATGGTAGATCGGCCCCTGACAGCTATCACGTTCGATCATGTAGGCGATGATCTTGTCATCGGCCTCACCTTCCATCTTGCCATAACCCATGGTGCCGACATGGATACCGGACGCGCCTTGCAGACGGCTCATCTTGGCCAGCACGAATGCCGTATAACCGCGCTTGGAACTCGGCGAGGTGATCGCACCATGACCGGCGCGATGATAGTGCAAATACTGACCGGGATATTGACGCCGCGCAGTCGTCACCATGCCCGGGCCGCCGACATAGCCATCGACTAAGAACGCGAGCTTATCGGCATCCGGCCCAAAGGTTTCGAGCGCGAAATCTGCACGGGCGCACATCTCAAAATGATCGTCGGCGGTGATGTTCATGGAGAACAGCTTGGCCTCGCCGGTCTCGTCCATCGCCCGCTTCATCGCGTCATAGACCAGCGGCATCACTTGTTTGACTGGCGCGAAGGTCTGATTCCCCTGCGGCTCGTCATTTTTGATGAAGTCACCGCCCAGCCAGAACTGATAGGCCGCGTGCGCGAACGGCTCGGGACGCAGCCCCAGCTTGGGCTTGATGATGGTGCCGGCGATGTAACCGCCGTCCGTGACCGGACGCCCGAGGATGCGCCACAGATCGGAAATATCTTTCGCTGGGCCGTCAAATAACTGGATGGCACGCGGCGGCACCCAGAAGTCGATCATCTTGGCATATTCGATGTCGCCCATGCCCTGATTATTGCCAATGGTCAGCGTCAGGAACGAGACCATCATCATGCGTCCGTCGATCATGTTGCGGTCGAACAGATCCAACGGATAGGCGATGCGCATTTCCTCACGCGCCTCGTCGATGGCATACACCAGCGCATCAACGCCTTTGGTGAAATCGTCTGTGGTGCAAACCTCAACGTTAGTGCCGGTGGAGGACTCAGCGGCAAAATGCGCAGCGGCCTCCAGATAGCCGTAACCGGCTTTGGGCTTCATGGTGTAGGCGCACAAAATGTGCTGACCGCCAGCAATCAGATCGGCTTCTTTGAGGCTGAGATCGGCATAACGTGAGGACTGGTCGAGAGCCACGGACTTCTCCTAGCAAGAGGGTAAATAAACGCATTGCGCACAGCGCACGCTAACCGGCTATTCAAGCCACGACATGGTGTTGCCGTCGATGTGACTTGAATATACACATAGGATAAATCCTTATTGCCTATAATGATAATCAGATTATCTTATGATAAGCATAAGCTGTGACTGATGTGATCATCAGGGATGAAGTGGGGTGGGAGTGGAGTGGAATGTCGTCAAAATGGCGACGCAGGTTGCAATAAATAGCGCAATCTGTTGATCGGCACAGGCCAGCCGGTGCCCTGATTCACGCTGTATACTGATCTGGCAGTTTTTTTGCTTAACACGATTAGAACAACGCAACGCCGATTCACGCCCATGCATACCTATCTCGGACTGGCTCAACTGTTACGGCGCACACTGGCCGGAGAAGATCTGCGGCCACTGGGTCAAATGCTGCTCCAGTGTGCGCGAACGGATCCGCAGGACAGCGCGGCATTGCTTGATGCGGCGATCTTGTTTGAGTTTCAGGAACAACCGGCGCTGGCCGCCGCATTACGCCGTGAGGCTTTGGCGCTGGGTCGGCATTATCGACTCCCAGCCCGTCATCAGCCGGCTCGCGTGCGGGTGCTGGCGCTGATGGCTCCCGGGCCGATCATGGCCAATGTCCCCATTGAATGTCTGCTCGATAACAGTGACATCGACCTCGAACTCTATTACGTCACATCACAGTTGCCCGCGACCGTGCCCGCGCATGATGTGCTATTCGTAGCGATTGGCGAATCAGACGCCAATCGCCCGCTGCTTGAAGCCTGGGCCGAACCGCTGCGTCAGTGGCCACGTCCGGTGCTCAATGATCCGCGCCGTATTCTTGACGTTGCCCGCGACCGCGCTGCCCAGCGGCTTCAGTCACAGCCTAGGTTGCTCATGCCACCGACCTGGCGCGTGGAGCGCGGTCAGCTTGAGGCGTGGGCTGGCGGAACGGGCGTTGAATTAGCTGATTTAGGCGCGGGGCCTTGGCTAGTGCGTCCAGTCGATTCACACGCTGGACGCGGGTTGCAGCGGGTTGCAACTCGCGCTGCATTGCGTGACGTATTGGCGCAGCAAACAAGCCGTGATTATTTTATTTCGCCCTTTGTTGATTATCGCAATGCCGATGGGCGTTATCGCAAATATCGCGTCGTGTTAATACATGGCACACCATTCGCGTCACACATGGCGATTTCTGAGCACTGGATGATTCATTATCTCAATGCTGGAATGGATAACGATGCGGCGAAACGTGCGGAAGAAGCTGCATGGATGATGAATTTTGCAGCGGATTTTGCACCGCGTCATGCGGCGGCATTCGCGGCAATTCAAGCGGCTTTTGAATTAGAGTATCTCGGGATAGATTGCGCGGAATTACCCGACGGGCGGTTATTGATTTTTGAGGTCGATCCGGCGATGGTGGTGCATGATATGGATCCCATAGAACGCTATCCCTATAAACCAGCAGCGATGCAGCGGGTATTTGCCGCATTTCGCAGGTTATTGTACGAAGCTGGAAATTCATCACCAGAAAAAGCGCAGGCGGCGTTTGAGTCGCGTTTTTTGCCGCTGAAAACGCGGAATACGCAGAAAAAACCTGCGGTTTGAGGTGGAGTTTAGGTGCGCGTTGTGATTGTGATGGCGCTTGTTTTACCGCGCTATCCAGCTAATAATTTAGGCAGAATTTGTTTAGCACACTTGAGCTTGCAGCGCATACTCATACAACGCCCGATACGCCCGCGCTGGCTGCTGCCATGAATAATCCGCCCGCATTCCATTTAAGCGTAATTGACTAAAATACGCTGGATGTTCGCGCCATAGCGTGATTGCACGCGCTAATGCTTCATCAAGTGCCTCGCGGGTCGGCTCATCGAATAAGTAGCCGTTGCGGGCCAAAAACGGCGCGGTCGAATAATTGGCGTCTTGAATCGTATCGGCCAGTCCACCGACGCGCCGCGCTATCGGTACGGTGCCATAGCGCATGGCAATCAATTGCGTTAAACCACAGGGTTCATAGAGACTGGGAATCAGGATCATATCCGCCCCGGCATAGATTAAATGCGCCAGCGTCTCGTCATAACTGAGTTCTAAATGTACATGCGGATGCGTTGCCCAGTGCGTTTGAAGTGCGGCGAAGCGGTCGGCAATCGCCGGTTCCAGCGCACTGCCTAATAGCACGATCTGTGCTCCATACGCTAAGCCGCGCTGGAGACCGTGCGCGATTAAGTCCACGCCTTTTTGTCGATCTAAGCGGCTGACAACAGCCAGAATCGGGCGCGTGTCGGTTTCAGCTAATCCACAGCGCACACGTAATGCCTGTCGATTCAAGGCTTTGCGCGGCAGGGTTTCGGGGCCAAAGTGCGCCGCTATCTGAACGTCTGTCAGTGGATTCCACACCGTCGCATCAATGCCATTCAGAATCCCGCCGAATTTGTAGCGATGGCGGTGCAACAGCGGTTGCAGTCCCATGCCCTGTTCAGTGTTCTGAATTTCCCAAGCGTAACGCGGCGAGACGGTGTTGACGACATCAGCGGCGACAATGCCGCCTTGCATCAAATTGGCGCGGTGCGGATCACCCGCTACCGCGAGCCGCTCGGCGGTGAGCCAATAGGCGAGATCTAACCCCACCCACTCCAATAGCTCCGCCGCAACCCAACCTTGATAGCCGACATTGTGTAAGCTGTAGCAGGTCGGCAGTCGGGCGTTTTGGTCAGTGAGCAACACCGGAATCAATCCAGTTTGCCAGTCGTTGCAGTGTAAGACATCGGGGCGCACGGTCGGCTGCGTGACATATTCGACGACAGCGCGTGAGAAAAAGGCGAAGCGTTCGGCGTCGTCTGGCTCGCCATAAATCCGTCCCCGTTGAAAAAATCGCTGCGGTGTGTGCGGGGCAATCAGGCGACAGTCGTAGCCATCGAGCGACAGACTGAGCAGTTGACAGTCAATCAGCGAACCACGAAACGGTACCTTAAGGGTCAGAGCGAGCGGTTGCGGTGTCGGTAACGCGCTCAGGTGCAGACTGTCATAGGCGGGCAAGATTACCTCGACGCGCTCGCCTTGACGCGCCAGTTCGCCCGCTAACCCCTGAACGAAGTCACCGAGTCCGCCGGCTTTGGCAAGGGGCGCACATTCGGCGCTGACCAGAGCGATGTGCATGGTGGATAGCGTCGCGTTGGCGGTTAGCGTGGCGGGATGGATTCACTAAGTGGATGCAAGGCGAGGGCGCGGCGGATCAGTTCGGCATCTTCAACCCTAACCTGAAGCTGAAAGCGTCCGCCCGCGCCAACACGATATGACTGCCCAAACAGATCCAGCTCGACATTCGGCGCACTCCAGCCGCGAATCACCAGTTCGACTTCAATAACAACACGGCTCGGCGTCGGTGTGGGATCGGCATAGGTGAGCAGCGGAATCGCTGTCACCCAGATCGCCGGCAGCAGCGGGGGCGCATCCGCAGGCGGCTCGCCAGCGCAGGCATCTGGGTTCACGTCCGCTGGTGCGATGGATACTGCGCGTGAGCATGGCGCACTGGGGCGCGGATGCGTCAGGGCTTCCAATCCCAGTCCATACGCCGCTTGCAACTGATTCGACCGCGCCAGCAATGCCCAGCCGCCGTCGGCATTGGTTAGCCCTAATTCGGCTTCAAATAGTGCCCCATCGTCGTCAATCTGAAAACACACCTCGCCGCTGCCCTGCAAGCCAGAGAGCTGCAACGCCTGCTCGCGGATTGGCTCACAGTCCCCATTGATCCGCCGTCGCCCAAGCCGCAACACCGCATGTGGTGCGCCTGCGGTCGGCGGAAAGCGTGCGCCCTGCGTGACGAACGTATCTGCCGTCAAGCGCCACTGTACACACAGTTGACCGCTGGCAGCGGGGTAGAGTGTCAGCGCCCGCGCCGCATGGCTCAACGGAAAAGTCGGAACAAGTGGCGTTGCGGGCGGCAACAGATCGGGGGTAACACGCGGCATCGGATCGGCGAAAGATCAGTCTTGGCTAACAGTCATTACGTGTACAAACGGCCTTCGAGCACCTGAATACTCCGCGAGCGCACCAATTGACGGGCATCATCAACTGGGCTTTGCGCAGCGGGCGGCACCAGATCCGCTGGCGCACAGCGCGACGTATCCAGTGCCAGATGCCAGCGGGCCGGAGCGATCTCGGGCAGCGCAAAGCGCAGTGCAAAATCGCTCATATTAATCATCACATGCAGCGCCGCCTCGTCGGGATGGGCTGGCGCGAGCGTGAACGCCAAAATCTGCGCATCGGGATCCGTCCAGGGCGGGGCGTACAGGTCTAGCCCATGCCAGACCACATCCGGCAGGGAGCCGCCCGGCAGCGGCTGGCCGGAGAGAAAATGCCGATGTTGTAAATTCGGATGGCGTTTACGTAGCGCAATCAGCCCGCGCACAAACTGCAACATCGCCGCCTGCTGTTCCACAAGCGACCAATCGAACCAGCCGAGCGCGTTATCTTGACACCAAACGTTGTTATTGCCTTGCTGCGAGCGCAACACCTCATCACCGGCCAGCAGCATCGGGATGCCCTGACTTAAAAACAATAGGGTCAGTAAATTCTTCGCCTGACGCCGCCGCAGTACCAGCACCTCAGCATTCGGCGTCTCGCCCTCGGTGCCACAGTTCCAGCTTAAATTATCGTCAGTGCCGTCGCGGTTGTTTTCGTGATTCGCCGAATTGTGTTTGCGATTATAGGAAACCAAATCCCAGAGCGTGAATCCATCGTGACAGGTCACAAAATTGATGCTGTTAATTGGCTTACGCAGATTCGCTTCATATAAATCACTGCTGCCCGACAATCGGGTTGCAATTTCCGGCACCAGACCACGATCACCGCGCACAAAACGGCGCACGCTATCACGATAACGCCCGTTCCATTCCATCCAGCGATAACCCGGAAAACTGCCGACCTGATATAACCCAGCCGCATCCCACGCCTCAGCAATAATTTTAGTGGCCGCAAGCGTGTCGGATAATTCAATACCCCATAAAACCGGCGGATTAGCCAGCGGACGACCATCGCTATCCCGCGCCAGCGCACTCGCCAAATCAAAACGAAATCCATCGACGTGCATTTCGCGCACCCAATATTCGAGTGCATCAATAATAAAATTCGTCACCTGCGGATGATTGGCATTCACCGTATTGCCGCAGCCAGTGAAATCGAGATAAATGCCTTTATCGAGGGTATCAAGACAATAAAAAGTCTCGTTGCCAAAGCCTTTAAAATTCAGCGTCGGGCCAGTCGCGCCGCCTTCGCTAGTATGATTAAACACCACATCGAGAATGACG
This sequence comes from Allochromatium warmingii, assembly GCF_900107145.1. Lineage (GTDB taxonomy): Bacteria > Pseudomonadota > Gammaproteobacteria > Chromatiales > Chromatiaceae > Thermochromatium > Thermochromatium warmingii. The sequence goes on along the minus strand of NZ_FNOW01000016.1, from coordinate 16,947 downwards.
CCGATCCCAGCACGATGCAGCGCCTTGACCATATCGCGAAATTCACGGCGATGGGTTCCACGCTCAGGCGTCACACAAAATCCGGGATGCGGTGAGAAAAAACCAAAGCTGCTATAGCCCCAAAAATTGCGCAATCCAGCGGCCCATACCGCTTCGGGGACATCCTGTTCATCAAATGCCATCACCGGCATCAATTCAACATGCGTAATGCCAAGCTCTTTGAGATAGGGAATTTTTTCAATTAAACCAAGAAAAGTACCCGGATGCTGCACACCGGAACTGGGATGTCGCGTAAAACCGCCGACATGCAATTCATAAATAATCATCTGCTCGCTGGACAAGCGAATAGGCGTATCACCCTCCCAGTCGTATTCTTCAGCCAGCACCATCGCACGCGGCGAATCATGCGGCTGCACACCCTGACGCTGCCGCCGCCAGCGATCCCAGTCGGCGACATTGATCGCCCGCGCCCAGGGATCAACAAGCTCGACCTGTGGATCAAAACGCCAGCCGTGTGTATGCGGATCGTTTGGCCCTTCCAAACGCCAAGTGTAATGCGTGCCCGGCGGCAAATCCTGCACCATGACATGCCAAGAAAAAAAGGTGTGATGGGTGCGCGGATCGAGGCGGATGATCTGAAACGGCTCCGGACTGCTCGCCGCTTCATAAAGCAGCAGTTCCGCGCCGGTGGCGTGGCGACTGTAGACGGAGAAATTAACGCCGATGTCCTCGACCGTCGCGCCCGGTGGGTAGCGTCGTCCAGACAGAACCGGATAGGGAGCATTGCAGGCTGGCATGGGGGCGGACGGTCTCAAACAGCACTAAAACAAGCAGCATCATAGCACGCTCGTGTCTGGTGACGGCGATCAGCCTCCAGCTTTCAGCGACTGGCTTATAAGCTGGCGGCTGGTCGCTGGAAGCTGAAAGCTAAAAGCTAATATTTCCCCGTATGCCCAAATCCGCCCGCTCCTCGCGCTGATGGAGTGAATGATTCCACAATCGCTAATTCAGCATGGAGAATCGGCACCAAAACGAATTGCGCAATCCGCTCACCGATTTCAATACAGAACGCTTGATCGCTGCGATTCCAACACGACAGCATCAGCGGCCCCTGATAATCTGAGTCAATCAAGCCGACTAAATTACCCAGCACAATGCCATGTCGATGCCCAAGTCCAGAGCGCGGCAGAATCATTCCCGCTACGCCAACTTCAGCAATATGCACCGCTAATCCAGCCGGAATCAATTCACAGCCACCGGGCACAAGTTCTAATGGCGCATCGAGCATGGCGCGTAAATCTAAGCCAGCCGCGCCCTCAGTGGCATAGTGTGGGAGCGGAAATTCCCGCCCTAAACGTGGATCAAGAATTTGGATTTCAAGACGATGACGCATGATAAATCTGATACCGTTCAGCAATACATTGAGCTAATTGACGAGCAAGCTGAGATTTAGGCTGCATTGGTAATTCACATTGACCATCATCCCAAATCACGGTCAGTGCATTATCCGTGCATTCAAATCCACCCTGCGCCCCGCCGACCTGATTGGCGGCAATCATGTTTAGTTGTTTGTGTTGCAATTTAGCGCGAGCATAGTCAATGACGTGATCGGTTTCAGCAGCAAAACCAACGGTAAACGGCGACGCAGTCAATGCAGCAACTTCACCGAGAATATCCGGGTTGCGCACCAAATGCAGCGTAAATTCATCGGCGTGTTTTTTGATTTTATGCTCCGCGACATTCACCGGACGATAATCAGCGACCGCTGCGGTGGCGACAAACACATCACAGTCGGCCACCCGCGTCATCACCGCTAAATACATTTCTAACGCTGTTTCAACATCTATACGCTCGACGCTTGGCGGCGTGGGTAGCGCCGTCGGCCCAGCAATCATCACTACACTAGCACCGAGTTCACGCAACGCTGCGGCCAGTGCAAAACCCATCTGTCCCGAACTGCGATTGCTCAAAAACCGCACCGGATCAAGCGGTTCGCGGGTCGGCCCCGCCGTCAGCAGCACGCACGCGCCCTCTAATGCGCGGGCAGCGCGGGGCAACAGCGCCTCAGCGATCTCCAGCGGTTCCAGCATCCGCCCAGGGCCGTGTTCGCCGCAGGCTTGAGCGCCCACCGCTGGCCCAAGCACCTGCGCCCCTCGCGCCCGCAAAATGTTTACGTTGTGCTGGGTGGCGGGATGTCGCCACATCGCTTGATTCATCGCCGGTGCCAGATAGAGCGGCGCATCACAGGCGAGGGCAACGGTTGTCAACAGATCATTTGCGAAGCCAGCGGCCAAGCGTGCGAGCACATCCGCCGTCGCTGGCGCAATCACCAGCCGCTCGGCCCAACGCGCCAGCTCAATATGATCCATACCGGCTTCGGCCTGTGGATCAAGTAGCGTGGTGCGCACCGGATGACCGGACACGGCTTGAAATGTCAGCGGTGTGACAAAGGCCGCCGCCGCATCTGTCAACATTACGCGCACGTCTGCGCCGCGCTCGCTGAGGCGACGCACTAAATCCACGGCTTTATAGGCCGCAATGCCGCCGCTGACGCCGAGCAGCACCCGAGTACCTGCGTGCAAATCCATGATCTTATTGTGTATTCTGGTCTACAATGCAGCCGGAAGTGTAACCGATCCGCCGCCGCATCGCGGCTGGAAGCTGGCCGCTGAAAGCTCAAAAAAACCCAACACACCGGAGACCGCGCATGTCGATCAAGGACTGGCCCGAGGGTGAACGCCCGCGTGAAAAATTGCTCGAACGCGGCGCGGGGGCGCTCTCGGATGCGGAATTGCTGGCAATTTTTTTGCGCACCGGCATTGCCGGCAAAAGCGCCGTCGATCTGGCCCGCGAACTGTTGCGTGATTTTGGTGGATTGACGCCACTGCTGGCCGCCGATCAGCGGCGTTTTTGTGACGCGAAGGGGCTGGGCACGGCGAAATATGCACAACTGCAAGCGGTACTCGAACTCAGTCGCCGCTATTTGCTCACGCGCCTAGCTGGACAGGATGTGCTCACCAGCCCCGAAGCGACCCGCGAGTATCTCAAACTGCGGCTCTACGGCTCACCCTATGAGATTTTTGCCTGCTTGTTTCTCGATACCCGCCATCGCGTGATTGTGTATGAAGAGCTGTTTCGCGGCACCATCGACGGCGCGAGTGTGCATCCGCGTGAGGTGGTGCGGCGCGTGATCGAGACCCAAGCGGCAGCGGTGATCTTTGCCCATAACCATCCCTCCGGCGTTGCCGAGCCGAGTCAGGCGGATGTGCAGATCACGCGACGGCTCAAGGATGCGCTGGCTTTAATTGATGTGCGGGTGCTCGATCACATCATCATCGGCGATGGCGATGGCACCTCGTTTGCGGAACGTGGGTTGTTATAGTCGGGGAGCGGGCGGTTTTGTGCGTGATTCAGTGCAGCACGGCACAAATGAGAAAGCGTTGCATTTGCGCGGGCAGCGGTCTAGGATAAGAATCATTCTTGTTACTGCCGAGTCGTCGCCATGAATCTTGCCTATTCGCTGCATCCATCCGATTTAATCTCGTCCACGCAATCATCCACGCAAGCGTTCCCGCTGATGCTGGCCGATGACGGCGAGCGGGTGCGCATTCAAACGCTGCAAGGCGGCAAAGGATTGGCAAAACGGCTGACTGAATTGGGGCTGAATCTTGGCACTGAAGTACGGATTGTGGCACGTCAGGGCGGCGGTCTGGTGGTGGCACGCGGCGAAACGCGGCTGGCGCTCGGCGGCGGTATGGCCAGCAAGATTCTGGTGGAGGCCATCGCCCGATGAATACGCTGACACTGACATTAAAGGATTTCAAAGCCGGCGAGCAGGGGCGCGTGCGCGGCTTTCAGGCCGGTGGTGGCGCGTATCGGCGCAAGCTGTTAGCGATGGGGCTGACGCCCGGCGCGGCGCTGGAGGTGATTCGGGTCGCGCCGCTGGGCGATCCGGTGGAGATTCGCGTGCGCGGCACGGCGGTGAGTTTGCGCCGTGATGAGGCGGCGGTGCTGGAAGTGGAGCGTACCGCATGAACCAACCCGTCTCTCAACCACAGTTCTGCATCGGCGTGGTCGGCAATCCGAACTGCGGCAAAACGACGCTGTTTAATGCGCTCACTGGCTCGCGCCAGCAGGTTGGCAACTGGTCGGGCGTGACGGTTGAGCGCAAAACCGGACGTTATCGCTTCGATGCGGCGGAATTTACCCTCGTCGATCTGCCCGGCACCTATTCGCTCGATGTGTCTGAGCCGTCAGTGTCGCTTGATGAACGCATCGCCCGTGATTTTGTTCATGCCCGCGAAGCCGATGTCATCCTCAATATCCTCGATGCGGCGAGTTTAGAGCGCAATCTCTATCTGACCACCCAACTGCTTGAGATGGGCCGCCCGCTGGTGCTGGCGCTCAATATGATGGATGTGGCGACGGCGCGAGGCATTCACATCAACATTGCGGCGCTGGCGCAACAGCTCGGCTGTCCGGTGGTGCCGCTGGTGGCCGCTACTGGCGATGGCTTGGCGGAACTCAAGCGCACGCTGCATGAACAGGCCGTGCTCGCGTCCACACATATCAACAGACCGTCGGTGCAAATTCCATTCGGCAAGCGGCTGGAAACCGCCATCAGCGTCTTGGAACCGCGTTTGCGTCCGCTGGCTGAAGCGCAGGGCGATCCGGTGCGCTGGCTGGCAGCGCGATTGCTCGAAGGCGATGATCTGGCACGCGCCCTAACCGGCACAGCGATGACAGTGGCGGAAGTTCAGGCGCTGCTCGGCGATGATGCGGAAGCGGTCGATATTCTGTTTGCCGATGCGCGTTACAGCTTCGCGCACGCGGTCACGCAGGCGACGGTAAAACAGTGCGGTCAGGCGTCGCGTTCGTTGTCGGATCGGGTAGATCGCGTGGTGCTCAATCGCGTGCTCGGCTTGCCGATTTTTCTCGCCGTGATGTATCTGATGTTCATGTTTACCATCAACATCGGCGGGGCGTTGATCGACTTTTTTGATCTGGCGGCGGGCACGATCTTTGTCGATGGCGTGGCGCAGCTGTTAGCGCAGATCGGTACCCCAGAGTGGCTGATGATTGGTCTCGCTGATGGACTCGGCGGCGGCGTGCAGGTGGTGGCGACCTTTATTCCAATCATCGCCTGTCTCTATTTATTCATGTCGGCGCTGGAAGATTCGGGGTATATGGCGCGGGCGGCCTTTGTAATGGATCGCTTGATGCGGGCGATTGGGTTGCCGGGCAAATCATTCGTGCCGCTGCTGGTCGGATTTGGCTGCAATGTGCCAGCGATTATGGCCGCCCGCACGCTCGAACATCCCCGCGACCGCATTCTCACTGTGTTGATGACGCCCTTTATGTCATGCGGGGCGCGATTGCCAGTCTATGCGTTATTTGCAGCCGCGTTTTTCACCGCTGGCGGGCAAAATGTGGTGTTCGCGCTCTATTTGATCGGCATTCTCGCCGCCGTGCTGACCGGCTTTATTCTCAAGCGCACCCTGCTTGAAGGTCAGGTGATGCCGTTTGTGATGGAACTGCCGCCCTATCATCTGCCGACACTCAGGGGCGTGTTGCGGCGCACCTGGGATCGCACGCAGGGCTTTGTGGTGCGAGCGGGCGCGGTGATTGTGCCGATGGTGCTGGTGCTCAATGTGCTCAATACCACCGGCACCGATGGCAGTTTTGGCAATGAAGATAGTGAGCAATCGGTGCTCGCCGCGATTGGACGCACCATCGCGCCCGCGTTCGCACCGATGGGCTTAAATGCCGATAACTGGCCGGCAACGGTCGGGATTTTTACCGGAATTTTGGCCAAAGAAGCAGTGGTCGGCACACTGGATGCAACCTATTCGGGATTAGCAGCGACAGATGCGGGCGCAGAGGCAACAGCGGCTGAGGACAGCGCGGCCCCCTACAGTTTGAGCGCCGGACTGCGCGAAGCGGCGGCGACAATTCCGACCAATCTGGGCGCTGCACTTGGCAGTTGGGCCGATCCGCTGGGCTTGGGCAGTGTCGCCGAGAGCGCCGATCCGATGGCAGCGGCGGAGGCGCTTGCAGTCGGTAGCGGCACCTTTGGCGCGATGGCGGCACGTTTTGACGGTGCAGCGGGCGCTTTCGCCTATCTGCTGTTTATTCTGCTGTATTCGCCCTGTGTCGCGGCGATTGGTGCGATTCAGCGCGAGACCTCGACCGGCTGGGCGCTGTTTGCGGTGCTGTGGACGACCGGACTGGGTTATATCAGCGCGACGCTGTTTTATCAGGCGGCGATCTTTAGCCGCGATCCGCTGAGTGCCGCGATCTGGATTAGCGTGATGCTCGGTGTGCTACTAGCGGCGGTGATCGGGATGCGCGTGTGGGGGCGGCGCTCGGCGCTGCCGGTTAAATTAGCGACTGAGGTGATGTCGGCATGATTGTCAGTGAACTTGCACGCTATCTCCGCGCCAACCGCCGCGCCGCCGTGCGCGATCTCGCTTATCGGTTTGATACCGAACCGGAGGCCCTGCGCGGGATGCTCGACATACTGGAACGCAAAGGCCGGATCCGCAAGCTTCCAGCCTATACACCCTGCGCCGGGGGCTGTAGTCACTGCGATCCGAGTACGATTGAGTTATATGAATGGGTGGACGCAACGGATCCGGTCGCGCCCACTGTATAAACCCGTGTAAACGGCTAGACTGTCGGGTATCGCATCACGCATCGCCCGACAGGATTGCCCCCATGCCCACCCCCTCGCCCGCGTCTGCCAACTGGCCCACCGGCTTTATGCTGATTCAGGGCAATCGGCTTGAAGAGCTACGCGCCCTTTTGGTCGCGTGGATACAGCGCCATCCGCTCGCGCCGCTGGAAAATGAAACCATCTTGGTGCAGAGCAACGGCATCGCCCAATGGCTCAAACTGGCGCTGGCGACCCATCCAGCGCAACACGAATCGGATCGCTTCGCCGGTGGGCTGGGGATCGCGGCGGCGCTCGATGTGGTGTTGCCAGCGCGATTTATGTGGCGCGTTTATCGCGCCGTGCTCGGCGCACTGCCGGAAACCTCGCCCTTTGATAAAGCGCCGCTGACGTGGCGGCTCTATCGCTTGCTCGAACGGCTGACCGATCAGCAGTCATCTATACATTCAACCGACACGCTGACCGAAGCATTAGCCCCATTGCGCGGATTTTTGACCAGTGCGGGCAGCGATGCCGCGCCGCGTCGCCGTTATCAGCTCGCTGAGCGCCTCGCCGATTTGCTCGATCAATATCAGGTGTATCGCGCCGATTGGCTCGCCGCTTGGTCTGAGGGCCGCGATAGCCTGATTCGTCCCAACGGCGCGGAGCGCCCAATTCCAGCCGGTCAAGCGTGGCAGCCGGTGTTGTGGCGGGCGCTGCAAGCCGATGTCGCCGCCGAGTGTGACCCCAACGATCCGCCATTGCGTCATGCCAGCCGCGCTCAGGTGCATCAGCAGTTTTTAGCGCAGGCCGGGCAGCTAACCGCCAGCGCCCGCCAGCGGCGCGGACTGCCGCGCCGCGTCATCGTGTTCGGTCTCTCGGCGCTGCCGCGTCAGATGCTCGAAGTGCTCGAAGCCCTTGCGCCCGTGACGCAGGTGATCGTGTTCGCGCTCAATCCGAGTCGCCATTATTGGGGCGATATTATCGAAGGCCGCGATTTATTCCGCCGTCCCTATCGTCGGCACAGGGCACGCAAGGTGCCCGAAGATCTCGACGAGCGCGAACTGCATTTACACGGTCATCCGCTGCTTGCAGCTTGGGGCAAACAGGGGCGTGATTATCTGCGTCTGCTTGATGAACAGGATGAACGGCTACGCTATGAAGCGCAGTTTCGCGGGCTGGTGGCGAACGGCGCGAGCATTGATCTGTTCACGCCCGCCGGTGATGACTGTCTGTTGCATCAATTACAAGACGATCTGCTCGAACTGCGCCCACTGCACGAGCGTCAGGCGCAACAGACGGTGATCGATCCGGCCCAAGATCGCAGTGTGGAATTTGTCATCGCCCACAGTCCACAGCGCGAGATTGAGATCCTGCATGATCGGCTGCTTGCCGAGTTCGAGCGCAGCGCCCGCACCGCTCGCCCATTGCACCCGCGTGAAGTGCTGGTGATGGTGCCGGATATCGCCATTCACGCCCCCCACATTCAAGCCGTATTCGGGCGCTTTGAGCGCAGCGACCCGCGCCATATTCCGTTCCAGATTACCGATCAAGGCCAGCGCCACCGCAATCCGTTAGTGATCGGACTAGAACAGTTGCTCAATCTACCGCGTGCCCGCTTGACGGTCAGCGACGTGCTGGATTTGCTGGATATTCCGGCGCTTCGCGCCCGTTTTGACCTGACCGAAGCTGCTGTCCGCACCCTGCGTACTTGGATCGCTGGGGCGCAGGTACGCTGGGGTTTGTCTGCCACGCATCGTGCCAGCCTCGGACTGCCAGCCGGATTAGAACAGAATACTTGGCGATTTGGATTGCGCCGCTTGCTGCTCGGATTTGCCAGCGGCGCGGCGGGCGCGTGGCGCGAGATTGAACCACATGATGAGGTCGGCGGACTGGAGGCGGCGCTGCTCGGGCCGTTGACGCTGCTGCTCGACCGGCTCGAACTGACGTGGCAGCAGTTACGCGAAGCGCGTGCGCCGACCGCTTGGGTGGCGCTGATGAGCGAACTCTTGGAAACCTTTTTTATGGAGGTCAGCGACAGCGATGGCGTGATCTTGGCGCGAATGCTGGCCGAATTGGATGCCTGGGCGGAAGACTGTGCGCAAGGCGGATTAGGTGAGGAACCAATTGCGCTGGAGATTTTCCGCGAAGCATTATTAGCGCGGCTCGATCAACCGAATTTGAACCAACGCTTTTTAGCCGGTGAGGTCAATTTTGCGACCTTAATGCCGATGCGGGCGATTCCATTTCGGCAGATTTGGTTATTAGGCATGAATGACCAAGATTATCCGCGCCGCCAGATTCCAGCCGATTTTGATTTAATGATCGGCGATTATCGCCCTGGGGATCGGTCGCGGCGCGAAGATGATCGTTATTTATTTCTCGAAGCTCTATTATCGGCGCGTGATAAGCTGGTTATTGGCTGGGTTGGGCGCAGTATTCGCGACAATAGCGAGCGCCCGCCGTCGGTCTTAGTCGGGCAATTACGCGATCATCTCGCCGCCGGTTGGCAATTACCGCCGCATCATAGTGGATCAGTGCCACAGGCTTTAACCACTGAGCATCCATTGCAGCCTTTTGGACGGGCGTATTTTACCGCTCATGCTACCGCTGAACACGCGCCCGCATTATTCACCTATGCCCGTGAATGGCGAGCGGTGCATACACCGCCCCTTGCAAATAATACTGCGCCACTGCCGCTCTGGGTGCCAGATGCGCCATTGGATTTAGAGCAGCTCAGTCGCTTTTTGCGTGAGCCGATTACCCAATTTTTCAAACAGCGATTAGGCATTACCAAACCCGATGCAGCGATTGCCGTCTGCGATGTCGAAACCTTCGATCTCGATGGGTTGGAGAATTGGGCAATCAAAGATGAATTGATGACTGATTTATTTGAGCCAGATTTAACCGATGCGGAATTAACCGACCGCTTGCAGACGCGCATTGCACGGATTCAAGCGCAAGGGCGATTAGTAGCCGGTGAATTAGGACAGGCGCTTGGGCGTCAGGTGATTGAATATCTCCCGAAGCTCTATACCGACTGGAACGCCGCCCTAGCCGAATGGCCGCAGCGGTGTGAACAGCCGTTGTTAGTCCAGCTTGAATTAGTACGCGCAGATGCTGTATTGAAATTAGAAGATCGCTTAACTGACTTGCGGATGGGCGAGACGGGTTATGGTCAAATTATTTTAAGCGCCAGTGGCTTAATCAATAACAAGTCTGATACCGATTCTAAATATAAATGGCGCACTATTTTACCGGCTTGGGTACAGCATTTGGCCGCGCAATGCAGCGGCTTGCCAGTCACGACGCTGCTTTTAACCCCTTCGGGAATCTTACGTCTACCGCCATTTAAACCGGATGATTCACAAGCCCATTTAACAACCTTACTATCCGCTTGGTGGGTTGGCATGTCTGAACCGCTACCGCTGGCGCTTAATTCGGCGATGATTTGGATTAAAAAAGATGGCCCGGCGCACTGTAGCGATGATTTTGACCCGACTGCTTTACCGGCGTGGAATGCTGCCGTCAAAGCCTTTGAGACTGATTTGAAATATGACGCCTATGTCAGGCGCTGTTATCCCACATTTGAGGCACTGTGGTCAGCGGGGGAATTTGCGGTCTGGGCGCAGCGACTTTATCACCGCTTGCACACAACAGTTCATGCTGTCGTGAATAAAGCACAGGGAAAGCCTGAGTAATCAATCGGAGTAATGTTTCAATGACTGCCATTATTCAGCCAAGTATTCAATCAGCTAATCAGCCAATCGCGCCGCAAATTGTCCAACAACTCGATCCGCTGACGGTACCGCTGCATGGCTCGCGTTTAATTGAAGCCAGCGCCGGTACCGGCAAAACCTTTACGCTCGCCATGCTCTATGTGCGTTTAGTCTTGCAGCATGGCGGTGAAACAGCTTTTAATCGACCGCTGGTGCCGCCGGAAATTCTTGTTGTGACCTTTACCAATGCCGCGACTGAAGAATTACGCGACCGTATTCGCCGCCGTTTAGTTGAAGCAGCGGCAGTCTTTCGCGGTCAGCCGCCGCATGATCCCTCGGATCAATTGCTCACGGCATTACGCGAGGCGATGGCAGGCGGTGATTTAGCGCAGAGTGCGCGGCGCTTAGATTTAGCCGCAGAATGGATGGATGAAGCGGCGATTTCGACGATTCATGCGTGGTGTTATCGCATGTTGCGTGAACATGCGTTTGATAGCGCCAATGCGTTTGAGCAAATCTTAGTTAATGATGAAGCGGATTTATTACAGCAAGCGGCTGAGGATTATTGGCGGACGTTTATTCTGCATCTTGATGCCGAAGCCTTGCAATTAGTGTTGGCTCAATGGTCAGCGCCAGCGGTGCTCAGTAAAGCGGTGAGTGCGTTATTGCCGTTAGTCGAATATCTGCCGGCGACTGATGCACCGGTTATCAGTTTACGTCATTATTATCAGCAATTAGCGGCGATTAAAACTACTTGGCGCGAGCAAGACTATATCGCCGGATTAGAGCAGCTTTTTGATGAAGCATTGAAAAACAATGCGTTTCATAAATCAAAACTCAATGTCACCAATCGCGGTAAAGTTTTGAATGATCTTAAGCTGTGGATTGCGACACCCAATCAAGTCAGTTTACATGCGTTTGAAAATGAATCTTGGAAACGCATGTCATCGCTCGAAATAGCAACCGTCTGGAAAAATCCCGCACAAGCGCCGGTCGATTATCCAGCCTGTCAAGCCTTAGCTGGACTGAAAGATGCGCTCGTTGCCCTGCCCGAACAGCTCACGCAAGCTTTGCTTGCGCACGCGACTCATTGGCTTAAACGGCGCGTCGAGCATGAAAAACATCAGCAATCGCTGCTGACGCAAACGGATTTATTGATTCGTCTCGATGCCGCCTTACAAGGTACGGGCGGTGAACGGCTCGCTGCTGTCATGCGTCAGCAATTTCCGGTCGCGTTGGTCGATGAATTTCAAGATACTGACCCGATCCAATATCGCATTTTTGATGCGATTTATCAGATCCGCGCCAATTCGCCATTGAGCGGTTTTTTTATGATCGGCGATCCAAAACAGGCGATTTATGGCTTTCGCGGTGCCGATATTCATACCTATTTAATCGCCCGCGCTGCCACTGCCGGACGCCATTACACCCTGCCGATCAATTATCGGTCATCAACCGATTTAATTGCAGCAGTCAATGGCTTATTTCAGCATGGTGAAGCACAAGCCAAGCGCGGCGCGTTTTTATTTCGCACGCCGGACGGCGCGGCGAATCCGATTCCCTTTTATCCGGTCAGCGCCCGCACGCAAGCTGAACCGACCCTCATGATCGACGGTGATCCTTGCGAACCGCTCCACGCTTGGTTAATTGAGCTGGACACGAACGGCAAATTGACCAAAGAGCGGTATCGCCAGCGCACGGCCACCGCAGCGGCGCGGCTGATTGCGCAACTGTTGCAACTTGGACAGCAGGGCCGCGCCCGCTTACCGGAATGGCCCGACGGTTCGCGTTCGCTGCAAGCCAGTGATTTGGCGGTATTGGTCGCCAATCGCGGCGAAGCGGACGCGATCCGCGCCGAACTGCAACGCTTGGGCGTGGCCAGCGTGTATTTATCCGAGCGCAATAATGTGTTCGATACACGCACGGCGGATGATCTGGTGGTGATCTTGCGGGCGATTGCCAGCCCGTTTGAGGATCGGCTGTTACGGCAGGCACTGGCGACCGCGTTATGTGGTCAGGCGTTGGCTGATCTCGACCGCTTGAACCACGATGAACGCTATTGGGAAGCGCAGGGCGAACGCATCCGCCTGTTGCATGACTGCTGGCAGCGGCAGGGATTTTTGCCGATGCTCTATCGCTTGCTCGATGTGTTCGGGATGGCGACGCGGCTGTTAGCCCAGCGCGACGGCGAGCGCACGATGACCGATTTGCTGCATCTCGGCGAGCTGTTGCAGCAGGCCAGCACCGAGCTAGACGGTATGGCGGCGCTGGTGCGCTATTTAGAAGAAGCGATCAGCGCCAGTCGGACGGCGGTCAGTGCCCCGCCGGAAACCGATCAACTGCGGCTCGAAAGTGATGCGCGGTTGGTGCGGATTGTGACCATTCATAAATCAAAAGGGTTGGAATATCCGCTGGTGTTTTTGCCATTTGCGGCAAGCTGTCGCTGTATCAGTGACAAAGATCGACCGCTCAAAACCCATGATGATGCCCATCAGCTTCAGGTGCATCTGGGCGGCAATCCGGCGATTGTGCAACAGGCCGATCATGAGCGATTAGGCGAGGATGTGCGCAAGCTCTATGTCGGATTAACCCGTGCGCGTTATGTGAATTGGCTGGGCTTGGGGGTGACTGAAGATTTTAAGCGGTCGGCATTCGGCTATTTGCTCGGCGTGCCGGAAGAGACCGCGCTCGATACCGCGATGCTGGCCGAACAGTTGCGCCAGTTGCCAAAACTGGTGCGACTGACCGCGCCCGAATGTGACCCTGCACCGCTGGCGCTGACCGCAGCGGAGACGCTCGCGCCAGCTCGCAGCGTGACCGATTGGCGACCGCGTGCGTGGTGGATTAGCAGCTATTCGGCCTTGATTCGCGAGACTTGGCGACCCGTGTCAGCACCGGAAACGGCCAGCGATGAGACCGTACACGAAGAACTGAGCCAACCGTTGGAATCAACTGCCGTGCCGCTCGACTTGCCAGCAGCGCCAGCAATGCCGGTCGATCCGGCGAGCTTACATGCCTTTCCACGCGGCGGACGGTACGGCACCTTTATTCATGGCGTGCTCGAATGGGCCGCAACGCAACGCGCTCCCTATCCGTTGCGCTCAGGTTTTGCCGCTGCGCTCACCGCCGACCACGCCCGCCGTCAGATGCTGGCAAACCGCTGCACGCCGCGTCATCTCGATGACTGGATTGAACCGCTCGATGCTTGGCTGACGGCGCTGTTAGAGCGAACTTGGTCGCTGACAACACTCGCTTTGCCAGATGGTCGCGTGCCGACATTGCGGTTGGCTGATCTTGACCCCAGCCGCTATCAGGTCGAACTCGAATTTTGGATCGAAGCGCGACAGGTCAAGCTTGCCACGCTCGATGCGCGGCTGTTAGCGCACACGCTCAACGGACGCGAACGCCCGCCGCTGACCGGCCAGCAGCTCAACGGGATGCTCAAGGGGTTTATTGATCTCGTGTTCGAGCAGCAGGGGCGCTATTACGTGCTCGATTGGAAATCCAACTGGCTTGGCCCTGATGACCGCGCCTATAGCGCCGAGGCGATGCAGGCGGCGATGTGCGAGCGTCGCTACGATCTGCAATATGTGCTCTATCTGCTGGCGCTGCATCGACAACTTAAAGCCCGCTTGCCCGATTACGACTATGACCAGCATCTTGGCGGCGCGATCTACATCTTTGTGCGCGGCGGTCAGGCCACGACACAAGGCTTATTTATGGATCGCCCGCCGCGTGCCTTGATCGACGCCCTTGATGCGCAGTTTGCCGGAGCTTAAGCACATGGATACAGCCGCCAACCTCTTGTCACAGTTACAGAATTGGGTCGCTGCCGGCGCACTGCGTCCGCTCGATCTGGCACTGACGCGCTTGATTCACGACCAGACGCCGGAGCACGATGCCGCCGTGCTGCTGGCCGTCGCGCTCACCAGCGAGCGTAATCAGCATGGGCATGTGTGCTTAGATTTAGCCGCTGCGCTGGCCCATCCGCACACGCTGCTACGCGCCCGGCACGCGCCGCACGCCGATCTCACCGATGTCGCCGCCGGCGCGGTCGGCGACGCGCTCGCTGCCCAGCTTGCGACCCTGACGCTCGCGGCGTGGATCGAGCGACTCGCGGCCAGCGGCGCGATAGCCGATCAGCTTCATCGCAACTCAACCGCACCGAATGCGACCGACAGCGCAACGCCCTTGGTGCTGGCCGGAACCGCCGAGCGCCCGTTGCTCTATCTGCGACGTTATTGGACGTATGAACAGCAGATTCGGCAGGGCATCGCCGCACGTCTGCGCACGCCGCTCGCTGTGCCCGAAGCCACCACGCGCCGCCTGCTCGATGCCCTCTTTGTCGCCGAACGCAGCGATCCGCCCTGGCAGCGCATCGCCTGTGCCCTAGCTGCCCGCAGTGCCTTTGCGATCATCACCGGCGGCCCGGGCACCGGCAAAACCACCACCGTCGTGCGCCTGCTCGCGCTGCTGCAAAGCTTGGCGCTGGAATCCGGCGGCGCGGCCTGGCGCATTCGGCTCGCAGCTCCGACCGGCAAAGCCGCCGCACGGCTCACCGATTCCATCGCCGCGCAGGTCGCCGGATTGCCGTTCGCGCACCTGCCGGGCGGCGAGGCGATCTTACGCGCCGCGATTCCGACCACCGCGACCACGCTGCATCGCTTGCTCGGCCCGCTGCCTGACAGTCGCCATTTTCGCTATTGCGCCAAGCAACCGCTGCCGGCTGATATTGTCGTGGTCGATGAAGCTTCGATGATTGATGTGGAGATGATGGCGGCGCTGCTGGCCGCGCTGTCACCGGAAGCGCGGCTGATTCTCTTGGGCGATCAAGATCAGCTTGCATCGGTGGAAGCCGGAGCCGTACTCGGCGATCTGTGTCAACGGGCACGCGCCGCGCATTACACGCCGGAGACGAGCGCGTGGCTGGCGCGGGTGAGCGGCGCACACCTGCCGGATGCGTTTCTTGATCCCGCCGGACAGCCGCTCGATCAGGCGATCACCATGCTCCGGCACAGCTATCGCTTTCACGCCGAAGGCGGCATCGGGGCGCTGGCCGAACTGGTTAATACGCAGCGGTTATGGCAGCAGCCGGTGCGTCATCCGCTCGGCGCACTCAAAACACTGTTTGCCCAGCAAGCACAGGCAACGGATACCAGTCTTGGCCGCTTACAGCAGATCGTGTTGCGCGATGCGACCGACCCACAACTCGATCAACTCGCTCGCGCTGGCTATGCCGCGCCGGACGGCTATCTCGCCGTGCTCCACGCCCAGCGCCCAGCCGATGACGCACCCGCCGAGGCGTTCGATGCTTGGGCACGCGCTGTGCTTGAGGCGCAGAGCCGCTTTCAACTGCTCACCCCGTTGCGGCGTGGGCTGTGGGGTGTTGAGGGCTTAAATCAGCGCATTCAGCGGCTTTTGAGTCAGGGCGCAGGCGCACCGCTGGCGGACACTCGCGGGCAACCCTGGTTTGAGGGGCGGCCAGTCTTAGTCACGCGCAATGATCGTGATTTAAATTTAATGAATGGCGATATTGGTTTAACACTGCGCGTACCGGAGCGATTTGATACAGCAGCGCGGGCATTTTTATTGCGCGTGGCGTTTCCGGCGGGGAATGGTGCGATTCGCTGGCTGTTACCGAGTCGCTTACAAGCGGTTGAGACCGTGTTTGCGCTGACGGTGCATAAATCCCAGGGATCGGAATTTGCGCATACGGCATTAGTCTTGCCGGATACCGCAAATCCAGTGCTGACCCGTGAATTACTCTATACAGCGATTACGCGCTCAAAATCTATGTTTACGCTGCTCTATAGCCGTGAATCTGTGGTGCGCGAAGCATTAGAACAGCAGGTGGAGCGGGTGACTGGGTTGGGGATGTTTGCTTAAATCGGTTTTTTCTGGTCACGAAGTTTTGTGCTTTGTGACCTTTGATTTTACTAACTGAGAAATATGAGAAATAACCATGCCTTTATCTTGGAATGAAATCAAAGAACGTGCCTTAGAATTTTCGCGTGAATGGGCAAATGAGTGTTCAGAAGATGCGGAAGGTAAGTCGTTTTGGGATGGATTTTTCAATGTGTTTGGTATAACGCGGAAACGATTAGCGAGTTTTGAGCAGCGTGTTAAAAAGCTCGATGGGCGCGATGGTTATATTGATTTGCTCTGGAAGGGTAAATTATTAGTTGAGCAAAAATCACGCGGCAAAAATTTAGATCGTGCGTTTCAGCAGGCGACAGATTATTTCCCCGGACTGAAAGAGCGTGAATTGCCGCGCTATATTTTAGTATGCGATTTTGAGCGGTTCCGGTTATATGATTTAGAAACCGATGAACGCTATGAATTTATGTTGTCTGAATTAGTCGATCATGTGCATGTATTTGGTTTTATCGCGGGCTATCAAACGAAAGTCTATCGGGAACAAGATCCGGTGAATATTAAGGCTGCCGAACGGATGGGGCAGTTGCATGATGTGTTGCAAGCGTTAGGCTATGACGGGCACGCGCTGGAAGTCTATTTAGTGCGGCTGTTGTTTTGTTTGTTTGCTGAGGATACGGGGATTTTTGAGCCAGATCAGTT
>NZ_FNOW01000001.1 GCF_900107145.1 Allochromatium warmingii | reverse complement strand
TTCAAGATTTCGCGTAGATCACTTGATCTTGGGCGGCCTGTTGTATAAGGCTCGAGTTCTTCGAAGATTTTTTCGACAATCTCCCATTCTTCATCGGAGATATCGCTTGGGTATTTTGGCGAAGAGTTTTTTTCTGAAGTCATATTCACGATATGAGTGGGGTTAATTAACTCGCAAAATTTGCCATATTCTCGAAAAAATCTACTTCAAAATCAATAGTTTAGTTTTTAGACAGTCTCTAAAACGGCGACTTCTGTTCATGTTCATAACGCTGCGCTTTTTTCTCTATTTACTCGCCTGCTTGGTTCTGGCGACGCTGCTCACGCCGCCATTGATGGCGACCGGCTGGCTTGATATTGCCCCGCATCGCGTGATGGGGCGTTTGGCGCAACTCTTTATTTTGCTGGGCATCTGGCCATTTTTGCGCTGGCAGGGCTTGGCCAATCGCGCCGCATTGGGCTTTGGCGTTGGCTGGTCGGTGATGAAACTGGCGATCCGCGATGGCTGGGCGCTGGGTGTGCTGATTTTGCTGATGCTGGTGCTGGCGCTGCTGGAACTGGAGATTCGTGTACCGGATCCGACGCCCGATGCTGGGCTGCAACTCGCTGGACGTGCGCTGCAAGCCGTGCTCGGCGGATTACTCATCGGCGTGCTGGAAGAGAGCTTTTTTCGTGGGGCGCTCTATGCAGCGATTCGGCAGCGCGACGGTGTGTGGGCGGCGCTGTTTTGGAGTGCAGCACTGTATGCCGTGCTGCATCTGATGAAACCCGGCGCGTGGCCAGATACGCTCACCTTTGATAGCGCGGCGGCTTGGTGGCTCTTTGCGCAGGTGTTCCTCGAACTATTCGACTGGTCGCATCTGGATACCCTCGCCGCGCTGTTGATGGTCGGGCTATTTTTGGGGCTGGTGCGCGAGACCACTGGCCACATCGGTTGGTGTATTGGGCTACATGCCGGTTGGGTGCTGGTGATTCAGATCAATCGTCGCCTCACGGATCTGAATCCCGACGCACCGTTCGCGTTTCTTGTTGGCGACTACGACGGCACGATTGGCTGGCTGGCGGCGCTTTGGATGGGCAGCCTCACTGGGCTGTATGCGCTCTATCATCGGTTGCGCAGATGCTGATTTGCGTCGATACCTACATCACTGGAACTTAATAACTACCGTGAATATTGAACTGATCGTCTTTGATTGGGATGGAACCTTGATGGATTCCGAAGCACGAATCGTTACCTGTTTGCAATGGGCGTTTCGTGAACTTAATTATCCAGAACCGACACGCGAACAAGCACGCGATGTTATTGGGCTAGGACTTGATGAAGCCATGCAACGGCTATTACCCGCAGGTACAGCCGCAGTGCGCGCTGAAATTGCACAGCAATATCGCCGTTATTTTTTGGGTGATACGCAGATTCCATCGGAATTATTTCCGGACGCACGCGAAATACTCGACTGGATGACCGCACAGGGTTATCGGTTGGCGGTCGCAACCGGCAAAAGTCGCGTTGGACTGAATAAAGCACTGACTGAAACGAATCTACACGGCGTTTTTCATGCTACGCGCACCGCTGATGAAACCTTTTCTAAACCACATCCACAAATGTTGCTCGAATTAATGGATGAACTCGGTGCTCGCGCAGATGAAACGCTTATGATCGGCGATACCGAATATGATTTGCAGATGGCTAATCAAGCTGGTGTGCGATCACTCGCTGTTTGTCACGGTGTTCATACACCTGAACGACTACTGGCCTGTAAACCATTAGCTTGCCTTGATTCCCTGTGGGCGATCCGTGAGTGGCTTGATGTTCACGGCTGCCGCTGATTGAGCTGGTGTATTTTTCTCGTGACGAAGCTCCGGCTTTGTCATGTCTTTTTGCCGCTGAAAGCGCGGAATACGCAGAAAATTTTTTGGTTTTCTTGCTGCATTTTAGGTCACGAAGAGAGGGGGGAGCTTCGTGACTAGGAAGAACACGAAACAAATACAATACGATGACTCTCAAGAACTTCCTAACTTGGCCGTTAACTTCAACAACGAGAGCGCGACCACTGAGTAACCAGCGTTGTGCTCGATTTTTTCAACGACCGACATCCTTAATACACGTTGTCGAGGCAGGCCATGTACGCGATGCGCAAAGAACTTAATCAATACCGTCAAGCCGGCCCAATTGCTGAAATCGCCGTGGCCGATCCACATCGTCTGACCCAGATGCTGTTTGAAGGGGCACTGGAGCGCATCGCCGTGGCACGCGGCGCGATGGCGCAAAATAACGTCGCCCTCAAGGGTCAGAAAATCAATCAGGCGATGGATATTATCGGCGCACTGCGCGGGGCGCTCGACCTTCAGCGCGGCGGCGAGATCGCGGCTAATCTCGACGCACTTTATGACTATATGATTCGGCGACTGGTCACGGGTAATGCCCGCAATGATGCCAATATTCTCGAAGAAGTCGCCGGATTGTTGCGCGAAATCAAAGCCGGTTGGGACGGCATCCCCGAACAGTTGCGCCGCGCTTCTTAAGTCGGCGTAGTCTCAACCGCCCGCGAACGCTTCCATCACCTCCGCGAGCCGCTCCACGGATGCGAGCGGTAAGCCGTTATAAATCGACGCTCGAATCCCACCTAACGCCCGATGCCCGCGCAGTCCGCTGCATCCGGCAGCCGCCGCGTGCTGTAAAAATGCGGCTTCCTGCTCTGCCGTCGCCAGCCGAAACACGACATTCATCAGCGAGCGATGCTCAGGCGCGGCCCAGCCTTCATACACATCAGGATATTGGTCGATGACGCGATATAGGGTCGCGGCCTTGCGCTGATTGAGCGCATCCATCGCCGCCAAACCGCCGATGTCCTCTAACAGCCAGCGCACCACCTGCGCAACGACATAGATCGCTAATACCGGCGGGGTGTTGTAGATCGAATGCGCCCGCAGATGGGCGCGATAATCGAGGATTTCGGGCAGATCGGGCGGCACCTGATCGAGCAGCGAGCGGCGAATCACCACCAGCGTCACACCGGCTGGCCCAAGATTTTTCTGCGCATGTGCGTAAACCAGATCGAACCGTTCTGGATCAAAGGGGCGCGAGAGAAAATCCGACGACATATCACAGATACGCCGCACCTCGTCGCGTCCGACGCACTGATGAAATTGCACGCCCTCAACGGTTTCATTAGAGACATAGTGTAAATAGGCGGCATCGGGCGCGTAATGCAGTTCGTCGGCAGTCGGCAGCCGTCGAAAGCCGCTCGCTTCGCCGTCCCACAGCACGCGCACCGCGCCCTCTAACTGTGCGGGCGGAATGGATTTGGCGCTCCAATAGCCGGTGCGCAGATATTCAGCAACGCGCCCCGAGCCGCGTAGCAGCAGCATCGGGATCATCGAGAATTGCAGTGTTGCGCCACCCTGCAAAAATAGCACGGCATAGCTATCAGGCAGGTTCAATAGGGTACGAATATCGCGTTCGGTGGTGGCCAGCAGTTCAGCAAACCAATCAGAGCGATGGCTGATGCCCAGAATCGACAATCCGACTTCCGGCACCGCGTGAATAGCCTGTTGGGTCGCAGCCAGCACCACAGCGGGCAATGCGCCGGGGCCGCCGGAAAAATTCAGCGCATTCGGGTCGAGCGTTACATCAGGTGTCATGAGGCGTGTAGAGCTATTAGATAGTAGTAGTAAAGTTACCGTTTTGCTTTCTACAGAAAGCCCTTGACAACCTTAAGTAGCGGGTGAATTTTTGGACGTGCTCAATAACCAAGAGCCTATCTTGCGAAGCTAGGCGCTAATCGTTTATTGATGAAATTTGATGTGTTGCAGCTAAAACCGCTCGCGCAGTCTCCGCATCGCGTTGAATTTGCGCTTGCAATGCCGTGAATGATTCAAAACGCTGCTCATCACGCAACCGTAACACCAGCTCGACTTCCAAATGTTGTCCGTAGATATCTTGTTCAAAATCAAATAAATGGATTTCAAGCCGCGCACTAGTGCCCGCAACTGTCGGGCGTGTGCCGATATTGGCTACGCCCGGATGGGCCATCGCGCTGAGTCCATGCACCCGTACTGCAAACACACCGCGTACCGGACTGACGCGCCGATGGAGGGCGATATTGGCGGTCGGAAAGCCCAACATCCGCCCACGTTTATCGCCGTGTACGACGCGCCCCGCTAAACAATAGGGTCGGCCCAATAGATGCCGCGCCTGTTCCAGATCGCCACGCGCCAGCGCCTCACGTACTCGCGTGCTGCTGATGCGCTCGGCACCGTGGGTGATGGTGTGCAGATTCTCGACTGTGAATCCGACCCCATTGACGGTTGCCGCCTGACCCAGCTTGCGCAATAGCGCAAAATCGCCCATTCGTTTCCAGCCGAAGCGAAAATCATCGCCAACGAGCAAAAAACGCACGCCTAGCCCGTCGATCAAGAGTCGCTGCACGAACTCAGGCGCGGGCATGGCGGCCAGCCGTGGCCCAAATTCGAGCAGCATCACACGCTCGATACCGCAAGCACGCAGGGCGCTGAGTTTTTCGCGCAAGCGCGTGAGCCGCGCTGGGGCGGCTTCGGGCGCGAAGACTTCTAGCGGTTGTGGCTCAAAAGTAATGACGGTTGCGGGCAAGCCGAGTTCATGACCGCGTGCTCGTAGGCGCTGAAACACGGCGCGATGCCCGAGATGTACCCCATCGAAATTGCCGATGGTTGCTACGCACCCGCGATCCGTTGGACGCAGATTGTGCAAACTGCGGATCAGTCGCATGACTCAGGATGCGGACTCACGGGGCGGAGTGAGCGGACGCCCGAAAACGGCCTGATAGTGATCGGCATAGGGTGCGAGCGTGTGATAGACATGCTCGGGCACGACACGGGCTTCAAAGCGCGGAAATTTGCTGCGCACATAATTGAGGTTGCGCAGGAGCTTCATTTCGATAATGGCGCGGGCAAATTCCAGCCCTTTTGAGCCTTTTTTGCGCTGCATGTATGCAACGAGCTTGCGCACTAAAAACGGCGGTTTTTTCGCACCCGGTGGTTGATTTAAGCGGGCGATATAATGCGGCATTCCTCGAGTGCGGTCACCGCTGGAGATTAAGTCGCCGAGTTCTAATTCTGGGCGAATCAGCTCGAATAATTCTTCACCAATGGCGGTGCGGGCTAAAACCCATTGCCAACCGAGCGGTGCGCCCATATAACCAACGGTTAAATCGGCGAGCGTGTTGGGATAATCAAAGCAGGATAAACAGGATGAGGGGAAAATGCCGTGTAGTTTATCCATCGGGAAATCGATGTAATTGATGCGCTCAGTTTGGCCATTTTCGTGGCGCATCCACAGGCTAAAATCCTGCATAAATTCATAATGCACAATGGTCTGTGGTGAGCGTGAGACTTGCGTTAAAAAATATTCTAGGTCGGGATAGGTGACATTATCGCTACAGGGGATGCCGATAATATAGAGCTTATCGAGTCCTAATTCAGCTTCGATAGCGCGGAGCATGTGAACTTGGCAACTGGTACCAATAAACGCGAGCCGTTTAATTCCCTGTTCGCGCACGGTGTCGAGTAAGCGTAGATTGGGTGAGAGACAGGGTTTATTGCCTGCTGTGGCGAGCACTTCGGCGGGGGTGCGGGCGAGAATTGGTTCGGACTGGAAGCGCGTTCCTGCTGCTGCGCCGGTGGTGATGACGGCTTCGACTTGGCCTTGTTCGAGGAGGCGTGCGGCGAGTGAGGTGACGATGCCGCTCCACTGTGCGTGCGGATTGGGGCGGCGCATTCGGGCGACATATTGGGCGCGGTGGATGCCAAATAGCTGTTCGTCGTCAGGGCGGCGGGTGCGACCGTGTAAGCGTTGCTCGATGTCGGCGGTTTGATTACGCACGAAAATACAGGCTGAGGACATGCGGTTTTTGAGCGCACTGTCGCATAGTCCGCAGTCGCTACAGAGCTTGGGGCGGCCTTGTAAGCGGGTATCGCTGCTGAGAAGCGAGATGGTGTCGAGTCCTTTTGAGGGGCCGGTATCCTGTGGGTCGAGTATGGTGTCGTTCATTGTTATTAGTCTTCCGGCGGTCGGTGATTTGGTGTTTGTGTGATGATTGATATTGGATTAACTGGAGCGTGCCATTCTGACGATTTCTACTTGAGGGTAATGGCCGAAATTAACGAGCAATCCAAGCTTTAGGCCAGTGGCTTTGAGGTAATTGAGTAATTGGGCTTTGTGTTCGGGGGTGACGGTCTTGATGCCTTTGATCTCGACGATAATTTTCTCAAAACAGATAAAATCTGGGATATAGATGTGTTTGAGTGGTTGTTCTTTGTAAGTGATATGTAATTGGGGTTGCGCAACGAATGGGATGTTGCGGTAAGTAAACTCTTGGGTTAGGCATTCTTGGTACACTGCTTCTAAGAAGCCTGGCCCCATTTCTTTGTAGACTTCAAAGATAGCGCCTCGGATGGCGTAGGTCTCATCGACGAACAATATTTCATTCATGTACTTTAATTTATTTTGCCGCTGAAAACGCGGAAAGACGCTGAAAATAATTTATTATAAAAATAATTCCGCGTTTTTCTGCGTTTTCAGCGGCAATTATTTTTATTCCATAAACCCTGAATCGCCGCTATGCCCTGCGCCCCGTGCTCAATCGCTTCAGGCAAATCATCCGCCGTCAATCCACCGAGCGCATACACCGGCACTTGCGCCGCCTCAACCCACTCCGCAAACCGCGACCATCCCAGCGGCGACGCCTCCGGATGGGTCGCGGTCACCTTGACCGGCGAAAGCAGCGCGTAATCCACCCTCAATGCTGCCGCGTGCGCCAGTTGCGCCGGATCATGGCACGACGCCCCAATCAAATCAGTCGCACAACCCGGGCGCGTCGCACACGCCATCAACTGCCTACTCCCCAAATGCAACCCATGTCGAGCGCAATCAGCAACCTCAGCCGGATCCCGATTCAGCAACAACTTAGCCCCGACCCGTTCACACCGCTCAAACGCCGCATCCGCCAACTGTGCATACGCCGCCGCTGACAGCTCATGCGCCCGCAGTTGCACCAACCGCACACCACACGCCAACGATTGCTCTAAACGCACCAAAAAATCATCTGCCTGACGCGGATCGGCCCCAGTAATCAACAACAACGACGGCAATCGCAACGCACTGATAATCGGGCGATCCGCTGCCGGAAACCGCGCCGAATCCATCTCCTCAGGTGCCAACCACGCCAACGGCTGACCTTCGCGCCCGTGAGCGGTGCCGCTGTAGTCGATGACGCGCCGCACATCCAGCAAAACACGCCGATCACCATAATCATGATGAATCCGAATCAACGGACGACTCGCACGAACCTCAATACCAAGTTCTTCAGCCAACTCCCGCGCCAAGCCCTGTTCGGGCATTTCCTGTGGTTCCAGCTTGCCACCTGGAAATTCCCACAGCCCACCCTGATGCACATGCGCCGGACGCTGAGTGACGAGAATGCGCCCGTCGGCATCGGCAAGCGCCCCAACCATAACGTGAATAATCGGACGCACGCTCAACTGCGATATTCCGCATTAATACGCACATAGTCATACGAAAAATCACAGGTCAGCACCTCAGCAGCGACCGCGCCGCGTCCCAACGCAACCCGAATCACAATCTCCGCCTCAGCCATCACCGCCGCACCCGCCGCCTCGGTGTAATCCGCCGCCCGCCCGCCCGCCGTGACAATCTGCACCGCGCCGAGCCAAATATTGACATCCTCAATCACCAACTCCTCAACGCCCGCCCGTCCAACAGCAGCGAGAATCCGCCCCCAGTTCGGATCCGAAGCAAACAGCGCCGTTTTAACCAACGGTGAATGCGCGATGGTATAAGCCACGCGCCGTGCCTCATCCCGATCCCGCGCTTGCTCGACGCGCACCGTCACCAGCTTGGTTGCGCCCTCACCGTCGCGCACAATCGCCGTCGCCAACTCAACACAGAGCGATTCAACCGCCGCGTGTAGCGCCACCGACTCGGCGCTCGTCAGATCGACGATAGGCGCATTGCCCAGCGCACCGCTTGCCACCAGCACACACGCATCATTCGTCGATGTGTCCCCATCGATAGTGATGGCATTAAATGACCGATCCGCCGCCGCCGTCAGACAGGCGCGTAACACCTCCGGCGCAACCGCTGCATCGGTGGCGATGAACGCCAGCATCGTCGCCATATTGGGGCAGATCATGCCCGCGCCCTTCGCAATGCCGGTGACGGTCGCAGTCTGACCGCCGATTTCAAACGTGCGCGAACCAAGTTTCGGCACCGTGTCCGTCGTCATAATCGCCCGCGCCGCCACCGGCCACGCATCCGCATCGAGCCGTTCCAGCAACGCAGGTAGCGCCGCCGTCAATCGCTCCACCGGCAACGGTTCGCCGATCACACCCGTCGAGAACGGCAAGATTTCCTCGGGACGACAGTCCGCAACCGTCGCCAACGCCGCACAGCAGGCGCGAGCCGCATCCAGTCCATGCGCACCCGTGCCCGCATTGGCGTTGCCGGAGTTGATAAGCAGATAACGCGGCGCGGTTTGACTGAGATGATGCCGCGCTAACGTCACCGGCGCGGCGCAAAAAGCATTGCGCGTGAATACCGCCGCCGTTGTCGATCCCGGGGCCAGTTCCAGCGCCAGCAGATCGTCACGCCCTTGATAGCGGATTCCGGCCCCAATGGTCGCCAACCGGATGCCCGCCACCGGAAGAAAAGCAAGTTCAGTGTTAGCCATGAGTGCGCTGATGCTATTTGACTGTTCTATACAGATGACGAAGCCGGAGCATCGTCACCAAATCACGAGCACGGTATTTCTAATCAATCCGCCCGCAACACTGCTTGTACTTTTTGCCCGAACCACAGGGACAGAGTTCATTGCGCCCGATCTTGCGCCCATCACGGACATGCGGTTTATGCGCTGACTCACTGACCGCCTGCCGCGCTGCCGCGTCACCGTCCTGATCGGTCTCAGACTCGCCCGCGCCAAAACCTTCAAATGCCTCATGCTTGAATTCAAATCCCTGCGGCGCGACCTCCGGCAAACGCGGCGGCATCAAACCCAGCCCATCACCGGCCTGAATCTCCAGCTTGGCCAGCGTCATCACCACATCTTGCTTAATGCCATCAAGCATCGCCGAGAACATCTCGAACGCCTCGCGCTTATATTCCTGCTTTGGATTTTTCTGCGCATAGCCGCGCAAATGAATGCCTTGACGCAGATAATCCATCGCCGCCAGATGATCTTTCCAATGACTATCCAGCACTTGCAGCATCACCGCCTTTTCAATCTGGCGCAGATTGGTCGCCCCGATCACCTGTTCGCGTTCCTGATACCGCTGCACCAGCGTATCCTGAATACGTCGCCGCAACGTCTCCTCGTGTAAAGTGTGATCGCTGTCGAGCCACTGCTGAAGCGGCCACTCGCCGCCAAATTGTTCAACCAGCGCCGCCGACAGTCCGGGCACATTCCACTGTTCTTCCAAACTCTCGGGCGGAATATAGCCATCAATCAATCCTTTGAGCGTATCAGCCCGCATCGCCTCAACCGTCTCAGACACATCAAGCGCATCCATTAGATCGCGGCGCTGCCGATAGATCACCTTGCGTTGATCGTTAGCCACATCGTCATATTCGAGCAATTGCTTACGAATATCGAAGTTACGGCCCTCAACCTTGCGCTGCGCGTTCTCAATTGCTTTCGTCACCCAAGGATGTTCAATCGCTTCGCCGCGCTGCATTCCGAGCCGCTGCATCATCTTGCCAACGCGATCTGAGGCAAAAATGCGCATCAAATTATCTTGCAGCGACAGATAAAACCGTGACGATCCCGGGTCGCCCTGCCGTCCCGAACGTCCGCGCAACTGATTGTCAATGCGCCGCGACTCATGCCGCTCGGTTCCGATCACATGCAGACCACCCGCCTGAATCACCCGCTCATGCCGAATCGCCCATGCCTCACGCAGGGCGTCAGGATGAGTGTGTGGGCCAGCCTCATCTAACTCGGCTTCCAGATTGCCGCCGAGCACAATATCCGTTCCGCGACCGGCCATATTGGTCGCAATCGTCACCGCGCCCGGACGTCCGGCTTGCGCGATGATGCCCGCCTCACGCTCGTGATTCTTGGCATTGAGCACTTCGTGTGCGATGCCCGCCTGTTTGAGCAACCCCGAAACCAGTTCCGAGGTCTCAATCGACGCCGTGCCAACCAGCACCGGCTGACCGCGTAGCACGCAGTCCTGCACATCGGCGATGATCGCCTCGTATTTTTCCTCTGGGGTCAGATAGACCAGATCGCCGCGATCATCGCGCACCATCGGCTGATTCGTCGGAATGACGACGACTTCTAACCCATAAATCTGTTGAAATTCATAGGCTTCGGTATCCGCCGTGCCGGTCATGCCCGCCAGCTTGGGATAGAGTCGGAACAGATTTTGGAAGGTGATCGAGGCCAGCGTCTGATTTTCCGGCTGGATCGCCACCCCTTCTTTCGCCTCAATCGCCTGATGCAAGCCTTCCGACCAGCGTCGCCCAGGCATGGTGCGGCCAGTAAATTCATCAACAATGATGACCTGACCATCACGCACGATATATTCGACATTCTTCTGAAACAGCGTGTGCGCCCGCAGTGCCGCGTAAACATGGTGCATCAGCACAATGTTCCCCGGATCGTACAGGCCCGCGCCCTCATCAAGCAGTCCGATCTCGACCAGCATCTGCTCGACGTGTTCGTGACCATCTTCGCTCAAATAAACCTGACGTACCTTTTCATCAACCGAATAATCACCTGGGCCAAAATCCGCTTGACCTTCTTCATTGGTAATCGGTGCTTGGCGGCTCAGACGTGGGATCAATTGATTGATCTGTTTATATAGATCCGTATTGCCCTCAGATGGCCCCGAAATAATCAGCGGCGTGCGGGCTTCATCAATCAGGATCGAATCAACTTCATCGACAATGGCATAAAACGGGTCGCGCTGGACGCGCTGTTCCGGCGTAAAAGCCATGTTATCGCGCAGATAATCAAAGCCGTATTCGTTATTGGTGCCGTAAGTGATGTCGGCGGCATAGGTCTCACGGCGCGTACACGGGCGTAGATGACGATAGCCCGCTCCAGCTTCCGGCTCGAAATTAGGATCAAACACGTATGAGGCCATATCCGGCCCCAATCCGCCCGACGAGTTAATCACCCCAACCGATAGCCCCAGTGCGTGATAGAGCCGCCCCATCCAGGCCGCATCGCGCCGCGCCAGATAATCATTGACCGTCACAACATGCACACCCTTACCGGGCAGGGCGTTGAGATAGGCCGCCAGCGTCGCCACCAGCGTCTTGCCCTCACCAGTGCGCATCTCAGCAATCTTGCCGCTATGTAACACCATGCCGCCGACAAGCTGGACATCAAAGTGCCGCATTCCGAGCACGCGCCGCCCCGCCTCGCGCACCACGCCAAACGCATCCGGCAACAGCTCATCCAGCGGCGTACCGGCGGCTAATCGTGCGCGAAACTCAGCAGTTTTCGCCGCCAGCGCCGCATCTGAGAGCGCCGCCAGCTCAGGTTCAAGCGCGTTAATCCGCGCCACAGTCTTCATCAGGGATTTAACCAGCCGCTCGTTGCGACTGCCGAAGAGCTTCTTGAATGGATTGAACATCGCGGGATTCTTGTAGAGAGCCTGACGCGGAAAACGGCGGATGATAGCGGATTTCGTCCCAGACCGCGTGCGCGGGGTACGCGGCCTTAGAAACACAAACACCGAAGCCGGACTTAACCTCGGCTGTCGTCGTCAAGGCTGGCCAAGCGTTGGGTCGGACGTGCCCGCAAATAGGGCATCGGATTGACAGCTTGACCATTGCGGATTACTTCAAAATGCACATGCGGCCCAGTCGCCGTGCCGGTTGCCCCAACAGCAGCGATTTTCTGGCCTTGACGCACAAAATCGCCTTCTTGCACCAGATTGGTCGAGTTATGCGCATAGCGCGTCACCAATCCATCACGATGACGAATATCGACCACATTACCGTAACCATTGCGCCGTCCGCTGAACACAACCAGCCCATCAGCAACCGCCTGCACCGGCGCACCACGCGGACTGGCAAAATCAACGCCCGAATGAAACTGCCGTTTGTTATACACCGGATGAATCCGATAGCCATAACCCGAAGTGATATACCCCGAGCGCACCGGCCAGCCACTCAGTTGCGTACTAGCCGAACGCGGACGCGCATCGAGAATTTGATCGGCAAGCTGATCAAGTTTGTATTCCCGATCTTGCACCAACACCACCAGTGTCGATAATTCATCGGCTAATTCTTTAATCGTGTAATCGCGGGTGCGACCCGTCTCCGGGCCACCACGCGGCGGAGCATTGATAAAATCAAACTCCTGCGGATCAAGACCGGCGTGCTGCACCAAGCGTTCACCGAGTGCGTTGATCCGCAGCAATTCGGCTTGCATCCTCCCCAAATGGGCAGCAATGTCGCCGACCGTGGCCGAATCAGTTAGCGGCAGGTTGACGGATCCGATTTCAGCCGCAATGCTAAAGTCATCGGATGCGCTCTGGATGCGATCACCAATCCAAAAACCGAAACCGATTCCGGCGAGCGCAAAACTAGAAACAGCCGAGAACACAATCAGGTTCTGGCCGCGTGGCGTCTTCGTGCGAGCGATATGGGGCATGGCTGGATCTCTATGCTCTGGTCAAGCCCGCCATCTGCACTAGCAGATATGGGGAGCGGGCGTGGCCCCGAGTCCCGTCCAACCCCAATGGGGCGGGCGATGCAGCGGATCGGTCTCGGGAAGCGCGGGCGGGGTGAAAAAACAATGACAACGGGAGCGGCGATGAGACAGCGTTTTCAACATATCCGCGATCATCTACAGCAGCACGCTGAGGCACGCGCACAGCTCGATCAAGCCGCGCACCTTGCCGCCATGCGTGCCCAGTTGCCAGATGCGTTGGGCGCACACTGTCTGGACTTAACCCTGTCCAATGGCCGTTTAACGCTGTTTTTCGATTCCACAGCTTGGCTGACACGCGCCCGCTTTTTAGTGGGTGACATTTTGACATCGCTAAAATCTTACCACGTCGAGGAGGTTCGATTTCAGGTCAAACTGCCAGAACCGGATCCACAGATCGCACCACGCCGCCCGCGTGCGCACCTCTCAGAGACCGCAGCACATCATTTACTCGAGGCCGCCGCGCAGCAATCCGACCCACATCTACGCGCAACCCTGCAACGCTTGGCGCGGTTAGCGAAGCCGGTGGCGGATTGATAATTCACGCCTAACACCCCACCGGCACCATCACCCGAATCCACAATCCGCCCTGCGGTGCGGCAGCCGCCGTGATGCTGCCGCCATGCGCTTCGACGACATTACACGCAATCGCCAAGCCTAAACCCGCCCCACCCGTGTGCCGATTGCGCGATCCCTCGACCCGATAGAGCCGCTCAAACAAACGCGGTAACGACTCCGCCGGCACCGCCGGGGCGCTGTCCTGAAAGTCGATGACGAGCAATCCCGCCTCGCGCCCAAGCTGAATCCACAGCCCGCCGCCAGCGTCCGTGTATTTCAGGCTATTGCCCAGTAGATTCCGAAATAATTGCGACAGGCGCTGCGCATCGGCTTGAATGAACACAGGCGCTTCGAGCGCATTGGTGTATTCAAGCGTCAGCCCCGCGTCGTGAAATGCCCGCGCAAAAGCGTCAACATCACCGCCCAGCAGTTCGGCCATATCAGTCGCCGCAAAGCGATAACCGAGTGCGCCCATATCAGTGGTCGTCAATTCATACAGATCATCAACCAGCCGACTCAGCCGCACCAGATCGCCATGCAGTGCATCCAGTGCTTCGCGGTTGAACGGGCGCACGCCATCTTGTAGCGCCTCCAGTTCAGCCCGTAACAGCGCCAGCGGCGTGCGCAATTCATGCGAAATATCCGCCGCCCAGCGCCGCCGCGCCTGTTCATTGCGCTCCAGTGCAGCGGCTAACGCATTGATATCCTGACCTAATCGCGCCAACTCATCGCCACCATGCGCCGGGACGCGGGCGCTAAAATCTCCGGCGGCTAGTCGGCGTGCGACATCCTGAAAATCACGCACTGGCCGCACCAGCCGACTGGAGAGCGGATAGGCCAGCGCCGCCGCGAGCAGCAACATCGCCAATGCAATAATCCAGAGCCGATCAACCAACGTAGCGCGAAAACGCAATTCCGCCGATTCAGGCACCGGCGAACCGGGCCGTAATGCCAGCTCACCGATGCGCCGCCCATCGATCAGCAACGGATAGCGGCGCGTATCAGCCAGCAGTTCAGGACGACCATAGAGCACATCGCCCTGCGCATCGAGCAGCATCAACCGCAGTTCCAGCGGCGCTGGCCGCTCGCGCTGCTGCAAGCGATCAAGCCACCGCTGCGGCGGCCAGACCCGCTGATTAGCGCCCAGATCACGCATGCCGTGTGGGCCGCGTTCGCTCGCACCCGTCGCATCCGGGCGGCGCTCGCGTCCGCCATGTAGCGCATATAGCCACAGTTGCCGATCCGCGATCAATGCCCGCCACGAGCCTTCACGCTGATGAATGTCAATCAATCGTTCACTGATCCGCGCAATACGTTCCTGCTCACGCGCATCAGCAAACTCGACTAATCCGCGCTGAAACGACCACTGCACAAACGCAAGCGAGCCAGCCAGCACCACGACGCAGGCCAGCAGCAGCGTTAAAAAAACTTTGGAATGAATGGAAAGGCGCATCACACCCATTCTGCACCGACAGCGTGCAAACACCTTGCAAGCGCGTGCGCTGCCGTGACCGTAGCAAGTCAAGCAATGAAGCAATACAATCGACGCAATCTGCGGCTCAACTCCGCTTGAATCACGGATGGATCACTAACGGCGCTGTCCGGCGCAGTCTCCCCTCACACAGCGTTGCAGACTGTGATTACGCAACAGTCCGTGCAGCATTGTGTCAAGGCTCTTTCGTTGACCCGAATCTTAAGCGAGGAATTGCACGTGAAGTTTGCGGCTAAAAGAACTTGGCCTGACAAGGCCGCCACCTGGGAGCATCAAGACGAGGCAAACGACGCCCAAGCGTTCGCCTCCGAATTTGCTACGCTCGAACAGTTGACGGTTGACACCGAATTTGTCGTCATGTGCAAAGACGGCGCTGACCAAACGGCACACTACTTCCGCGTCGCCGCCGTCAATCCCTATCAGCTCGAACCGGCGACCGCACGCAGCAGCGCCGCGCCCGAAAGCGCCACCATCGCCGAAACCAAAACACCTGCCGACGATGAAGAAGCTGCGCCGGTGGGAATGCCCAATCTCAGCCCGGTCATCTCGATGGTCTTTTATATGGGCAAGGTCGCCTTCATCGCCACCGCCGGCATCGCGCTCATGGCCGTTGGCATCTCAGCATTACGGCGGTTTTTGGAGTGATTGCGTCAGCGCGTGTCTGGCCCAACAGTACACCTGACAGTCGAATGCAAATTCTCATGTAAAACAGACTTGACATCTGCCGGTGTCAAGCTAAGATGACACCCAGGATCACACAGGATCCTAAAGATTTCGAGTCCGAGAAGTTGGACATGGTGTGCATCCGGCGGTCAGTGTGTTCGAGATCCGCTGCGGTGCGAATGGCGACATCACATATCCAGAGTACGGAGGCCAACAATGGCTGATATGAAGAGTCTGTCGGGTCTGACCGAGCAGCAAGCGAAAGAATTCCACGAGCAGTTCAAGGTGACCTACACCGCATTTGTGGGTCTGGCCGCTCTGGCACATCTGTTCGTCATCGCGGCGAATCCTTGGTGGTAATTGAGAGGTATTGAGAAATGGCAATCGAATTCATGGGTTACAAGCCTCTCGAAAACGACTACAAGTTCTGGCTGGTCGTTAATCCGTCCACGTGGCTGATCCCGACCTTCATCGCGCTGGCGGTGACTGCGGTACTGGTTCACATTGTGGCGTTCGATCTGGAAGGTCAGGGCTGGCACGCACCGGCTCCGGCAGCGGTTGAAGCAGCCGCTCCAGCTGCACAGTAAGTAGCGAATTTATCTCGTCGCGACGCGGATCAAATATTCAGCGAAACGAGTCGCGGTGGAATCCCTGGTTCTCTGGAATACCTCCAAGAGACACTTAAATTCATCCCTTTGGGAGATCAAACGATGGCCGAGCAATCCCTGTCGGGTCTGACCGAGCAGCAGGCGAAGGAATTCCACGAGCAGTTCAAGGTAACCTACACCGCATTCGTCGGTCTGGCCGCCCTGGCTCACCTGTTCGTGATCGCCGCCAATCCTTGGTGGTAAGCCGGTTTTAATTCTCTCTTTCTACAGAGGAACATACAATGAGCGACGTCGCAAAGCCGAAGAACCCCGAAGACGATTGGAAGATCTGGCTGGTTGTGAACCCGGCTACTTGGCTGATGCCTTACCTGCTGGCCGTCCTAGGTGTTGCAATTGCAGTACACTGGGTTGTGTTTGCAGTTGGTCTGGGCTGGCACGCATAATAGCGTGAACAGCTGATCCAGAACTTCGGTTCTGGAGCCAAGCAAAAAAAACCGGATCAAGCTTTTGGGCTTGATCCGGTTTTTTGTTTTGAGCGACCCGCTTTCAGCTTCCAGCAAGGCGAGCACGCGGCTTATCTGGTCTCTGGTCACGAAGCCGGAGCTTCGTCACCAGTCAAACATCTTGCAGGCGGTTCAAAGCTGGCCGCTGACGGCTCACCACCCGAAATCACACGAATACCTGACCTAGATCAAGAATGAGTGTCTAAAAGGCTTGACATATGCGCGTGTCAAGCTAAGATGACACACAGGATCTCGAAGGGATCCTGAGGTATCAAAAACCGACTGGGGTGTGTCAGTTCCGCACTGCGGTGTCATGGTGGCATCGCCCCTCTCGGCATCGTCGTGACGATATCCAGTATCAACGGAGGCCAACAATGGCTGATATGAAGAGTCTGTCGGGTCTGACCGAGCAGCAAGCGAAAGAATTCCACGAGCAGTTCAAGGTGACCTACACCGCATTTGTGGGTCTGGCCGCTCTGGCACATCTGTTCGTCATCGCGGCGAATCCTTGGTGGTAATTGAGAGGTATTGAGAAATGGCAATCGAATTCATGGGTTACAAGCCTCTCGAAAACGACTACAAGTTCTGGCTGGTCGTTAATCCGTCCACGTGGCTGATCCCGACCTTCATCGCGCTGGCGGTGACTGCGGTACTGGTTCACATTGTGGCGTTCGATCTGGAAGGTCAGGGCTGGCACGCACCGGCTCCGGCAGCGGTTGAAGCAGCCGCTCCAGCTGCACAGTAAGTAGCGAATTTATCTCGTCGCGACGCGGATCAAATATTCAGCGAAACGAGTCGCGGTGGAATCCCTGGTTCTCTGGAATACCTCCAAGAGACACTTAAATTCATCCCTTTGGGAGATCAAACGATGGCCGAGCAATCCCTGTCGGGTCTGACCGAGCAGCAGGCGAAGGAATTCCACGAGCAGTTCAAGGTAACCTACACCGCATTCGTCGGTCTGGCCGCCCTGGCTCACCTGTTCGTGATCGCCGCCAATCCTTGGTGGTAAGCCGGTTTTAATTCTCTCTTTCTACAGAGGAACATACAATGAGCGACGTCGCAAAGCCGAAGAACCCCGAAGAAGATTGGAAAATTTGGCTGGTTGTCAATCCGGCTAACTGGCTGATGCCGATTTTCTACGCGCTGCTGCTTCTGGCTATCGCTGTCCACGCAGTGCTCTTCTCGGTCGGCATCGGCTTCCAGTGATCGCAGGCTAATCGATAGCTGTCGCCTCGCGGTGACGGTGACATCGATTCCAGACGTACAGCACTGTACGTTGCACGGCGGATGGAAGACCTAATCCTTAGGTTCATTCCAGCCGCCGTGTGGTTTTTTGAGCACCTCCTCCCACTGCCTCTCCGCTGTCGCACGCTCTGGCGTCCGCCCTGTAACTTTCCCTCATATCAGCGAAAGCGTACCATCGCCGCTTTGCAATAACGGGCGTCTGTCCTGCGTTAAGCGTGCCGTCAGGTGGCGCTGTTTCTGTATCAGATCGGAGAAAATATTGGCATGAGTCAACCCATTGATCCGCGATTACTCGCGTGGCGTCAGCTTGTCCGGCAATTGCTGCCGTTTGCGGATGTAGCGACCCCAGATTTACCGTTGTCGCGCTTGCTGCGCCTGTCGCTGTTTCAGGTGTCGATTGCCATTGCGATGGTGCTGCTAACCGGCACGCTCAATCGCGTCATGGTCGTGGAACTCGGGGTTCCGACTTGGCTCGTAGCCACCATGTTGGCGCTGCCGTTGATCTTTGCACCGTTTCGGGCGTTGATCGGGCATCGCTCGGACTATCATCATTCGGCATTCGGGTTGCGTCGGGTGCCCTATATCTGGTTCGGGAGCATGTTGCAGTTCGGCGGTTTTGCCATCATGCCGTTTGCGCTGCTGTTGCTTGGGGATGCGTCAAACAGTCTGAATATTTTGGGCAAGATCGGCGCTGGCTTGGCCTTTTTGATGGTCGGTGCCGGTTTGCACACCACGCAAACGGCTGGTTTGGCGCTGGCGATGGATCTCGCACCGCACGATAAGCGTCCGCGAGTGGTGGCGCTGCTGTATGTCACATTGTTGATTGGCATGGTGCTC
The DNA here is from genome assembly GCF_900107145.1 of Allochromatium warmingii. Classification (GTDB taxonomy): domain Bacteria; phylum Pseudomonadota; class Gammaproteobacteria; order Chromatiales; family Chromatiaceae; genus Thermochromatium; species Thermochromatium warmingii. The sequence continues at coordinate 137,256 of NZ_FNOW01000001.1, read as the reverse complement.
AGTGCGCTGCTGTTTGGGCAGTTGCTGACCAATTTTTCGCAACAGTTGTTAATCCAACTGATTCAGGGCGCGGCGGTGGCCACGATTGCGCTCAATCTGGTTGCGCTGTGGAAGCAAGAAGCGATTGATTCTGTCCGTGCGGCGAATCCAACCAAGCGCCCGCCATTTTTGGATACGTGGCGCGAGTTTGCTACCGGCGGTCAGGCGAGTCGGCTGTTGATTGTCGTCGGTTTGGGTACGGCTGGGTTTACGATGCAGGATATTTTACTCGAACCCTATGGCGGTCAGGTGTTGGGGATGAGCGTGTCGCAAACGACGGCGCTCACCGCGCTCTGGGCGACCGGCACGCTGGCGGCCTTTGTGCTTTCGGGCTACTGGCTCGGGCAGGGCGGCAATACCTATCGGTTGACGCTGATTGGCGTGCTGTGCGGGCTGCTGGCATTTGCGGCAGTGATTTTTGCCGCAAGTTCGGGATCAGTGACGCTGTTTCGCGCTGGCACAGCGTTGATTGGATTTGGCGGCGGGTTTTTCGCCGTTGGCACGTTGACCGCTGCGATGGATATGGCTGGCGGCGAGCACGGCGGTCTACATAGTGGTCTGGCGCTGGGGGCGTGGGGCGCGGTGCAGGCAACCGCTAACGGTTTGGCGATGGCGCTGGGCGGCAGTCTGCGCGATGCGATTTCGAGCATGGCAACCAGTGGTGCATTTGGGCCGACGCTGACTGGGCCGGAAGTGGGCTATATCGTCGTGTATGGACTGGAAATCCTGCTATTGGTCGGGGCGTTGGTGATCGTGGTGCCGATGGCGCTGAAATCGGGCGCGACTGTTATGCGCGATTCATCGAAGATCGGTTTAGATCAAATGCCGTAGTTTTTTAGCTACCAGCTTCCAGCAGCGATTGCTGGAAGCTGATCACTGACCCAATCTCAACCGTCGTACCCGATCTGCTACGCTCACAGCATCACGGCGGTTGTTCTCCGCGTTGTGGCGTCACGCCCTGTAAACACCTATCGTATTCGCTGGGCAACTATGCTACAGCCACCCAGCGCCCGCTTGTTCTAAACTTAATACTTGGTTAATAACGCCCAGCCGCCAGCCCGACGTTAAGCGCCGGGAAGCTAGTTGCCGTTCAGCTTACCTGTTTAGGATCTCGCCATGGCCGCTCACACCAACCCGCCAAAACCCTCTGAACTCCCCGAAGTGCGTGCGCGGGCGCGTAAAGCATTGGATCGCGGCGATCTTGAATGGGCTGAGCGGCGCTTGGCGCGGGGTGAAATTGGCTTATCGGAATTGACCGAAAATCTGCTGATTTATCAGGCAGAATTAGAATTACAAAATATCGAATTACGTGAGACACAAGCCGCTGTTGAGCGAATTGCTAATCGTTATTCGGCGCTATTTTATGGTGTGCCGCAACCGATTTTAGTGGTTGATCGACATGGGTTAATTCTGGTGTCGAATCATGCCGGTGATCGGCTGTTTGCCCTACGCGAAAAACATAAGCGTCAGCATTATTTGCCACGTTTGGTTGCGCGTCAATCCGATATGGTGCTCGATGATACGCTGCAACGCGCTTGGGTAGATGGTGAGGCACATTGTGATGAAGTACATTTTTTAACCACTAATGGCGGGAATTTTATCGGTGAATTGCATGTGATGCGCGTGCCGTCTGAAGATGAAGAAAATCAATATAATCTTGTTTGCTCAATTATTGATTTAACCGCGCATCTCCAACATGAAGCAGAAATCCATGCCGCCTATGCGCGACTGCGTGACAGCGAAACGCGCTATAGAATGTTGGCTGATTATTCAGCAGATTGGGATTATTGGATGGGGCCGGATGGCCGTTATCTCTATGTTTCACCGGCCTGCGAACCGATTTGCGGCTATGCGCCGGAGGATTTTCTTGCCGATTCCGAGCTGATGAATTGCTTGCTGCATCCCGATGATTATGATTTGTGGCTCGATCATCAATGCGATATTCAGGGCAGTTGCGATCCAGCGCCGCATAGTCAATTACAGTTGCGTTTGCAGCGGCCTGATGGATCGCTATGCTGGATTGAGCATAGTTGTCGTCCGGTCTATGATGTCGATGGGACGTATCAAGGGCGGCGCGGCGTCAATCGCGATATTACTGAGCGCAAGCACAGTGAATTACTGATGGATTTACAGCAGCGTCGCGCTGAGGCGCTGTTAGAATTGCCGCAAGTCGCGGATCAATTCGATGAAGTCGAATTTATGCAGCGCGGCCTACTGTGCGCTGAATCGCTGACTGGCAGTCTCATTGGCTTTATTCATCTGGTTAACTCCGATCAAGAAACGATTGAATTAGTTGCTTGGTCACAAGCGACAGTCGAAACGGGCGGCTGTCAATTACCGCCGAATGCGATTCATTATTCCATCAGTCAGGCGGGTGCATGGGCGGATGCACTGCGTCAGCGGTCTCCGATTACCTGCAATGATTATCCGCAGTATTTGGGTAAAGCCGGATTGCCACCCAATCATGCACCTTTACATCGCTTTTTAACTATTCCAGTGATTGAAGGCGGTTTGGTGCGCATGTTAGCTGGTGTCGGCAATAAAGCGACTGATTATAGTGAATTAGATGTCGAAAGCGTGCAATTGATTGCTAATTCAATTTGGCGCACCGTGCGTCAGCGGCGAGCCGAACAAGCCTTGCGTTTAAATGAAGCGCGGTTTCGACGCTTATCGATGTTGATGTCGGATATTGTGTATTCGTGCATTGAGGTTACGCCGAATCGGTTTAAGCTCGATTGGGTCAATGGCGCGGTGGAAACCATTACTGGTCACACCCGCGAAGCGATTTTATCAATGGGCACTTGGCGGCGCTTAGTTGTGCTGGATGATCGCCCACTATTTGACCAGCATCAGGCCGAATTGCAAGAAGAGTCGATTTCCAGTTGTCAGCTACGGTTACGTCGCCGCGATGGGGGCAATGCGTGGGTTGAACTCATCAATCAATGTCTGGTAGATGAATGCGGAGCGCGGCGGCTCTATGGCGGTGTAAAAGATATCGGCGAACGTAAACTCGCCGAGCAGCAGTTGCAGCAATATGCCCGCCGCATGGAATTGCAAAATCACGAACTCGATCAAGCATTAGCGCAGGCGGAAGCTTCGACCCAAGCAAAAAGTCAGTTTTTGGCGAATATGAGCCATGAGATTCGTACTCCAATGAACGGCGTGATTGGTATTACGCGCCTGTTGCTCGACACCAATCTTGACGCCGAACAGCGCCGTTTAGCCGAGATTGTGCGTGATAGTGGCGAGAATTTACTCACGCTGATTAACGATATTCTCGATTTTTCTAAGATCGAAGCCGGCAAATTGGAGCTGGAGCATTTGGAGTTCGATTTGCGATTGCTGATCGAAGAAGTGCTCGAAATGATGGCGTTTAATGCCCATGAAAAAGACTTAGAGCTGACGTATTGCATCGCGCCCAATGTGCCAACAGCGGTGCGCGGCGATCCGCGTTATTTACGCCAAGTGATTATTAATTTGATGGGCAATGCGATCAAATTCACCAGTCAGGGCGAGGTCGGGATCCAATTATCATTGATGCGAGCTGAAGCTGAGCGGGTCTTGATTCGCTTTGAAGTTCACGACAGCGGCATTGGCATTGCGCAAGATAAAATCAATAAGCTATTCACGGCTTTTAATCAGGTGGACAGTTCGACGACGCGCCGTTTTGGTGGCACCGGACTGGGGTTGGTGATTGCCAAACAATTAGCCGAATTGATGAACGGTGAGATTGGCTTAGAAAGTCAGCCGGGCAAGGGGTCGCGCTTTTGGTTTACCGCTGAATTGGAGCGGTTGGCGCTCACATTGCCCGCCAAGCAAAGCGATGATTTGGCGCGACTGAAGGTGTTGGTCGTCGATGACCATTCTGATAATCGCACTCAGGCCGCAACCTTGCTGCGCTCATGGGGCTGTCAGGTGGCGGTTGCAGCGCGAGCCGGCGATGCGCTGCGCGTCTTGCATCAAGCGGCGCAAGCCGGTGCGCCCTTTGATGTGGCGCTGATCGACTTGCGGATGCCTGACCCCAATGGTTTGCAACTGGCGCGGCTGATTAAGCAAGAATGGACGATTCGTGACACGCAGTTAGTGTTGCTCACAGCGTTAGCCAAGCGCGAAGATGCGGCGCGTCTGGAATCGGCTGATTTTACCGGCTATGTCACCAAACCACTGCGCCAGCATCTGCTACGGGCCTGTTTGCAGCGGTTACTCGGACGCGCTGCCGCGCCCGCGCTGCCGGTTGTTGCCGATCCCTGGCTTGATGCTCAGCCGTTAGAATATCCACAGGCGCGTATTTTGCTTGTGGACGATAACGCGACAAATCAAATTGTTGCGCGTGGCATCCTCGAAAAACTCGGTTATCCTACTCCAGATGTCGCCAGCAATGGTTTAGAGGCGTTGGAGGCACTCGCTCGCACACGCTATGATTTAGTGCTAATGGACGGTCAGATGCCGGAACTCGACGGATTTGAAACCGCACGTTTCATCCGCGATGGTGCTGTTGGGGTGCTTGATCGGCAGGTTCCCATCATTGCGATGACGGCACTGGTGATGCCAGGCGATGTGCGCCGCTGTCTGGAAGCGGGGATGGATGCCTATATTTCTAAACCCGTTCGACCTCAGGAATTACGCCAGATTATCGCCGAGCAGTTGCGGCGGAACGATCACGCACGCGCTGCCAGCACTGAGGGGCAGCGGCTATCGTCGCTACCCGAGGCCGAGGGATTCGCAGCATTCGACACTGCTGAAGCGGCTGAAATTGAAACCGCGCTCGTGTCGTTTGATGCCGAAGATATGCTCGGGCGCGTCATGGGCGAGCGCAGTATTGCCTGCGAGGTGATTGCGCAATTTCAACTTGACGCCGCCGAGCGGTTGCGCGAGTTACGCGCCGCGCTCACTGCCGCTGACCGCGTGAGCGTGCGGCGCAAAGCGCATAGTTTGGCGGGCTTGGCGGCCAATGTCTCGGCACCTCGTCTGCACGGGTTGGCGGCCAAGCTCGAAGACATTGCTGAGTGCGCCGACGCGACGGCGGAAGCCGAGCGCCTAACGCAGTGCATGGAGCAAGAATTTGCCGGGTTGCAGACCCTTTTGCTTGACTGGATGCCGCATCCATAACGCTGCGTTCAGTGCGTAACGCATGACCGAATCCACACACTCGCCGAGAATAATACTATGGGCAATTTGAAGGTTTCGACACGACTGGGATTAGGGTTTGGCGCTGTTTTGGTACTGTTAGGGGTGGTTGCGCTGATTGGGGTACTTCGGATCAACCAAATCAATACAGCGATTCATACCGTCGTTGAGGATAATTTCCCCAAGACCGTTCAGGCAAATCATATCATTGATAATCTAGGTATTATTGCGCGTGCTATGCGCAATATGCTGATTCTTGATGATGTTAATTCTATTCGTGCTGAAGTCGAACGTGTTGAACAGGCGCGAGTTGCGATTCTCAATGCGATCAATGAACTCGAAAAAACTATTCGCTCTCCGCAAGGGATTGAACGTCTAACGGCTGTTAAAGATGCGCGTACAGCCTATATTGCGCTGCAAACTAATTTCATTACCTTAATTAGTGAAGGTCGCCAAAGCGAGGCAAAAGCCCTATTACTCGGATCAGTGCGCGAACGTCAAATCGCTTATTTTAAAGTGGTCAATGCGCTGATTGATTTTCAAGTCGAGTTAATGAACAAAAATGGCGATCAAGCTGGTAAAACAGCGGATGCGGCAACCTGGCAATTAGTGTTACTCACGCTGCTGGCGCTGTTGATGGGGATTGGTGTTGGCTTCTGGATTGCTCGCAGTCTGCTGCGTCAGCTTGGTGGTGAGCCGGATTATGCGGCAGCGATGGTGCTGGCGGTGGCCAGTGGCGATTTAGGACACACAATTAAAACGGAATCCGGCGATCAAACTAGTCTGCTGGCATCACTCAAAACCATGCAAGAGACGCTCAAGCAGTTAGTCGGTGAAATTGCCACTATCGTTCAAGCAGCCAATCGCGGTGATTTCAGTCGTCGCATTGATCTGAATGGCAAACAGGGATTTGGCAAAGACATTGGCACTGGCTTAAATCAATTAGCCGAAGTCACGGAAATTGGTCTCAAAGATGTCACCCGCGTGGCGAATGCGCTCGCGGCTGGTGATCTATCGCAAGCCATCACCCGCGATTATCCCGGATTATTTGGTGAGACCAAAAACGGCGTCAATGGCACCGTTAAAGCACTGACAAACGTGGTTGATGAAATCCGCCGCATTGTTGATGCTGCCAATCGCGGTGATTTCAGCATCAAGCTGGATCTGAATAGCAAACAGGGATTTGCCCGCGATATCGGGCAATTGCTCAATCAGCTTTCTGATACCACTGAGACTGGCTTAAAAGATGTGATGCGCGTCTCGCAAGCCCTTGCTGATGGCGATTTAACCCAGACGATTACGAAAGACTATCCTGGGTTATTTGGCGAGACCAAAGCCGGTGTTAATGCGACCGTCAATAATCTAAAAGATTTAGTATTCCGCATCCGCGAAGCGGTCGATACCATCAATACCGCTTCGGGTGAAATTGCGACCGGCAATCAGGATTTAAGCCAGCGTACCGAAGAACAGGCCAGCTCATTGGAAGAAACCGCCAGCTCGATGGAAGAGCTAACCAGCACCGTTAAGCAGAATGCGGACAATGCGCGGCAGGCCAATCAACTGGCGATTTCTGCCGCTGATGTTGCCGTCAAAGGTGGCGCGGTGGTCGGGGCGTCGGTGCAAACGATGGCCGATATTTCTGAGTCGAGTAAGAAGATTGCCGACATCATTGGGGTCATAGACGGGATCGCTTTCCAGACCAATATTCTTGCGCTTAATGCGGCGGTTGAAGCGGCCCGCGCTGGTGAGCAAGGGCGCGGCTTTGCGGTGGTTGCTGCTGAGGTACGCAGTTTGGCGCAACGCTCGGCGAATGCCGCAAAAGAGATCAAGACGCTGATTACCGATAGCGTGTCGAAAGTTGATTCGGGCACGGCGCAGGTCAATGAAGCTGGAATGCGCATGACCGAGATCGTTGAGTCGATCAACCGTGTGACCAGCATCATGGCGGAGATTTCCGCCGCGTCGGTTGAACAGTCCACCGGCATTGAACAGGTCAATCAGGCCATCACCCAGATGGACGAGGTTACGCAGCAAAACGCGGCCTTGGTCGAAGAAGCGGCAGCGGCGGCGGAAGCACTGGAAGATCAGGCGCGGACGCTGGCCGGTGTGGTGTCGGTATTCAAGGTCGGTTCCGAAGGGGCCGGAGTCGGAACTGCACGTCTGCCGGCGCGTGCTGCTGCACCCGCGCATAAGTCCTCGAGCGGGGCGAAATCAAGCCACAAACCCACCAGCCAACAGCGGCCCAAAAGCGGGTCAGCCAAGCCACCACTCCCGGCGACGGATAATGACGAATGGGCAGAATTTTAGTCGCATTCCAGCTGCGTGAGGCGCATGTTGCACCGTCAACGCAGGTCGGATTGTGAGCCAACCCGCATCCGAACGCGCCGCGCTCGCGTTCGCCACCACGCCGATGAGCGTGGGCGAACGTGGGTTGGCGCTGATTGTCGATGACGAGCCATCGAATCGGCGACTGCTCAGTTTGATGCTGATCCGCGAAGGTTTCCGCACGCAGGAAGCCAGCAACGGCTGTGAGGCGCTGGAGCTGTTTGATCGTGAACAGCCGGACATTGTGTTCATGGATGTGGTCATGCCCGAAATGGACGGACTGGAGGCGACGCTTCAGATCAAGCAACGTATCGGCGACACCTTTATTCCGGTGATCTTTCTCACCGCGCTCAAAGACGAGCAAGCGCTGTTGCGCTGCATTGAAGCAGGTGGCGATGATTTTCTTGCCAAGCCGTTTAGCGTCACGCGGCTCAAAGCGCGGATTTTGGCGATGGAACGGGTGCGCAATTTGCAACGCGCACTTGCTGCCAAGCAAACCATGCTTGAAACCCTGTTAGAACGCGATCAAGAAGAAAAACAACTCGCCGAGCGCGTGTGGACGCAAGCGGTGAAGCATCACAATGCGCAGATTCCGGCAATTGGTTTAATTGAACGACCTGCGACCATTTTTAATGGCGATTTAGTGCTGATTGGCTATTTACCTGATGGCGGATTGCGCATTTTATTAGGTGATTTTACTGGGCATGGCTTATCGGCCACCATTGGCACACTGCCGGTTTCTGAGACCTTTCATGCCATGACAACGAAAGGCTTTAGCGACAGCGAATTGCTAACTGAAATCAATTTAAAGCTCTATCATTTTCTGCCCACTGAGCGGTTTATGGCAGCGTATTTAATTTCGCTGCCATCATCGGGTCATACGCTGTGGTGGTGGAATGGCGGGATGCCGACAGCTTATGTGCGCACCGCAACGGAACGGGTTGAATTATCGTCTTTTGGACTGCCGCTCGGTATTGTGCCCGAGCTGCAAGATGTCAGTTTGCGGGCGTTACCAATCACGGCCGGTGATCGACTGTTGCTGATGAGCGACGGCCTGCTGGAAGCACCTGACACGGCTGGCCAGATGTTTATTGAAGCTGGTTTTAGCACCTGCCTCCAACAGTGGCAACATGGCGCGGCGATTTTGCCGACGCTCATGGACGCCTTTGATACCCACTGCGTCGGCACCGAACCAACCGATGATGTCGCGGTGATGGAATTACCACTTGATATCAGCGTTCTCTGCCACCAGTCAAAACCCTAGAGTAGCCGATGATGCCGACGCCTTTTTCTTCTCTCTATGGGATGCCGCAGCCTATGGCAAGAGTTGACACGCTGTGCCGCAAAACCGCACGCATTCTGGTGGTCGATGATGAGCGCGTCAGTCTCATCTTAATGGAGCGCCTGCTTCAAGCATCCGGCTACGCCAATATCGTGCTGATTCAAGATCCGCAGCAATTTATGGCGATTTATCGTCAAGCACCGACGGATTTAATTTTGCTTGATATTGAAATGCCGGGCATCACTGGATTTGAGCTGATTGAGCAATTAGCGGCGCTACAAGATCCACTCACGCCGCCGATTTTGGTATTAACCTCACTACGTACCCGTGATTGTCGCCTCAGAGCATTAGAAGCTGGAGCCAGTGATTTTATCGGCAAGCCATTCGATCAAGCTGAGGTTGCGGCCCGCGTGCGCAATATGCTCGATGTGCAATTAGCGCATCGCATGGCGCATGATCAAAAAGATGTGCTCGAACAAATTGTTTATGAACGCACTCGTGAAATCCGCGAAACGCGATTACAGGTGGTGCAGCGTTTAGGCCGAGCGGCGGAATATCGCGATAATGAAACGGGACAGCATATTTTGCGCATGAGTCACACTTCGACGTTGCTGGCCAAGCATGTCGGCTGGTCGGATGAGCAATGCGAAATTATGTTACACGCCAGTCCTATGCACGATTTAGGCAAAATTGGGATTCCTGATAGCATATTGCTGAAACCCGGGCCGCTGACGCCGGATGAATGGAAAATCATGCAAACGCATAGCACCATTGGCGGCGATATTTTGAGCGGCGATGATTCAGAATTGCTTAAGCTGGCGCGTGAAATTGCGCTGTCCCATCATGAAAAATGGGATGGCAGCGGTTATCCGCTGGGTTTAGTGGCGGAAGAGATTCCCGAATCGGGGCGCATTGTGGCGCTGGCAGATGTATTTGATGCGCTGACATCGGTGCGTCCCTATAAACCAGCGTGGGACGTGAATGCGGCGCTGGATTGGATTAGAACACAAGCGGGCAAGCATTTTGATCCGCGTTTAACGGAAGTGTTTTTAGGGCTGGTGCCAGAGATTTTACATATCCGCGAACGCTTTGCCGATCCGCCGGTTTAATGTTGCAGTGTTAGAGTTTGAACCGCAAAGGCGCAAAGAACACACAGTTTTTTAAATATTTAGACAGGATTAACAGGATGTTTTAGAATTAACAAGATTTTAAGATTATTTACTGAAAAAATTATTAATTATAACATTTATTAAATAATCTTGTTAATCCTGAAATATCCTGTTAATCCTGTCTAATTCTTAAAGCATTCAATCACTTTGCGTCCTGTGCGCCTGCGCGGTTCAACATAAAAACTACTAACGCTTAGGCCGATCATCATTCCGCACTAAACTCATCCCGCTCGTCATATCCTCATCATCCGCTTGCGGTGCCATCGATTCCTGCAATTTAATCATCAGCCGCACTTCATTCGCTGAATCAGCATATTTCAGCGCATCTTCATAACTGATTTCACCTTCCTGATACAGGTTATACAATGCCTGATCGAAGGTAATCATGCCTTGCTCACCCGAACGTTTCATTAAATCCTTGAGCTTATTGACTTCGCCGGTGCGAATCAAATCGGCAGCAAGCGGCGTATTAAGCAGCACTTCAATCACGGCGCGACGACCTTGACCGTTTTTGCGTGGAATCAGTTGTTGCGCGACAATACCCTTGAGATTCAGCGATAAATCCATCAGCAATTGATTCCGCGATTCTTCAGGGAAAAAGTTGATAATCCGATCCATCGCTTGATTAGCATTATTAGCGTGCAGAGTCGCTAACACCAAGTGGCCTGTTTCGGCAAAGTTGATCGCATATTCCATTGTTTGACGGGTGCGAATTTCGCCAATCAAAATCACATCCGGTGCTTGGCGCAGGGTATTGCGCAAGGCAACTTCAAACGATTCTGTATCAACGCCAACTTCGCGTTGCGTAATAATGCAGCCGTCATGATCGTGAATATATTCAATCGGATCTTCAACTGTGATGATATGTCCTGAACTGTGGTGATTGCGATAGCCGATTAAAGCGGCGAGTGAAGTGGATTTGCCAGTGCCGGTCGCGCCAACAAACACCACTAATCCGCGTTTCGTCATAGCGAGATCGCGCAGTGTGGAAGGCAGTTTTAATTCTTCAAGTGTCGGGATGCGAGTTTCAATGCGTCGAAGCACCATACCAACCGCATCGCGCTGCACAAAGGCACTCACGCGAAACCGTCCGACTGGAGCGCGGTCGAGGGCAAATTGACATTCTTTAGTATCGTCAAATTCGGCGCGTTGGCGCTCATTCATAATTTCATAGGCCATGCCGCGTGTTTGGTCGGTGGTGAGCGGTTGTTTGGTGGCTGGATAAAGTGTGCCGTTAATTTTGATTGTTGGTGGCCAGCCAGCGGTAATAAAAAGGTCGGAACCTTTTTTTTCAACCAACGCATTAAGTAATTGCTCTAGGGCGCGTTTTAAGTCCATTAGGTGATCCTCGTTAAGCTATTGGGAGATGCTTTGCATTGTGCATATTGTTATCTGGTCAAACACACTAGAGATAAATCATCCGCGCCGATATGGTGCAAACAAAAACATCCCTATTAAACCGAGCAAACTAATCGCCGTTGCAGCGAATGCCAGCCGATACGTTAATCGCCAACCGGTATTCGCTTTGCGCACGATTTGAAAATCTTCGACATGAATCGTTTCGCACGCACCGTTTCCGGTATCGTTGCGAGTGATGCTGGTGCCACGTTGAAATCCGCCGCCGTGCGCGTAGTGCGCGAGTTGACCGCGCAGATAAATTTGATCGCCGATTTCGGCTGATTTAATTGCTCGCTGCACGTATTCAACATGACTGAGCAGATGATTATTAGAAAGCTGATTCCAAGTAAATGCCTGTGCTGCCTGTTGATTATCGGTGGCAATCCAGCAAGTCCAGGTGGTGTTTTTATAGTGCATGGCGCGAAAGGCATCGCTGGCGATATTTTTGCCCCATACGACGCAGAGATCGCGGATATTGATAAAGTCTTGCCAATCCTTGGTATGGTAAATATCCCAAAAAACATCACTGTCATGCAGGCTGACGACGACGCCGTCGAGTTCATAATCAAACTGTGGCGTAATTTGATAGCGGATGCCTTCGGCTTCGATTTCAAATGGATCGGTGAGGGTACGGGTTTGGCGCGGCTCAATTAGCCGTTCGAGGTCATAAAATGCGGGCGGCGGGAATTGATCTTTTTTCCAGTGACTCCAGAGTGTTAATCCCAAGCTGGATAAAAACAATAGCCATAACAGTGGTTTCAGACTGTGGTAGGGAATATCGGTATGGCGGGATCGGCGCATGAATACACTCCGGCTAGGGTTCGCGTTCGAGTCGCATCACCTTGACATGAATCAACCCATACACCACCGCCCAACCTGCTAACAGTCCCCATTGTTCGATGACGGTGAGACGCGGAGCCGAGACCGCGCATACAGTCACTGCGCCCATGAGCGCATAGGCGCGTGTCAAGGTTTCGCGTTGTGTCCAGCCGGCGAGAATCACGCGCTGATAATGATGCGAGCGATGCGCTTCCCACACCCGTTCGCCGCGTGCCAGCCGCGCCAGCAGCGTCCAAGTCGCATCGACAATAAACGGCGAGAAGATCAACCATGCTACCCAGAGCGCAAAGAGGCCGAGTTTTACGCCCCAGAGCGCCAGCGCCGCTGCTAAAAACCCTAAGCTTGATGAGCCGACATCGCCTAAAAAGATGCGGGCCGGTGGCAGATTGCTGACCAAAAACCCCGCAGCCGCTGCCGCCACGCCAAGACAGATCGCGGTATAGAGCGGCGCATCTCCGCGCCAGCCCAGCCAAGCGAGCGCCAGAAATCCGCAGACCGCCATACCGCCGGCCAGTCCGTCTATGCCGTCCATGAAGTTATAGAGGTTAATCATCCACACCACGAATAGCAGTGTCAGTAGCAGTGCCAGCGCCGTCGGCAGCGTCCAAAATAAACCAGGCAGATCGAACTGTGTCCAGCGCAGACCGCCGCTGATTAACAATCCGGCGGCGAGTCCATGCACTGCGAGACGTGTCAGCGGTGACAGCGTGCGCAGATCGTCGAGAAACGATACCACCGCGACGACCAACAAGGCCGCGCCGATCCAGATCAATTCCGCGCTGGCATCGCCCCAAAGCAGCGCGACCAGCCACACCAGCGCGACCCCAGCGAGCACACCCAGCCCACCGGAACGCGGCACCGGCGTGTTATGGAGCGAACGGGCGTTAGGATGATCGAGCGGCCCGAGGGTTGAGCCAGCGCGGGAGGCTAACCAGCGCGTTAGGCTCAAACTGAGCGCCAGCGCGAACAAGCTCGCTCCGACACTGGTCAGCAGCGCCGCTATCGCCATGCGCCGCGACTCAGTGCGAGCGAATCAGCGCCGCTTCGACCTGATCACGGCGCTCCGGCCCGACCAGCGCGGCGATGAGTTCAAGGGCAAAATCCATTGCTGCGCCCGGGCCGCGTCCGGTAATCACGCGCCCATCCGTGACGACTGGTGCATCAATCAGCGTCAGACGCGGAAAGGCATCCGGCGCGACACAGCCCGGATAACAGGTCGCCTGCCGATCATCGAGCACTCCGGCAACGGCTAAAACCTTCGGGGCCGCACAGATCGCCGCAGTGTACGCGCCCTGCTCGGCATGACGGCGGAGCATCGTGTACAGACGGGAATCCTCTTCGAGATACTGCGCCCCCGGCAGACCACCGGGCAGCACGATCATCTCGAACATCTGATCGACGACAGCGGCCAGCGTCGTATCCGGCACCAACACAGTGCCGCGACTGGCGGTGACTGGCCCATCGGTCAACCCGGCGGTGACGACTTCAATCTCAGCGCGGCGCAATAGATCGATGATCGTCACGGCTTCGAGTTCTTCGCAGCCCTGAGCAAGCGGCACTAACACACGCATCATAACCAGCTCCATGAGACTGATAGATTAAATACAACACTGATGGAAGCGCCTATTTTTTATTGTTGTTTTATTTTCAGCGTCATTCCGCGTTTTCAGCGGCTGATTAAAACGACCGCAGATTCAAATATCAAGATTGCCGACATTCAGCGCATTGCGTTCAATAAACTCGCGGCGCGGCTCGACTTGATCGCCCATCAGCGTCGTAAAAATCTGATCGGCGGCGACTGCATCCTCAATCGTCACCTTCAACAAACGGCGCATCTCAGGATTCATCGTCGTCTCCCACAACTGCTCAGGATTCATCTCACCCAAGCCTTTATAACGCTGAATGCTATACCCGCGCTGCGCTTCAGCGAGCAACCAGCGAATCCCTTCACCAAGATCGTTAATCTCCTTACGCTTCTCGCCGCGCTGAATAAACGCACCAGACTGAATCAACCCATCAAGCTTCAAACCAAACTCACGCAGACGGGCATAATCAGCGGTCTGAAAGAAATCGAGCGGAATCCGGCGCGTCTCGGGGATGCCATGAATCAACCGGATCAATTCCAAGCCGCGTGACTGGCCTTCGGTCGCCGCACTGACACGCAACACATAATGTAGCGAGACCGATTCAGCCGCATTCAGCCGCGCTTCCATCACCTGACACCAAGCGGTGAGCCGCTCGACATCGCTCAACATTGCGACATCGAGCGGCGGCGTACGCACCAGCTCATCCAAAAAGCTTGCGTCATAACGCGAAGCCAGCCGCCGCCCGATATTGACGGTGAGTTGATAATCTTTCGCCAATGCTTCCAACGCGGTAGCCGCTAATGGCGGAGCATCAGCGGTGACATGCAATTCTGCCCCATCGAGCGCCGCTTGCAGCATGGCCGCATTCAGCGCCGCTTCATCGAGCAAATAATCTTCTTGCTTGCCTTTTTTGAGCTTATACAGCGGCGGCTGGGCGATATAAATATGCCCGCGCTCGACCAATTCCGGCATTTGACGGTAAAAGAAAGTCAGAAGCAGGGTACGGATATGCGCTCCGTCTACGTCGGCGTCGGTATTGTGACAACAGAGTCCACCCAAACCGGCGATGAAATTCTCATCATGTTCAACCGAAAAGTCATAAACCTGACCGTTACTAGCGGCCACCGGCGTGATCGACTCAATCGGCAGCGCGATCAGATCGCCGTCGAGCGTCTCGAAACGGCGATTGACCGAGGGCGCGGTACTGAGCAAGCGTGCTTCCAACGCCGCAGCACCCGGCAGATCGGCCCAAACTGCCCGCAACCGCGCTAAATCCTCGCGGGCGCTGACAGTCAGCGTCCAGTGCGGATGACGGGTCACACACGGCTGACCGCGAATCTCGCGCACTACACCATCCGGTTCATAGTGCGACATCGAGGCCACAACACCGAATGACGACAACAGATAAGACAAGCCGCTGGCGATCTCACGCGACGAAGTGGCAAAGCCGAGCCGTCCGCTGGCGAGCGTGCCGTCGCCCATCAAATAGCCACGAATAAAGGCTAGGCGCAGCGGTTCAGCGACATTGAACACCAGATCGGGAATCGCTTTATCAATCGCGTTGATATTCGTGAAATCGAACAGATGCCGCCACGCCAGCACCGCGACGCGATTGGTTAGCCGCAATTCGGTGACACGATTGTGACTGGTATACACCTGTGCTTGCAGACCAAAGGTTTGCTCTAACACGCGGCGCAGTTCCGGCAAGATAGTCTGATTGCGGGCACCGATGGCAAAGCGGATACCGCCGCGCTCAGAACACGAACCTTCAGCCAGATAAAAGCCCAGCAACCAGAGCAGATCGGCATTGACTGTGATAAAGCGGGTCATGCCTCGGTCAGCGTAGGGCATCCGTGCGGCTTGCGCGATCTCGGCCCCGACCGCAACCGGCAGCGCGACGCATTTGGCGTCCTCAGCGACTGCTACATCACGCGCCCAGCTCTGCACCGCCGCATCTGGAATCGCGTGCAATGCTGTTAAAACATCCAAACGCTCCGGCGCAGTCACCGGAAATGCCAGCGAACGCGGGGCGACAATCCGATCACCTTCGCGCAATTCATCGCCGCGTTTAAGCTGAATCTGCTGATTTTCATAGACAAAAACGCTGTGACTAGCCGTCACCCGCACCGAACGACCATAGGCGGATTTGACCTCAAACAGTGGCTCGTGGAGCGGATGCCGGATCACGGCCTTGATCGGACGAAACCGAGTCAGCCGATCCGCCATGCCGAAACACAACACCTCGCCTAACTCGGCATCGGCGCGTTTGCAATAATCCTCAGCGGCGGATTCGGGGAGCGCCGCGTCGATAAAATCCCCAATACGGGTCATGCGCACCTGACCGCCCGGATCGCGCACAAAAACATGCTCTTCCGCGTCAACGCTCATAATAATCACGCGATGATAACGCAGATTATCCGGGTTATATTCCTCGCGCCCGATGCCACAGCCGAGCGCGGTAATCAGCGTGCCGACCTCAGCCGACGCCAGCATCTTGTCAAACCGCGCTTTTTCGACATTCAGAATCTTGCCCTTGAGCGGCAAAATCGCCTGAAATGCGCGGTCGCGGCCCTGCTTTGCTGAACCGCCTGCCGAATCACCCTCGACCAGATACAACTCGGATTTAGCGGGATCTTTTTCCTGACAATCGGCGAGCTTGCCCGGCAAACCGGCGATATCGAGCACACCCTTGCGCCGCGTCATCTCACGCGCTTTACGCGCTGCCTCACGCGCCCGCGCCGCTTCGAGCATCTTGTTAGCGATGACCTTCGCCTCGTTGGGCTGCTCTTCCAAAAAGGTGCTCAACTGCTCGACCACCAGCGACTCGACGACGCCCTTAACCTCCGAGGACACCAGCTTATCTTTCGTCTGCGAGGAAAACTTCGGATCCGGCACCTTCACTGACAGCACCGCCGTCAACCCTTCGCGGGCATCGTCGCCGATGGGACGAACCTTCTGGTTTTTATCCAGCCCCTCACGCTCGATATAACCGTTGAGCGTGCGCGTCAACGCCGCCCGCAAACCGGCTAAATGCGTGCCGCCATCGCGCTGCGGAATGGTATTGGTGTAGCAAAAAATGGTTTCCTGATAGCTGCTGTTCCACTGAATCGCCAGCTCAACGCCGATATCCTGCCGCTCAGTGCTGAAATAAATCACCGTCGGATGAACCGGCTCTTTATTCTGATTGAGATTCTCGACAAAGGCGCGAATGCCGCCCTCGTACTCGAACACATCCTGCCGCCCGCTGGCTTCATCGGTGAGCGCGATGCGCACGCCAGAATTTAAAAATGACAGCTCGCGCAGACGCTTGGCCAGAATGTCGTAATGGAAATCGAGATTGGTGAAAATCTCACCCGACGGATAAAAGCGAATCTCGGTGCCGGTTGTTGCAGCCTCGCCGATGACGCGCAGCGGATAGAGCGGCTCGCCGAGATGATATTCCTGCTCATAAAGATGACCACCACGGCGGATGCGCAAATACAACCGTTCGGAAAGCGCGTTGACGACAGAAACACCGACGCCATGCAGACCGCCCGAGACTTTATACGAATTGTCATCGAACTTACCGCCCGCGTGGAGCACGGTGAGAATAACCTCAGCGGCGGAGCGGTTCTCTTCGGCGTGAATATCGACCGGAATGCCGCGCCCGTCATCGAGCACCGAGACGGAGCCATCGGCGTGCAACGTTACTGAGACGGTAGTGCAGTAACCGGCGAGCGCCTCGTCAATGGAATTATCCACAACCTCGAAAACCATGTGATGCAGGCCGGTGCCATCGTCGGTATCGCCGATGTACATGCCCGGACGCTTGCGCACTGCATCCAGTCCGCGCAGCACTTTGATGTTCGTGGAGTCGTAGGTCATGGGATCTTGATTCGTTCGCAAGGTGAGAGAAACGCGCCGCTCGCTATCGAGCGAAAGGTGAGACGGGCATTATACGCCATTGTTGCGGGTGGCCCCTGAGACGCTGACCGCAGTTAAACCGCTTCCAGCCGCGCATAGGCCAATACCAGCCATTTTTTGCCAATCCCGCCGGAAAACTCGATTTCAATGCGCGTCTGGGCGCCGCGTCCCTCGCTGTTGCGCACGACACCGATGCCGAATTTCGGATGCCGCACACGCTGGCCGAGGGTGAAGCCGTCGGGCGCTTTCGCGGCGGTCGGATGTTGACGACGCGGCGGGTCAGTGATCGACGCGGGCGCAGTTTTAGCCGGAGCGGTGAACGACCGGCGAGCGACGCCACCGCCGCGCACATTCTCCAGCAACTCCGCTGGAACTTCGCGCAAAAACCGCGACGGCGTGGTGTATTCCTCGCGTCCATACAGCCGCCGACTTTCGGCGTGCGTGAGATAGAGTTGCCGCATAGCGCGGGTCATGCCGACATAACACAGCCGCCGCTCTTCCTCCAGCCGCGCCGGATCATCGAGTGACAGACTATGCGGAAACAGTCCATCTTCCAATCCCGCCAAAAATACCAGCGGAAATTCCAGCCCTTTCGCACTGTGTAGCGTCATCAGTTGCACACTGTCCTCGAACGGATCGGCCTCAGCGTCACCGGCCTCCAGCGCCGCATGAGCGAGAAAGATGCCGAGCGGATCGCCGTCATCGTCGCGTAGATCCTGCTCAAACCGCGCAACCGTCTCGATGAGCTGCTCTAGGTTCTCAATACGATCCTGACCCTTGCCGTCCTTGCTGTGCTTGAAATGCTCAATCAAGCCAATCGCCGCAATCACGCCCTCAGTCAATGCACTCAACGACTGCCCAGCGCGGGCGGTGCGCTGCGCGTCAATCAGGGTCAAAAAGCCGCGTAGCGCAGTGCTGGCGCGGGGGCTGAGTGCGCCGCTGCTACTGAGTTCCTGCGCCGCTCGCCACAGCGAAACACCCGCCGCCCGCGCTTGCTCGCGGAGCAAATCGACGGTGCGTTCACCGATACCGCGTGTCGGCAAATTGACCACACGCTCAAACGCCGCGTCATCGTCGGGATTGGCCATCAAGCGCAGATACGCCAGCGCATCGCGGATTTCAGCGCGTTCAAAAAAGCGCAATCCACCATAAACACGATATGGAATAGCAGCTTGAATCAACGCCTCTTCAAAAAGCCGCGATTGCGCCGTCGTGCGATACAGAATCGCGCACGCATCGCGCCGCTGCCCAGTCGCAATAAATTGACGAATACGCTCGACGACAAATCGCGCTTCATCGACTTCATTAAATGCGGTGTAAACGCAAATTGGCTCGCCCGCACCATCCTGCGTCCATAGCTGTTTTCCTAAGCGGGTCGGATTATTCGCAATCAGCGCATTGGCAGCGGCGAGAATGGTGCCGGTTGAGCGATAATTTTGTTCTAAGCGAATCGTGCGGGTTGTCGGATAATCAATTTGAAAGGATTGAATATTTTCGACCTTCGCTCCGCGCCAGCCATAAATTGATTGATCGTCGTCACCAACGACAAATAAATCATTGTGTTGACCGGCGAGCAATCGCAACCACGCATATTGAATCGCGTTGGTGTCCTGAAATTCATCAACCAGAATATGCCGAAAGCGATGCTGATAATACTCAAGCAGATCGGCACGGTCGCGGAGTAATTCTAGCGCACACAACAATAAATCAGCAAAATCGAGTGAACCTGTGCGCGTTCTGGCTGCTTCGTATTCACGATAAACCGCGAGCATTCGGTCGCCAACAAAATCACCGGTTTCGGTCAGATGTTGCGGGCGTAAGCCATTATCTTTATGCCGATTGATAAAGCCCTGAATCTGACGCGGTGGAAAACGCGCTTCATCAAGTTGTAGGTCTTTCAGCAAGCGTTTAATCAGTCGCACCTGATCGTCGGAATCGAGAATTTGGAATTGTTGCGGCAGCCGCGCTTCGCGCCAATGGGCACGTAATAAGCGATGGGTGAGACCGTGAAAGGTGCCGACCCACATCCCACTGACTGGAGCGCCGAGCATGGCATCGAGCCGCGCTCGCATCTCGCGGGCGGCTTTATTAGTGAAGGTGACGGCCAAAATCGATCCGGCTGGCAGCTGTTGTTCCTGCATCAACCACGCGATGCGATGCACGAGAACGCGGGTTTTGCCCGATCCCGCACCAGCGAGAATCAGCAGATGACCGGGTGCAGCGGCAACGGCTTCGCGTTGGGCAGCGTTGAGTGAGGCAAGTAGAGGGGAGGTGTTCATCAGCGAATTTTGGTAGTGCCTTAATCGATAGGAATTATTGATTGCGATAGACTGTATCAAATCTGACGCTCAAGAGGTTTGTCTCAATGCATTGTCCAAACTGCTACGCTAAACAACTGGTCAAAAATGGTTTCAATGCGCTTGGGGGTAATGCCCCAATCTAAAGGATTTAAGATGCGTTCAATTTAGCTAGATAGCCATCCACTGGCTCAATTGATCCTACGAATCAGGGCACTACCAAAAAATTTAACACTATCTGATAGCTCTCCGAGGGGCGGTTTTTTCTAGTCACGAAGCACCAACTTCTTGAGCTTGAAACCCACCCCCGCAAGCGTCCGCTTTCTACCACAGCTAATCTGCTCGCGATAATCAGCCCTGTCTGTACGATGTTGTGCAAATCGCACAGGCACACCGCCCCGCGTCGGCACACGACAAATCCCCCACAGCGCGTGCCGATTTTCAGAATTGCCCAAGAGATCACGTTTTTTGCACAAAATTCGCACCAACAACAGTTGTTGTATGTTGCATCCATGTACTAGAATACAGCCATAAGACGGCTATATGCAGACGAAATGAGACAAACGCTGTTGCGCGTATGACTCATCTTCGAGTTAACGCCTCTGGTTAGCCGCCATCGACCGCATTTCATCATTCATTTTATCTATTGCAGGCCAGGATATGTTCGAGTCCAACGCTAATACGATCCGCTATAAATGGGATCCCGAAACCTCTACCGGTTATCAACTCCGTTTTGACGTCGAAGGAGCCGCAAAAGGCGGTCACTACTGCTTCCATGTCGAAGATTGGAACTGCCGCACCGTCACCAGCGAGTGGCCGTGTCAGGATTTGACGGAAGCACTCGAAGTCCTCAATCACTTTTTTACTGTCGATGTCAAGCAGGAGCGCGAGCGTCTGAGCGCCTGGCTGCCGGTCGAGTACCGCGCCGCCTGATCTGCTCTCCCGCTTCGCTCTGCTCTGCTCGAAACAGGCCGCCATGCGCGGCCTTTTTATTGCGAATTCTTAATGCAGAGCATTGAACGGGTTTGAAAGCGCGGGCCAGTGGCGATTAGAATGCTGTGATTGTCTTTCCGTCATTCCCCGCGAAAGGTGCCCCCCATGCAGGATCCAGCCAGTCATTCGGATAGCCTCGTCGGTCGCGTCGAGGTCAAGGAGACGACCTGTTATATGTGCGCGTGCCGCTGTGGGATCCGCGTGCATCTGCGTGATGGCGAGGTGCGCTATATCGACGGCAACCCCAAGCATCCGCTCAATAAGGGCGTGATCTGCGCCAAAGGCAGTTCGGGGATTATGAAGCAGTATTCCCCCGGGCGGCTCACGCAACCGCTGCGCCGCAAGGCCAATGCCGAACGCGGCGAGAGTGCCTTTGAGGTGATCTCGTGGGATGACGCTTTTAAG
This sequence comes from Allochromatium warmingii, assembly GCF_900107145.1. Lineage (GTDB taxonomy): Bacteria > Pseudomonadota > Gammaproteobacteria > Chromatiales > Chromatiaceae > Thermochromatium > Thermochromatium warmingii. The sequence goes on along the minus strand of NZ_FNOW01000001.1, from coordinate 115,892 downwards.
CTGCTCGAAGAGCGGCTGGCCAAATTACGCGCTGAAGATCCGAAAAAATTCGCCCTCTTTACCGGCCGCGACCAGATGCAGGCGCTCACCGGTCTGTTCGCCAAGCAGTACGGCACGCCCAACTATGCCGCGCATGGCGGCTTTTGCTCGGTCAATATGGCCGCCGGGCTGATTTACACCATCGGCGGTTCGTTCTGGGAGTTCGGCGGCCCGGATCTGGAACGCGCCAAGCTGTTCGTGATGATCGGCACCGCTGAAGATCATCATTCTAATCCGCTCAAAATCGCTATTTCTGAGTTCAAACGGCGCGGCGGGCGGTTTATTTCGATCAATCCGGTGCGCACTGGCTATTCAGCCATCGCCGACGAATGGGTGCCGATCAAGCCCGGCACCGACGGGGCGCTGATTTTAGCTATCACCCGCGAAATTCTCGATAAAGGCTTGTTCGACCGCGATTTTCTGGTGCGTTACACCAATGCCGCCGAGCTGGTGATCGACGATCCGAGCCGCGACGATCATGGCCTGTTTTATCGCGCCGAGATGCACGTTGAGCCGGATTGCTTCGATCCGCAGAACAAGCTGTGGTGGGATCGTGACATCGACGGCCCGATCAGTACCCATACGCCCGGCGTCGATCCGCGCCTGATGGGCAGCTATGTTCTACCCGACGGCACGCCGGTCAAACCGTCGTTCCAATTGCTCAAGGAACGTCTGGAGCAATATACCCCGGAGTGGGCGGCACCGATTACCGGCATTCCGGCTGAGACCATCCGCCGCTTGGCGCATGAAATGGGCGTGACCGCCCGCGATCAGAAAATCGAACTGCCGATCAAGTGGACGGATTGCTGGGATGATGAACACGAATCCGTGACTGGCAATCCGGTCGCGTTTCATGCGATGCGCGGACTGGCGGCGCACTCTAACGGTTTTCAGACCATCCGCGCCCTCGGCGTGTTGATGACCGTGCTCGGCACCATCGACCGTCCGGGCGGTTTTCGGCATAAAGCGCCCTATCCGCGCCCGATTCCACCGTGCCCAAAACCACCGCACGGCCCGGAAGCAGTGCAGCCGAATACCCCGCTCGACGGCATGCCGCTCGGCTGGCCATCGAAGCCGGAAGATCTGTTCGTCGATGAAGCGGGCGAACCACTGCGGCTGGATAAAGCATTTTCGTGGGAATATCCGCTGTCGGTGCATGGCCTGATGCACAACGTCATTACCAATGCCTGGCGCGGCGATCCCTATCCAATTGATACGCTGTTGCTGTTTATGGCGAATATGGCGTGGAACTCGACCATGAACACGGTCGAGGTGCGCAAGATGCTGGTCGATAAGCACCCGAACGGCGAATACAAGATTCCATTCCTCGTGGTGTGCGATACCTTCGCCTCCGAGACCGTCGCCTTTGCCGATTTAGTGCTGCCGGATACCAGCTATCTGGAGCGCCATGATGTGCTGTCGATGCTCGACCGCCCGATCTCGGAATTTGACGGCCCAGTTGATTCGGTGCGGATTCCAGTGCTGCCACCGAAGGGCGAATGCAAGCCGTTTCAAGAGGTGCTGGTTGAACTTGGCTCGCGGCTCAAGCTGCCAGCGTTCACCAATGCCGACGGCAGTCGCAAATATCGCAACTACCCCGATTTCATCGTCAATTACGAGACCTCGCCGGGATCGGGCATCGGCTTTTTGGCCGGCTGGCGCGGCAAAAGCGGCGATCAGTTTTTGAAAGGCGAACCGAATCCGCATCAGTGGGAGATGTACGCGCAAAACAACTGCGTTTATCACCATGAACTCCCGCGCAGTTATCAATATATGCGCAACTGGAACAAGGGCTATCTGCACTGGGCGCGGGCGCACGGCATGGTGCGCTACGCCGAGCCGATCACGCTGCATCTATATTCCGAAGTGTTGCAGCGTTTCCGGCTGGCGGCGCAGGGCAAACGGCCTGGGCGGCGTCCACCTGAGCGCCTGCGCCAGCGCGTCGAGACCTATTTTGATCCGTTGCCGTTTTATTATGAGCCGCTGGAATCGCGTTTTACCGATACCCAACGCTATCCGCTCAACGCGCTCACGCAGCGCCCGATGGCGATGTATCACTCGTGGGACAGCCAGAATGCGTGGCTCCGCCAGATCCATAGTCATAACTATCTGTTCTTGAGTCCGAAAGTTGGTCTCGCCAATGGCTTTGATGACGGCGATTGGGTGTGGGTCGAATCCCCGCACGGCAAGGTGCGCTGCATGTGCCGGTTTTCTGAAGCCGTCGAGCCGGGCACGGTCTGGACATGGAACGCGATTGGCAAGGGCGCGGGCGCGTGGGGCTTGGCTCCGAATGCCGATGAAGCGCGTAAAGGCTTTTTGCTCAATCACATCATCAGCGAAGAACTGCCCGCGCACGACGCTGGCGAACATCTCTCTAACTCCGATCCAGTGACCGGACAGGCGGCGTGGTTCGATGTGCGGGTGCGGGTTTATAAAGCGGAAGCCGGTGAACCCGCAGTCACCGCGCCCCAGTTCAAGCCGATGCCGCGCCTGCCCGGACAAGACCAACCACGCGGTAAATGGCAAGCCTATGTCGCCGGTGTATTTGGCAAAAAATGACCCTTCAACGACCGGCCCGAACCCCAGCCACACGCGCCATGCTCGGCGCTGATGGCTGGCGGCTGGCGGCTGGAGGCTGAACTAATGACTCAACTCGCCCTCGTCATCGATCTCAACGTCTGCGTCGGCTGTCATGCCTGCGTGACATCTTGTAAAGAGTGGAATACCTCCGGCTGGGCTGGCCCGCTGGTGGATCAAAACCCCTATGAAGGGTCGCCGACTGGCACCTTTTTCAACCGTGTGCAGACGTTCGAGATTGGCACCTTCCCGAATACCGAGACGCTGCATTTCCCCAAAAGCTGTCTGCACTGCGAAGAGCCGCCCTGTGTGCCGGTATGTCCGACCGGCGCATCGTACAAGCGGGCGGATAACGGCGTGGTGCTGGTCGATTATGACAAGTGCATCGGCTGCAAATACTGTTCGTGGGCCTGTCCCTATGGCGCCCGCGAACTCGATGCGCAACAACAGGTGATGAAAAAATGCACGCTCTGTATCGACCGCATCACCGACGCCAAGCTCTCCGAACGCGACCGCAAGCCGTCCTGCGTGCTCGCCTGTCCGGCCAGTGCGCGACTGTTTGGCGATGTGCATGATCCCGATTCTGAGGTATCCATTGCCATCCGCGAGCGCGGCGGCTATCAGCTTATGCCCGAATGGGGCACGCAGCCCTCGAATCATTATCTGCCGCGTCAAAAGATGCGGCTGCACATTGATCCCGAGGAACTCACCCGCGTTGATAACCCCTTGCGCCGCGAAGATCTCACCGATTACACCGGCGAGGAAACCCTCGACGACGTGGCCTGGTAATCCGCCCTTCAGGATCGAATCCCATGCATCCAGCTTTTTCCGTCATCTTTCTGACCACGCTGATCGGTGCCGGTCAGGGTCTTTATCTGGCGATGGTCACCGGGCAGTTATATGCCATTGCCCGCTTTCTGCCCGCCCAGACCGACCAGTTTTATGCCATCGGCAGCTTGGTTGCGCTGGCGCTGCTGATCGCCGGACTGGGCGCATCGTTTTTCCATCTCGGGCGACCGGAGCGCGGTTGGCGAGCCGCCGCAATGTGGCGCACGTCATGGTTATCGCGTGAAGTGATTATTCTGCCGCTGGTGATGACGCTGGTATTTGCCTATGGCGTCGCGCACTGGTTTGGCTGGACGCAGCCGCTATTTCAGGTCGGCGCAGCGCTGCAAGTCGATCTAACGCTATTACTTGGCGTGTTGGGAACGGTGGCGAGTCTGGCGCTGTTTATTTGCACTGCAATGATTTATGCCGCCGTGCGCTTTATACAGGAATGGCATACCCCGCTCACGGTCAGCAATTTCCTCTTTTTCGGTGCCGCATCGGGTTTTATGCTGGCTGCGGCCTATTCCGCCTATATCGGTAATCCGCTGGTGACCTTCTATGGTACGTGGGCGGTGATTCTGACGCTCATTGCATTGGCATCGCGGTTAGCGCATCTGCGGCGCAATGTCCGCTTGAAATATAAAAGCACTGTTCAAACAGCAATCGGTGTGCGTCATGCAACGGTCATTCAAAAAGCCCAGGGCGCAACCGGCGGCAGTTTTAATACCCGCGAATTTTTTCACGGGCGCAGTCCGGTGTTGGTCAAGCAATTACGCATGATTTATATCGTGCTGGTGTTTCCGCTGCCGGTGCTGTTAATTGGCCTGTCGTATCTGATCGGCTCATCAAGCCTGCCGATTACGGCGTTTTTCATTCAATTCGCTGGATTATTGATTGAACGCTGGTCGTTCTTCGCCGAAGCACGTCATCCGCAGAATTTGTATTATCAATCGGTGGCGTGATTTGAATGCGCATTCGTATTAAGCAGGGGCTGATTCGATGACGGTTGCAGACATTTTACGGCAAGTAGGTGAGCAGGAATCCGTAGCACTCAAAGAGCATGTTACCCTACTTGCCCTCGCCAGAATCAGCCGCTATGAAGCTGAATGCGCAGTGTTTGAAGCCAAATATGCCGAATCGTTTGAAACCTTCCGTCAGCGCATTCAAGCAATCAAACATCAGGAAGATGTTGAGGCAGATGATGATTTGATGGATTGGGAGTTTGCGCATCGCGCCTTGCTCGGATGGCGGGAAAAACTGGACGCCATCCGCTATGCTGCTTGATTTAATCGAGCGTTACAGCCGCATTATTTAATCTTGGACAGTCACGCATTTTGATCGCGAAGGCGATGATTTCAGACTGAAAGCGCAGATTCTTTTCGTTGATGGCAGTCAGCCCCGCCCCATATCCGGCAAATCGTTCTTAACGGCTGTATGTTGAAATATGCGTATCAATGGCAAACATCAGACCAACAGCTTATTATGCGCTGGGATAACGCCGAACATTGGCCGGATATTGCGACCTTCCCCCACCATAAGCATGTCGCCAAAAACGGTGCAGTGACTGTTTTTCCCTCCAAAGGCACTGAATTAACCTGGGTTCTGGAAGAGATTGCTGCAATCATTGCGTGATCGCACCAATTCATTACCCTGCGCCTGTTTTAGCCGACGATATCCCCCTATTGCGACGCAGAGATTCGCAATTGAAAGCAGACTTTCACTCAGCCCATGCAGCCAATCAGCGTGCGCTAAACTGGGCAAGCCTAATTCGACTGTTGCAAAGCGCGTTGTCACAATCGTGACTGCAACAAATACCAGTAAAAACCAAAAACCGCCCAAAGTCAGCGGTGAAAATAGCACTGGCTCGGCGCGATATACCCAGAGCAACATCAGCAAAAACAGCAGATAGGCGCTATTCGCTGCCTGTAATAGGGCGGCGCTGTGTGTGCCGAATAAAGGCCACTGCGCCCACCCAATTGCGATGAGCACCAGTGGCATACTCGCCCAAATCCACCGCCGCCACGCACGCAGCGCCGGTAATAGCGTCGCGGTTGCTGCCAGCAATAGCAGGCTCCCGATACAATTCGTCAGCCGCGATAATTCCAGCAAACTACGCATAGTATCGCCGCTGAAATGAAAGCCGAGAATGAGTAATCCTGACAGCAGGTGCGGCCCCATACAGAGCGCGAATATTTGCAGTTCAGCGCGTTGCAATACCTGCCCATAGCGCCAGAATATTCCCATCGCGATGGCCCATTCACTGACGGTCAATAAATGAATAATCCATGTCGGCCCAGAAAGCAGCGTATTCATTGCATTAACATACCGGTGTCAAGTTAATTCACCACTGCCCGATGTCGCCGCCCGATGCAATTGAATATTTAACATCCGCATGGTTGCACTGATTGCCGCAAATACCTGATTCGCATGAACACCACGCGTGCGTAACTCACCGCGTTCGGTTTGCCAAGTAATGCTGCATTCGGTGAGTGCATCCGTGCGCCCGCCTTTCGGAATACGGATTTCATAATCAACTAATGACGGCAGCGTCAGACCTTGACGTTTGAGAATCCGCCCAAGCGCATTAGTAAAGGCATCAAAACCGCCATTTCCGATTCCGCTGCCGGTGAAGATCTGCTCATCAAGCCGAATTTTAATGCCGACCATTGATTCGAGATCGAGAGTCGAGGTAATGGTACAGGCTAACAGTTCGGCGTGATGATAATCTTTGCTTTCCAGCACCTCGGCAATGATAAACGGCAAATCTTCAGTCGTAATGGTTTTTTTGGAATCACCCAATTCCACAATACGCTTTAAGACTTTGCGCTGATTATCTTCCGATAACTCAATATTGAGCCGTTCGAGATTTTTTGCCAGCGATGCCTTGCCCGCTAATTTGCCCAGCGCATATTTGCGCCGCCGTGCAAAGCGTTCCGGTGATAAGCGACTGTGATAGAGACTGCCTTTTTTATCACCGTCGGCATGAATTCCGGCGGTTTGCGTAAAGACATCCGCGCCAACAATCGGCGTGTTATCGGCGATGCGCTTGCCGGAAAAGGATTCGACTAATTCACTCACCCGCGCTAGATGCGTCTCATCAATACCGAGTTCATAGCCAAATTGATCGCGTAAATTCACCGCAACCTCGGCTAATGACGCATTACCCGCCCGTTCGCCGAGACAATTCACCGTGCAATGCACACCTGCCGCACCACCCTGTACAGCAGCTAAGACATTCGCTGTGGCTAATCCGTAATCATTATGCGGGTGGAAATCAAAACGTAGGGTTGGAAAGCGTCCAACCATATCGGACAACGCGGCAAAGACGCGATCTGGAGTCATCACGCCCAGCGTATCGGGGAGCATGATATGTCCAATTCCGACATCGCTTAATTGCGCAACCAGCCCATAGACATAATCGGGATGATCCCGATAGCCATTCGACCAATCTTCTAAATAAAGATTGACGCGCAAGCCCCGCGCCTGTGCGTGTTGAATGGTTGCGCGGACATCAGCAACATGCGCATCCAGTGTTTTACCTAATTGCCCGTGACAGTGTTTTTCACTGCCTTTAGCCAATAAATTAATCACTTGACCGCCCGCGCTGTGAATCCAATCAACGCTTGCGCCGCCATCGACAAACCCCAAGACCTCGACCCGTTCGGCTAATCCACGTTCAGCGGCCCAGTTAATAATCTGCGCCACTGCTCGCGCTTCGCCGCTCGATACCCGCGCCGAGGCGACCTCGATGCGGTCAACCCGCACCTGTTCGAGTAACACTTTGGCGATGTTGAGTTTTTCGTCTGGCGAAAATGACACACCCTGCGTTTGCTCGCCGTCGCGGAGTGTCGTGTCCATGATGAGAACGCGCCGCGACGTTTCGTGTGTAGCGACGGCGTTCATGCGCTGGCTACGCCCGACAATGTTGCCTCGATGTGTGCTTTAACAGCCGCTGCGGTTGCGTCCAGTTCGCTGCAACGAGCGGCTTGATCTAACAGTCCCTGCAAAGCGAGCGGCGGCGGCGCTTCGCGGCCAATCGCTTCGGCCACCGCTTCGCCGAACTTCGCTGGATGCGCCGTCGCCAAACACACCGCGTCTGGCCAGTCCTGCGCTGCTCGCACACCAACAGCAGTATGTGGACAAAGAATATAGCCGCTGGCCTGTTCGGTGGCGCGAATCTGATCGAGCGTTTCGGCATCATTCACCGCGACGGCCGCAAAATCGGCCTGCGCTTGTTGATGCAGCGCGTCGGAAACGCTGAGTTGACCGGTGCGCTGGAGATCATCTAAGCGGGCACGAACCTGCGCGGTATCGCCGTTATATAAATAATAGAGATAGCGTTCAAAATTCGAGGCAAGCTGAATATCCATCGCTGGACTGAGTGTTTGATGTACCTGCTGCTCGACGGCATACACGCCGGTTTGAATAAAGCGCGTTAAAATCGCATTGCGATTAGTGGCAATAATCAGCCGTTCAATTGGCAGGCCCATGCGTTTAGCGATATAACCGGCAAAGACATCACCAAAATTGCCGGTCGGTACCGAGAAGCTGATGCGCTGGTTGATCTCGCCACCCGTGAGCCGCCCCCAAGCATAAAAATAATAGACCGTCTGCGCTAAAATCCGCGCCCAGTTAATTGAATTAACCGCGCCGAGTTGATAGGCAGATTTAAACGGCAGATCATTAAACAGGGTTTTAACGATGCTTTGCGCATCATCAAAGGTACCGCGCACCGCGATATTATGCACATTGGCATCAAGAACGGTGGTCATTTGCCGTTCTTGAATCGGTGAGACCCGCCCTTTGGGATGCAGAATAAAAATCTGAATCCGCGCTTTACCGCGCACGCCATAAATCGCCGCCGAGCCGGTATCACCTGATGTCGCCCCGACGATATTTAATTGCCCGCCTTCGCGTTCGAGTAGATATTCAAAAACATTGCCGAGCCATTGCAACGCAATATCTTTAAAAGCGGCGGTTGGGCCGTGAAATAATTCGAGAATGCGCGTTGTGCCCGCCGTGACCAGCGGCGTGACTTCGGGATGGGTAAAGGTCGAATAGGAACGGTCGATGAGTGCTTTTAAATCGGCGCGTGGAATATCATCGCCAATAAATAACGTCGTGATTTCCAGCGCCAATTCTGGAAAACTCAAGCCGGCCCACATGCGCAGGCGCTCGGCATCGACGGTTGGAATAGCGGTCGGTACCAGCAGACCGCCATCGGTCGCCAGGCCCATCATTACCGCTTGTGCAAAACCAATTGGCGCGATTCCGCCTCGGGTACTGATATAGTGCATGAATACTGTCTCAAATTCGGGATGAACAACGCGATGCTTTGGATGTGTGCGGCGAGCGGGGTCAGATTGACAGCCTGCCAGACGCACCCAGACAATGCGGCGCGGCTACCACCGCTGGCCGCATCCAGACGACGCATCATAACCAAACGCGGGGATAACTATGACGCCAGAAAAACGTGCTGACTATTGGCGAGCGCATCTAAATCTACTCACGCTGCTGTTATTCATCGGCTTTGGGGCGTCATACGGGTGCGGCATTTTGCTGGTCGAACCGCTCAACGCGCTGGAATTTGGTGGCTATCGGCTCGGATTTTGGTTCGCACAACAGGGGTCACTTTTTGTTTTCGTGGTATTGGTGTTCGTCTACGCGGTACTGATGCAGCGCCTCGATCGCGTGTACCACGCCACCGACGCTGACGACGCTGCCTGAGCTGAGGTTAAACACCATGACACCGCAGGCGCTCTGGACGTATGGCATCGTTGGCGCGACCTTCGCGCTCTATATTGGTCTGGGATTCTGGGCGCGGGCTGGCTCGATCCGCGAATTTTACGTCGCCGACGGCAGTTTGCATCCGCTGGCTAACGGCATGGCGACCGCCGCGTCATTTTTATCTGCCGCGTCGTTTTTATCGCTCGCCGGTCTGCTGGCATTAAACGGCTATGGCGGCTCGGTGTTGCTGATGGGCTGGACGGGCGGTTACGTGCTGTTGGCGCTGTTGCTTGCGCCCTATCTGCGTCAATTCGGAGCTGTCACCGTGCCCGGATTCATTGGCAAGCGGTACGCGGCGCGTTCGGTGCGTGTAGTCGCGGTGCTCTGTTTGCTGTTGATTTCGCTGACGTATTTAATCGGTCAGATGACCGGCATCGGCGTCGCATTTGCTGGCTTTTTCGGCCTATCTTATGAATTAAGCGTCATGATTGGCGTCGGTTTAGTAGCGATATATGCGCTGTTTGGCGGCATGAAAGGCATTACTTACACGCAGATTGCGCAATATGTCGTGTTGATTTTTGCCTATACCGTTGCGGCGATTTTTATGGCGCTGCAACTCACCGGCCAGCCAATTCCGCAATTAGCACTCGCCAGCCCGTTATTAAATGATCCCAACGGCTTATCCTTACTGTATCAACTCGATCAAGTAGTGACGCATCTCGGCTTTCAACACTATAGCACGCACACCTTAGGCAGCACCTTTAATATGTTCGTGTATACCTTATCGCTGATGATTGGCACTGCGGGTCTACCACATATTCTTATGCGTTTTTTTACCGTACCAACTGTTGCAGCGGTACGCTATTCAATCGGCTGGACACTGGTATGTCTGGTTCTGCTCTATGCAACCGCACCGGCAATGGGAGCTATGGCGCGTTGGGCGTTACTGAATAGCATTCACACTGGCCCAATTGCCGAAGAGCACAGTTATTTGCTCTATGCTGAACGCCCAGAGTGGTTTAAGCATTGGGAAGCAACCGGCCTGCTGACCTTTACCGATCATAATGGTGATGGTCGGATTCAATATTATGACGACCGCAATCCCGAATTTGCCGTGAAAGCGCAAGAATTCGGCTGGGAAGGTAATGAACTCGTGCTCAATGCCGATGTTTTGATATTAGCGATGCCAGAAATCGCTGATTTACCAGATTGGGTGCTGGCGCTGATGATTGCCGGTGCACTGGCGGCAGCTTTAGCGACCACCGCTGGATTATTATTAGCGATTGCCGCAGCATTGGCCCATGATTTAATGAAAGGTGTTTTCGCGCCGAATAGCTCAGAAAAAATGGAGCTATTAGCTGGTCGCTTGGCGATGCTTGGTGCAGTTTTATTCGCTGGCTATTTGAGTTTACATCCGCCTGGAGTGGCGGCTGAAACAGTTGCATTCGCTTTGAGTTTAGCGGCAGCAACGCTATTTCCAGCATTGTTATTGGGGATTTTTTCAACGCGCTTCAATCAATACGGCGCAATCGCCGGAATGCTAACCGGCCTGATGCTGACACTGGGTTATATATTTCAGCATAAAGGGCTATTCTGGATTCCGAATACCACTTTTCTCATCCCTGAAATCGGCATGGGGCCGAATTGGTTATTCGGTTTGATGCCGGAAGCCTTCGGCGCAATTGGCGCGTTAGCAAATATTGCAGTCGCATGGTTGGTGTCGAATTTCACGACACCGCCGCCACAACAAATTCAGCATTGGATTACAACGCGACGCGCCAGCGCGTATTGTGATGTGGGTGAGAAGTGAAGAATGGGGTGAGCGGGAATGACCTGCTTTCAGCCGCCAGCTTCTAGCAGTAGGTGGCTGTGTGTATACTGTGCGCAATAGGATCTGCGTGATTGTATTCGTGTTTTATTCTATCGAGGTATCTACCGATGGCTGATGGTTCTTCTGTAGCGGCTTTAGAATTGCTGCTTGTTGGCGGTGTCGTGGGTTGGCTGTTTTATAGCCAAGCAACCAATGCCCGACGTAATATCCATGACCGTAAAACCGACGCGGCGCAATCATCTGATACGCCGCCGGATCGTGCGGATCGCGCTCAATCTGATACAGCCGATGCCCCTCGCGCCTAGCTGCTGATTGCAGTTCAGCATGTTTATTTAATAGTCACGCTGGAACTGGAAGTCAGTTAAAAGCCACCGCCCGCTGATAATCGGACGGTGGCTTTTTTGTGTTGCAGGGCTATTCAGTTTAGTTAAGCGCAAGCCGAAAGATGAGCATTTATAATTTGCGGGAACTTGACATCAGCTAATCTCACGCCGATAACGCTCCCAATCAAACGCCGGGCCGGGATCGGTTTTGCGACCTGGGGCAATATCGGCATGACCGACAATCCGCGCTGCGCTGATTTGCGGATAACGGCGCTGAAGTTGACGGGTACAGATGACAAGTTGCTGATATTGCGCCTCGGTAAATAGGCTATCGTCCGTGCCTTCTAATTCAATTCCAATCGAATAATCATTGCAGCGTTCGCGCCCCTGAAAGCTGGAGACACCCGCGTGCCAAGCGCGACGTTCACAGGGCACATATTGCAGCACCTGCCCATCACGCCGAATCAACAGATGTGCCGACACGCGCACGCCAGCAATCGGCGCAAAATATGGATGCGCATTCGGATCGAGCTGATTTAAAAACAAATCATCAATCCACGCGCCTCCAAATTCCCCCGGCGGCAAGCTGATGTTATGAATCACCAGCAGATCAATCAGGGTATTCGGTGGGCGGGCGTCTTGATTCGGTGACGGACGGCGCACAGCAGCGGCGAGCCAACCAGCCGCATCGAGATCGGAAACAGTCGGCGCATGGTCAGCGCGGTCGAGTATTGCGGTCATGGGAGCGAACGATAACGGGAAAAAATTGGAAGCGCAGTGGTGCAGTATTGAGCCAAACACAAGCAAGCTGTCCTATGCTATTCGACTTCGATCCTATCCGTCATGTCCGTCAGCGTCGGTATTTGCTTATGCCTCATTTATCCGTTACTGCGTCCCAAAACGAACACCCCGATCCGACTTTGATCGAATTTCAAGCGCGGGCGGCGTTAGCCGAAGATGTCGGTGCAGGCGATTTGACCGCCTCGCTGCTACCGGCTGATCGACACGGACGCGCTGAACTGATCACCCGTGAAGCGGCGGTGCTCTGTGGTGCGCCCTGGTTTGAAGCCGTATTTCGTGTGCTCGCGCCCGAAATACAGATCGACTGGCTGGCGCACGATGGCGAGCCACTCACGCCCGGTCAGCGGCTGTGCGTACTCGATGGCTCAGCGCGGGCGCTACTGACCGGCGAGCGCACGGCGATGAATTATGTGCAAACGCTTTCTGGCACGGCGACGCTGGCACGACGTTACGCCGATGCCGTCGCCGATCTGCCGGTGCGCGTGCTCGACACCCGCAAAACCGTGCCGGGATTGCGTTGGCAGCAAAAATATGCCGTGCGCTGCGGCGGCTGCCAGAATCATCGCTTCGGCCTGTTTGATGTCATTTTGATTAAAGAAAATCACATTCTCGCCGCCGGATCGATTCCTGCTGCGCTGGAAGCTGCCCGCATGCTGCATCCGTGCGTTCCGGTTGAAATCGAAGTTGAATCCTTAGATGAACTGGAATTGGCGCTGGATGCCGGAGCGCCGGTGGTGCTGTTGGATAACTTCGCGCTGGATGCCTTGCGCCAAGCAGTCGCCATCACCGCCGGTCGCGCCCAGCTTGAAGCTTCAGGCGGGATTAGCTTGGAGACGATTCGCGCCGTAGCTGAAACCGGTGTGGATCGGATTTCAGTCGGCGCGTTGACGAAAGATGTGCGAGCGGTGGATTTGTCGATGCGGTTGGTTTAGCGGTGAGCGTTCAGCTACCAGCTTCCAGCCATGCTGGTGGCCGATAGCTGGAAGCTTTCGCCAATCTATTGACCACCCGCCGCGAAACGGCTACAAGAGCACGCATTGCCCACCCTAGACGCGCCTTGCCTGTACACCATGACCGAGCTTCACGACCGCGCCTCACGTATCCGACTGGTGATCTTTGATGTCGATGGTGTCCTGACCGACGGCAGCCTGTTTTTGGGCGATGATGGTCAGGAATACAAAGCCTTCAACTCCCGCGATGGTCACGGCATGGTGCTGCTGCAAGAGAGCGGCATTCATGTAGCCGTGATTACCGGACGCATCTCCAATGTCGTCAAACTGCGGATGGACAGTCTGGGCGTGACTGAGGTGTTTCAGGGCTACCGTCATAAACTGCCCGCCTATGAACAGCTCAAGCAGCGCCATACCCTCCAAGATGAACAGATCGCCTATGTTGGCGATGATGTGATTGATCTGCCGGTGATGCGGCGCGTTGGCTTGGCGATTGCGGTTGCCGATGCCGACCCCCGCGTGCGCGAGCTGGCGCACTGGTGTACGACTGCTGCGGGCGGACGTGGCGCAGCGCGTGAGGTGTGCGAACTGATCCTCGACGCGCACGGGCATCTGGCTTCATTGCTGGCATCCTATTCGTGATGTGGCAGCGGATGGCGCTGCTCGGCGATGCGCGGGCGTGGCGGCTGGGGATGGGCTTGACCGTGCTAGGAATAGGCGCGTGGTGGCTGTGGCGAGCGTTGCCGCCGGATGCCGAGCGTGCGCCACGTCTGCGCCAGCCGGATTCCATCGTCTGGGGACTATCGGCGCTAGAAACGGATGCCAACGGTCAGCCGAGCCGTCATCTGCACACGCCACAGTTACGCCATTATCTCGATGAACACCGCTCCGAACTCGATACGCCGCGTTTAGAACTCTATCGCGCCGAGGGTGCGCCCTGGCTGGCAGAAGCACAACTGGGCGTTGTTAAAGATGACGGCAAACAGATTCGCTTAAGTGGCGCGGTGCAATTCAATCGTGCGGCAACGGCCGTCAATCGCGCCGTGCATCTGGAAACTGAACGCCTCGATCTCTGGCCCGAAACCGGTCTCGCCGAAACCGATCAACCCGTTCGCCTTGAGAGCGACGGCGATTCCATGACCGCCAACGGCCTAAAACTGTGGTATCTGGATGACGCCTCGCGCACCAATTTACACGGCCGTGTCCGGCTGCGTTTTATGCCTGAATCTGCTCCACCTGCTGCCTCTGCACCATGATTCAACGTCCGTTTCGCACCCGATTTCACCTGTTATGGTTGCTGTTGAGCGTGGCGCTGAGTGTTCCGGCGTGGGCGCTCAAAGACGACGCGCAACAGCCGATTTATATCGAAGCCGATGAAGTCGAGGTCAACGAGGCGCAGAGCACCAGTGTCTATGTCGGGCATGTTCAGGTCGAGCAGGGCAGTATGCGCCTGCTGGCCGATCATGTGACCGTGTATCATCACGCCGACCGCCAACCGCGCCTGATGATCGCGCTCGGCCAGCCGGTCAAGTATCGGCAACAGCTCGACGACAATCAGGGTGAAGTGCAAGCCTTCGCCAAGCGCATGGAATACGACACGGCGACGGAAGAACTGGTGTTAATCGGCGCGGGGCGCTTGCTTCAGGGCACCGATCAACTCACCGGCGAGCGCATTCTCTATAACCGAGCGCAGGCGCGGTTTCGGGCTGGTGGCGCGGGACGGGTGAAAATCACCATCACCCCCGAAACGCCCAAGACAGCGGAACAGCCGGTGCAAAAACGATGAGCGGACTCCGCGCCGAACACCTCAAAAAGCACTACGGCAGCCGTCAGGTGCTGCACGATGTCAGCGTTACGGTTGCACCGGGGGAAGTCGTCGGCTTGCTTGGCCCGAATGGCGCGGGCAAAACCACCTGTTTTTATCTCATCGTCGGGCTGATTCAAGCCGATCAGGGGCGCATTCTGCTCGATGACCGCGATCTGACGCGCCAGCCGATGCACGTTCGCGCCCGCGCCGGCTTGAGCTATCTGGCACAGGAGCCGTCGATCTTTCGCAAACTGACTGCCCGTGACAACATCTTGGCGATTTTGGAAACCCGCCGTCAGCTCACGCGGCGCGAACGCGAGGCCCGCTGCGAACAGTTGCTGGCCGATCTGGGCATCAGCCATATCGCCGAATCGCTGGCGCTCAGTCTCTCCGGCGGCGAGCGGCGGCGGCTAGAAATCGCTCGGGCGCTCGCCGTCGAACCCACAGTGATGCTGCTCGATGAACCCTTTGCTGGCGTCGATCCGATTGCCGTCGGCGACATCAAATCCATCGTCACCCATCTGCGGGATCGCGCCATTGGCGTGCTGATTACCGATCATAATGTGCGCGAAACGCTCGCCATCTGTGACCGAGGCTATATCATCGGCAGCGGCACCGTGATTGCCGCTGGCGAGCCGCGTGCGCTCTTAGCTAATCAACGGGTGCGGGATGTCTATCTCGGTGCGGATTTTTCCATGTAGACTAGACTGACACTAAGACGACTGTGACCCCGTGAACGCGGCCACATCCCCCCCGATTCCTAAAAAAACAGACCCTGAGCATTTCACACACAACAGCACACGATCCATGAAGCCATCTATCCAGCTTCGGCTCAGTCAGCAACTCACCATGACGCCCCAGTTGCAGCAGGCAATCAAGCTGCTGCAACTCTCGACGTTAGAGCTGCAACAAGAGATTCAAGAAGCACTCGACAGCAATCTGATGCTGGAGGAAGGCGAGGAATCCGAGCAGCACGACGCGACCAGCGAACTAGAAGAGAGCGGACGCCTGCCGCGACTCGATGAGGATACGTTTACGCAGAGCCAGCCGTCGGAATCAGACGCATCGTTTGAGCGCGAAGTCCAGGCCGAATCGAGCAACATGCCCGACGAGTTGCCGGTTGATACGAACTGGGGCGATGTATTCGACGGCTATCTGCCGCCCAGTGGCGCGGGCGCGGCGAGTGACGATGCCGACTATGATCCGCTGCTGCATCGCTCGCGCCCGCAGACACTCAGCGATTATCTGCTGTGGCAATTGAACCTCAGCCGCCTGAACGAACGCGATTTTATGATCGCGGAAACCATCGTCGATGCCATTGATGCCGATGGCTATTTGCGTGCCGATGTCGCCGAACTGGTGGCGACGATTGACGATCCCGAAATTGGCCCCGACGAGGTCGAGACGCTGATTCATCGCGTACAGGCGCTGGATCCGGCGGGTGTCGGTGCCCGCGATCCGCGTGAATGCCTGTTGCTGCAACTGCGTCAATTGCCGCCCGAAACGCCGTGGCGGACGCTGGCGCTGGCCATTTGCGACAGCGGTTTTGAGCATCTGCCACGCGGCGATCTCACCGCCTTAGCGCGGCTGCTCAAAGCGGATGAACCGGCACTAGCGCAGGCGCTCGATCTCATCCGCCGCTTGCATCCCAAGCCCGGACGCTTGATTGCCGAGACCGCTTCGGAGTACGTTGTCCCCGACATCTTTGTGCGCAAACAAGACGGGCGCTGGCAGGTGGAACTCAATCCCGAGATCACGCCCAAACTGCGCGTCAATGCCGACTATGCGCGGCTGGTACGCCGCGCCGACCACAGCGCCGACGGTCTGACGCTCAAAAGTCATCTCCAAGAAGCGCGTTGGTTTATCAAAAGCTTGGCCAGCCGCAACGAGACCGTGCTGCGCGTGGGAGCCAAAATCGTCGAAATGCAGCAGGATTTTCTCGAACATGGCGAAGAGGGAATGCGCCCGCTGGTGCTGCGCGACATCGCCGAGGCGCTGGAGCTACATGAGTCCACCATCTCACGGGTCACCACGCACAAATACATGCACACCCCACGCGGCACCTTTGAGCTGAAATATTTTTTCTCTTCTCACGTCAACACCACTTCTGGCGGCGAATGCTCGTCAACAGCGATCCGCGCCCTGATTCGCAAGCTGATCGCGGGTGAATCACCGCGTAAGCCTCTGAGCGATAACAAGATCGCCGAAGAACTGGCGAATCAGGGTATCGATGTCGCTCGGCGAACAGTCGCCAAATACCGCGAGGCGTTGGGTATCCCCGCCTCCAGTGAGCGCAAACGCCTGGCTTAACAGGCCGTTTGAACCTTAGTAAGGAGTTCAATGATGCAAATCAATCTGACGGGTCATCACATCGACGTGACCGAAGCGCTGAAATCCTACGTGGACAGCAAATTCGAGCGTCTTGCACGCCATTTCGACCACGTCATCAATGCCCATGTCGTCTTAAGCGTCGAGAAACTCGACCAAAAGGCCGAAGCGACGCTGCATGTCAACGGCGGCACGGTGTTTGCCGATGCCGTGCATGAAGATATGTATGCCGCCATCGACGGCCTGATCGACAAGCTCGACCGTCAGGTCATCCGGCATAAGGAGAAAAAGCACAGCCATCGCGGCGCTGCCGTCAAGGTTGCTGAAGCCGAGTAAGGCATTCAGGCCACGCGGCCACCGTGCGCGCGCGATAGGAGGCGCTGTCGTCGTTCTGCGGCGACAGCGCCGGTTGTTATCAGCGGCTGCCGAAGTGTGTTGCGGGAGCCGCCCTCTCACTTTGCCGGAGTTGGCACCATGTTAGGCCCGGATCTCATCAACGTCGTGCGCGTCGGCTGTGGGCTGGAGCTGGCCAGCAAAAAGCGCCTGATTGAAACACTCGCCGGGCTGTTGGCGCGTGACCATCCACGTTTGCAAGCTGAAACCGTGTTTGAACATCTGCTCGAACGCGAGCGGTTGGGGAGCACCGGCTTAGGGCATGGTGTGGCGCTGCCGCATTCGCGCATGAAGGATGTCACCACGGCGATTGGGGCCTTTGTGCAAACCGTGCAGGGCGTTGACTATGATGCCAGCGATGGTGAAGCGGTCGATCTGGCCTTTGCGCTGCTCGTCCCCGAGGAGGCGAACGACGAACATCTGCGGCTGCTCGCTCATCTCGCCAGCTTATTCAACGATCCGAGTCGGCGCGTGCGGCTGCGCGAAGCCACTTCAGCCGATGAGATTTTGCAGATTCTCACCGCGCACTGACCGCGAGGCGAGCACAGTATGCAACTGATTCTTCTGAGCGGATTATCCGGCTCCGGCAAAAGCATCGCCCTCCACACGCTGGAGGATATGGGCTTTTATTGTATTGATAATCTGCCGTTTTTTCTGCTGCAAGAACTGGTGCTCGGGCTGCGCGAAACGCTCGATGTTGCCTTTAGCAAAACCGCCGTGGGCATCGACGCACGCGGCAATCTCGAAGCCCTGCCACAACTGCCGCCGCTGGTGCAAACCGCTCGCGAGCGCGGGATCGATTGTCGCGTGCTGTTTTTAGAAACCCAGTTCGAGACGTTAATTCAACGCTACAGCGAAACGCGCCGCCGTCATCCGTTGACCACTGCCGAGCGGTCATTGCGCGAAGCGATTCAGCTTGAACAGGATTTTCTCGCACCGGTGCGGCAACACGCTGATCTAGTGCTCGATACGACGCGCACCAATGTTCACGAATTGCGCGATCAGGTGCGCCGCTGGCTGTTGGGCGGCGAAGCGCCGCGTCTTTCCATTTTGCTCAAGTCATTTGGTTTTAAGCATGGCGTGCCGCCGGATGCCGATTTTGTGTTCGATGTGCGCTGCCTGCCGAATCCACATTGGCAGAGTGAATTGCGTCTGCTCACCGGGCGTGATCCCGAAGTCGCCCGTTTTCTCGAAGCCAGCCCCGAAGCATTGCAACTGCGCAGCGATATTGTCGCGTTTTTTGAACGCTGGATTCCGCGTTTTGAGACCGATGGGCGCAGTTATCTGACCATCGCCATCGGCTGCACCGGTGGTCAGCATCGTTCGGTGTATATGACTGAAGCCCTCGGTCAGTATCTGGAAGCGCACGGCCATACGGTGATTATTCGGCACCGTGAACTGACCTAAACGATTTTCGCTCTAACCCTATTGAACAGGATTGTGCAGGATGCTGCGCCAAGAACTCGAAATCTGTAACAAGCTCGGTTTGCACGCCCGCGCCTCGGCCAAGCTGGTGCAATGCGCCAGCCAGTTTGCCAGTGAGATCACGATTGCCCGTAATGGGCAAAGCGTCAACGCTAAGAGCATTATGGGTATTATGATGCTGGCCGCTAGTCAGGGTACGACCATTGTGGTCGAGGCGACCGGCGCGGACGAAGAGGCAGCATTGGCGGCTATTGCGCAGTTAGTGCAGGAGCGGTTTGGTGAGGGGGAGTGATGTGATACGCGGACTAAGTCCGTTCTCGCCAATTGGGACGCAAGGTTCTGATAGTATCCGGCTGATCGCTTAACCAACCATCGACCTTGAAGTTCAAGTCTTATGTTCCGCTTCGGAAAAAAATCAGCGCCGTCCGAGTCAGTCGCCTCAGCACCCGCTCCAACCACACCCGAGAGCGATACGCCGCGTAAACCCTGGTTCGGCAAGCTATTCCGCTCTTCTAAGCCCGTGAGTGCTGATGCGCCAGCGCCGAGTATGGCCGCTGAAAGCGCGGAAAGCACGGAAGAAGACAATACGCCTAAGCGGAGTGCTTTAGTCCGCTTGCGCGAACGCCTGTCGAAATCGCGTACTCAGCTTGGCGGCGGGCTTGGCAGTCTGTTGCGCGGGCGACAGCGCATCGACGCTGATTTACTCGATGAACTCGAAACCGTGCTGATTACGGCAGATGTCGGCATCGAGACGAGCACCCGTCTGATGGCTGATCTTAGTGAGCGTGTGAAGCGCAAAATGTTGACCGATCCGGATGCGCTCTTTGCTGCGCTCAAGGATGAATTGCGCACGATTTTGCAGGCCGCCGATGGCACAGTGAAGCAGCCTGCGCTCGGTAAGCCGCAGGTGGTGTTGATGGTCGGCGTCAACGGTGCCGGCAAAACTACCACGATTGGCAAGCTCGCCAAGCGGCTGCAAGATGAGGGTAATAGCGTCATGCTTGCCGCTGGGGATACCTTCCGTGCGGCTGCCGTCGAGCAGCTCGAAACTTGGGGCGAGCGCAACGCCGTGCCGGTCATCGCTCAGCACACGGGCGCAGATTCAGCTTCGGTGATTTTTGATGCGCTGCAAGCGGCTACTGCGCGTGGCGTCGATGTGTTGATCGCGGATACTGCCGGGCGGTTGCACACAAAAAGCAATCTAATGGACGAACTGTCTAAGGTTGCCCGCGTGCTCAAAAAGCTCGATCCCGATGCGCCGCATGAGGTCATGTTGGTCGTCGATGCCACTACCGGTCAGAATGCGCTGCATCAGGCCGAGCATTTTCATCGCGCCGTCGGGCTGACCGGCATCACCCTCACCAAGCTCGACGGTACCGCGAAGGGCGGTATTCTCTTTGCCATTGCCGAACGGCTCGGCGTGCCGATTCGCTTTATCGGTGTCGGTGAGTCGATTGAGGACTTGCGCCCCTTTGATCCCGATGAATTTATCGAGGCGCTGCTCGGATAATCAAACAGCAGATCAGATTGACCGGATTGTCAAAACGCTTGTTTTACAAAGAAAAAATCCTGTCAATCTTGAAACATCCTGTTCATCCTGTCGCAACCAGCGCCAGTGATCCGCGATGAGGTTGCCGCGACCGTGATCCGCTTTCAAAACGTCTTTAAACGCTATCCTGAACGCGGTGAGGCGCTCTCGGCGATTGATTTTGAGATCCAAACCGGCGAGATGGTGTTTTTAACCGGCCATTCGGGAGCCGGTAAAAGCACGCTGTTGCGGCTCATCGGTCTGCTCGAACGTCCGTCACGCGGTCAGGTGCTCGTCGATGGGCGCAATCTCAGCACCCTGCCTCGGCGCGAGATTCCCTATCACCGTCGTCAAGTCGGCATGATTTTTCAGGATCATCGCCTGCTACCGGATCGCAGTGTGTTCGATAATGTCGCGCTGCCGTTGGTGGTCACGGGTGTGCATTCGCGTGAAATCGGCCGCCGCGTCCGCGCCGCGCTCGATCAAGTCGGCCTGCTCAAGCGCGAACGCGCCACGCCGATAGCCCTCTCCGGCGGTGAGCAACAGCGCGTCGGTATTGCGCGGGCGCTGGTCGGACGGCCGCCGGTGCTCTTGGCCGATGAGCCAACCGGCAATCTCGACCCTGATCTGTCCCGCGAAATCTTCGAGCTATTCGAGCGGTTCAAATATGTCGGCGTGACCCTATTGATCGCCACCCATGATTTTGGCCTCGTCAACACCATGCACCATCGCACCCTGACCCTCGACGAAGGGCGGCTCATCGGCGATACCGGAGGCTGGTAAGCATGGCTAAAAAACATCGCTCCGCTCCAGCCCCACGCCCACGCGGGCCGCGTCTGCTGCAACGCCCCGGAGTCTGGCTGAGTCTCCATCTGCAAACCGTGCTCGATACCCTCGGTCGGCTGCGTGCCTCGCCGCTGCCCTCGGCGATGACGGTCGCTGTGATCGGCATTTCGCTGGCGCTGCCCGCCGCGCTCTATATCTTGAGTGAAAATCTGCGCAGTATGGCCGGCAGTTGGGATCAAACCGCCGCGATCTCGCTCTTTCTCGAACTGCGCATCGACGACGCGCAGGCAACGACGCTGGCCCAACAGCTTGAAGCCTGGGAAGAAATCGACCGCATCCAGCTCATCACCCGCGATCAGGCGTTAGCCGAGTTTCGCGATCTGGGCGGCTTTGAAGATGCGCTCGATAAGATCACCAAAAATCCGCTCCCCAATGTGCTGGCCGTCTATCCGCATCCCGAACACGCCGACCCCGAGCGCCTGACGCTGCTGCAAGAGCGGCTGCTTGATTTGCCCGAGGCGGATTTTGCGCGGATGGATACGCTGTGGTTGCAACGCTTGCAGGCAATTCTTGATCTAGTGCAGGTGGTTGCGCTGCTGCTCGGCGGATTGTTAAGCATCGGTGTGTTGCTCACCGTCGGCAACACCATTCGCTTGGAAATTCTCAACCGCCGCATCGAAATCGAGATCATGGAATTAGTCGGCGCGACAGCGAATTTTATTCGGCGACCCTTTCTCTATACCGGCGCGTGGTACGGCTTGCTCGGGGGAATGACCGCTTGGCTCTTGGTGGCGCTGGCAACGCTGCTGCTACAAGGCCCAGTCTCGCGGCTGGCATCGCTCTATCACAGTGAATTTCGTCTAGCCGGCTTGGGCGTCGGCGATACCGGCTTAATGCTCAGTTCGGGGATTGTGCTGGGATTGGTCGGCAGTTGGCTGGCAGTCAGTCAGCATTTACGCGGTGCCCGACCCTTTTGATGGTGCCATGAGCTTAACCCCACTCGGCAACGCAATCCGCATACTGATCGGCAGATGATCCGACAGCGCATAATCGACCACGCGAGCGGCGAGCACTTCGATGGGGCGCGAGACAAGGATATGATCGAGATTATGCCGAGGCCGCCAACTCGGAAATGTCTTAAGTTCGCAATCCAGACCACGCATCCCGCAGCGCCGCACCATATTGCGCAGGGCTTTGGAATCACAGCCACAATTAAAATCCCCCATCAGCACCAGATAGGGATACTCCTGGGCTAACTGGCTGAGATAATCAAGTTGCTGCCGTCGCGCCCGCCAGCCAAGCGCCAGATGCACAATGCCAACCGCCAGCCGCTCGCCATCATCAAGCGCAAATTCCGCCACCACCACCCCGCGTCCGGGCAAGCCCGGCAATCGATGCTCGATAATCTGCGCCGGATGTGGCCGCGCCAGCAGCCCGTTACTGTGCTGTGCGAATGGGGCCAGATTGCGATTGATCTGACGATACCAATGCGGAAAAGCGCCCTGCGTGGCCAGATACTGCGTTTGATCGACATAAGAACTGCGCAAACTGCCAGCATCCACCTCTTGCAGCCCAACAATATCGAACTGGCGCAATAACTGCGCAATCCGCGCCAAATTCGCCAGTCGCTCGGGATGCGGCAGCAGATGTTTCCAGCTCTGCACTACATAATCGCTATATTGACGCGAAGCAATCCCGGCCTGAACGTTGTAGCTGAGAAGATTTAATGGCTGCATGGCGGCGTTCCGACCGGCAGCGGCAGGGTACGCGGGCGCTGGATGCGCAGGCGTTTGTAGCGAGCCTGTTCGCCGCTGAGGATTTCAACATGCGAGGCAGCAACCCCAAATGCCTCAGCGATAAACCGCCGCAGCGCCAGATTGCCCTTGCCCTCGACCGGCGGCGCTTTCAGCCGCACGCGGTAATACTCGCCGCTCGGATCGGGTTCGACGAACGCATCTTTGGGCGCACGCGGCTGCACCCGCACCCGCAGTTCCAGATTGTCGCCGTCCCAGCGATACCAACTCATTTGGCGCGTAACGTCTTATTAATTAGAGAGGGATCAGATCAAAACGGACTGGCAACCAGCCATTTGAGCGGCGGTAACAGCAGCATATTCAGCAGCACTAAGCCGATTATTACCACCAGTGGCGCGAGATCGATCCCGCCAATCGGTCGAATCACCCGCTGCGCCGGACGCATCACTGGTGCTGTCAGCCGATCCAGCAGTGCGGCGGCGGGATTGTAGGGATCGGGATTGATCCAGCTCAAAATAGCGCGGATCAGCACCGAAAACAGCAAAATATTGATAAACAGTTCAACCATGCTTGGAATCGCCCACAACGGCGCACCAAACAGCGAACGCTCCAGCCCAACAACCAGCGCCATCAGCCCCAGTTGCACAGTCGAGAGCAGCCAAATCAGTACCAGTGCCGCCAAATCCAGCCCGCCGTAGCCGGGGATAACGCGGCGCAGTGGACGCAAGACCGGTGTCGTAATCCGCACCACAAATTGTGAGAGTGGGTTATAAAAATCTGCCCGCACCCATTGCAGCAAAAAGCGAATCGCCACTACCGCGATATACAGCCCGAACAGGGTTTGAATCAAAAACACCAACGGATCAAGCAGATAGGAACCGCTCATGGCGCCTCCGCGAGCGTCTGCGATAGCTCAACTGCCCGATCCCGCGCCGCCCGAGTCGCCCGTGCAACCAGCGCCCGCAGATCGGCTTCAGCAAATACCGCCAGCGCCCGTTCTGTGGTACCGCCCGGCGAAGTCACCTGTTCGCGCAGCCGCGCTGGTGGATCGTCGCTTTCCATCGCCATCTTTGCCGCGCCCAGTGCCGTCTGAATCGTCAACAACCGCGCCGTCTCGCCATCCAACCCAAGTTCCAGCG
Organism: Allochromatium warmingii; assembly: GCF_900107145.1. Taxonomy (GTDB): domain Bacteria; phylum Pseudomonadota; class Gammaproteobacteria; order Chromatiales; family Chromatiaceae; genus Thermochromatium; species Thermochromatium warmingii. The sequence goes on along the minus strand of NZ_FNOW01000001.1, from coordinate 91,656 downwards.
CCGCCTGTTCCAATGCTTCCATAAATAGGAAGAAATAAGCCGGGCCGCTGCCCGAAATCGCCGTCACGGCGTCGATCTGCGCTTCATCCGTCACCCAGCGTACCAACCCGACTGCCCGCAGAATCGTCTCAGCACGATTACGGCCCTCGGCATCGACTTCAGGACTCGCGTGTAAGCCAATCGCGCCGGTTTGCACCATCGCTGGGGTATTCGGCATCGCCCGCACAATCGGCAGCGGCGCACCGAGCCAGCGTTGCAGCATCTGCTCACCGACACCCGCCATCACCGAGACAAGCAACGGGCGCTGATCGGCCAGCAGCGGCGCCAGTTCTGCGCACACGGATGCGGCCAGTTGCGGTTTGACGCAGAGCACCAGCGTGGCGGCGTCAGTCAGCCCCTCGGCATTGCTGGCCAGCGCCCGCACACCGAGACGGGCTTGCAACGCATGACGCCGCTCGGGGCTGGGATCGGACACCTGAATCGCCGATGCGGGATAGCCGTCGGCAATCAGACCGGCAATCAGACTGGTGGCCATATTGCCGCCACCGATGAAGCGAATGTTGGCTGCTGTAGTCATCTTTCTTCAAAACACCAAATGCCGTGTGACGGTGAGGCGCGATTGTACGGCAATTTTTGCGCCCTTATCAGTCAAGCGGACGTGCGCCAAACACTGCTGTTCCAATACGCACGCAGGTCGCGCCCTCCAAAATCGCCGCTTCCAGATCGTCGGACATCCCCATTGATAACACGTCGAGCGGACAGTCCGGGGTCGCCAAGCGGTCGCGCAGATCGCGCAGTGCCCGAAATGGGCGGCGCTGTTCGGCTTCATCTTCTGCTGGAGCTGGCAGCGTCATCAGGCCGCGCACGCGCAGGCCGGGCAGCATTCGGCATTCGGCCAGCAGTGCGCCGACCGCTTCGGGCATCACGCCGCCTTTGCGCGTCTCGCCGCTCAGATTGACCTGAAGACAGACATTCAACGGCGGACGCTTGGCCGGACGCTGTTCGCTCAAGCGGCGGGCGTGTGCGATATCAGCTAAACCGTGAATCCAATCAAAGTGCGCAGCAAGCTGGCGCGTTTTATTGGCCTGAATCCGCCCAATAAAATGCCAGTCAATCTCAGTGAGATCGGCAAGCTGTGCCTGTTTATCTAAGGCTTCCTGAACATAACTCTCGCCGAAAGCACGTTGCCCAGCGGCATAGGCAGCGCGGATCGCGTCTGCTGGCTGTTTTTTGCTCACCGCGATCAAGGTGACTGCGCCGTCTGGTCGGGCGGCGCGTTCGGTCGCAGCGCGGATGCGGGCTAGTATGTGCTGGTGTTGGTGGGGGATGTGGTGGGTGTTCACGCTGATTGTTAATCCTGTCTCAAAATGTCCAATGCTCACACACCCAACCGAAAATGACTCAACTGCTCTTGAAGCTCCCCGGCTTGGTCAGCAATCTCAACCGCGACATGGGCCGTCTGCTGGGCACCCTCGGCGGTAGAGCGCACGGTTGCGACAATCTGTTCTAACGTGCGATTAACCTCAGTCGTGGTTGCTGTTTGTTCTTCAGCCGCCGTTGCAATCTGCTCAACTTGCGTGCTCAGGGTGGCGATCCACTCCAAAATTGTCGCTAATGCGCTCACCGACGCCTTAGCCTCGGCCGTTCCGGCATCGACCTCGCCAACACTAGTGTGCATCGAGCCGACGAGTTGCTGAATCTCACTTTGCACGGCGGTGATGCGCTCGGCGATGTCCTGGGTGGCGCTGGTGGTGCGCACGGCGAGTGCGCGGACTTCATCGGCAACCACCGCAAACCCGCGTCCCTGCTCACCGGCACGTGCGGCCTCAATCGCCGCATTGAGCGCCAGCAGATTCGTTTGGCGGGCAATGGTCTCAATCGTACCGACAATCTGACCGATCTCCTGCGACCGTTGCCCAAGCTGACTCATCGCGCCAGCCATGTGCTTGACGCGCTCACCTAATTGACTCAGCGCCGCCATTGCCTCGCGGACAACTCCCGCGCCGGTATTAGCGGAGTGGCTGGCATGGCGCGTTCCCTCCGCCGCTGCCGCGCAATTGCGTGCGATCTCATCGGCTGTTAACTGCAAGGTACCGCTGGCGTTTTGCACCTGTTCGACTTGATGCGCAACCTGCGCTGCGCCCGAAGCCATCGCCCCCGAAGTCTGCGACAGCGTGCCCGATACACTGCCTAAGCGCGTGGTCGCCTGCTGCACTTCGCTGATAAGCGTGCGTAGCTGCTGCGCCATGTGATTGATGCCCGCCCCCAAACGGCCCAGTTCATCGTCAGCCGTCGGCTGAATCGCAATCCCGAGTTCACCAGCGGCGATCCGATCCACCTCACGCGCCAAAATCGCCACATTACGTTGCAGCGTGCGCGTCAACCACCACGACAGCACCAGCCCACCGCTAAACACCAGCACCGCCATCAGCAGACACGCCCAGAGCGTTTGCCGCAGTTGTTGGGCAATATCAGTAATCGCAATATCGGCGGCCAACACATAGTCAAAGCCCTGCGGTGAGCGCACCGGAATAAACACCGAGCGAAAGGTACCCCATTCGTCCGTATATTGATCGTATTGCGGCTGGCGCTCGGCAAAGGCAGCGATCAAGCCCGCGCTGGGATCGGCATAGGGTTCAAAGGGCGTGGTGAACTCACCCGCAGCAGCTTCTTCAGCCGTGTAACTCGACAGCGTGAAGCTATAAACGCCGTTTTGGTGCGCGACCGTGTAGAGATAAGCCATGCCCGCTTCAGTGGCGAGGGTCGAGAGCGCCGCTTGCACGGTCTGTAAGTGCTCCGGCGGTAATGTCGGTTGTGTCAGGAAGTGATCGTGCGCGGCATCAGCGACCAACCGCACCGCCAATGCGCCTGTGCGCAAATTGTGGTCGATGCCCTGCAGGATCGCCTGTTTTTGGCTGGTATAGGTGTACAGCGTAAAACTCAGTGTGGCCGCTAAGTTCATGGCTAACATGGCCAGCAGCAGTTTCAGCGACAGTCCTAAACGGTGAGGCAGTGTGTGCATGGTACGTCCTGTCAAAGCCAATCAAAGCAAATCAACCTATCAACGCGAATTGAATCAAAACCCAGCCAATCAATCGGCCAGTCACATTTGGCTATCAGTTTAAACCGGATGCCTAGCGGAGCGGGTACGCCGCCGCTGCCGAATCTCTAGCGCGTCTTTGTGCTCTCGTGGCAAAATGCCTCGTTCTAAACGCCGCGTCAGCGCCGCTGTGGATTGCTTTAACACCACGCACGGTTCGGCGCATCCGCTCCCGCCTACGAGACAGCAGCGACTCATGGCCACCCCTACTCCGCCCCGCCACGGCAAAACCGGCAAGCCCATCGACACCGCCAAACTCGATCAGGTCGTCGTCAACGCCCGCAAAGCCAGCGAAGAACGCGCCGCCGGTTACCGCGATCAGGCCTTAAAACTCTATTCTTGGGTCTGCGGGCGCTGTGCGCGGACATTTAGCCGTGAGAATTTGCGCGAACTGACCGTGCATCATAAAGACATGGATCACGACAATAACCCGCCCGATGGGAGCAATTGGGAGCTGTTGTGTATTTATTGTCACGACAATGAGCACCAAAAATACGAAGAGCATTTAGCGACGCTCGTGCGCGGCAGCGGCAAACCGGCCAAGCCCAGCGCCGGCGGCGGCACCACCGCGACCTTTAATCCCTTCGCTGCGCTCGGCGATCTGCTCAACAAGGACTGACCCAAACAAAATAACCGGAGCCGCTAACTGATCGCTGATTTTTGCTCAAACGTGTTGACAGATGCTGGCGCCACTGAGCGTCAAGGGCTTGAGTTGGGCGGTTCGCCGCGTCAACCAAGTGCAGATAAATCTATTGAGCAAGTTTGCTCAAGTTAAATGGAACAGCTTTCCCACTCACGCATGTCCGATCATCTGTTTTTTGCGACCGCACCCAAGCATCTCGGCAGTCTGCTGGCCGAAGAACTCACCCGACTCGGCATGACGGGCGCGACGGAAACACGCGGCGGAGCGCGGTTTTCCGGTCGCATCGAGGACGGCTATCGCGCCTGTCTTTGGTCACGGATCGCGAATCGCATCTTGCTGCCGCTGGCGCAGGTGGCACTGGCTGGCCCAGATGAGATCTACGACCGCGCCCTCGACATCGCGTGGGAGGATCATCTGACGCCGGATCGTACCTTTGCGATTCAATTCGACGGCCAACTTGAGGGCGTCACCAATCCACATTTTGCTATTCTCCAAGTCAAGGACGCTATCGCCGACCGCTTCAATCGGCGGTATGGGCGGCGTCCGAGTGTCGATCCTGAGTATCCTGATCTGCGGATTCATCTCTACGGCCAGCGCGACACGCTCACCTTTAGCCTCGATCTGTCGGGCGAATCACTGCATCAGCGCGGCTATCGTGAGGCCGGTTCTGCTGCGCCGCTGAAGGAAAATCTCGCCGCTGCGCTGCTGCTCCGCGCTGGCTGGTCAGACATCGCCGCCGAGGGCGGAGCATTGCTCGATCCGATGTGCGGTTCCGGAACGTTGATTATCGAAGGAGCCTTGATTGCCGCAGACATCGCCCCCGGGCTGCTGCGCGACCGCTTTGGCTTTCACGGTTGGACGCAACATGCCGACACAGCATGGCAACGGCTGTTAGCCGAAGCGCGGCTCAGGCGCACCGCCGGACTCAAGCGACTTAGTGCCTATTCACTGCGTGGCTATGATGTCAACCCGAACGCGATTCGCACCGCATTGCACCATCTGGAACGCGCTGGATTGGCTGGACTCGCCCATTTTGAGCGCCGCGAGCTGGCCGATTGCTGGCCCGGACGCGAGGACGACGAAGGCTTAGTGATCGTCAATCCGCCCTATGGCGAACGGCTCGGCGCAGATGAAGATTTAACCCAGTTATATGCGCGACTCGGCTCGGTGCTGAAAGAACGATTTGTCGGCTGGCGGGCGGCGGTTTTTACTGCAAGCCAAGAGCTGGGCAAAAGTCTCGGTCTGCGGGCGATCAAGCTGCACACGCTCTATAACGGCCCGATTGAGTGTCGGTTGCTGAGTTTTCAGGTCGAGCCGACCTATTTCATCAGTCATCTGCCGCGCCCGCTGCCCGTAGAAGCGCGGAGTCCGGGCGCGACCATGCTGGCTAATCGGCTGGTGAAAAACCTCAAGGCATTGCGCAAATGGCGGCAGAGCGCGGGCATCGACTGTTTGCGCATCTATGATGCCGATTTGCCGGAATATGCGCTGGCGATTGATCTCTATGACGGCGAGCGGCGCTGGGTGCATGTACAGGAATATGCCGCGCCCGCGAGTGTCGATCCGAAACGGGCGCGGCAGCGTTTGCGCGAGGCGCTGGGCGTGATTCCCGACGTGCTCGACGTGCCGAGCGAACAGGTGTTTTTCAAGGTGCGCCGGCAGCAGAAAGGTCATGCGCAATACGAACGCTTGGCCGAAACCGGACGGTTTCATGCTGTTACCGAATATGGCCACAAGTTTTGGGTCAATTTTGAAGATTATCTCGACACCGGGCTGTTTCTCGATCATCGCGATGTGCGCCGCTTGATCGGTTCGCTGGCCTCGGGCAAACGCTTTCTCAATCTCTTCGCCTACACCGGCACCGCGACCGTGTATGCCGCTAACGGTGGCGCAAGCGCAACGACGACAGTCGATCTCTCGCGCACCTATTTAGATTGGGCCGGACGCAATCTGGAACTCAATGGCATTGAGGGTACACAGCATCAGTTAATCCAAGCCGACTGTCTGCGCTGGATTGCGTCGATGATCGGCGTGCGCCGCTTTGATCTGATTTTTCTCGATCCGCCGAGTTTTTCGACTTCTAAACGAATGCAGGGCACGCTCGATATTCAGCGCGATCATGTCGAGATCATTCACGCGACCATGCGCCTGCTCGAACCCAGCGGGCGGCTGCTGTTCTCGAATAATCTGCGCCGTTTCCACCTCGATCACGCTGCTTTAGCGGATTTTCGGATCACCGACCTCAGCGCCGAGACGCTGCCGCGTGACTTCGCTCGCAATCCGCGCATTCATCATTGCTGGCTGCTGCAACATCCAGACGCAGCGGCGGACACCGCGCACCATGTTTGAGATTCATGCCCTCGAATGCCGACGCGGGGATCGGCGCTTGTTCAGCAATCTCAATCTGACGCTGGAGCCGGGGACGCTGCTGCATGTACGCGGGCGCAACGGCAGCGGCAAAACCACGTTGCTGCGCACGCTCTGCGGTCTGTTCACGCCCGAAGCGGGCGAGATCCGCTGGCGCGGCGAGTCGATCCGCGAGTTAGCGGAGGACTACCGGCGTGAGCTGCTGTATTTTGGCCATCTCAACGGCATCAAAGCCGATCTGACCGGCCTCGAAAATCTAGCGATTGCGGCGCGACTCGACGGCGATCCAGTCGCAATGGCGGACATCTGGCAGGCATTGGCGCGTATCGGCTTGCGTGGTTTTGAAGATTTACCGACGCGGATGCTCTCGCAGGGGCAAAAAAAGCGCGTCGCTCTCGCCCGACTGATGCTCAGTCGCGCTCGGCTTTGGGTGCTCGATGAGCCATTTACCGCGCTCGATGTCGAAGCTGTGGCGCTGCTTCAGGGCTTGATTGCCGCGCATATCGCTGACGGCGGGTTGGCGATCCTGACCACCCATCAAGCTGTACCGCTGACCTCGGGCCAGGTCGCCCGACTCGATTTGGGAGACTAACGCGCATGTGGGCAGTGTTTTGGTGTGTGCTCAAGCGCGATCTGCTGCTGGCGCTGCGGCGGCGCACTGACGTGCTGACGACGCTGTTTTTTTTCATCATCGTGGTCAGTTTGTTTCCGCTGGGCGTCGGCACCGAGCGTCAGGTATTGCAGATTTTGGGGCCGGGCGTGGTTTGGGTTGCAGCGCTGCTGGCCTCGATGCTGGCACTCGAACGGCTATTTGCCGCCGATTATGAAGACGGAACTTTGGAACAGATGCTCTTGACAGCGCAACCGCTGTCACTGCTGGTATTGGCGAAAATCAGCGCACACTGGTTGCTGACAGGGCTGCCGCTAGTGCTGATCGCGCCGCTAGTCGGGATGCAGTACCATCTTTCGGACACACAGATTGGGGTGATGCTGCTGGCGCTGTTACTTGGCACGCCGATTTTGAGTCTGATCGGAGCGATTGGTGCGGCGCTGACATTGGGACTGCGCGGCGGCGGGATTTTGCTCGCGCTGCTGATTTTGCCGCTCTATATTCCGGTGCTGGTGTATGGCGCGGGGGCGGTCGAGGTGAGCCGGATTGCGCTCGCTGATACAGAACCGTATTTGCTGTTACTGAGTGCGTTTTTGCTCGCGGCTCTGACTTTAGCGCCGCTGGCAGCGGCAGCGGCGTTGCGGATTTCGTTGGAATGATAGATTAGCGTTATTCGACAGAAGATGTCGGGCACATCTGCTGTACCAACACCCACGGCTTGACCACCACCGCCCACACCTCCGCATCTGCTGCCAACCATGCTCGCGCCTGCGCATCGCTAACCGGCGCGAGGCGTCCCTGCTCCAAATTAGCCGCAATGGTCGGCGCGTCATCTCGCGCACAGCGCAGCGCCAGCTCGACTAAATCCAGCTCTGGCGCGACCGCAATCACCCGCCCTTGCGCAAACAAGCGTTGCAGCTCGCGCCACGGCAAGCGGGCGGTCTCCTGATTGATCCGCGCCCGCTCCAGCGTTTCTGGATCGTCAAGCGGCCTGATCGCTGACATCCTGGGCATCCAATGTTGTGGCTTCAGATGCGGTGAGCGGTGCGGCGCTGACATCGGTCACTGTGCCAGATGCAGCGGTCAACGGCTCATGCACTAAAATCAAACCAGCGAGCGGCGGCAGAGAAATCAAGAGCGAATGTGGCCGCCCCATCCAACTCACTGGCTCGGCCATCACACCGCCTTGATTACCAACATTGCTGCCGCCGTATAATTCCGCATCTGAATTAATAGCTTCACGATAAAAGCCCGCTTCGGGCACACCGATGCGATAATTGGTTCGCGGCACTGGGGTGAAATTAAACACTGCGGCAATCAGCGTTTTGCCATTGCGATCCTTGCGAATATAACTCAGCACGGATTGCGAACTATCGTGACAGTCGATCCATTCAAAACCACCGGCATCGAAATCCACTTCATGCAGCGCCGGTAATTCAGCATAAATTCGGTTGAGATCGCAGACAAGTTGATGCATGCCTTGATGGGGCGGACGTTCCATTAACTCCCAATCGAGTTGACCGGCGAAGTTCCATTCTTTGCCCTGTCCAAATTCACAGCCTTGGAATAACAGCTTTTTGCCCGGATAGCTGAACATGAAAGTATAGAGCAGCCGCAGACTGGCGAATTTTTGCCAACCGTCGCCGGGCATTTTATCGAGCATCGATTTTTTGCCGTGAACGACTTCATCATGCGAAAACGGCAGCACGAAATTTTCAGTAAAGGCGTAGAGTAGCCCGAATGTCAGCAAATCGTGATGGAAATGACGATAAATCGGATCTTTCTGCATATAAGATAGGGTATCGTGCATCCACCCCATATTCCATTTCATGCTAAAGCCTAAACCGCCCAAATAGGTCGGACGTGATACCGCTGGCCAAGCGGTTGATTCTTCAGCAATCATCAGGGTGCCAGGGAATTGCTCATGGGTGACCATGTTTAATTCCCGAATAAAATCGACAGCTTCGAGATTTTCATTGCCGCCGTATTTATTCGGAATCCATTCACCGGCATTACGCGAATAATCTAAATACAGCATCGAGGCGACGGCATCGACACGCAGGCCGTCGATATGAAATTCTTCCAGCCAATAGAGCGCACTAGCGAGTAAGAAGTTACGCACTTCATTGCGCCCAAAATTGAAAATCAGTGTGCCCCAATCTTTATGCTCACCAAGACGCGGATCGGCGTGTTCATAGAGTGCCGTGCCGTCAAAACGCGCCAGCGCATAGGCATCTTTGGGAAAATGCGCTGGTACCCAATCGAGCAAGACGCCGATACCGAGGTTGTGGAAATAATCGACAAAATAGCGCAAATCATCTGGCGTGCCAAAACGCGAAGTCGGCGCAAAATAGCCGGTACATTGATAGCCCCAAGACGCATCAAGCGGATGCTCAGTAATCGGCATCAATTCGATATGAGTAAAACCGAGTTCTTGAGCATAGGCGGCAATTTCATGCGCCAGCACGCGATAATTGAGAAAATTGCCATCGGGATCGCGTCGCCAAGAGCCGAGATGGACTTCATAGACCGACATCGGCGCTTGCTGCCAATTGGTTTTAGCACGGCGCGTGATCCATGCGGTATCTGTCCAAGTAAAGGCACTTTCGACAGCTAATAATCCGGCTGTTTGTGGACGCTCTTGAAATGCCTGCGCATAGGGGTCGATTTTGATATGAATATGAGTGGCGCGGTCGCGGATTTCGTATTTATAAAAGCCGCCCGCTTCTAGCCCAGGAATAAATAGCTCCCACACGCCGGAACCGCCGCGCACGCGCATCGGGTTGGCGCGTCCGTCCCAAGCGTTGAAATCGCCGACCACGCTGACGCGCTCGGCATTCGGCGACCAGACGGCAAAACGGATGCCGGTCACGCCTTCAACTTCAACCTGATGCGAGCCGAGAATGCGGTAAATGTGCCAATGCTTGCCCTCGCCGAACAGATGCAGGTCAAGATCGCCGAGCACGGGTGGGAAACAATAGGGATCGTATTGAACGTGCGTCACGCCATCGGCGTCGAGCCATTCGATCTGATAACGCGCCGGTAAGTCTGCCGCTGGCCCTTCCCAAGTAAAGAAATCCGTGCCCTCGATGCGCTCCATCGCGGCATCCGGTGTCACCAACCGCACGCGCTCGGCTTGCGGCAAAAACACCCGTGCGACCGCCCGGCCGGTGTCCTCGTGGCGTCCGAGCACCTCAAAGGGGTCGTGATGACGCGCCTCGATGATGCGCTGCAAGGTGTCCGGGAGCTGGGGGGCGGAGCGGGTCGCGTTGGCCATATCGTTCCTGTACCGTTGGGGATTGGAATACGCAGGGATGGTATCATAAGGCGGTTCTCAATCCTTTGTATGTCGTGTGAAGCCGGAGGAATCATGCCCCACACCAACCCCAGGTTCATCAGTCGCCTGACCCGTAACACGCTGGCGCTCATCCTGGCTGGGGGGCGCGGCTCCCGTCTCAAGCAGCTCACCGCCTGGCGCTCTAAACCGGCGGTGCCCTTTGGCGGTAAGTTCCGCATCATCGACTTTCCGTTGTCAAACTGCATCAATTCGGGCATTCGCCGCATCGGGGTATTGACGCAGTACAAGGCCCATTCGCTGATTTTGCATATTCAAAAGGGTTGGGGATTTTTGCGCGGGGAGTTCGGCGAGTTTGTCGAACTCTGGCCAGCGCAACAGCGCGTGACCGAAACGGCGTGGTACGCGGGCACAGCCGATGCGGTATTTCAGAATCTCGACATCATCCGCGACCATGATCCCGAGTACATCCTGATTTTGGCTGGCGATCATATTTATAAGATGGATTATGGCGCGATGATCGCCCATCACGTCGAAAGCGGCGCAGATATGACCGTTGGCTGTCTGGAAGTCGAGGTTGAGCGGGCGCGAGAATTTGGCGTGATGTCGGTCGATAACGATGGGCGCGTGCGCCGCTTTGCCGAAAAACCGGCCGCTCCCGAGACCATCCCCGACCAGCCGGATCGCTGCTTGGCATCAATGGGGATCTATGTGTTCAATCGCGGATTTTTGTTTGAACAATTGCTCAAAGATGCGGATATGCCCGGATCGAGCCATGATTTCGGCAAGGATATTATTCCGAATGTCATCAAGCTCTATCGCGTCATGGCTTACACCTTCCGCGATCCGCGCAGCGGCGAGCAAGCCTATTGGCGCGATGTCGGCACGCTGGATGCGTTTTGGGAAGCCAATTTGGAGCTAATCGGCGTCACGCCGCCGCTCAATCTCTACGACGAACACTGGCCGATCTGGACGTATCAAGAGCAACTGCCACCGGCTAAATTCGTATTTGATGACGATGACCGGCGCGGCATGGCGGTCGATTCAATGGTGTCAGGTGGCTGCATCATCTCGGGGGCTACGGTGCGCCATTCGCTACTATTTTCCAATGTGCGCGTGAACTCTTATGCCCAAGTCAGTGACTCAGTGATCCTGCCTGATGTCGAAATTGGGCGACGCTGCATTGTGCGCAAAGCGATCCTCGACCGTTACTGCCGCTTGCCGGAAGGGACACAGATCGGGGTCGATGCTGAAGCCGACCGCCGCGCCGGATTTCAGGTCAGCGCCGGCGGTGTCACCCTAGTGACGCCAGAAATGCTCGGACAGGACGCGAATCAGGTGCGTTGATTGAATAAGACAGGATTAACAGGATGGCTCAGAATTGACAGGATTTATTTTGTTTAATTCTATAGAGATTGAATCATCTTGTTCATCTTATCGCATCCGTGTTTATCGTTCACTGCAATCACGATTTGATTTTATGAACATTCTTTTGAATGGCGCACCGCATGAGATCGCTGACGATCTCTGCCTAGCCGATCTGATCGCTCAATTAGATTTAATTGGGCAACGCTTTGCCGTCGAGGTGAATGCGGAATTGGTGCCGCGTAGTCGTTTCGCTGAATGCCACTTAATCAGCGGCGACCGCGTGGAGATTATTCAGGCCGTCGGCGGCGGTTGAATTGCTGATTCATAGGCGACGGCTTTTTTTGATGTGTTTGTAACGGCTGATACTTATGTCTAGTTCATCATCGACGGATTCCCTCGTTATTGCCGGTCGGACTTACCGCTCGCGGTTATTAGTCGGCACTGGTAAATATAAGGATATGGACGAAACCGCCCGCGCTATTGATGCCAGCGGTGCGGAAATCGTCACCATTGCGGTGCGGCGCACGAATATCGGTCAAAATAATGATGAGCCGAATATTCTCGATGTGCTGCCGCCAGAGCGGTACACCATTCTGCCAAATACAGCGGGTTGCTATGATGTTGATACCGCTGTGCGCACGTGTCGGTTAGCGCGTGAATTGCTCGACGGGCATAATCTGGTCAAGCTCGAAGTGCTCGGCGATGAAAAAACGCTGTTTCCGGATGTGATGGCAACGCTCAAAGCCGCTGAAATTTTGGTGAAAGATGATTTTCAGGTCATGGTGTATACCAATGATGACCCAATTGTAGCGCGTGAATTAGAAGCACTCGGCTGCGTGGCGGTGATGCCGCTGGCTGCGCCGATTGGTTCAGGATTAGGCATTCGCAATCCGCTGAATATTCGCACCATTGTTGAAAATGCTAAGGTGCCGATTTTGGTTGATGCCGGAGTCGGTACCGCATCCGATGCGGCAGTGGCGATGGAATTGGGCTGCGATGGCGTGTTAATGAATACCGCGATTGCGGCGGCGAAAAATCCGGTGCTGATGGCGAGTGCGATGCGCAAAGCGATTGAAGCCGGACGTGAGGCATTTTTAGCTGGACGAATGCCGGCTAAACGCTTTGCATCAGCGTCATCGCCGATTGAAGGGTTGTTTTTTTAATTGCTTGAACCGCAAAGAACACAAAGAACGCAAAGATTCTCAATTTTTTTAATTTAAAAAACTTTGTGTTCTTTACGTCTTTGCGGTTCAATACTGTATTTCACACCCTTTAGGAAATCCCGTGATTGTCTCGGATAGCGGTTCTAATACGCCCCCGCGTCGCGCCATTCGTAGCTTTGTATTGCGTGAAGGGCGATTGACCAGTGCGCAGGAACGCGCTTTTAATGATCTCTGGCCACATTTCGGCGTGAGTTGGTCGCCCACCGCTGCCGCGCTGGATTTCACATCGCTATTCGGTAATTCACAGCCGGTGGTGCTTGAAATCGGTTTTGGCAATGGCGAATCATTGGCGGAAATGGCCGAGCGCGATCCGGCGCGGAATTGGCTGGGAATTGAAGTGCATCGTCCGGGCGTCGGGCATTTATTACTTGAAATCGAGCGGCGCGGTCTGACTAATTTGCGCGTGATGCGTCAGGATGCCATCGAAGTCTTGCGCGACGGGATCGCCCCAAATACGCTGGATGCGGTGCAACTCTTTTTCCCCGATCCCTGGCCGAAAACACGCCACCATAAACGCCGCATTCTCAGCCCAGAACTGGTGGCGCTGCTGGCGCGAGTGATTCGTTCCGGCGGAATCTTCCATGCTGCGACCGATTGGCCGCACTACGCGGAACAGATGCTGACGGTTCTCGATGGCGCGTCGGCTTGGTTTGAGAACACCGCTGGTGTCGGCCGCTATGCCCCGCGTCCCGCTCATCGTCCGCTGACGAAATTCGAGCAGCGCGGCGAGCGCCTCGGGCATCCGGTCGCCGATTTGATCTACCGGCGGCGCTGAATAACGCCGCATGGCCAGTCTGCGACTTGACCAAATCACCACACGCACCCTAGTCATGCCCGGCATGATGACCGGCCAAATATCAACTGCTGATTATGTTTTTGATTGCAGCGGGCACCGGATTTGGTGCGATAGCGGCAGTGTGGATCGGTTGCGCCCCGCTCGTTAGCAACACGATCAAAATCAGCCCGATTCTAACTGCGCCACCAACTCCCCCATCCGCCCCCGATCATATTTACCGGAATCGAGCAGCGGCAGCCGTTCTAGTCGTACAAACGCACGCGGACAGGTCGGGCCGTGTAGCTGGGTTTGGCACCAGTGCGCCAGCTCACGCTCGTCGCATGTCCCCGCATACACAACTGTCAGACGATGTCCCCAAATCGGATCTGCGGTCGCAATAACCTGCGCATCGGCAACACCGGGCGCGTTTTGCACCATCTGCGTTACCTGTGTCAGCGATACGTTGATACCGCCGATTACCCGCCGATTATCAGCGCGACCAAGTAGCCGCAACTGCCCAGCTTCGGTTAGGCAACCGAGATCCGCCGTCGTAAACCAGCCGTCTGCATCTAGCCCCTGCCCGGGGCGGCGCTCAGGATTAGCGTAACCGAGCATTAGCAGCGGCCCGCGTACTCGTAAACGCGCTGGCCTGTCGGCCTCACAGTCGGTAGCTGCCAGCGCCACATCCGGCAGCAGCGCACCGGCCAAGCTGGTATCCAGTGCATCAGGTTGCGCTGTCAGCGGCCCGCTGGTCGCAATCTGCGATCCGGTTTCGGTCATGCCATAGGTGAGCTGGAGCGGCCAGCCAGCGGCCAGCGCCCGTTCCGCCAGCGGACGACTCAACGCCTGTCCACCCACCAGCGCCACGCGCAGTGTCGGCGGTGCGCGATCACCGAGATCGAGCAGCCGCGCCAGCATCGGTGGGACGAGTGAGACATGGGTAACATGATGAGATTCCAGCTCGCGCCGGACAGTTCGGGCATCAAAGCTATCGTGGAGACGTAGCCGCGCTCCAGCGAGTGCGGCGCGATACACCATCGCCGCACCGCCGATATGACTAAGGCGCAGACAGCACAGCCAAGTCGCCGCCGCTGTGACCGCAAGCCGCGCATTGACGCGACTGGCCGAGGCGTAGAGTCCAGCGGCGCTGTGCATGACAATCTGGGGTTGACCGCTGCTACCGCTGGTTTGAATCAGCAGCGCGGCCGGCGCGGCGGGAATAGTTTGTTGCGGGGCAAGCGGAATAAGCGTCGCGGTTTCAGGATCCCAGCGCCATTCGACGCCGGCTCGGTGCGCCAGCGTCAACAATTCGCTTGGATCACGTCCTGAACGATACGGAAACACCCCCGCGCCCAATTGCGCAAGCGCCAGCAGGGTTAGCACCAGATCGCGTGCCGGTGCATCGGGGGCCATGACAATCTGACCGGCGATCACGCCAGTCGCCCGCAACAGTGCCGCCCGGTCAGCGATGCGCTGCGCCAGATACAGCACACCCGCATCGTCCCCGAGCAGCAGCGGCCCGGGCGCATTCAACCAGCTCAAATCAGACGGGCATGTAGCCAGAGTTATGACCAACGCCCCTCAAACAGACAGGTCGGATCGCCCATCGCTTGACAGGCGATTTCCGTAAACACTGTGTTCGGATGCACCAGCACGCGGAACAGCCGTTCAAAGGTGCCAACATAAAAATCACACACCGGCTCATCGGCCTGCACATCCCGGCACAGCGGCGCATAGGTGATTTCAATGCGCGGCGGATTGTCCGATAGCACCGCAAAATGTCCGGTACCGATGAACGTCCAAGCATTGCGCGAGATCGCCTTGAGCAGGGTGCGACTGGCAAGCTTTGCCGGTAGCAGCTTCAGCAGCGCCTGTGCCGGACGTGGAATGCGCCGCGCCAGCAGATAATCGCCAGTACGCTGGCCAGCTTCACGCGATACCGCCCGCGCTGCGCTGATGCCCAGCTCGTCGCGCAATGCCTGTTGCAGCGCGATTACCTCGGCTTCGGGCACCATCGCTTCGGGGAGCGCGTCAAGGTACGCCGTCAAGTCGGCGCGTTTGAACACCGCTTCGGTAACACGCGGATCATGCTGCGCGTTAAGCGCCTCATAAACGCGAATGATCGCATTGGGGCCGATACGGCCATGATTGTCGGTTTGACTCACGAGGACATCCTAAAACGCCACTGGCTGCTACTGTAATCGCTCAACTCGTCCTGATCGGAACACAGACCATGCAGGATATAGCGCCCTTGCGGAGTGACCCGAATGCCCGCGTCCGAAATCTCGACCAGTCCCTGCTCGGCCTTGCGGCAAAGCTGTGCGTATTCATGGTCAAGATCGGCCGCTGAACTGGCCGGAAGCTGAAGATTACACATGAGATGAAGCATGGCCTGTCGCCGCCGCCGGTCGGCTTCGTCGAGCCGCCGTCCCCAAGCAACCGGAAACTGACCGTTATTTAAGCGCATCTGCCACACGCGCAGATCGCGCTCGTTGCGAATCAAGGCATCGGCGATCTCGCCGGTACCGCTCGGCCCGAATGCCAGCACCTGTCGGTCGGCGCTGGTGGTGTAGCCGAGGGCATTGCGATAGAGCCGCCCGGCGACCTGTGCATCATAGAGTTCATCGTCTTCGAACACGAATAAATCCAGCCCCACCCAGCGATAGCCGGCTTCCGTAAACGTCCGCACGGCACGATGAAAGAGCGCGAGTTTTTCGGCTGGGGTCGGGAGATGGGCGGTATTGATGGCGTGCTGATGGGGGCGGCGGGCGGGATCGTGAGCGTAGCTAAAACAGGCGACGCGATCCGGCCCCAGATCGAGCACTTGATCGAGCGTTGCCTGAAAGCCACGCGGCGTCTGAAAGGGCAGACCATAGACCAGATCAAGATTGATGCTTGCAAATCCGGTCTGGCGGGCGGTCAAAAATACATCGCGCACCATATTGAGCGACTGCACCCGTCCAATCGCCCGCTGCACATCCGTATTGAGATCCTGCACGCCAAAACTGATGCGCTTAAATCCGAGACCGCGAATCAATTCCAACTGACCGACTGACGCTCGGCGCGGATTGCATTCAATCGACGTGCAAGAGTCAGGGGTGAGGGTGAAATGACGCTCAACAATTTCCATCAACCGCGCTAATTGCGGCTCATTGAGATGATTTGGCGTGCCGCCGCCAACATGAAGCTGTTGCAACGGTCGCCGTCGCCCGATGCGCTCGGTGACCATCGCCATTTCGCGTTCGAGCGCGTCGAGATATTGATCGACCTTTTCTAAGCTATGCGTGACCGTGGTGTCACAGGCGCAATACAAACAGCGCACATGACAGAATGGCACATGGATATACACCGCAAGATTCCCGTCGGGCACCTGACGCAAGGTGTCCAATACGTCCAGATATTGCATCTGGCTAAAGGGTGTCTCTCCGGGCGATTGCAGGGACGACATCGGACACCCGGGGGCAGCGAGATCGTGTCGTTCAAGAAATTCCAATGGAAGGCTCGCAGGGAGAGGAGGCGCCATGTCTGTCATCCATCGAATCAAAATGTGAATCGTTGCCAGTCTCGTTGTCGCCAGCAGCATGCGCACAAGCACCTGACCACAATACAGGCCGTAACAGGCCGCTGGATTGACCCATCTTCTTCACAACAAGACGGAAAACAGCGACCGCGCCAGCGCATTCAGGGTAAAAGCATTCGGCGTACATCGCGAGCACACACATGCGACGGCTCGCGATAATCGAGCGGGGAGTATAACGAGACTTGGCGGCGCACTCCAGCGTATCGCCTGCGATGGGAAAAGTTCCCGCGTACCTGAGCTAAGATGACGCAACAGCGCGGTGCGGTGTCACCGGATCGTTTTCAGCCGCGCCCGACGGCGGATTCACAGGCGCGGACGGATGCGATGGCAGCGCCCATGCCCACAGCGCCTCATCGGGCAGCGGCAGCACCAAAAACCAATGCTCCAGAATCGCCAAGCCAAGCAGACTGGCGACCAAAATCAGCCCGACCGCTTCCGCGCTGCTGACCTCGGGCGCGAGCGCCTGCAACACAATCAGCACATCAACAATCGTCGCCAGCGTCACCGAGAGCGGAAACAGCAGATTCATCGCCCGCTTGACCATGTAGGTTTTGAGATAGCGCAGCGGTTCGGGTAGCCAATCTTCGTTGAGATTGGGCACACCCAAAAATAGATTGAGCTTGGCGCTCCAGCGCATCACCCAGAGCACCACGAACGTCCAGGTACCAACCTTGTTCGGCTCACCCCAAGTAATCAG
This sequence comes from Allochromatium warmingii, assembly GCF_900107145.1. Lineage (GTDB taxonomy): Bacteria > Pseudomonadota > Gammaproteobacteria > Chromatiales > Chromatiaceae > Thermochromatium > Thermochromatium warmingii. The sequence goes on along the minus strand of NZ_FNOW01000001.1, from coordinate 73,998 downwards.
TGCCATAAACAGCACGGTGCTGAGAATCAGCAATTCATGATACAGACTGGTGAGAATCGCCAAGCCGAAGCGTTGCCATTTGGAGCAGCCGGGCGGACATGGGGTTTTGCGTGGCCCAGTGATGAAGCCGGTAAAATAGCTCATCTCGATCACGCCCCAGATCACCACGCCTGAGGTAAAGGCAACATAGGCACCAAACACGCTGGTCGCCGCACTGCTGATGACTAGGGTAAAGATCGCAATGGCGAGCACAATCGAACCGCCCACCAATGTCCAGCGAAAGGTGCGGCCCGGAAGGTTATCCAGATAAAGCACCACGCCGGTGCTAAACCACCAGAGACCGAGCGCAAACAGGAGGGGAAAACCGTAATCAGCCATGCGTTAAACCGCGTCTCGGAGGTGGTCGGCGTAGAGGATGGCGGACGCCGCAGGCGTCCTAAACAAGCGGAGAACGGCCCGCGAACGAGCCGTTTATAAGCGAGCAGCCGCATTCAGCCAGCGACCGGAATGCTATCGCTGCACCGCCGCTGAGGGCATGAATAGCGCAAAGGATGCTTCGTTGTCCACGCCATAAGCACGCAGATCGAGCCGAATGCCGGTGATCGGGTCTTCGAGCGTCAACATCCCATCTTCACGCCGCGCTAGATGGAAGGGTTCGCTGATGTCAGCTTTATAGCCTTTGCGTTGACGTTCAAAACTGCGCAACATACCGCGCACAAAGCCCTCACCGCCGGGCGGCAGAGTCTGAATGAGTTTCTCGGTTGCCGCATCGCGCACCGCCATTGAGCCATCCGCTTGCTCAACAAAACGAATATCACGCGACTCTACTTCGGCCAAAAATGGCGCTTGCGGCATCATGTAGCCAGTCAGCCGCGCCACCCCGATCATTACGATGGTAAATCCTAGCAGGGCGGCCACGGCGATCAGGACGCCCTTCGGAAAGGCACGCCCCTCGAATGCATCACTCACTCACGACCTCATCAAGATTGGGTTGGGGTTACAGCAGGTGCCGCACTGGTGTCGGCCGCGTCTTGCGCGACCGCTTCCGCTTCCAGATAGCCGGTGAGCGCCTCGGCGAGAATCCCCGCTGCCTGCGCTGCATCGGGAATGGCACGCAACATCGGCTGCACCGGCGCAAAATGCCACGGCCGGACATGCGGCCAAAACACCATATAGGACGGCTTGGCGGTGGGATCAAGCAGCAGCGGAATATCGCCCGTCCCGTCTTCGTAGACGCGCAAATCCGCCGAGCGGATCTGCTTGAACGGCAAATTCATCATCATCGGCAAGGCTGCGCCGATGCGCATGACGATGCGCCGATTGGTAATCGTGTAAATGCTGGAGCGGGCCATTGACCAACCCAGCCACGTCAGAGCACCGATGGACACCGCCGCCAGCAGCAAAATCCAAGTCAATCCCTGAAGCAAGCTGGCCAGCGTCAAGCCGTCCGAAGCATCCACGACCACGGCCAGCACCGCCAAGATGCCGAAATAAATAGCCACCTTACGGACATGAAAAGCCCGCCGAGCTAGAGATTTCCAGTTCGGCGAACCCTGCCAGAGCACCTCCTCCCCGAGGGGGAGGCGCTCCGGCAAGCCCGGGATGGGCTCGAAGTCGTACTCTCTCACAACAGAGGGCCAGCACGCTCAGCGGTGGCGTAGAGTTTGCCGCCAGCGTAGTAGGCGCAGACCTTATCTTCTTCATACAGCGTGATCTGGTCTGGCTTGGACAGGGCCGGAACATTGGCAAAGTGCGCGGCTTTGATGGCGCGAACCTTGATGGTACGGGTCTTTTTGTTGAAAGTGCTAAAGCCAATCGGCAGCAGCACGTTCTTGCCACCAGCGGCGACCTTGACTTCCAGATAACGAATTTGCGGCTCGGAACGGTCAACCCAAACATCGGTCACGGTGCCTGCAACAGTGTCATCGAGACCAACGACGGTCATGCCACGCGGATCCGGATCTTTTTCGGCAATCGAGAAATCGGTCGCCACACGCAGCGGTACAATTTTCGGCAGACCTTCGAAGGTCAGATCGCAATGCTTGGCACGATCCGGTGAAGCCGCCGGGCCAAAACCGGAGAGCATCGGATCGCCATTAGCCTCAAAGGGCGCACCTGGGAAGGGCGCGACTGGCGTGGCGTTGATCGGCGTCTCAGTCTCAACACGCGGAGCCATCACGGTGCCCGCATTGTGCGGCAGCACAAAGGTCTTAGGTGCAGCCAGATCGGGGAAGCCGACAACCTTGACGCGACCGCCGGAGCGTTCGGTGCGGTCAGAATCAAGCGGATAGCCTTCGCGCTTGTCTTCACGACGCAGATAGATAATCAGACCGGCGAAGAAAAACCAGAATGCCCAGATGGTGAGCTGGGCAACGTCCATATTGGTAGTGAGGGCAGCAGACATGAATGAACCTCCGTAGGAGTAAAAAGCTAACCGAAACAACCGGCTAGACCGATGCGCGACGACCGTCATGGATCACGTCAATCCAAGACGATCAACGTAGCGAAACACAGCTTGCGATTTCAATGGCCTGAACGCGACCGCTCGCTCAGGCTCCACACCCAACCGCCGCGATGGACGCAACCGCCATCGCGCACGTCGTACAGCAGTCTCTCAGTTCGGGATCAGCTCCAGCCCCTGAGACATATAGAACCCGACGGTGATGCGCCGTGTCCTCTCGGGCCGCCAACCACTCAGCCCGGATTCAGCCGCGATCAACCCGCGCATCCGCGCTTCGCTCACTGGCTCAATGGTCGGCGAGCGGTCGCTACGCGGGAAGAGCTGACCGACTGCCAGCATGATCGTCAACGGAATCGTGCGCGGCGCGAAGGTAAAAACTATCGAACCGCGTGTGCGAGCGGCCAATCCCGCCAAAACCTTGACGACATCCGCCGAGCGATAGTGAATCAGCGAATCCATTGCGACCACATGATCGAACTGACCGTGTGCCGGATCGAGCATATCGCCAGCCTGAAAATCGACCGACCCCGACCCGAGATCGGCGGGCAGGCGCTCACGAGCAATCTCAATCAACGTCGGGGCGACATCAATGGCGACCACTTCAGCGCCGCGCCGCGCTGCTTCAACCGCCAGCATTCCGGTACCGCATCCTGCATCCAGCAGCCGCTTGCCGCTAAGATCTTCGGGCAACCAGCTCAACAGCGTCTGGCGCATATCATCGCGCCCAGCCCGCACAGTTTCGCGGATGCGGCTCACTTTCGCGTCTGAGGTCAGCTTCGACCAGGCATCCGCCGCCGTGCGATCAAAGTAGGTCTCGATCTTGCCGCGTCGTTCTTGATAAGAGGCGTCTGACATCAATTGAACCCCAAAAAATCGAAGATGTCGCGGTCGGCCATCGGACGGGCCTCCAGCGGCTCGACGCCATCGAGCAGTTGCTGCGCGAGTTGCAAATATTGCTGTTGCGCGGCTTCCAGACCAGAATCCGGCTCCGGCTCCATCTCGAACACGGTCGATTTTTTCAGCCGACTGCGGCGGATGATGTCCAGATCGGGCAGATGGGCCAGCCGCTTGAGTCCAACAGCTTCGGCAAAGCGGTCGATCTCATCGGTGTTGCGACTGCGGTTCGCGATCACGCCGCCGAGTCGCACCTTGTAATGCTTGGACTTGGCTTTGATCGCGGTCGCAATGCGGTTCATGGCGAAGATCGAGTCGAAATCATTGGCGGTGACGATGAGCGCCCGTTCAGCATGTTGCAGCGGCGCGGCAAAACCACCGCAGACCACATCGCCGAGCACATCGAACACCACCACATCAGTATCTTCGAGCAGATGATGCTGTTTTAAGAGCTTGACCGTCTGCCCGACCACATAACCGCCGCAGCCGGTGCCAGCGGGCGGGCCGCCAGCCTCGACGCACATCACGCCGTTGTAGCCTTCATAAACATAATCACTCGGGCGCAACTCTTCGGCGTGAAAATTCACCGATTCCAGAATGTCGATGACCGTCGGCACCAGACATTTGGTCAGGGTAAAGGTCGAATCATGCTTGGGATCACAGCCGATCTGAAGCACGCGCTTGCCGAGCTTAGAAAACGCGACCGACAGATTCGACGAGGTGGTGCTTTTGCCAATGCCGCCCTTACCATACACAGCGAAGACCTTAGCGCCTTCAATCTGCATCTCCGGGTCAAGCTGGACTTGCACACTGCCCTCGCCGTCTGGATGACTGGGCAAGTGAAAGCCGCTGGATGATGCCTGCACCGTCACGCTGCCGCCTCCTGGAACACACCTTCGAGCCGATCTTCCAATTCTTCTCCTGCACGTCGCAGTGCTTCGAGCGTCGCTTCATCGGGCGACCAATAATTGCGTTCATGGGCTTCGATCAGCCGATTGGCGACCTTCGCCGACGCGGTTGGATTGAGCGCCGCGAGCCGATTGCGCATCTCGTCATCGAGCACAAAGGTCTCGGTCAACTGCTGATAAACCCAGGGCGCAACCTGTCCGGTCGTCGCCGACCAGCCCATCGTATTGGTGACATGCACCTCGATCTGACGCACGCCCTCATAGCCGTGCTTGAGCATCCCTTCATACCACTTGGGATTGAGCATCCGCGTGCGCGTTTCGAGCGCGACCTGTTCGGCCAGCGTGCGCACCACGCCATCACCGCGTGTCTGGTCGCCGATGTATACCGGTACCTCATCGCCCTTGTACTGACCGACTGCTTTGGCAATCCCGCCGAGGGTATCGAAGTAATGGTCAACTGTGGTGACGCCCAGCTCGACTGAATCGAGATTCTGATAGGCCAGTTGCACATGACCGAGACAGCTTTTGAGCAATTCGGCCTGCTGCACCGGCTTACCTGAGCGGCCATAGGCGAAGCTCTTGCGGCGGGTGTAGGTCTCGGCCAGCTCGCCTTCGTCGTCCCAGGTGCTGCTGTCGATCAGGTGATTAACGTTGGCCCCGTAAGCGCCATCGGCGTTACTGAACACGCGCAAAGCGGCGGTTTCCAGATCGCAATCATGCGCCTGCTGATACTCCAGCGCGTGCTTGCGGATGAAGTTCTGCTCAACCGGCTCGTCAGCGCAGGCGGCCTGATAGGCAGCATCCGCTAATAGCTTGGTCTGCAATGGCAACAGATCGCGGAAAATGCCCGAAAGCGTCATCACCACGTCAATGCGTGGCCGCCCAAGTTCTTCCAGCGGAATCAGGGTCGCACCCGCCAGCCGCCCATAATTGTCGAAACGTGGCCGCGCACCAATCAGCGCCAGCGCCTGACCAATCGGGCCGCCTTCGGTCTTGAGGTTATCGGTACCCCAGAGCACCAGCGCGATGGTTTCGGGGAAGCCGTTGCCCTCGGCCAAATGGCGTTCGATCAAGAGCGCCGCGTGTTTGAAGCCATCTTTCACGGCAAACAGACTCGGCAAGCGGAACGGATCGAAGCCGTGCAGATTGCGTCCGGTCGGCAGAATCGCCGGCGTGCGCAACAGATCGCCGCCGGGTGCGGGCGGAATAAAGCGCCCATCGAGTGCCCGCAAAATCGCTGGAATTTCCGTATCTTGCACTAACAGGCGGTCGATTTCGGCCAGCTCGCGGAACAGCGTGACATATTCTTCAGAGGTCGCCATCTTGCCCGCTTTCAGCGCCTTATCCGGCGATTTCCCGGCAATCAGAGCTTCGAGCGCGGCGCGTTCGGGGCGAATATCTTTTGTTGATTCGGCAATCGCCATCAACAAATCGACGCGCTCTTCTGCGGTCGGCGATTCACCGACAACATGCAGACCGTGCGGAATCAGGGTGTATTCCAGTTCCAACACATCTTCGTTGAGCTTAGCGATCCGCGCTGCAATCTCGGCTTCTGTCCACGCCGGTTCTAACTGCGCCAGCTCCAGCGCGGCGGCTTGGGCTTGGATAATCTCAGCCAGCGAGGTGCGCTCATCGACTTCAGACGGCGGCAGCGACCGCCACCGCTCCATCGAGCCTTTGAGATCAATCAAGCCTTTATACAATCCGGCATGAGCAATCGGCGGCGTGATGTAGCTAATCAGGGTTGCGGCGGAACGGCGCTTGGCAATCGTGCCTTCGGACGGATTGTTCGAGGCATAGAGATAAATATTCGGCAGATCCGAAATCAAGCGATCCGGCCAGCATTCAGCCGACATACCGGCCTGTTTGCCGGGCATAAATTCCAGCGCCCCATGCGTACCGAAATGCAGCACTGCATGAGCGCCGAAATCATCGCGGATATAGCGATAGAAAGCAGTAAAGGCGTGAGTCGGCGCAAAACCTTTCTCGAACAACAGGCGCATCGGGTCGCCTTCGTAACCGAAGGACGGCTGAATGCCGACGAACACGTTGCCGAATTGGGCACCGAGCACAAAGATCGACGCGCCGTCGCTCTGCTGCTTGCCGGGCGCAGATCCCCACTGCTGCTCGATCTCGGCTAAATAGGGTTCGCGCTGCACATGATCATCGACCGGAATGCGCGTGTGGACATTGGCGTGTGCGCCATAACGTGCAGCATTGCCGTTGACAATACGTTCGCGCAGGTCGTCAACGCTTTCCGGCAGATCGACGCTGTAGCCCGCTGCTTCCAGCGCGACCAGCGTGTTATAGAGCGACGCAAATACCGACAGATAGGCGGCGGTGCCAGTATTGCCGGCATTTGGCGGGAAGTTAAACAGCACCGCTGCAACCTTGCGTTGAGCACGCTCGGCCCGCCGCAGCCGCACCAGTTTTTCAACCCGCGCCGCGAGCATCTGCGTGCGCTCAGGATGGGCCTGCATATCGCGTGCGCCATCGTCTGCGCCGCCGCCGTTGCGTCCGCCATACACCAGCGATCCGGCTGCGCCGTCGAGTTCGGGAATCGCCACCATCATGGTCGCTTCGACCGGCATCAGACCCTGCGCCGATTCCTGCCACTGATCGAGCGTCTGGAACTCAACCGCCATCGTCGAGAGATAGGGTACATCGAGCCGCTTGAGAATCTCTTCGGCAGCGTGCGAATCGTTATAGGCCGGGCCGCCAACCAGTGAAAAGCCAGTGAGCGAGACCACCGCATCGACGGTCGCGATGCCATCCTGCATAAAAAAGGCTTCAATCGCCGGACGTGCATCCAGACCACTAGCAAAGGCTGGAATCACATGCAGGCCACGCGCTTCGAGCGCCTGAATCACGCCGTCATAGTGCCCAGTATTGGTGGCGAGTACATACGACCGCATCAGCAGCAACCCGACACGACCTTTTTTCGCGTCCTGAATGCCGGGCAACTGATTGAGCTTGTCGGAAATGCGGCCCTTCATGCGCGGATGATAGAGACCGACTTCAGGATATTCGACCGGCGCGGCGACCTTGAGCGAACCGCGCAGATGCGCCCGCTCGCCAGCGGCATAGCGATCCACGAGAAAACGCACCATGTTGGCTAGGTTCTCATCAGAACCGGCCAACCAATATTGCAGCGTTAAGAAATAAGCGCGGACATCTTGCGCCGTGCCGGGGATAAAGCGCAGCAGCTTCGGGATACGGCGCAGCATCGACATCTGCTGGGCACCGGCGCTTTGCTTGCGCTCTTTATTGCCGCGCAGTTTCTTGAGCAGCGCCATCGGGCCACCGCTGGAAGAGCCGTCCATGCTGAAGCCGCCCATGCGCGTCAGCTTCATCAGTTCTGAGGCCGACATGCAGACGATCATTGCATCACACTGATCGCGGCGGGCGGCGAGTGCCGACAGGATCGGCTTAAAATGCTCTTCCATGACCAGCATGGTGACCATGATGATGTCACCGGCGGCGATGTCCTGCTGGCAGCGTTCGAGTGAAGCCGGATCGTCCGCCCATTCGGTGGCCGCGTGCAGCTTCAACTGCAACCCCGGCAGATCGCGCTGCACCTGCGGGAGCGCACGTTGCGTCGTTCCCGCTAAATGGCCATCGAGATTGATGATGACGACGCGAACTGGAGTCGCGTTGGGGCGCGTCTGATCAGCGGCCGAAGTGCGCTTTGGCATCGTAGAGCGTCTCCACAGTGATGGTCTGGATCCCGCGTTCCTCGGCGAAACGCTCAGTATTGCGCTTGGCTTTGCCGCGCACGAAGAACGGGATCTTTTTCAGTTCCTGCTCGGCGTCCGCTGCCCACACCATTCCCCCAGCATCCGCCGCCGCAGTAGCAGGCATCGGTGCGGTCGGTGTCTCAGGTGCTGGATTTGAGCGTGCCGCTGTCGATCCGAGATGCGACGGTGTTGCCCCGTCGTGAAACTCAAAATCCTCGCGGAACATAGTCACGAGATGTTCTTCAAGTCCCATCATCAACGGATGCACCCAAGTATCGAAGATGACGTTGGCCCCCTCGAAGCCCATTTGTGGCGCATAGCGCGACGGGAAATCCTGAATATGCACCGGCGCGGAAATCACCGCACAGGGCACGCCTAACCGCTTGGCGATGTGGCGTTCCATCTGGGTGCCGAGCACTAATTCGGGATGCAGTTCGGCGACCTTGGCTTCGACTTCAAGATAATCATCCGTAATCAACGGCTCGACGCCATAGCGTTTCGCCGCCTCGCGCACTTCGCGGGCAAATTCGCGGGCATAGGTGCCTAGCCCGACGACCGTGAAGCCTAATTCATCCGCCGCCATGCGCGCCGCCGCGACCACATGGGTGGCATCGCCGAAAATAAATACCCGCTTGCCGGTCAGATAGGTCGAATCGACCGAACGCGAGTACCAAGGCATTCTAGACGAGATTGGCGCGGGCGTCGTGTCCAGTTCCAGACCAGCGGCGCGGGCGGCTTCGTGCAGAAATTCATGGGTTGCGCCGATGCCGATGGGAACCGTCTTGACCACCGGCTGACCGAAACTGCGGCGCAGCCAATCACAGGCTTGATCGGCAATTTCGGGATAGAGACAGACGTTAAAATCCGCTTCCGGAAGGCGCAGTAAATCCGCCGGTGATGCACCGAGCGGCGCGACCACGTTGACGCCAATGCCAATCGAATCGAGCAGGCGCGTGACTTCTAAACTATCGTCACGGCAGCGATAGCCGAGCGCGGTCGGGCCGAGCAGATTCGCGGTCGGGCGCGTACCGGCGGCGCGTAATTCACGCGCAGTGCCGGGCGCGGGAACGCGGTTTTTCAGCAATCCGCGCACCATCTGATAGAAGGTCTCGCTTGCGCCCCAGTTCTCCTTGCGCGTGTAAGCAGGCAATTCCAGCGGCAACACCGGCACCGGCAGTCCCATGCCCTGCGCCAGTGCTCCGGGTTGATCTTGGATCAATTCGGCAGTGCAGGATTCGCCGATCAAAATCAGCTCAGGCTTAAACCGCTCGTAGGTCGCCTCAACCGTCGTTTTGAACAACTCAGCGGTATCGCGTCCCAAATCACGCGCCTGAAAACTGGTATAGCTCACCGGCGGGCGCGATGGGCGGCGCTCGATCATGGTGAACAGCAAATCGGCATAGGTATCGCCCTGGGGGGCATGGAGAATCAGATGCACGCCCGTCATCGACGCGGCAATGCGCAGCGCACCCACATGCGGCGGCCCTTCATACGACCAGAGTGTCAACTGCATGGCATCAAACCTTCAGAAGCGCACCGCGTACCAGCGGGCGTGCAAACAATTCGGCTAAATCGGCCGCTTGGTCAAACCCGTGAACCGGCGTGAACACCAGTTCAATCGACCATTTAGTGCGCAAGCCCTCGGCTTCGAGCGGATTAGCCAGCCCGAGACCGCAGACGGTGAGATCGGGGCGAGCGGCGCGGAGCCGGTCGAGTTGCAAATCGAGATCCTGCCCTTCAGTCAGATGCAGATCCGGCGGCAACAGCGGCAATTCGGCTTCCATGAGCTGACGATCTAAGAACGGCGTGGCGACCTCAACTAACTCCATGCCACATTCACGCTGAAGAAACCGCGCCATCGGAATTTCTAACTGCGAATCCGGCAAAAAGCTGATGCGCTTGCCAGCGAGGATGTCACGCTGCCGCGCCAGTCCGGTTTGAGCGCGGGCAATCGCTGGCGCTGTGACGCGCTCTAGCTGCTCGGCGGCGATGCCCCAGGCATCCGTTGCGGCCTTGAGCCAAGCGCGGGTGCCTTCGATACCGAACGGATAGGGCGCGGTGAGCAGGGTTGCGCCGCGCTGTTGCAACGCCCGTGCGGTCTCGCCAACAAAGGGTTGCGCCAGCAACATCAGGGTACCGCTGCCGACCGATGGATAGTCAGTCGCATGACGCGGCGGCAAAAACTCAACTGGGCCAATGCCCAACTCGGCAAATAACCGCTTGAATTGATCCTCGACCACATCCGGCAGCGTGCCGACAATCAACAGCGACCGCTCGCCCGCCGGACGGGTCGGCAATTCGGGCAGCAGCGCCTGCAAACACGCATCTTCGCCTTGCGTAAACGCGGTTTCTAAACCGCTGGCCGAATAATCGAGCACGCGCACGCGACCGCGATAGACCTCGGACAGCCGCTCGGCGGCCTTGCCCAGATCGAGCTTGATGACTTCGGACGGACAGGAACCGACCAAAAACAGCGTCTTGATGTCGGGACGGCGCTCCAGCACTTCGGCGGCCACGCGGTCGAGTTCTTGATTGCAGTCAGCGAGACCCGCTAAATCACGTTCCTGCAAAATCGCGGTCGCAAAACGCGGCTCGGCAAAGATCATTACGCCGGCCGCCGATTGCAGCAGATGGGCGCAGGTACGCGAACCAACGACCAAAAAGAAGGCATCTTGAATCTTGCGATGCAGCCAGACAATGCCGGACAAGCCACAGAACACCTGCCGTTGTCCCTGTTCGCAGCGAATCTCCGGGGCGCTCATTCGGCAGCTCCGGCCAGTGCGCCGCTATTGGGGACGGATTCGGTGCGCTCGGCATCCATGCGCTGACTATCGAGCCGTGCCGCCCGCAGTTTGATTAAAAACTGACCGGCATTGATGATGTAGGTCGCATAAGCGGCGAGCGCAATGAACATCTGGGTCTGGTGGTCAAGTCCAGTAAAGACGGCGACCAAATAGGCGGTATGCAGCGCCAGCACCAACATACTGAATACATCTTCCCAGAAAAAGGCTTCAACAAAGAGATATTTGCCAAAGACGACCTTTTCCCAGATCGAGCCGGTAATCATGATGGTGTAGAGCACTAACGTTTTGACGACAACCGAAATGGTCGCCGCCTCATAGCCAAAGTCTGTCAGCAGATAGCGCAGCACCAAAAACAGACTGACCAAAAAGACCAAAAACTGCACTGGCGCAAGAATGCCCTGAACAATTGTCCAGACAGATTCATCCCGTCGCCGCCGCTCTTCTGGGGTGTAGAGTGGCCGACGCGGGGGCTTGGAGGCGGAATCTTGGGTCATCGTGTGTGCGAGGTCAACATTGTGGGATAAAAAGATCCCGTCAATCTTCACTGAATCGTGAGCGGAAATCTAGTCTGCTTTCTCTAAGGCGTCAACCAAACTTTACGTAAACCTGACTTGACAACGCCGCGCAAGCTACCAAAATAGCGACTAGCCCCGAATTGGGAACCATTGTGTATGCTGGTCTGTGCCTGATCTCGCATTTCTTAACTCTAATAGGGAATTGAACCGCGCCTGTGTGCTGGCTCGAACCGTCGCTTGTTGTACTGCGCTCGGAGCGCACCTGCCAAAATGTTGCACGATCGCTGAGGAATCCACTGCCATCATGGCTGAACTGACTGCGCCGACTTGGAGCGCGACGGGCCGCCCCCGATGGCCGTGGAGGGTCTGGAGCGCGTGAGTCCGTTCACCCCGATGACTGAACGTTTAGGCGTCCTCGATGCCAGCACGACGGCGGCCTTAATCGAAGGGCTGGCCGATGTCGCTGTGACCCTTGATGCCGCTGGGATGGTGCAAGAGGTCGCCTTTGGCAGCGACGATCTACGCGCCGATTTCGGCGGCGATTGGATTGGCCAGCCGTGGTTGGCGACCGTTTCGCTCGACACCCGCCCGAATCTGGAAGCCTTGCTCGATGAAGCGGGTTATCAGTCGATCACGCGCTGGCGACAGGTCACGCATCGCAGTGCGCGTGGAATTGAGATCCCGATTCAATATCGCGCCCTGCGCCTCAGAAATGCACACGGGCCGATCATCGCGCTGGGGCGCAATCTGCAAGGCTTGGCGGCGCTGCAACAGCAGTTAATCGACGCCCAGCAAGCCCTAGAGCGCGATTATTGGCGCTTTCGCCAAGTCGAAACCCGCTATCGGCTGCTGTTTCGCATGGTCGCTGAAGCCATTCTCATCATCGACGCGCCGACGCAGCGGGTTGTTGAAGCCAATCCCGCCGCCGGTCAACTGCTCGGCGAAGCACCGACGCGGATTATCGGTCGTCCGTTCCCCGAAGGCTTTGATACCGATAGCACCCAAGCCATCAACGGCTTACTCGCGGGCGTGCGGGCGGCTGGGCGTGGCGATGATGTGCGGGCGCGGCTGGTTGATGGAGCGGAAGAATTTCTCGTTGCCGCTTCGTTATTGCGGCAAGAAAACGCTGCATTTTTGCTGGTGCGCCTGTCGCCGATTTTGTCCGAATCCGCCGCCAATGCGCCGCCGGATGTCAAAGCGCGGTATCTGCATGTGTTAGAGCAAGCGCCCGATGGCTTGGTCATCACCGATGCCGACGGGCGCATTTTGACGGCTAACAGCACTTTTTTGAATCTGGCCGAAATCGCCACTGAACAGCAAGCACGCGGCGAGCCACTCGACCGCTGGCTGGGTCGTCCAGGCGTGGATCTGAACGTGCTCATGGCCAATCTGCGCCAAGATACAACGGTGCGACTGTTTGCGACCCTGCTACGCGGCGAGTACGGCACGATCACTGAAATCGAACTCTCAGCCGCAGCCGTGCGCAGCAGCGAGCGGCCCTATTTTGGCTTTTTCATCCGTGATATTGGGCGACGCCTGCATAGCGAACCGCCGACCACGCCGGAGCAAACGCGCTGGCTCGATCAGCTCACCGAGCGTGTTGGGCGCGTGCCGCTCAAGGAATTGGTGCGCGAATCGACTGATACCATTGAGCGGCTGTGTATTGAAGCGGCGCTCAAACTCACGGGTGATAATCGCGCCTCAGCTGCCGAATTGCTGGGCTTGAGTCGGCAAAGTCTGTACGTCAAAATTGATCGTTACGGCATTGTTGCAGACCATCATCACGCGGCGGCGACCGCTGCCGAAGAGCCATCAAAAACCTGAAATTCGTTGAATTGTTTTTTGGAACCGCAAAGGGCGCAAAGTTTATTCATGGTTTGAGATTAAGCATCATAGCAATTCATTGGAATCGACTCTGCTTAATCATCAACTAAAATGATCTAAAATAATCTTTGAGTTCTTTGCGCCTGTGTGGTTCTCAATTCACCTCAGCGCATTTTAGAAATAAACACCTTCCTAGAACGACAGGTTTTTTGCATGAATCACACCACGGTCAGCCTGACCCGGACGTATCCCGAACCGAAGGCGATTCTCGAAGTCTTGCACCCGATTACGTGGTTTCCGCCGATGTGGGCGTTTACCTGTGGCGTGGTCTCTTCCGGTGCGCCAATTCTGGAACAATGGTGGCTGTTGCTGGCCGGTATTCTGCTCGCCGGGCCATTACTCTGCGCAACCAGTCAGGTTGTCAATGATTGGTATGATCGGCATGTTGATGCCATCAATGAACCCAATCGCCCAATTCCGTCCGGTCGCATTCCCGGACGCTGGGGTTTGTATTTATCGCTGATGTGGACAGCCGTTTCACTAGCACTCGCCTATGCGCTTGGCCCCTGGGTTTTTGGCATGGCATTACTCGGCGTTTTCATTGCTTGGGGCTATAGTATGCCGCCCCTACGTTTTAAGAATAACGGCTGGTGGGGCAATTTAGCTGCCGGCATTTCCTATGAAGGATTAGCTTGGATTACTGGCGCTGCCGTGATGATTGGTGGCGCTTTACCCGGCTGGGAAATTCTATTACTGGCGCTGCTCTATAGTCTTGGTGCGCACGGTATTATGACGCTCAATGATTTCAAAGCCATTGAAGGCGATATTCAAATGGGCGTGCGCTCGTTGCCAGTGCAATTAGGCGTCGATAAAGCAGCTTGGTGGGCCTGTAGCGTCATGGGTTTACCGCAAGCGGGTGTGATTGCGCTGCTGTTTGCTTGGGATAAACCCGCGCACGCGATTGCAGTCACCGTCGTCTTATTGATTCAGGTTGCCTTGATGGTACGGTTTCTCGCTAAACCAATTGAACGCGCTGTTTGGTTCAGTGGTTTAGGCGTCACCGTCTATGTCACCGGCATGATGATTAGTGCCTTTGCCGTGCGCGGGTTGGCTTCTGCTGCCTAATTTAAAATAGACAGGATTTACAGGATGTTTCAGGATTAACAGGATTTTAAATAATCTTTAAAAAAATCCTGTTAATCCTGATAAATCTTGTTCATCCTGTCTAAATTCCTAGCGAGATTGTATTCATGTCTAACCTTAAAACCTTTGATGTCGTCGTGATTGGCGGCGGCCCGGCTGGTGCAACGGCAGCGAATGATTTAGCCAAACTCGGTCGTTCTGTCTGCTTACTCGACCGCGCTGGACGTATTAAACCTTGCGGCGGAGCTATTCCACCGCAAGCGATGCGTGAATTTGATTTACCTGAATCTGTGTTGGCAAATCGCGTTACATCCGCTCGCATGATTTCACCTTCAGACCGCAAGGTGAATATGCCGATTGAAAATGGTTATGTCGGTTTAGTGGATCGCGAGCATTTTGATGAGTGGCTCCGAACACGAGCGGCTGAGTCCGGCGCGACCCGCGTAACCGGCACCTTTGAAAAGATCGAGCGCGATAACGATGGCACAGCGATTGTCGTTTATCGTCCGGGTCAGGGTCGCAATGATTCGCCAAGTGAACAGATTCGAGCGCGGGCCATTATTGGCGCAGACGGTGCTAATTCATTTGTCGGCAAGCATTATGTTCCCGGCTATGAAACAGTTAAATATGTTTCAGCCTATCACGAAATTCTGCGCACACCGGAAGGCTTTGATAACAGCCGCTGTGATGTTTATTATCAAGGCGATATTTCACCGGATTTCTACGGCTGGGTGTTTCCGCACGGCGATACAATTAGCGTTGGCGTTGGCACTGCCGTGCCCGGTTTTTCATTACGTGCTGCCTGCACGGAATTAAGCCGCCGCGCTGGATTAGCTGATGCCGAGATTTTACGTCGTGAGGGTGCGCCGATTCCGCTTGAGCCGCTCAAATGCTGGGATAATGGACGCGATATTTTGCTTGCCGGTGATGCCGCAGGCGTGGTTGCGCCAGCGTCCGGCGAAGGCATTTATTATGCGCTGCTCGGCGGTCGATTAGCGGCGCAAGCGGTCGATGAATTTTGCCGCACGGGTGATCCTAAAGCACTAAAACTGGCGCGTAAGCGGTTTATGAAAGATCACGGCAAGGTCTTTTGGGTGCTCGGCATGATGCAGCGTTTCTGGTATTCCAGCGATAAGCGCCGCGAGCGATTTGTCAGTCTCTGCGCTGATCCAGATATTCAATATCTGACTTGGGAAGCCTATATGAATAAGCGGCTAGTGAAAGCGCGTCCCGGTGCGCATTTACGCATCTTCTTAAAAGATATGGCGCATCTGCTGGGATTAGTGTCGCCGCGTTGATGTGATGATTTTTTACTAGTACAGAGCGGGCGTGATTGTGTTGTAATCACGCTCGCTGATTGCATTTGATGGATTCAAGTCGGATGTCATTCAGGCGTCCACGCTGGGCTAAAATGCCTGATTCTGTCTGTCTCTATACGCCCTCGTAGCTCAGTTGGATAGAGCAATCGCCTCCTAAGCGATAGGTCGCAGGTTCAAATCCTGCCGTGGGCACCATTTTGCTGCTTTTCTGTGCTTATCTTCTATTGAGCAGCGCCGTAACCAATAGAATGCTGAAGCGATGATCTTCAGCATTTAAAATCAGTGCGCATTATGAGCGCACACCACAAAACTGCTGAATTAACGCCCGCAAAATCTCCAGCATCGGTGGAATGCGATCAAGGGCTAAAAATTCATCCGGCTGATGCGCTTGTGCAATATCACCCGGCCCAAGAATTAACGTATCCATGCCGAGTTGATTCAAAAACGGCATTTCTGTGCCAAAACTCACCGCCTCGGCGCAATAGCCAGTCAGCGATTCACAGGCCCGCACAATCGGCGCAGTAGCGGGCGTTTCAGCGGGTGGAATCGGTGTAAACAGCGGCTCAACTGACCACTGTAACCCGCGCCGCTCGCTGACTTCCGCTACGCGCTGCGCTAATTCGGCACGCAAATCTGCCGGATCCATGCCCGGCAGCACGCGCAGATCCAGATGCAGTTCGCAATCGCCACAGATGCGGTTGGGATTGTCGCCGCCGCGAATCTGACCAAAGTTGACAGTGGGATAGGGCACCGGAAATGCCGGATGCTGATGGGTGTGTTGCAAGGTCTCGCGCCAAGCCATCAGCGCCGACAGGACTGCGTGCATCCCATCGAGCGCATTGTTGCCAAAACGCGGATCGCTGGCATGACCACTGCGCCCAATCAGCCGCACCGCTTCGCCCATCACGCCTTTATGGAGCCGCACCGGGCGCAAATTAGTCGGTTCACCGATAAGCGCGTGCCGTCCGAGTGGGCGTCCGGCATCGGCGAGGGCGCGGGCACCGTGCATCGCTGATTCTTCATCAGCAGTGGCTAAAATCATCAGCGGAGCACGTAAATCCGCCGCTTGCAGGCCCCGCGCCGCTTCCAGCGCCAGCGCAAAAAACGCCTTCATATCTGATGTGCCCAGCCCGTAATAGCGCCCGTTGGCCTCGGTGAGCTTGAGCGGATCATAGTTCCAGAGTGGCGCATCAAAAGGGACAGTATCCGTATGACCCGACAGCACCAGACCATCGGGGCCAGAGCCGAGCGTGCCGAGCAGGTTAAATTTGCGTGGATGCCCAGGCACCGACAGAATCTCAACCTGAAATCCAGCCCGCTCCAGCCAACCGGCTAACAGCATAATCAGCGGTTCGTTGCTGTGATCGAAGGCCGACGTCACGCTGCTGACGGAAAGCGTGCCGATTAAGGCTTCGAGCATGGTCGTCAGCGGTGGCGGTTGCGTGAGGGTAGTCATCATGTAAGAAAACAGTCTATTCAGTTGATCTGTTGAGCTGATTTGGCTGCGGTTAAGTGTTTGTTCATACTCGGTTAATGGCCATCCTGACGCATACCGCCACTCAATGCTATTGACGCATGACTGTAGCGCGAACCTCAGCGTGAAACAACGCCCAACCCGAATAGACCGGATGCAAATACCGGCTGCGCTCGGCTTCGTCACAAGTTAGTCATACGTTTTTGTTTGAATGAATCATTGCGCCATCTGCATTGAAATAACGCCGCGATTTTCCTTATGACCATCCGTAAAAGTGTCACGCTGGCCGCCATTTTCGTCACCTTGACGGTCGCGGCGACGCTGATTCTTGTTACACATTTTAGCCAAACGCGGCTGCAAGATCGCGTGATGCAGGAGGCCGCTTCGGGCCGTCAACTCGTCTGGAATCAAAGCCTAGAGCGTCTGTTTGAGCAGATGCACAGCGGGCGGCTCGATTTTGAGCGCGATTTTGCCCTTCGGCAGGCGCTCAAAAGCCACGATGTCGCTGCTGTGCAACATGCTCTGGAAACCTTGACCAACTTGACCGGCGAGCAAGGCTATTTCGATCAATTATTCGTGTTCGATACCAGTGGCGCACCGCTCACGGACGCCGCATCCGCTTCGCGCTCGCCAGCGGTGCCAATATTAGTCAGTTCGGTCACGCGCACCCAACAGCCGCAAGCGGGTCTCGGCGCGGCAGCGACCGGTGAGCCAGTGGCGCTGCTGGCCTTTCCGCTCAGCGTGCGTCACGATTTGATCGGCACCATCGTGTTTCAAAAATCGCTGCACACGGTGTTAGAGCGGTTCAAAGCGGTGCAGGGTGCTGAGATTTATCTCACCGCTGCCAACGGTACGCTCTTTGACGGCACGCACCCGGAACGCTTCGCCCAGCTCCCGCTGGTCTGGCCGACGCTGGGTGAGATCGACCGCCAGACACTCAACGTCGCTGAGACCATCTATACCGCAACCGTGCTGCCGCTGCGCGGTCTCGACGGGCAACCGCTGGCGCATTTGGTCAGCGTCGCTGACGATACCGCAGCCTATCGTGAACAGCGGCGCTTTGATCGCATCGCCTATACCGGCGTGGCGCTGCTGTTGGTGCTGGCGTCGCTCGGCTTGTTTTATTACATGCGCTACGCGCTGCGCCCGCTTTATCATGCGCTGGCAACGGTTTCGGCGCTGGCTGAGGGCGATCTCAGTGTGTCGTTTGCCACTGAACGCCAAGATGAAGTCGGGCAACTGATGCGGGCGCTGCAAAATATGGTCGAGCGGTTGCGTCAGATTATTGGCCATCTGCATAGCGCGAGCGGCGATCTACATCACTCTGCCGGGCAGATGGTGCGCTTGGCTGAAACCAGCAAAATCCAGTTTGATCGGCAAAAAGCTGAAACCGGACACATGGATCAGGCCGTGACTCATCTGGCCAATGCCGCGCAACAGGTCGCCGATCACACCAGCCGGGCGGTCGAAGCGACCGATAATGCCCATCAACGCATCGAGAATAGCCGTCAGATTCTCGACCAAACCACGCATGTGATCGAAGCCTTAGCGCACGAGATCGAGCAAGCCGCCGAGGTTGTGCTCGGGCTGGCTGATCGCAGTCAAGATGTCGGCAATGTGTTAAGCGTGATCCGCGAAATTGCCAGTCAAACCAATCTGTTAGCACTCAATGCCTCGATTGAAGCTGCTCGCGCTGGGGAGCATGGGCGCGGGTTTGCCGTGGTCGCCGACGAGGTGCGCCAACTGGCGCAGCGTACCCAGCATTCGATTGAGGAAATCGAAGCCTTGATCGACGCCCTGCGCAGTCGCTCCAAAGCAGCGGTCACGGTGATTCATGCTAATCGTGACCGTGCGCAACAGAGCGTCAATCACTATGGTCAGGCGGTACATAATCTCGAAGCCTTTGCCGAATCGGTCGATGTGCTCACCGATATGACCCAGCAGATTGCCAGTGCCGCCGAAGAGCAAAGCCGTATGGCCGAGGAAATCGCGGTCGCGATCAATCAGATTGCCGAATTAGCACAGGAACACGCGCAGGCCGCCGATTCGGGATTCAGCCAGGGCGCACAGCTCAACAGACTCTCGCAAACCTTGCGCGATCAAGTGACTTTTTTCCGGCTGCATTAACGCGGCGGCAGACATCAGCACCCGTTCTGAACAGAGGCGACGGCGATGCGGCGCACACCTGACACATCTGAACAAACGTTGACTGCTGAGTTGTCGGTCAGCGCGGCGCTGACAGTGATTCTGCGTCAGGATTTCGCCGCACTGGCGCAGTGGGAGCCGGTAACGCGTTCGGGGGGCGATCCAGAAGGGGTGCATCAACTTCGCGTGAGCTTACGGCGCTTGCGAGCGGCGCTCGCGGCGTTTCGCTCCGCCGTACCCAAAGCGGTCAGCCAGCCGTGGCGCGATGAACTGCGCTGGATCGCCAATCAGCTTGGCCCGGCGCGTGATCTGGATGTGTTCATCGACAGCAGCTTAAACACCATCCGCAAGCGGTTAACGCTGCCCGGCGGCGACCGTCTGGCCGCTCGTGCCGCCGAGCAGCGGACGGCCGCCTATGCAGCAGTGGGCGCACTGCTCGACAGTGTTCGCTATGCGCAATTTAAGCAGGATTTTTCGCATTGGTTTGAGCACGCAGCTTGGGAACAGGCCGAATTATCGCCGCAAGCGCGGCAGCAACTGGAACGCCCGCTTGCACACTATGCCCAAAAACGTCTGATGCGCTTACAGCAAAACGTGCTCGCTGCGGGGCTGGATCTCGACCGACAGGTGCCCGCGTCGTTGCATAGGTTGCGTATTGACTGCAAAAAATTGCGCTATGCCGCTGAGTTTTTCGCGCCGGTCACGCCCGGACTGGAGGCGTTGATTCAGGCGCTAAAAGGGTTACAAGATGTGCTTGGGGCGCTGCATGATGTCGCGGTGATGTCGGATGTGCTCGCAACCCTGCTGGCCGATGAGCACGACCGCGACGTGATTCGCTATGCAGGCGCGTTAATTGGTTGGCGTGCGCATCAGGCCGATACTTGGCTTGCGAGTTTTGATGCGCACTGGCGGATATTTCGGCGGTGTGCGAAGAAAATGGCCAGCAATTAGCATTTAGCTGCCAGCGGTAATCAATTAGGATTTCGGCAAAGTCACGCCGCGTTGTCCTTGATATTTACCGCCGCGATCTTTATACGAAGTTTCGCACACTTCATCCGATTCAAAAAATAAAATCTGTGCCACACCTTCATTGGCGTAAATTTTTGCCGGCAAGGGTGTGGTATTAGAAAATTCGAGCGTAACATGACCTTCCCATTCGGGTTCTAGCGGGGTGACATTGACGATCAATCCGCAACGTGCATACGTTGAATTGTGCACAATCATGTCATTTGCAACAAAATTATGCACATTCGGAATGCTGAGATCAAAAACCTCCTCTTCGCCGATGTATTCAATTTCAACCACCACATCCCATACCGGCCCGTCAATCAGCGGGAGCAAATCTGGATCTTGGGTAGCAAGCGCAACCTGTGTTGCTGAACGATAGGCAACAGATTGCGTCGGATTTGTATGAACTTCCAAACTATTTAAACTAATATCGGCACGCGCAACCGCTGTTTTCAGCAATTCATTCGCTGCTTTAGGGAGCGTATCAAAATTGCTACGCTGACGTGAACCCAAAGCTAAGACGGCTGGCATAATTTCTTGCTCTAAGCGAAGCTGTTTGACCGAGCCCGGCCAAAATCCAATTTTAGTCGCAAAGCGTTTAATTTGATCGCGATCCGTAATTTGAACACGATAAGCGTCAGTGTTAATAGCAGTTTTTTTCTCGCGAATGAGCGAAAACACTCCAAATCTTAATAATAAGTGATGGATATCTTCAATCAAGCGGCGGGAACTTGAATAATATTCAAGGAAAAATCCTTGACCAGAACCATAGAATCCGCCATCGCCGGAAAATAATGCTTGAAGAAACAGGCGCGTTGTTTCTTTTGGCGACATAAAAATAGCTTGCGGCACAAATTTTTTATCAGCTTTGACATCTAAACCATAGTTTTTTAACCATTGGTTAGCGCGATTTTTTTCTGGAATCCCGCCACGTTCGGCTTTATTGACAAGACGATGACCATATTTGCCGTTGAAGGTTGTGACACCAAGCTGACCTTCTTGAACACACTGACTTAGCAAATCCGCTAACACGGGATCGGCTGTCGTGAAAACAGGGCTATAGCCAGGTGTTTTGCACTGACCTTCAGCAATCATCAATCCTAGTAGAATTGCTTCCCAATCTGGAATCGGCGTTTTGCCAAATACCGGAATCTCACGCGCAACAGCGATTCGATCCCCAATTTTAAGATCTTCTAGTGCTGTCCAACCATGCAATTGGCGAAATGGATGGTTAGCCGTCGCACGTATTTTTAATCCGGTGCGCGTCTTTAACTGATAAACTGGTTTTTTACCTTGTGGCAAAAAGGCACTTACTTTGACAGATTTTAAACGCCAATCTTTCATTCCTAAAGTTGAACGCCCAAAAGCAAAATCAACGATTGGTAAATAAGCGCCGCTCTCTGCATCAACAACGCGCGTGTCAGCCGTCAAGCATTTTCCAAGACAAACTGTCATCACCGTGCGCGGAATTCTGAAATATTCCACTGTACGCGCCAACGCAAACGAGTTTGGCGGAATAATGCAGACATCCGATTTAAGATCAACAAAGCTATTAGAATCAAAATTTTTCGGATCAACAATTGCTGAGTTGATATTTGTAAAGATTTTGAACTCATCGGCACAGCGCACATCATAACCATAGCTCGATGTGCCATAGGAAATTACGCGCCCATGCTCGCCTACGCGCACCTGATTCGGTTCAAAGGGTTCGATCATGTTATATTCGACCGCCATGCGTCGTATCCAGCGATCTGATTTAATGGCCATTTGGCCTCCTCAGCAAAAAACACTTAAATATTATCAGACTAACAGCGATGCGTATTAAAACCTATCGCTTAATAGCCATCAGGATTCTGTGACTGCCAGCGCCACGCATCTGTCACCATCCGCGCCAAATCATATTCAGCCCGCCAGCCTAATTCATCATGGGCGCGTGTTGGATCAGCATAACAACAGGCAATATCACCGGCACGTCGTTCAACTATTTCATATGGAATAGTGCGCCCGCTCGCTTGCTCAAAAGCGGCAATCACTTCTAATACGCTATAACCGCGCCCTGTGCCGAGATTATAGGTGACAATACCTGGCGCATCGCACAATAAACGCAATGCCGCTAAATGGCCGCGTGCCAGATCGACGACATGAATATAATCGCGCACGCCGGTTCCGTCAGTTGTCGGATAATCATTGCCAAATACTCGCACCCGTTTTAATCGCCCAACGGCAACTTGCGCAATATAGGGCATCAAATTATTAGGAATGCCGTTGGGATCCTCACCAATGCGCCCGCTTACATGTGCGCCAACCGGATTAAAATAACGCAGCAAAGCGATATTCCAGCGCGGATCGGAAATATATAAATCGCGCAAGATTTCCTCAATAAATAGCTTAGAGCGCCCATAGGGATTCGTTGGCCCTAGCGGAAAATTCTCACGAATTGGCACTGTTGCCGGATCGCCATATACTGTTGCTGAAGAACTAAAAACTAAATTACGCACCTCAGCCGCTGCCATTGCTTGACAGAGCGAGAGCGTCCCCTGAATATTATTATCATAATAACTCAGCGGTTGCGCGACTGATTCGCCAACTGCTTTTAGACCAGCAAAATGAATCACAGCATCAAATCGGCCTTGACGCAAAATCGCGTCTAATGCTTCGCGGTCACGTAAATCGATTTCAAAAAAACCAACCCCTTGACCAGTAATTTCACCAACCCGCCGTAGTGCATCTTCACGGCTATTAGAAAGATTGTCGATTACAACGACTTGATGACCCGCCTGTTGTAATTCCAAACAGGTATGACTGCCGATATAACCTGCGCCACCAGTTACAAGCACTCGCATGATTTAATGCGCTCCAATAATACATAAAGCTGTATAATTTGCATTGAATTTAGGCGTCGCGTTCAATGCGTGCGCCCGCTAAACGCAATCGCTGCCGCAAACGGCGCAAAGTATTTGCATCCAGTGAATCAGGCGCTAATGCCAGTGTGCGCCGTCGCCACCAAGATTCCTCGATAATGAATACCAGCGCCACGCCCACTGGACTGAAAAAGGTTGTTGTAGCAAGTCGCGCTGTGCAGGTATACCCCGAAACGTGTTGCAATACCCAATATCCTGTTGATTCCCAGGTTGCAGATTGAATCGACACGGGCGCACGTCCCAGCACATCGCACCACAGTGTCCACCAGGCGCTGATGAACACGATTCCAGTCAGTGGCAACCTAAGCCAACCCAGTGGTAGCACGGCGGTCACGGCCAGCGCCAACAGTGCAATGATAAGCGCCACGCCCAATAGCCAACGCGACACACGCGGTTCTAACACCAGCGGTGGATAGGTGCGCGGGGTGCTCATGCGCAGTCAACGCGGGTGGGGCGCGGCTTGCGCGACCGCCAAAATGTGTGCGATCAGGGCGCGTTGCGATGGTTCTGGCGGTTGTGAACGCGCCATAAACCAATCATGTAATTGCGGATCCGCTGTCTCAAGCAATGCCACAAATGCGCGTTGCTCGGCGGGTGATAATTCAGGATAGCCGCAATCGAGAAAGCGTCCGAGTAATTCATCTAACTCTAACATGCCGCGCCGACATTGCCAGCGCAAACGCGGCAGCGTCATACAATCATTGGCATCGGGCTGAATTGCGTTCATCGCAGCGTATTCTATAATCCCTGTTCAAGCATCAAGGCTTTAATCTGGCCGATTGCGCGGGTTGGATTTAAATCTTTGGGGCAGACTTCAACGCAATTCATAATGCTATGACAGCGAAATAATTTATACGGGCCTTCAAGCGCATTTAATCGCGCTTCGGTCGCTTGATCGCGGCTATCAGCGAGAAAACGCCAGGCTTGCAATAATGCCGCCGGACCGTGGAATTTATCCGGATTCCACCAAAACGACGGGCAGGCAGTCGAGCAACAGGCGCAAAGAATGCACTCATAAAGACCGTCGAGTTGGTCGCGTTCAGCAGGGGTTTGGGGAATTTCCTGCTCCGGCAAAGGATCATGGCGGATTAAATAGGGTTTGACAGCACGATATTGCTCATAGAATTGGGTTAAATCAACGACTAAATCACGAATGACAGGTCGCCCGGGTAATGGACGCACAATAATCGGCGTGCGTAATTCACTGATTGGCGTAATACAGGCTAAAACATTGCGCCCATTCGCGTTGACGGCATCCGATCCGCATACACCTTCGCCGCAAGAATGCCGAAAGCTGAATGATTCATCTTGCGCTTTAATCGCTAATAGTGCATCGCGCAGCATCATTCCCTGAGCAGTTGAGACGACATAGTCCTGCATGCGCGGACGCGAATCGGTGTCGGGATTATAGCGATAAACGCGAATATTCATGTGACACACAGCTCTAAAATCTAGCACTCAATCCCAGCGCAATGCACCGCCGGTTTGATATTCGGTGACGCGACTTTCAAAAAAGTTTTTCTCTTTTTTTAAGTCTAAAACTTCCGACATCCAGGGAAATGGATTAGTTGCGCCCGAATATTGCTCGGCTAAACCAATTTGCGCACAGCGCCGGTTGGCAATGAAATGCAGATATTCTTCAAACATCTGCGCATTCAATCCCAGCACGCCACGCGGCATGGTGTCATAAGCGTACTGTGCTTCGAGTTCAACTGCTTCGCGGATCATGCTAATCAGTTGCTGTTGAAATTCGGCTGTCCACAGTTGTGGATTTTCGATTTTGATTTGATTGATGACATCGATGCCAAAATTCATGTGCATGGATTCATCGCGCAGAATATATTGAAACTGTTCAGCGGTGCCGGTCATTTTATTGCGTCGCCCCATGCTTAAAATCTGCACAAAGCCGACATAAAAAAAGATGCCTTCAAAGATGACATAGAAGGCCACTAATTCCCGCAATAGGCGCTGATCGTTTTCGATGGTGCCGGTTTGAAAATGCGGATCGGCGAGATACTGCGTAAATGGCAACGCCCATTCTGCTTTACGGGCAACGGCTGGCACTTCACGGTACATATTAAAGATTTCGCCTTGATCAAGGCCGAGACTTTCGACAATATACTGATAAGCGTGGGTGTGTAAAGCTTCTTCAAAGGCTTGACGGAGCAGATATTGTCGGCATTCTGGATTGGTAATATGGCGATACACGGCAAGCACTAAATTATTAGCGACCAGTGAATCAGCGGTCGAAAAAAAGCCCAGATTGCGTTTAATAATGATGCGTTCGTCGTCGGTTAGGCCGTGCGGATCTTTCCAAAGTGCCAGATCGGCATTCATGCTGATTTCTTGCGGCATCCAGTGATTAGCACAGGCGTCGAGATATTTTTGCCAAGCCCAATCATATTTAAAAGGCACGAGTTGATTCAGATCGGCGCGACAATTAATAATGCGTTTATCATCAACCCGCACGCGACTCGCGCCCAGTGTGAGCGACTCCAGTCCGGTCGCGCCGTGATGAGGGGTCGGCGTTTTGAGCAAAATTTGTTCATCGGCGTGCGTCCAGCTAATCGGATTAGGATTGACGCTCGGTGCCGCGCCAGCGGTTTGCATCAAAGTTGCGTTATCGACGAGTCCCTGTCCCGGGCGCGGTGTTGTCGGGTGTGCGGTGATCGCGAGCGGGTCATCCCAGTTCAGCATGATGGTTCGGGCCTTCGAGGTCGTGAAAAACAAATCGGACGGCTGACACGCAGAGTTGTTGCTGCGGGCCGCGATAGTCGCGCATCATGTTACGTGATTTCGCTAGAGCTGGGCAGTCGCGCCGCGTGTGCCGCTGTAACAGCGCGGCGCTAACCGATGCGGAAACACGCTCGACCTCAAACGGATCCTGTCGCATCATGGTTAAATCTATTGCTATTGCCGATGCCTGATTCGTAACCCGCATGAGACCACAGCGTTTCCTAATCCGCGCCGCACTTACCCTGCTTCCACTTACCTGGATGTGCTCCGCTCAGGCCGAAGAGAGTCCCTTCATCTTCGGCCACCGCGCCACTGCTCCGGCCAGCGTAACCGACGGCACCCCCTGGACAGAAGACACCCACACCCGTTTGCCGACGCTGCCCGCCGACGCCGATCTCATCGCCGTGCAGCTCGACGGCACTCCTGATGCCTTTGACTATTTCATCGACGGTCGCCAGCTTCAGATCGGCCCCGATCAAGTCGTGCGCTATACCCTACTCGCCCGCAGCGCCAGCGGCGCACGGAATCTGAGCTTTGAAGGCATTCGCTGCACGCTTAAGGGTCAATATCGCGTTTACGCTTACGGCAGCGAGAGCGGATTTATCCCCGTCGATGAAGACTGGCACAGCATTGACGCCAGCCCCGAACGCTACCGCGTCGAACTCTGGCAACATCATCTCTGCACCCCGCGCTCCATCACCCCACGCCCATTAGCTGACATCAAACGCTCACTGAGCGGCCACAGCGTCTCGCGCCATCACAGCGGCTTTTTGTTCAACTAACTGATTTTCTAATAGAGTCTCTAATAGTCTGCCCCCGTTCACTTCATCACGGATTCTGCTCATCATGTCCAATCCCCTGCTCACGGCGACTGATCTGCCGCTATTTCCTCAGATTCGTCCGGAACACGTCGAAGCGGCGCTCGATGCACGCTTAGCCGACTGTCGCGCCACCATTGCGCGGCTGACACAGGACATAACAGCACCGACTTGGGAAAACTTCATCGAGCCACTTGATGCCGCCGATGAGCGACTCAATCGCACTTGGTCGCCGGTCAGTCATCTCAACAGCGTGCTCAACAGCGACGCACTGCGGGCCGCCTATAACGCCTGTTTGCCGAAATTAAGCGACTATGGCACCGAAGTTGGCCAAAATGTCGCCCTGTTCCAAGCCTACCGCGCTGTCTCTGAGCAAGTCGATCTCAATGCCGCACAGCGCATCCTGCTCGACAACGCCCTGCGCGATTTTCATCTGTCCGGCGTCGATCTACCGCCCGATCAGCAGGCGCGTTACAAAGCCATCAGTCAGGAATTGTCGCAACTGACCAGCAGCTATGCTGAAAACGTCCTCGATGCGACGAATGCGTGGAGCAAACACATCACGGATGCGGCCCAGCTTGCCGGACTGCCCGAATCGGCGCTCGGATTAGCGCGGCAGAACGCCGAACAGCACGGGCTAGACGGCTGGCGTTTTACGCTCGATATGCCGTCTTATCTGCCAGTGATGACCTACGCCGACGACCGCGCACTCCGTTTTGAGCTCTATCAGGCATTCGGCACCCGCGCCTCCGATCAAGGGCCACACGCCGGACAGTGGGATAACAGCGAAATCATGGAACGCATTTTGGCCTTGCGTCATGAATTAGCGCAGTTACTCGGATTTGCTAATTATGCCGAACGCTCATTAGCGACCAAAATGGCGCGATCCGCCGCTGCCGTGCTCGGCTTTCTCGAAGATCTCGCCGCTCGCTCAGTTGAACAAGCGCGGCGTGAATTAGCGGAATTAGCCAATTTTGCCCGCGAACATCATGGCATTGCCCAGCTTGAACCCTGGGACATCACCTATTATTCCGAAAAACTGCGCGTTCATCGCTATCAAATTAGCCAAGAAGAATTGCGCCCCTATTTTCCCATCGCCCGCGTATTACAGGGATTATTTGGCGTCGTCGAACGCTTATTCGGCATTCAAATTGAAGAAATCACCCAATTTGATAGCTATCATCCTGAGGTGCGGTTTTTTGCTATCCGCGATCAGCATAGCGGCGCAGTGCGCGGTCAATTTTATCTCGATCCCTTCGCCCGCCCACATAAACGCGGCGGTGCCTGGATGGATACCTGCATTGATCGCCTGCGCACTAAAGCGCGTGAACAACTTCCGGTGGCGTATTTAGTCTGCAATTTCACCCCGCCGGTTGGTGAACAGCCGTCACTGTTGACGCATGATGAAGTCATCACCCTGTTTCATGAATTTGGTCACGGGCTGCATCATTTACTTACGCGGGTGGATTATCCCGGCGTATCTGGTATTAACGGCGTGCCCTGGGATGCAGTCGAATTGCCGAGTCAGTTTTTAGAAAACTGGTGCTGGGAGCGTGAATCACTGGATCTCTTCGCTGCGCATTGGCAAACCGGCGAGCGACTCCCCGATGAATTGTATACGCGCATGATTGCTGCGAAAAACTTTCAATCGGCGATGCAAATGGTGCGGCAATTAGAATTTGCGCTCTTTGATTTTCGCTTGCACCGCGAATACAACCCAGAACACGGCGGACGGATTGATGAAATTCTCGAATCTGTGCGCGATCAAGTTGCGGTGATTAAACCACCGGCTTTCCATCGCTTTGCGCATGGGTTTTCGCATATTTTCGCCGGTGGCTATGCCGCTGGATATTACAGCTATAAATGGGCAGAAGTGCTATCGGCGGATGCGTTCTCATTATTTGAAGAGCGCGGTGTATTCGATGCGGAGACTGGGCGGGCTTTCCTAGAGCATATTTTGGAAAAAGGTGGCTCAGACGATGCGATGGCGCTATTTGTGAAATTCCGAGGCCGCGAACCGACAACGGATGCGCTATTGCGGCATTCGGGGATTGTGGGGTGAGTGCTGGTGCGATATTTCTCGTGACGAAGCCCTAACTTCATCAGATCTCACTGTGTTTTTTTAGGTCACGAAGCTGAAGCGTCGTGACCAGAAAACTAACTAAAGTAGCTCAGGCGTGGCCTCGGCTCCAGTGTTGGGGTGTGTTACTTTCTGCGTTTTTCAGCGTTTTCAGCGGCCAAAAGCGAAACTCACAGCAACTTAACCGCGCTTTCATCCGGCTGTCACGCCGCCCACATCAGTCCGCAATACTCGCCACCTAAGATATCCCTCTAGGCAATTCTTTAACCGATGAGGGCATCCGATGGTCGCTTCGGCCTCCGCGTCACGCGCCAAACGTGGCGAGCGTCTGTTTGTCGAGCTGGCAACCTCCGCCGCCGAAATCCGTGAGGCGCAGGCACTGCGTTATCAGGTTTTCGGCGAAGAACTAGGCGCACAGCTTCAAGGCGAAATCGGCTACGACCGTGACGCATTCGACGACCATTGCCAACATCTATTAGTGCGTGATGCACGCACTGAACGTGTTGTCGGCTGCACGCGCCTGCTGACTGGCGCGGATGCCGCACGGCTCGGGCGTTTTTATTCCGAAAGTGAATTTGACCTCACGGCGATCAAACAACTCGACGGGCGACTGCTCGAAGTCGGGCGCACCTGCATCGCGCCGGCATTTCGTCAGGGATCAGCGATTGGCGTACTCTGGTCGGGATTAGCCGGTTTTGTACGCGACAACGGCTTTGATTATCTCTTCGGCTGTGCCAGCGTGCCGCTTGGAGATGATGATGTACAGGCCGCTGCGATTATGAACCGCTTGCGCCGCCAAGCACTCGCGCCGACAGCTTGGCAGGTTGCGCCACGGGTACCACTACACACCCCGCCGAGCGCCGATGACGCCGTGCTAGATGCCCCACTGCCGCCATTGCTACGCGCCTATGTGCGCTTGGGCGCGAAAGCCTGCGGCGAACCCTGCCGCGATCCCGCGTTCGGCGTGGCGGATGTGCTGATGTTACTTGATATTCAGGCACTCAATCCCGCCTATTCACGGCATTTCTTTGATCGGCACGGTCTGTAACTCATGGTAATTCGACGCGCACTGTGGCGAGCCGGGCGGGTCAGTGCGCATCTGGCCACTGGAACCCTGATCGGGCTGTATCTCGGACTCAACACCGCACTGCGCTCGCGTAGCCGTCCGGCTCCAGCGTGGCTGCCGCGTTGTGTGCGCTGGTGGCATCGGCGATTGGTGCAGACACTGGATATCACGGTGCAGCGCGACGGCACCCTCGTGCCGGGCTGTCTGCTGATTGGCAATCATGTGTCTTGGCTAGATATTCCGATTCTCGGCGCTGAGGGCGAGATCACCTTTTTGGCCAAAGCTGATGTCGCGGCCTGGCCAGTGATCGGCTGGTTAGCACGACTGGCCGGAACGCGCTTTATCACACGCGGCGCACATCAAGCCGATGCCGTAGCGCAACAACTGACCGCCGATCTTGCCGCACAGCGTACCGTGATGCTGTTTCCCGAAGGCACGACGACCGATGGACACACACTGGGGCGCTTTCATCCGCGACTGTTCGCCATTGCACAACAGCCCGGAGTGCGTGTGCAGCCGGTTGCGATTCGCTACCGCCACCGCGAGACGCTGGCGCTCGATGGCGATGCGCCCTACACCGGCGATGACAGTCTGTTAGCGAATCTCGGACGCTTGATTCGCCATCCCGGACTGGTGGCAACGGTGCAGTTTCTCGAACCGATCTCAGCCGCTGAGGGCTGTTCACGCCGGGCGCTTGCGGAACAGACACGCTGCGCGATTCTCACGGCGCTGGAGCAGTGGGAACCGCCACATCTGCGCCCACATCCTGCGCTTGTGCCCGTAACTGATTGCTACGCGCCACCGGTCGCCGGTTGGCTAGAGCCGGGAGCGGCGTGATGATGCCGTCATATCAACCCCCCATCACCGCGCCGCCGAGCAGCGATCAGCGATGGAAAATCGCCATCGTGACCGAGACCTATCCGCCGGAAATCAATGGCGTTGCGCAGACGATGCGCCAGCTCGCCGAGGGCTTGGCGGCACGCGGCCAGATGATTCAGTTGATCCGCCCGCGCCAGCCGCATGATGCGTCAGCGCCAGCGCCGTCGTCGCCATCTGTAATCGATGAACAGTGCTTGCCCGGACTGCCGATTCCGGGCTATCGCGGTCTGCGCTTTGGCTTGCCCGCCTATGGCAGGCTGCGCCGACTGTGGCAGGGGCAGGGTTTTGATTTGGTCTATATCGCCACGCCGGGGCCGCTGGGTCAAACGGCGCTGATGGCGGCGCGGGCGCTGGATATTCCGACCCTGACCGGATTTCACACCCATTTTCAGCGATATAGCCAACATTACGGCATAGGCTGGCTGATGCGCCCAATCACAGCGAGTCTGCGGCGGTTTCATAACCGTTCAGATGCAACGCTGGTGCCGACGGCGGAACTATGCGCAAGTCTGACCGCTGACGGCTTTGCCAATGTGCATGTCTTTGGACGTGGCGTCGATACTGAACGCTTTGCCCCGACTTGGCGGTCGGCGGATTTGCGCCGCGCTTGGGGCTGTGGTGACGCCGATCTCGTGGCACTCTATGTCGGGCGGATTGCGGCGGAAAAAAATCTCACGCTGGCGCTGGAAGGCTTTCGCGCTCTACAACAAACCTGCCCGACGGCGCGGTTTGTATTAGTCGGCGATGGGCCAGAACGCCAAACGCTGCAACGGCAGCATCCTGATTTAATCTTTGCCGGAGCGCGTGTTGGGGCGGAATTGGCCGCACACTATGCTTCGGGTGATCTGTTTGTATTTCCCAGTTTGACTGAAACCTTTGGGAACGTGGTCACCGAGGCGATGGCCAGCGGACTGCCCGTGATTGCGTTTGACTATGCCGCTGCGCATGAATATCTCCAATCTGGGGTCAATGGCATCACCGTGCCGTTTAACGATCAGGCCGCTTTTGTGCAGGCGTGCCGAGCGAGTGTTGCGGAGCGGGAGCATCTGCGTCGCCTCGGTCAGGCCGCGAGAGCCTCGGCACTGACGCTAGGATGGGAGCGCGTGTTAAAACGGGTCGAAGAACAAGCCGGTGCCGTGATCCAGCACCGACGCCGTCAAGCGGAGGGCGCTTATGCAAGCCTGGCTACATCATCTGACTGAACTGGAAACGACCGTGTGCCGCCTCTGGAGTCGCTCGGGGCAGCAGCGGCGCTGGATTCGCTATCCCTTTGCGTTTGTGAGCCGGCTGGGGGATGGGGTGTTTTGGTATAGCCTCATGGTGACGCTGCCGCTGGTGTATGGGCTGACGGGATTACAGGCGAGTCTGCACATGCTGGCTACGGGCGGGCTGGCGCTACTGCTGTATAAATCGCTCAAAGGTCTGACGCGCCGCCCGCGTCCGTGTCACGCGCATGACATCACGGCACTGGTGCCGCCGCTGGATCAATACAGCTTTCCTTCGGGGCATACGCTCCATGCGGTTGTTTTTTCAAGCGTAGCGATCACCTATTTTCCGCTGCTGGCTTGGATATTGGTGCCCTTGACGATTTTGATTGCGCTCTCGCGTGTCATTCTTGGGCTGCATTATCCAAGTGATGTCTTGATGGCGACCGTGATTGGACTGGGCTTAAGCTATGGAAGTGTGGCGTTAGTTGGCTGATAGCGTCCCTAGCCGCCAGCGGCCAGCTTTTCCGCCGTCGCGCTCAAACCACGCCAGCACGCAGTAGATCGTGCATATTGAGCGCACCGATCAAGCGGTTTGCAGCATCAACGACAAGTAAACCATTGATCGCACGCGCTTCCATCAGCCGCACCGCTTCCACCGCCAGCGCACCAGCTTGAATGGTCGCGCATTGGCGCGTCATCACGGCGTCAATCGGCGTCTGATGCACGTCGATGCCGTGATCGAGGGCGCGACGTAAATCACCATCCGTAAACACGCCGGCGAGCGTTCCATCTGCCGCAAGCACGGCGCTCATGCCTAAGCCCTTGCGCGACATCTCTTCCAGCGTCTCCAGCAGCGGCGTGCCGAGCGCAACCCACGGCAGTCGCTCCCCTCGGTGCATCACCTCTTCGACATGCAGCAGCAAGCGTCGCCCAAGACTGCCTGCCGGATGTGAGCGGGCAAAATCCTCCGCCGTAAAACCGCGACTTTCAAGCAGCGCAATGGCCAGCGCATCGCCCATTGCCAGTGTTGCCGTAGTGCTCGAAGTCGGTGCCAATCCGAGCGGACAGGCTTCCATTGCCACGCTGACATCCAGATGCACGTCCGCTTCGCGGGCAAGGGTGGAATCGGTGCGCCCGGTCATCGCCAGCAGCGGCACGCCGAGGCGCTTAATCAACGGCAGGATGGTCAGGATTTCATCGGTTTCGCCAGAATTGGAAATGGCCAGCACCACATCACGCGGCGTAATCATGCCTAGATCGCCGTGACTGGCTTCGCCCGGATGAACGAAGAACGCCGGCGTGCCGGTGCTGGCCAGGGTCGCGGCGATCTTGCCGCCGATATGCCCCGATTTGCCCATGCCGAGCACAACGATGCGCCCATCGCAGGTGAGCATGTGGGCGCAGGCGGCAACAAAGCTGGCGTCAATGCGGGCCGCGAGTGCCGCGACCGCATTGGCTTCGGTTGCGATCACCGCGCGCCCGAGGCGTTGCAGATTGTCAGCTTGAGCGGCGGTAAGGGTGGCCGGTGAGTGGCCGAGTTGGCGTCGGTCGGTCATGCCTGACGGTGCTTGAGATTGAGTGTAAAAATCGCGTTTTACAGTAGACTTAGGCAAAAATCATCCGTCGGGTCTGATCGAAATCAGTCACAGCGAGATTCCAAATGGAACTTGACCTAACTACTCATGGGCGCTAGGGTCGCGAGTTCGATTAGCGTGCGGGCGCTCTCCGGCGCGACACGCTGATTTCGACCCATTCGCAACCCTCAAGAACCAGGTTCGCCGCGTATGCCCATCCCCTTTCCCTTTTCCGCCGTTGTTGCCCAAGAGGAGATGAAACGCTCCCTGCTGATGGCGGCTATTGATCCATCTATCGGCGGCGTGCTCGTCTTCGGAGACCGTGGTACCGGTAAATCCACGGCGATTCGTGGACTTGCTGCGCTGCTGCCGAAGATGCGTGCGGCTGATTGCACCTATCACTGCGATCCCGATGCCAGTGACGATTATCTGTGCGAGGAGTGCCGCACCAAGAAAGCAAAGGGCGGCAGCCTCAAGAGTCATCAGGTGCCGGTGCCGGTGGTCGATCTGCCGCTGGGCGCGACCGAAGATCGCGTCATCGGTGCGCTCGATCTGGAACGCGCTCTAACCAAAGGTGAGAAAGCGTTTGAGCCGGGCCTGTTGGCGCGTGCCCATCGCGGTTTTCTCTACATCGACGAGGTGAATCTACTCGAAGATCATCTGGTCGATTCGCTGCTCGACGTGGCCGCATCCGGTCAAAATCTCGTCGAGCGCGAAGGCTTGAGCGTGCGCCATCCGGCGCGTTTCGTTCTCGTCGGTTCGGGTAATCCCGAAGAAGGTGAACTGCGCCCGCAGTTGCAAGATCGTTTTGGTCTCTCGGTCGAGGTCAAAACACCGACCGACCTGCCGACACGCATGAAGGTGGTGCGGCTGCGCGATGAATTTGAGCGCGATCCGGCGGCCTTCGTCGAAAAATGGAAGAGCAAAGACGCCAAAGTCAGCCGTCAGATTCAAAAAGCCAAAAAGCTGCTGCCCGAAGTCGCAGTCCCAGATCGGACGCTTGAAGAAACCGCCAAGCTCTGCATCAAACTCGGCACCGATGGTCTGCGCGGTGAGCTGACCGTGATTCGCTCGGCGCGGGCGCTTGCGGCGCTGCAAGGCGATAAAACCGTCACTGTCGATCACGTCAAAACCATCGCGGTTTCAGCCCTGCGCCATCGTCTGCGCCGCGATCCGCTCGACGAATCCGGCTCGACCAGTCGCGTCGAACGGGCGATCAAGGAGCTGTTTGGCGAATGAGCACACCCGCCCCGAATCCCGCTGTCGCGGCGGGTGGCGCACCGGCTTCGCATCAGGCGGGTTCGGGCGCATCGCCTTGGGATGATGCCGTACTGGCAGCAGTGCTGATGACGGTCGATCCGGTCGGCACTGGTGGCGTCGCACTGCGGGCCTTGCCCGGCCCAGTGCGCGATCAGTGGCTGTCAATCCTGCGCGACCTCCAGCCCGAGGGCACTCCACAGCGGCGCATTCCGCTGCATGTCGCCGATGGGCGCTTACTCGGCGGACTGGATCTGGCCGCGACGCTCAATGCCGGGCGTCCAGTGGCTGAAAAAGGGCTGCTGGTCGAAGCCAACGGCGGTCTGATTGAACTGGCAATGGCCGAGCGTATCGCCCCCGGCACGGCAGCGCGGCTCAATATGGCGTTTGATTCGGGCGAAGTCGTCCTCGAACGCGATGGGCTGGCGCTGCGCACACCGTCGCGCTTTGCTGTGGTCGCGCTGGATGAAGGGGTCGGCGACGATGAAGGATTGCTCAATGCGCTGCTCGACCGGCTGGCCTTTCATTTAGAGTTAAATTATCTCCGCTACGATCAGGCCATCGCTTGCGATTACACGGTTGAAGATGTGCTGGCAGCGCGGCCCCGGCTGTCACAGGTCACTATCACCGATGCGCAAGTTGAGACGCTGTGCGGGATTGCGCTGGCACTCGGTATCCCGTCGCTCCGCGCCTCGATCTTCGCGACTCGCGTCGCTTGCGCTCATGCCGCGCTTGAAGACCGTGACGCGGTGACAGACGAAGATCTCGCCGTTGCCGGACGCCTCGTGCTTGCGCCGCGTGCGACCCAATTACCGCCGATGGAGCCACCACCGGACGCCGAGCCACCACCCCCTGAGCCGGACGAGCCAAAGCCAGACGAAGAACAGTCCAATCAAGAGCCGCAGGAACCGCAAGAGTTACAGGACAAAATCCTCGACGCGACGCGGGCGGCGATTCCGGCGGGTTTGCTGGCGCAACTCCAGATGGGCAAATTGCGGCGCTCACGGGCGCGGGCGACCGGCAAAGCCGGTGCGGTGCAAAATGCCCCGTCACGCGGCCGCCCAGCCGGTGTGCTACGCGGTGAGCCACGCGCTGGACAACGCCTCAATGTGATCGAAACGCTCCGCGCTGCCGCACCCTGGCAGCGCATCCGCCGCGAAGAACGCGCGCGTGCGGGCAAGCCGTCGAATCGGCTCGAAATCCGCCAAGATGACTTCCGCATCACGCGCTTTAAGCACAAATCCGAGAGTACGACGATTTTTGTTGTCGATGCGTCTGGCTCGTCGGCGCTGCATCGGCTCGCCGAGGCGAAGGGCGCGGTCGAATTGCTGTTGGCCGATTGCTATGTGCGCCGCGATCAAGTGGCGTTGGTGGCTTTTCGCGGGCAGGGCGCTGAGGTGTTGTTACCGCCGACGCGCTCACTGGTACGGGCCAAACGCAGTTTGGCCGGATTACCGGGCGGCGGTGGTACGCCGCTGGCATCGGGGATTGATCTGGGGATGATGCTGGCCGATGGCGTGCAGCGGCGCGGCGGTACGCCAGTGCTGATTGTGATGACTGATGGCCGTGCGAATGTCGCCCGCGATGGGACGGGTGGTCGCACCCGTGCGAATGAAGAAGCTCTAGCAGCGGCGCGGGTGGTGCGGTCGCTGGAGATCGCCGCACTGGTGATCGATACCTCGCCGCGTCCGCAACCGCAAGGGCGCGAATTGGCGAAAGAAATGGGCGCGGTGTATTTACCGCTGCCCCATGCCGACGCTAATGCGCTCAATCAGGCGGTGCGAGCAACGGCGGGTTGAATGAATCGCCGCTCGTCTGTGTGTGATTGGGGGGCGAGCGGCGGTTGATAGGACATTTACAACCCCGCCCGCGCCCGATCAATCAGTTCTTGCCCCTGCTGACGCATCGCCAACCCAATCAGCCGCGCCAATTCGGGATTACGAATCGAGCGACCATTGAGCACAAATTGCGTCGGTGAGGTCGAATACGCCGCCATCGGATCAGCCGTCGTAAATAGATCGCTGTCCGCCGCATTATACGGATAGTGACAAGTCGCCTGCCCGTCGCTACCAGCAGTGCCCGTCCAATTCAGACTGACCACCGCTCCAGCACGCCCGTGCGGCTCAATGCGCTGGCCGCTCCAATTGGGCGTATTGCCAAGCTGCACGCGCACCAGATCGCGGCAGAGTGTGACCCGAACATCTTCGCCCGAGTTAGAACAGCCCGCCGTGAGCACGGTCATCAGCACCAGTGACGCCAGCGGAAGTTTGTAAGCAAGCGGTGCAAACTGTGACATCAGTCAAAATCCCATAATCCGTTGATTTTCAATTATTTATCACGACTCAAGCGCAACAATCCGATATTCAGCGCCAATCTGCGCCGCCTGCTGCGGGGCAATCCAAATCACCTCAGAGGCCGCGTTCACCGTCTCAACGCACACAAAACGCCGGTAATCCTCCACATCCAGATCGGGCAGTGCCTGCGCTCCGGCCCTCCACGGATTCCACACCACACAAGTACGGCTGTGCTGGCTGTCAAGCTGAATCCGGCGGTTGAGTGCCGCGTCGTCGATCACCAGGCGCGGCGGCACGCCTTCGTAAATGCGATTGACCTCAGCGGCTACAACCAGCGCACCAGACTGCACACCCACTGCATCCGCCGGCGCGTCCGTTGCCTTGTCCAGATAGCGGCAGCCGTCGAGTCCATGCACTTGAAGCTGTGCTGGATCGCCGATTTTAAAATAAGCATGTAGCCCTTGCGTGATGGCAAAGGGTTCATCACCGGCGTTGCGGGTGGTGAGCGTCACCGTCAGGGTCGCGCCGACCGTCACCTCGACCCAGAGATTAAAATAATGCGGCCAGAGCGCGTGCGTTGCTGCATCATCAGCCAGCCCGAACCGCACCCAAGTTGCGCCATCGGGTCGCGTCTCGCACGCTAATACCGACCACTCGCGGAGCCGCGCAAAGCCATGAATCTGCCGCTCCGGTATCGCCGGATCGCGCCCGAACCAGGGCCAGCAGATCGGCACCCCGCCCTTGATTTCCTGCTCCGGCCCATAGGTCGCGCATTCGCTGACAAACAGCAGATCGTCCCGCGCTCCGGCGGGACGGTAGGACAAGACCTGTGCGCCATGCGTGGTCAGGGTCGCTCGCGCTAGGCCGTTGTCGATCTCGATCCATATCAGACCGCCGCGTCCTTCGACAAAGCGCAGCACATCCGGTCGGGCAAAAGCGGCATTGAGGGCATCGAGATCCATACAATTTGCTCATCTAATTACGGCACGGTTCTTCACGTCCCATCGCTTCGCTGGCAACCTGTGTCAAAAAGGCCGAACGACTGAGATGACGCGCCTTGACGTGTGCATCAATGCGCTGGAGCAATTGGCGCGGCACCTGAATCTTGATTTGCTCAGTTGGGCCGAAATCATGCTCGATTGGCGCATCAATCACCACCCACACCGCCCCCGCAAAATCAGGATTTGCCTGATGTTCGGCGAGCGGACGCGGACACGGCAGAGCATCTCCGTCATCGATCAGCAGCTCGACATGGGCATCAATGGCTTCATAGGCATTCTCAATCGCCTGATCCAAGCTGTCACCCGCCGAAAAACACCCGGGAAGATCAGGTACCGTGACCCCATAGGTCACGCCGTCATCAGTGTGTAGGGCCAATGCCAATCGCATAACTCACTTCCAGGGCCAATCGGCCTGACGGTAGATGCTGCGCAAGGTTGACAGCGGAAGATCGGCTTGTGGATGCGGTACCGTGACCAAGCCCGGCTGCTCAGGCCGCCGAAACTGATGGTGCGAGCCTTTGACACGCACCAGCACCCAGCCGTCGGACATCAGGCGCTTGATCACTTCACCGCTTTTCATAACAAAACACCTGAATTATCAGGCGTATTGCCCTCAACTGGCCTTCAACGCCGCATGAGCCGCCGCCAGCCGCGCAATCGGCACTCGTGGCCCTGAACAGCTCACATAATCCAGTCCAGCCTGATGACAGAACGCAATCGAGGCCGGATGTCCGCCATGTTCGCCACAGATGCCAACATGCAAATCCGGCTTCACTGCCCGTCCCCAGTCAACGGCTAACTGCATCAGTTTGCCCACGCCCTTGACATCCAGCACATCGAACGGGTTGTCCTGCAATAAGCCCGATTGGTTATACAGCGGCAGGAATTTATTCTCGGCATCTTCGCGTGAGAACGAGAAGGTCGCTTGGGTCAGATCATTGGTGCCGAAAGAGAAAAACTCCGCTTCTTCAGCCAGCGAATCCGCCCGCATACAGGCCCGCACGACTTCAATCATGGTGCCGAACGCGAATTTCACCGGCTTGCCATAACGCGCCATTACCTCGGCATGAATGGTCGCGACGTATTCTTTGACCTTGCGCAATTCCTGCACGGTGCAGACTTGCGGTACCTTGATCTGTGGATGCACTTCGATTCCAGCTTTAGCGCATTCAGCCGCCGCCTCGAGAATCGCCCGCACCTGCATCTGATAAATCTCCGGGAAGGTCATGCCGAGCCGCACGCCGCGATGCCCCAACATCGGGTTGGTCTCGTAGAGCGCCCGCACTTTTTTGAGCATGGCTTCTTTTTTCGCAATCGCTTCTTCGACCACCGACGCATCGAGCATGTGCCGTGCCGCCTCGATCTCGCGGCGCAGTCCATCATTTGCGTGCAGCAATCCCAGCGCCCCCGAGAGCACACTGACGCCGCGTGCGGTTTGCGCCAGCACCCGCAGTTCCGATAGCTCGCGTTCCAGCACATGCTCATCGGGCAAAAATTCATGGATCGGCGGATCCAGTAGCCGAATTGTGACCGGATGCGGCGACATCACTTCAAACAAATCATGGAAATCTTGCCGCTGCAACGGTAACAGCCGGTCGAGCGCCGCCTGCCGCGCTTCGGGCGTTTCGGCGACGATCATCTCAATCACAATCGGCAGCCGCTCGACATCGTTGAACATGCGTTCAGTTCGCGCCAGCCCGATCCCGACGGCTCCATAGCGCCGCGCTCGGCGTGCATCGTCCGGCGTGTCCGCATTGGCCAGCACCTTGAGCTTGGCCAGTTCATCCGCCCAGCCGAGCAGGGTATGCAGTTCGGGGGTGAAATCCGGTTCAACGGTCGGGATCGCGCCCAGATACACCCGCCCCGAAGTGCCGTCGATGGTGATGACCTCGCCTTCTTTGAAACTGGTCAACCCGACCCGCGCTTCGCGCCGCTCGACATCGACACTGATGCCCTCAGCACCGGCCACGCACGGCTTGCCCATGCCGCGTGCGACGACAGCGGCATGGGAGGTTTTGCCGCCGCGTGAGGTCAGGATCGCTTCTGAGGCAAAAAAGCCGTGAATATCCTCGGGCTTGGTCTCTTCGCGCACCAGAATGACTTTTAGCCCCTGACCCTTGCCTAACAGTTCGGCGCGGTCGGCATCGAACACCGCGATTCCAGAGGCCGCGCCCGGTGAGGCCGGTAGACCTTGCGCGACTGCTTCGGCCTTGACATGCGGATCGAGACGCGGAAACAGCATCTGCTCCAGCGATTCGGGCGCGATGCGCAACAGCGCCTGTTCTTTGGTGATGAGACCTTCGCGCTCCATCTCGACCGAGGTGCGCACCATCGCCACTGTGTTCATCTTGCCGTTGCGCGTCTGCAAGCAGTACAACTGCCCGCGCTCGATGGTGAACTCAAAATCCTGTACTTCGTGATAATGGCTTTCGAGCTTATCGCGCAGGGCATCGAGCTGATCGGCCAGCTCGGGCATCTCGACCTTGAGCCGGTCGAGCGGTTTGGGCGTGCGAATGCCCGCGACCACATCTTCGCCCTGCGCATTGACCAGATATTCACCGTAGAGCTTGTTTTCGCCAGTGGCCGGATTGCGCGTAAACGCAACGCCGGTGGCCGAATCATCACCGCGATTGCCGAACACCATTGTCACGACATTGACTGCCGTGCCGTTGGCCATGTCCGGCGTGATATTGAACTGACGGCGATAATCGACCGCCCGTTTTCCTGACCACGAATTAAAAACCGCTTTGATGGCGATTTCGAGTTGTTGATACGGGTCAGTCGGGAACGGCTGGCCGGTGGCCTCGGCGACAACGCTGAGGAAGCGTTCGCAGGTCTCGCGCAGATCGTTCGCTGACAGATCCACGTCTTGCTTGGCGTGGGCGGCGTCTTTGATCGCGGCAAATTCTTTGTCAAATGCCTCATCGGGAATGCCGAGCGCAACCTTGCCGAAGAGCTGAATAAAGCGGCGATAGGCGTCATAGCCGAAGCGCGGGTCGTCGGTGGCACGGATCACACCGCGCAGTGTCTCGGCATTCAGCCCCAGATTGAGGATGGTGTCCATCATGCCCGGCATCGACATTGCCGAGCCTG
Source organism: Allochromatium warmingii (assembly GCF_900107145.1). GTDB lineage: Bacteria > Pseudomonadota > Gammaproteobacteria > Chromatiales > Chromatiaceae > Thermochromatium > Thermochromatium warmingii. Next base: position 32,839 of record NZ_FNOW01000001.1, on the reverse strand, counting down.
AGCGCACTGAAACCAGTAGCGGATTATCGGGATCACCGAAGCCCTTGCCGGTTTTCTGCTCCAGCGCCCGCATCTGCATCTGCACCTGCTCACTGAGACCAGGTGGCAGGGCGCGTTTGGGATCATCGAGATATTCCAGACAGGCCGCCGTCGAAATCACAAAGCCGGGTGGGACATTCAGCCCGATTTGCGTCATTTCACACAGATTGGCACCCTTGCCACCGAGTAATTTTTTGTCCTTGCCATCGCCGTCCTCAAACGCAAAGACATACTGAATCATGGTGTTCATCAGGTACGCTGCCTCGTTGGTCGTGTAGTAGATGGTCGGTGCGCCCAGTGACAGGCTGCCAGCGTCTAGGCGCGGGGCACTGCAACACACAGTTGAACAGGCGCGGCGGGGATTTTCAAGCGACGTTCGGGGCGCGTGCCGTGCGGGCGCTCACGCTTTTTTGAGAAACTCGGCTTTTAACAAAAAGCTCCCCGCCTCGGTTTTGCAATCAACCGCGTGATCGCCGCCAACTAAGCGGATCCCTTTGATTTTCGTGCCGACTTTGAGCGTGGTCGAGGTGCCCTTGACTTTGAGATCCTTAATCAGCACCACGCTATCGCCGTCGCTGAGAGGCTGGCCGTTGGCATCCTTGACTATGGGGAGCGCGTCGGCGTCTTGGTCTGCGCTGCCCGATTGTGGCCACTCATAGCCACAGTCAGCACAGATATAGAGATCGCCGTCGGGATAGGTGTTGTCGCTGGCGCAGTGGGGACAGGCTGGAAGTGCGTTCATGGTGTTGATCTATGCGTGATGCGTGAATTGACAGTTATATGAATACGCCATCGTCATTCAGAATTGTGCGCATTGCGGTGAGCTGAACGACACCATTACCGAAATGGCCGCCCACTGGATTAAAGACATCGAGATAAAAGACTTCATCTAATTCGGGCACAGTATCGCCGATGATTTCAACTGGAATCACGGCTTGATTTTCGCCTGGATAGAGATTGAGTTGGCCACTGACCGGCAGATAATCACTGTAAGCAACTGCTGTTCCATCGCGTGTGACATAATCAACGCTGAGAATTTGTTCGGGATTCGTGCGTATGCCAGTAAATTGCAATAAGAAATAAACATACTCGGTTCCCGTGTGCCCTTCAGTGATACTACGCTCGACTTCAGCGGGCGTGGTTGGGGCATCGGGATATTGAGCGCGTAATTGCTGATCGATCCATTGCTGATAAGCACTCACTCGCGTCCAAGCGCCAACTTCACCAAAACTATTATTCGCAATCGCATCAATATCAGCACTTCCAGTCTCTGACGTTAGCCGCGCTGTATAGCTGGCAACACCGGCCACCTGACCAGCAATCAATGCCGGGCCGCCGCTATCGCCAACGCCGATTAGCCCCTCATAATCGCCTAAACCAGTATCCCAAGCATTTAAAATATCACCAAGTGCATCATGGGCAGCGCTGCCATCATCAAAATCAGCAATTAACTGCGTGCCTGCTGGTGGCGACCAGGTCATAGATGTGCCTAAAGCTTGTTTTAAGACGGCCCCATCAGCATCGAATTGATTATAGGCACGCAAACGCGGTGGCTCGCTGGAATAAGCATCTGTTCCAATGGTTCCGCTTCCAGTCATACCATAACCGACCATCGTCATAGTCTGGTCTAGTTCGTTTGTGTCTCGATATAGGTTGTAGCGGTTAGCGGCTACAGGTGCTGTTTCAGAGAGCCATACCAAAGCTAGATCATTACTAATATCAATGCGATTATGCTTGGGATGAATCACAACTTGCGTTGCAGTGACTGTCTGAGAGCCAGCGGTTGTTTCAAAGGTAACGGATGTATTCGTATGACCGTGACTGAACAAATGCGCCGCCGTCAAAACCGCTCGACCATCAAATAGCAAACTACCTGAGCCATAATAACTGCCAACTTGAACGCGCACGACGCCATCATATCCAGTACCAGGCGTGGTCTGATAGCGGGAGTCGCTATAATGCTGAGTTGTCAGCATATCAATATTACTCGCGTTATATTTGCAGTATCATTACTCAACGCGCTAATTCCAGCAGCGCATCCAAATCTAAACAGCTTTCAATATGATCGGCGAGTTCATTTAGAGCCGCTTCGATTCGCGCTTCAAAATCAATCCGCGCTGCTTGTGCGCCGACCTGTTCCAGCCAATGGGTGCGAAATTCATCCGCGCCAAAGATGCCATGCAAATACCCGCCCATCACGCGCCCGTCAGCAGTGATTGCGCCTTCAGGACGCACCCGACCCGCGCCATCTGCTAACAGCAGCCAGGGACGTTCCAGCCCCGGCCCAGTGGTGCGGCCCATGTGCATCTCGTAGCCGCTGATCTGGCAGCCGCTCTGTTGCTCGTGCCCGTCAATTTCAATCAAGCGTTTATCTGCGCCAATCTCGGTCTCAATGTCGAGCAGGCCCAGTCCCAGCGTTGCGCCGGGTTCACCCTCGACGCCAAGCGGATCGCGCACCACGCGCCCGAGCATCTGATAGCCCGCGCACAGTCCGACCACGCGCCCGCCGCGCCGCACATGCGCCAAAATGTCGATGTCCCACCCCTCACGGCGCAGCACGTCCAAATCAGCGCGGGTGGTTTTTGAGCCGGGCAGAATCACGACATCAGTTTCAGCGGGAATTGGGTGGCCAGGTTCGATCCAACGCAGATTCACTGCCGGTTCCGCCGCCAGTGGATCCATATCGTCGAAATTGGCAATGCGTGACAAACGCGGGATGACGACATTCAGGGTGCCGCCGGTGGTCTCGGCTGGGCGTTCGAGCGCCAGCGAATCTTCAGCGGGTAAGCGTGACGCGCCCTCGAACCAGCGCACCATGCCCTGAAACGGCCAACTGGTGATCTCGGTAATGGTGGCGCACGCTGGCTCAAACAGCGAAAAATCGCCGCGAAACTTGTTGACCAGATAGCCGACCACGCTCTGGCGATCCGCCGGATCGAGCAGCAGCCAAGTGCCGACCAGCGCGGCCATGGTGCCGCCCTTGTCCAAATCGCCGACCACGATCACCGGAATATCGGCGCGTTCGGCAAAGTGCATGTTGGTAATATCACTCTGCCGCAGATAGACCTCAGCACCGCTGCCCGCGCCCTCGACTAGCACCAGATCAGCTTCAGCACAGAGACGCTCAAAACTATCGAGCACCGCTGGCATCAGCCCCTGACGCATTTCGTGATAAACCCGCGCCGGACAGTTGCCGAGCGCCCGTCCGCGCAACACGACTTGCGAACCAATATTCGTCTGCGGTTTCAAGAGCACCGGGTTCATGTGAATCGACGGCGGCACGCCGCACGCACGCGCCTGAAGCGCCTGCGCCCGTCCGATCTCACCACGCGGCGCTTCACCATCGGGGCCGGACGGTGCGTCGCTATCAGCCGTCACCGCCGCGTTGTTACTCATGTTCTGCGCCTTGAATGGCCGCACCACCAATCCGCGTCGGGTGTAAGCGCGGCACAGTCCAGCAACCAGCAGACTTTTGCCGACATCCGAGGCGGTGCCTTGGATCATCAGCGCCCGGGCGCGGCGTGGGCCGTAGGTGCCAAGCGGCGGGAGTTCGAGACGAATCGAGGGCGCGGAATCAGTCATGTAGAAAATCTCTTAAAACGACATGACCCGCATTCATTATATTCAACGAATGCGGGTCAGTGATCAATGAACTGAAAAGCTGTATTAAACCGCAAAGGACACAAAGCACACGAAAGAATAAAAAATTAAAATTAAATTTAATTCTTTTTTCAGTTTTTCTTAGCGCACTGCACGTCTTTGCGGTTCAAATACCATTCAAATCATCGCCATCAAGCGACCTCAGCCTGTTTAGACTGGCCGCTGCTGGCGCGTGCAACCGCTTCCATTTGCTCGTCGGTCATCTGCTCATCACCGCCACCGCACGCCTTCGGGCCACCACCACAGGCTTGCGGTGCCGCACCCACGGCACTGACCACGGCCTGACGCTTGGCCGGCGGCGCTTTCTTCCAAGCATTATGATCTGGCTCGATGATCTTGGAGCGGTTGGTGTCGTACTCGAACTTGATGAACTTTTTAAACAGCGGCCCCCAGTAATTCTGTTTGCCAAGCTGATAAAAGCGCCGCTCCATTGCGCTTTTTAAGAACGCCTTAATACAGCCAATCAGATATTTACGGCGGAACGGATCGCGCACCCACGGATATTGGAAGAACATCCGTTTCATATAAAAGCGCCGGTAATTCGCCATCACGCCATCAAGCAATTCAGCGCGGTCGATATTGTCCGGCTTCATAATTGGCGAGACAAAGTTATACTTTGAATAGTCGAAGACCTCGACCTTATCGCCCATTTCAGCGAACATATCCGAGAACGGCCAAGGGGTGTACATCGACCAGTTGGCCATATCTGCGCCCCAATCCATGACCATCTGATAGGTTTCTTCCAGCGTCTCGCGGGTTTCATTTTCTAACCCGACGATGAATTGCGCTTCAGTCACAATGCCATTTTTCTGCAATAACTGAATGGCACGCTTATTTTGCTCAATCGTCGTTTCTTTGACAAAGCGATCCAGATTAAGCTGTGCCGCCGCTTCCGTGCCGAGCGAAATATGTACCAGACCGGCCTTGCGATAGAAGGGCAATAGATCCTCGTCGCGCATCACATCAGTCACGCGGGTGTTAATACCCCAGTGAATGCCGAGATTGCGGTCGATAAGTTCTTGGCAGAATTCAACGAATAGCTTTTTATTGATCTGCGGTTCTTCGTCAGCGAGGATAAAAAAGCCCACGCCATGAACTTTGACCAATTCTTCGATTTCATCCACCATGCGCTTTGGATTGCGCACGCGATAATCACGCCAGAATTTCCACTGCGAACAGAAGCTACAGGTAAAGGGACAACCACGCGCCATATTCGGCGTCGCGACCGGCACGCCAAGCGGAATATAAATATATTTTTTCCATTCCAGAATGCTCCAATCCGGCCAAATCGAATCGACATCTTTAATCGACGGCTCGGCTTCAGTGGCGATGACCTTGCCCGACTCATCAAGGAATGCAATGCCGCGCACGGATTCGCGCTCATTCGGCCAGCGGCCTTCGTCGATGCAGCGCACCAGATTCAGCGTGACCGCCTCGCCCTCGCCGCGCACAATCACGTCGATCCAGGGCGCTTCGCCCAGCACCTGTTCGTACATGAAGGTGCCGTGAATGCCGCCGAGCACGGTGATGGCGTTCGGGTGCTCTTCGCGGGCGATCTGCAACACGCGCTGTGCGGCATAGATCATCGGCGTCATCGCGGTGGTGGCGATGATGTCGGGTTGTGCGGCGCGGATGGCGGCCCGCATCTGGTCATCATCGAGCCGATCAACCAGCCCGTCGATGAACTGGTAATCTTGATAGCCCCCCGATTTCAGATAGCCCGCGATATAGGCGACCCAGGCTGGAGACCAGTTACCGGCGATGTCAGCGGCACCGGCACTATAGTTGGGGTGAACAAAAAGAATTCGCATCATCAGCTCCGGGTTGTCTCAAGACGGGGCGGTCACGGACGCCTCTCAGGACGGCGGCGGCTCGGCCACAGAATTTAAGGAGGATGCGTCGGTTGGGTTGGTCTAGGCAACCCTAGAACGCGCAGGGTTTGAACGTCCTCGCACCAACACGCACACCGAGCAGGACTCAAGCAGGCAATGGTACCAACGACGCGCCCGAATCGCTATGCCGGGTGGATGGTTTGTCGCTGGGAACAGATGGATAGTAAAAGTAAAATAAAGGGGTACGCAGTGCATACCCCACTCAAATTAAGCTGGCCGCTGATCGCTAACCATTCACCCCTGCTCTAATAACCGCCGCAAATCAATAATCGCTGCATTGGCACGCGAGATATAGGACGCCATCACTAGCGAATGATTCGCCATTGGGCCAAATCCAGTGCCATTGAGAATCAGCGGACTCCACACCGGATCTTGCGTGCTTTGCAATTTGCGGATGATTTGATCGAGCGAAACCTGCGCATTGCGTGTTTTGAGCACGCTTTCAAAATCCAGCGCCATTGCTTGCAATGTGTGAATCAGTGCCCAGGTATAACCGCGCGCTTCGAAGAATACATCGTCGATTTGCGCCCAGGGCGTTTGATTGTGCATCTGCTCCGCCATACCATCCGCACGCCGCGCACTCGGATCGCCCGCTAATTCGGTATCCAGATCATCTTGACCAACGGCATACGATAGCCGCTGCGCCAAATTACCTAAGCGTTTTTCGACAACCTGCAAATAAACGCGCAGATTATCACCGCGTGCGAAAAACTGCGCTTCGCCTTTTGACAGACGCTGCATATAACGCTCTAGCGCCTTGATGCCATCGCGGTATTCAGATTCGCTTGACGGTAAAATCCAAGAATCGGAATTGTAATTAAACTGCGGTTGCGCAATTTGCAAATCCCGATCTTCGATCGATTGCGATTGAGCGCGACTTAATTCATTGCGCATCGAATTGGCTAGATCGCGCAATTCAGTGAGTGCACCAAATTCCCAATTTGGAATATTATCCAGATAGACGCCGGGTGGGGTTTTATCATTGCTGAGATAACCGCCCGGTTTACCCAACAGTGTTTCACCGATACGAATGGCCGTTGCAGCGGTGTAGCTGCCGGTAACTAGCCGCGTTTCATCCGCTTTCACCATCGCCAGCGCATTGGCACGGACATCGAATATTTCCGGTGAGCGCGACCAGAGCATTCCCAATACCACCACGACGACGAGATAGGTGACAATAAATAACCCACCCGTCCACATCAGCCCTTTTTCGCGCCACACGCGGGGATGATAAAGCGTCATCAGGCGCGTCATCTGCGCCGTAAGCTGTTTGGTTATATTCAAACGTTGGAATGCGTCGTTGACATCCATTCTATTCTCCAGTGACGGTTAGTGTTTGGCGAAATCCTGCTCGACGATTTCGGTGGCACGCCGACAAATCTCGCGGCCATAATCCGTCCACAGCCCTTGACCCCAATAGCGATAGCAACTGGTTTGCGAAGACATCAAATGAAACAGCGCGTTGCGATACGCCGGATGATTGGTCGCAATGCCGGGCCGTAATACCAGTTCATTAAAGCGCGAGCTGGCGGCTTCCATTGGGCCGAGCACGTTTTCATAGCCATTGACCCAAGATAAATCGCTTGTCCAACTGCCGCCTTCCATGTGAAACCGGCCATCTTCGCGTTTGAGTTCTTCAATCACTTGCTTGAGTTTTTCGGGGCCATCGCCGGGTTGCATCCGTGACCAAATGCGATCATGGAAGAGTGGTTGGATTTCGGGCAGGTCACTGGGTTTGATGCCAGATGCAAATAGATGTTCCAGATATTCGCTGGCATTCATCAAGGGCGTTTGGGTGCCGCTTGCGCCGCGCACGGCTTCCATGAATTTTGGCGGAAATTCATTCATCATCACGCCACCATTTTCGCCATCGGCAATCTGCGTCACCAGCGGCGGAATTGAACGTCCGGCTAATTCAACACGATTGAGGCTTTGCGCTTCATACCAGGGCTGCATTTGCGCGACCAGCTTGGTATCTGAACCCTGGGTTTTGAGAATCGCAATAATGCTCACGGTTTCGCCTTTGGAATTGGTGCAGACGAGACGATGTGGAATATGCGGGCGTTCAGGATGACGTTCGTTGCCGATCTGATGTACTGTGTGTTCTTGAATTAACACCCATTGATAGCCGCAATCAACGAGGGTTTTAACAAATTCATACGCTACATCGGGATGATTCGGCAGCGCCATTTCTGATGGCGAAAAACCGCGCACTCGTTCCAGTGCTTCCCAGCCGAAAATTGCGGCAAAATGATGCTGAAAAGCCCGCACATGCAGGCGATAATCTTGCACCGGCGTTGAGGGCGCAACGGCATGACCCCAGGGCATTCCGAGCCATTCAACTGCCCAATTATAATCGGGATTACAGGTGACGGTTTTGAGCGCATCAATCACATGATGTTCGCCCATTTTGCGCAGACCATGTAATAGGGTGCCGGAATATTCGAGCATACAGCGCGGCGATTTACCTTCGCTGATTAATTGCGGCACAAATTCGCCGATGCGCTTGTAACACCAAACAAAGGTCGGCGCGTTGTGATTGTCGCCGATATGCTGGTTTTCCATCATATATTGCAGATTGCTAATGAGTGCAGCGGTGCGCAAATCGCCACCTCCGGCGGGAATCAGCGGTTGATGTTGGTGCAGCGCAATCGCAGTAGCAGCGCGGATGGAGCCAAAATCGACCCCGCCTTGTTTGGCAAACAGTTCGCGCTCGCGGCCCCGCGCGACAACCTGCGCGACTTCGGCCTCCTGGCCGGACAGATTGGGCACGTCTCCGATGTATTCAGGCATGGCGTTCACGATCAGCTCCTTCTTGGGCTTGAGTGGGGGATGAGGGTGTGGTTAGTGTGGGCGTGATTCGGGGTGTGTCGGCGGCGTTGGCATCGTCGGTCGGCGTTGCGCTCGCTGCTGTGGGCGGCGCTGGTGACGGCGCAAAGAGCAAAGCGTGTTCGAGCGCCAGCCGAGCGGCGTGTAAATCGGACTCGGCACGCGGCACCCAGGATTCACCCCAGTAAAAATGACAACTGGTTTCAGCGCGTAACAGATGCCAGAGCGCCTCGGTGAGCGCGTCGGACTCTGGCCCCGTTGTAACGCCGCGTTCACCGGCAAACCAACGCGCTTCGTGGATAGCGTGGCTGACTGCGGCGCATTCGGCAAGGGCGTAACGCTGGCGCTCTGACCCCATCCATTGGGTGAAATCACGGCCGTGATGCCAGCCGGTGTTCCACGCACCGGTACGGACGCGCACTTCGCCGTGTGCGCCATACTCGTCAAGATAATCGCTGACAAAGGTGGGGCGAATCGCGGCTTCACCAGCGGCAACGCGATCCAATAGGGGCAGATAGAAAGCGCTCCAAAAGTTCGCGCCCTCGGTGACATTGCGGAACCAGCCGCCGTTTTCACCATCGGTGCAGGTGGTGACCAGCGGGGCAAAATCGCACCATTTGGTACGCTCGGCGACTTCGTGCAAAAACCAGCCGACATCCATGCCGGATTCTTGCGCGTCGGAGAGTTCGCGGTCGCGCACGATCACGATGATCTCGTGTTCACCATAGCGGGCGATATGTGGACGATAGCGTAATTCTTGCCAGCTCATTGCGGTGACTGGCTCGACGTGTTCGCTATCAACGAACACATAACGATAGCCGAATGTCTGGAGCAGCGGGATCAATTCCATTGAAAAGCCCATTTCGGGCGGCCAAAAGCCCTGAAATTGCGGACGCCACAGCAGATGGCGGGCGATGTCGAGCCAACGCGCCAGATGTTCGCGCCGGTCGGGTTCGGGAATTAGCGGCAGCACCGGATGAAAATAGCCGGTGCCGACGATTTCAAACAGGGCTTGATTCTGAACATGCCACAGCAACGCGCCGCAATCGACCAGACCATACACCTGCTGCTGAAAAGCTGGATCGGAGAGCGTTTCCAGCAGTGTCCCGGAGAGCGAGAGATGAACACGGGCCAGCTCCTCGCGGCCCCAGAGACTGCGCGGGATGCGGTCGAGCGCGAAGAGGATTTCTTTGGCCTCCCAGGTTTGATGCTCCAGCAACTGCTGAAGATTGCCGGGTGGCTGATGGAGATTCAGCACGAGCGCGTGATGAGCGATGGGCATGGCGACTCCCGATGACAGCTTGGGATAAGCGGCAAGGATACCAAAGCCTAGCGTGTGGATCAGCTTTCGGCTTCCGGCGACCAGCTTTGGGATTGGTGCCGTCTGCGCCCGAGCTGTTTGGCTTTTAGTCAAGCCGCATGATTCGCTTCAGCGGCGAGCCAATCGAGCAGTTGCAGCGGATGCTGGATCATCCCGTGTGCGCCCCAGGTGCGCGGATCATCGTCCGGCCCCAAATAGCCAAAGAGCGCCGTGAGCGTCCCCATACCGGCGGCTAATCCAGCCTGAATATCGCGCTCGGCATCACCGATATACCAGCCGCGCTCCGGCGTCACTCCGAGCAGATCGCAGGCATACAGCAGCGGATCGGGATAGGGTTTTGGGCGTGGTGTGGTGTCGCCACAGACCAGACAGGCGACGCGCTCTAAAAAGCCGAGGCGCTCCAGCAGTGGTTTAGCTAATGCGGCAGCTTTGTTCGTCACAATCCCCCAAGGTACGCCGCGTGCGTCGAGTTCATCAATCAGCTCAACAATGCCCGGAAAGGGCGCGGTGTGTTCAACAAGCGCACTTTCATAAATCCGCAAATACTCGCGGCGTAACGGCTCATAGTTTGGATCATCGGGCGTTAGATCGAAGCCGACCTTGAGAATCCCCGGCGCACCATGCGACACATAGGGCCGCACCCGCGCAAACGGCAGCGGCGAGCGTCCGTGACGTTTGCGCAGTCGATCAAGCGCAATCGCCATATCAGGCGCGGTATCGGCAAAGGTGCCGTCGAGATCAAACAGCACCAGGCCGTCGCGTGGCGGACGTGAATTAGTCATGGGTAGCGCGGACACAGGTCGCAAAATAGTTCACATCCAAGTCATGCGGATCGAGCCGATAAACTTGGGTGAGCGGGTTATACACCATGCCGGTCAGCGCGGTGGTGCGGAGTGCAGTCGGGCGAATCCAAGCATCTAGCTCAGCTGGACGGATAAAACGGGCGTAATCATGGGTGCCGCGTGGCAGCATCCGCAGCAGATATTCCGCCCCGACCACGGCAAATAGATAGGCTTTTGGCGTGCGGTTCAGCGTCGAAAAAAACACCCAACCGCCCGGCCGCACTAACTGCGCACAGGCGGCGACGATTGACGCCGGATCGGGAACGTGTTCGAGCATTTCCATACAGGTGACAATATCGAACGCGCCCGGCTGCTCGGCGGCCAGCGTCTCGACTGGCACGCGCCGATATTCGACCTCAACGCCGGTTTCCAGCGTATGCAGTTCGGCGACACGCAACGGCATATCACCCATATCAATGCCCGTGACCTGCGCCCCGCGCAGCGCCATGCCTTCAGACAGCAGCCCGCCGCCGCAACCGACATCAAGCACGCGCCGTCCAGCCAGTCCGCCCGCGCCGCGCTCGACATAATCCAAACGTAATGGGTTGATATCGTGGAGGGTTTTAAATTCGCTGTGCGGATCCCACCAGCGCGAGGCCAGCGCCTCGAACTTGCTGATCTCGGCGTGATCGACGTTGTGATGCAGTTCGCTCATGTGTGTGTAGCGTCCGATACGAGGCAAAGGATGGCGCTATTCTAAACGCTGCACTGAGTACATCGCTTTTGATTTGGCACGATCCTGCGCGGCGCGTTGTTTATGTCAGTGCGCGTCAAAACATTCACTCAAACCCCTCAACAACCCCGGTAATCAAGCGTGCGTTCAGGGCTTCGGCAGGTGAGATGATGAGCACGCGATTGTTGGGCACCGTCGCCGCTGCAATGGCGACATCGGCATCAACGCCCATTTCACGCAGATAGAGAAAGGAATCGGCGACATAGAGTTGACCGCCTTCGTGACTGCTGTAGCGCGGCGGCACCTTGCTTTGATGCACGCCGATCCGCGCCAGCGGGGTCGCGTAGCGTTCGACGCCACCGGCGAGCACATCGATGCAGGCCGAGGCGCAGTAATCATCGACCGCCGTGCGCAGGCCGTTGGCGCGTAGATAACGTCCGAGTTTCCGCGCCTCGTCCACGGAACCGCCCGGACTGTTGATGACCAAGCCAATCGCTTTGCGTAGGCGTAATTCGGTGATGGTGCGCTGGGCAAAACCGGTGGTGATTTCCACGCCATCGAGCCGTAACCATGCCGTGCGCAGCGTGCCATCCGGCTCAAACCGCACCAGCGCCGGTGCCGTATCGGTCAGCTCGGCAAGCTGATTACAGGCTTCAACAGCTTGGTTAATCAGCTCCAGCGGGCGCTGTGCATAGTCCATCACCAGCCGATTGGCACGCTCAACAATGGAGGTGATCGAGAGGCGATATTTGTCCGCTGCAATGATGACCGTTGCATCTGTGGACGCGACATCATTGGTTTGCCCGACGCGCAATAGATGACAGGAAGCGATGGTCACTAACAACGCTTCACGATTGAGCGTCAGCCGCGAGGCCGGCGTCTCAGCCTCAGCCTCGCTGCGCTCCGGCGGCGGTACGCATCCGAGCAGCAGCAGACTGATGCCGCCCAGAAGACCAAATAGCGCCCGCCGCTTCAGTCCGAACACCGAGCGTACCGCACTTCGGACGTGCTGGCGGCTCCGATTTGTTTCGGATAATCTCGCCTATGTATTCTTTTCTGTGGTGCCATAGTCGTAGCCATCATTCCGGTGCAGGGGTTGAAAGGTTCGCATCGGACGGCTGAATGGTTTCCCGCCATCGAATGGCCGCATCTCGAAACTGCCTTTGACACGCGGCGAAATACGCCCTGTCTTGCCTTCGCAGCGTGCGATGTCGCCAGAACGCCAGCCGTGAAGCGGTTTTAGGCTGCGGTGCTGTTTTGGGTAGCCGAATTGATCGAGCACGGCTTTCTGCCGCCCGCCCTGCCCTTTGGCGACTATGTTCAATGGTCGGTCTGTGGCAAGCACCAAAGAGCCGATAGCCCCAACCGCCGCAGCAACGCCGCTTTGCCAGTGCGCAGCAACTCCCGTGCGCGGGCCGGATGACAAGGCGACAAGGGTCGCCTTTCAGTGTCCAGCACGAAAACAAAATTGGTGTTCATTTCTGAACCATCTCCCGTAAAGGGGTTATGTTTGCCTCGGGAATGTTGAACAGGCTTGTCGGGATGGCCTCACGCGGCATGGTCAAATCTCCAGGCCGTTCCTTAAAAGCCATCGACAGCGCCACAAACTGGCGTTCATTCATGGGTGTCGTGACCTGTTCAACGTAGGTCGCATAGACCTGACCCTGCACCCTCAACTGTGCGCTTCAAAAGCCTAGATTGGCTTAGAAAAGCGCAGATTTGAATGAGGGGCTCGCCATCTGCATTAGTTCCGAATCTCGATGCCTTGTGTGCGCAGATAGGATTTGACCGCCTGAATCGGCACCTCGCGCCGATGAAAGATGCCAGCGGCCAGCGCCGCTTCGACGCCGGTCGCTGCGAACACATCGGCAAAATGCTCGACACAGCCCGCGCCGCTCGACGCGATGACCGGAATCGACACCGCCGCCCGTACCTGCGCGATCAGTTCCAGATCAAACCCGGCACCAGTGCCATCGCGGTCGATGGAATTGAGCAAAATTTCACCTGCGCCCAATGCCTCGCACGCTTGCGCCAGCTCGACGACATCGACATCGCGCCCCTCGCGGCCACCCTTGATGGTGCATTGAAACCAGCAATAGCGTTCGCCGTTCGGCCCCGGCGTTGCAGTCTCAACGACCGCGTGCGCGGTGTCCTCGGGCGCGGTGACATAAACACGGCGCGGATCAATGGAAATCACCACCGCCTGATTGCCATACACAGCGGCGATCTGCTCCATCGCTGTTGAGCCGTCTTTGACGCCGCCGCGTGCGCGATAGGCTTCGACTGCGGTGACGGCATCGGAGCCGATAGAGACCTTATCTGCACCGGAGCGGAAATATTCATGCGCCACATCGAGCGCCGAGTAGTGACGGCCATCGGCATCAGTAAATGCACGAATCCCGCCGCCGATGGTCAGCGGCACGAATACGCGCTCCGATGCCCGCTTGAGCACTTCGAGCATCGGTTGATCGGCAAGCGGGAAATCCCGAAACGCGGTGATATTGAGAAAGGTCACCTCATCCGCGCCCTCGTCGAAATACCGCGCTGCCAGCTCGACCGGCTTGCCGAGATTGCGCACCTCACGCTCGCCGGATTTTTCGCGCACATCGTATTGATCGCCTTTGGTGACCACCAGATCACCCTGATCGTTGGTGCGCACATCGAGACAGGCCACAATGCGTTTAGCAAAGCGCGTTGGCGCGGTGCTCGGGCGCGGCATGGCGCTACTGATTGCCGTCTCACCCGCTAAAAAATTGCGCAATAACGCGAGACCAGCCGCGCCGCTTTTTTCGGGATGAAACTGGACAGCAGCCACCGCGCCGCGCTGCACGGCACTCAAAAACGGCTGGCCATAATCGGTCAACGCCAGTTGCCAGTCGGCATTCTCGGCACTGGGCGCGGCGTGGTAGGAATGGACAAAGTAAAACTTTTCACCGGCATACTGGGCAAACAGTGGCGCGGGCCGTTCGAGCCGCACCGCGTTCCAGCCCATGTGCGGCACCGAGAGACCCTGACCGGCAAAACGACGAATCTGTCCGGGAATGACGCCCAGTCCGGGCACGCCGGGGGATTCTTCACTGCCCTCAAACAGCGTTTGCAGCCCGACACAGATGGCAAAAAAGGGCCGATCTGCGGCCAGATATTCCTTGAGTGGCTCGACATAACCTAGCCGCTGGAGCCGCTCCATCGCCGCGCCAAATGCGCCGACACCGGGGAAAATCAGCCGCTCGGCTTTGAGAATTTCTTCAGGATGCGCGATCTCATTGAGGGTAAAACCGAGGGCGTGGATGGCGTTGCGCAGACTGCGGACGTTGCCCGCGCCATAATCGAGGAGCGAAATCATAGTAATCAGTGAAATCCGAAGCGGCGGTTACGGGATCGCGGGGGTTGGATGCTGAAGTGCAGTGTATAGCGTATCAGCGGGCAGTTTCTAGCTGCCAGCGATGAGCTATCAGCTACGCCGTCTTTAATTGCGGCCGCGCCCGAATCCGCAGATCAACGCCAATGCGCCGCACATCGAATATCTCCAGCACAACACGATTGGCCATGCTGTCGATGCCGGGCAGATCAAACAGCCCTTTTGCGGCCTGTCCCATCAAGCAGGGCGCTTGATAGAGCAAAATTTCATCGACTAATCCGGCTTGCACGGCAGCTCCCGATAGTGTCGAACCGGCTTCGAGTAGCACTTCGTTGATCTCGCGCTGCGCTAGGGCGGTCATCAGCGCGGCCAAATCCACCCGTCCCGCCTGTTCTGGCAGTTCGAGCAATACCGCGCCAGCCGCTGCCAGTGCGGCCGCCGCCTGACCTTTGGGGCCAGTGCCAGCAATCAGCGTGCGCCCGGGCAAGCTCAATAAACGCGCTGTCGGCGGTGTGCGCCAATAGCTATCGACCACCACGCGCCAGGGTTGCCGCACCGGCGCATCCGCATCCAGACCAAGTTCAGCAGCGGTTAAACGCACGTTCAAGCTCGGATCATCGCCCAGCACCGTGCCCAGTCCAGTGACAATCGCCGAACTCGCCGCCCGCCAGCGTTGCACATCGCGCCGCGCTGCATCTGAGGTAATCCACTTGCTTTCCCCAGTCGCTAACGCAGTGCGCCCGTCGAGACTGGCCGCGAGCTTACAGCGCACATAGGGTCGCTGTTGGGTGTGACGTTTGATAAATCCGGGATTGAGCGCCTGCGCGTCGCTGTCGAGACAGCCGACCTCAACCCGAATCCCCGCCGCCTGCAAGCGCTCGATCCCGCGTCCAGCGACCTGCGGATTCGGGTCACGCATCGCACACACGACCCGCGCTACCCCCGCTGCAATCAGCGCCTCAGCACAGGGCGGCGTGCGGCCATGATGCGCACAGGGTTCCAGCGTGACATACACCGTCGCCCCGCGGGCGCGTTCACCGGCTTGCGCCAGCGCCAGCGGTTCGGCGTGCGGCTCACCGGCACGCTGATGCCAGCCCTCGCCGACAATCTGGCCCTCACGCACCAGCACACAGCCAACACGCGGATTCGGGTCAGTGGTATAGCGGCCACGTTCGGCCAAGCGGATCGCTCGCGTCATAAAACGACGATCCATGATGTCTTCAGCGACGCTCGTGGGTGACCAGATCATCAGCGGTCGCCCTCTAATTCATCGAGCAAGCCAAGCTGCTGACGGCTGATTTCGGGAGCAGGTTGCGATTCCAAACGCTCGATCTCGGCACGAAAGGCGGCAATATCCTCAAAATGGCGATACACCGACGCAAAGCGCACATAGGCGACCGGATCGAGCTGGCGCAATTCGTCCATCACCAATTCCCCGATGCGCTGCGTTGCGACCTCACTCTCGCCGCTCGACATCAGCGCCCGTTGCAGCCGCACCACCGCCTGATCGACTTGCTCGGTACTCACGGGACGCTTTTCGAGCGCCCGCATCATGCCCGCCCGTAGTTTGTCGCTCTCAAAGGGAACGCGGCTGCCGTCACGCTTGACGATGCGCGGCAAGTTCAGCTCGACCGTCTCATAGGTCGTAAACCGCTCGCCGCACAGCTCGCACTTGCGCCGCCGTCGCACTTGATCGCCCTCGCCGCTTAAGCGCGAATCAACGACCTTGGTATCCTGCGCACCACAAAAGGGACAACGCATTTTTGCACCTGCCAGTCGTCGGCATCGCGCTCGACGATCCGCAAACAATCAGTGACTATACACTGGAAAACGCCGGCACAGATCGAGTACCTGCGCTTTGACAGTAGCCAGCGTCTCCGCAGCACCTCGGGCGTCAATGAGGTCGCACATCCATTCAGCCAGTATCCGGGCTTCATCCGCACCAAAACCACGAGTCGTGATAGCGGGGGTGCCGATGCGAATGCCGCTGGTCACGAACGGAGATTGCGGATCATTGGGAACCGCATTTTTATTGACCGTGATATTCGCTGCGCCCAGCCACGCATCAACGTCTTTGCCGGTCAGTCCTTGATGAATAAAGCTGACGAGGAATAAATGATCGTCGGTGCCGCCGGAAACGACATCATAACCACGCTGAATAAAGACCTCGGCCATCGCCCGCGCATTATTTAATACCTGCTGCTGATAGGCCTTAAAACTCGGCTCCAAGGCTTCTTTGAAGGCAACGGCTTTGGCCGCGATGACGTGCATCAATGGCCCGCCTTGTGTGCCGGGGAATACCACTGAATTGAGCTTTTTTTCAAGCTCAGGATTGGCTTTCGCCAGAATCAAGCCACCACGCGGGCCGCGTAATGTTTTATGCGTCGTCGTTGTGGTCACATCAGCAATTTGCACCGGACTGGGATAGAGTCCCGCTGCAATCAATCCAGCGACATGCGCCATATCGACTAATAAATACGCACCGATGCTATCGGCGATGTCACGGAAGCGTTGCCAATCAATCACCCGCGAATAGGCGGAAAATCCAGCGACAATCATGCGCGGCTGATGTTCATGCGCCAAGCGTTCGACTTCAGCATAATCAATTGCGCCGGTTTCGGCATTCAAACCATATTGCACCGCGTTATACAGCTTACCGGAAAAATTCGGCTTGGCTCCGTGCGTTAAATGACCGCCATGCGCTAAACTCATGCCCAAAACGGTATCACCAGCCTCGCACAGCGCCATATAGACCGCTGCATTCGCTTGCGAACCCGAATGCGGCTGCACATTGGCATAGTCTGCGCCGAATAATTGCTTGGCGCGGTCAATTGCTAATTGCTCGGCAATATCGACATATTCACAGCCGCCGTAATAGCGTTTGCCCGGATAACCTTCAGCATATTTATTAGTCAGCACGCTGCCCTGTGCTTGCATGACACGCGGACTGGTATAGTTTTCCGAAGCGATGAGTTCGACATGCTCTTCTTGCCGCCGCTCTTCGTTCTGGATCACCGCCCAAAGTTCGGGATCATAGTCACGGATCTGTTGTGTTTGCTCGAACATGGTCTTTCGCCTCGGGGACTAAAAAGCAGTATAGTGTATCGAGTTTTGCGAGTGGCGTCGCTATTCGCCTTTAATCGCTTGCGCTTGCAGAGATTCCACACGTCATGGCTACGATTGAGCGGTATCAAACCCAGCTTGCCGATCCCGATAGTCAATTCATTGCGGTCAACGGCTTTCGGCTGCACTACAAGCGTCAGGGCAGCGGCGCGACCTTGCTTCTGCTGCTGCATGGGAGTTTTTTGAGCCTTAAATCTTGGTCGCAGGTGATCGCGCCGTTGGCTCAACACGCAACCGTGGTGGCCATTGATCGCCCGACCTGTGGCCTGACCTCGCGCCCGCTGCCGCCGAAGGGTGCGCCCGAACCGTCGCCTTATAGCGCCGAAGCCCAGGGCGATTTGATCGCGGCCTTGATTCCGGCGCTGGGTTTTGAGCGGGCGATCCTGGTTGGCAGTTCGACCGGCGGTACCATTGCGCTGCTAACCGCCTTGCGTCATCGTGAGCGCGTGCAGAGCTTGATTCTGGTTGATACCGTGGTTTACAGCGGCTATGCGACCAGTCAGGTGCCCGCGCCGGTGTTGGCGCTGATGCGCGGTTTAAAACCGCTGTTTACGCGGCTAATGGGGTTTTTAATCAATCGGCTGTATGAAAAAGCGATCCGCAAATTCTGGCATCGGCAAGAACGCTTAAGTGATGCGACGCTGGCGGAATTTAAACGCGATTTCATGCGCGGTCAGTGGGACAAGGTTTTTTTGGAATTGTTTCTGGCTACGCATCGATTGCATCTCGATACCCAGCTCGACCGCATTACGCAACCAACATTGGTTGTGACTGGCGAACATGATCGCGGTGTAAAACCCAGCGAAAGCGCACAGCTTGCACAAGCCATTACCGGAGCGGAATTGCAGGTGATTGCCGATGCCGGACATCTGCCGCAAGAAGAACGCCCCGAAGCATTTTTAGCCGCAATTGAGCCGTTTTTAATGCGCCAATTAGCGGCTTCAGCTTAAGCAACCGCGAATTGCTTTTATTTCTGACAAAGACTAATAGGAATGCACTGATGTCCGAATTGACGCAAGTCACCGTGATTAAAACGGCCAATATTTATTTCGATGGTCTGGTGACCAGTCGCACTGTGATTTGTGCTGATGGCAGCCGCAAAACACTCGGCATCATGCAGCCGGGTGAATTTGAATTTAATACGCAAGCGGCTGAGGTGATGGAAATTCTCAGCGGTGAATTAACAGTACAGCTTCCGGGCGAAGATGGCTGGCGGTCGGTGCAGGGCGGCGAATCATTTGCAGTGCCAGCTAATGCGAAATTTACCATGCGCGTTGCGCGCTTGACCGATTATTGCTGTTCGTTTTTGCCGTAATGATGCGGTATCGGGTATTTGATATTGGGCGCGTTATTCAATCTGGAGCGCCATCAATCCCAAATACCACACAGCACCGAATATTTAATCAGCCCTCAGATCCATCCCACAACCGCACTAAAAATTAGCTTATTCTGTTGAATTGACAAGGCTCTTAGAGGCTGTCTAGAAACTGGCAAATCAGTTTTTTTCTAGCCAGCGGCTAATTTATAGCGAACTTGATTATTGCAAATTTGGCGAAGCAACAATCGACTAGACGCTAAGTAAACTTGAGACTCACTAGAGGTTGGCTTACGCTCATAATCTTTACTCAATCGGCGCGAGCGTCCAAGCCAAGCGAATGTTCTTTCAACGACCCAGCGACGTGGCAAGACATGAAAACCTTTGCGACCAGTTTGTTTCCGAACAAGAGTGAGCGTACAGGCAAACTGCTTAAATACCCATTCAATCAGTTCTGCTCCGGCGTAGGCGCCATCCGTCCAAATAATTTTGACGGATTGAAGGAGTAAAAATAAGCGTGCGATGACTTCGCGTGCGGCGGTACCATCAAAGATATTGGCGGCATGCACGCAACCCATTGTATCTACAACGATATGCCGCTTGCGGCCTTTGACTAACTTACCGCCGTCGAACCCAGAAGCCTGTTTAGACTCTGGGGTTCCCTTGACACTTTGACTGTCGATGATCGCCCCTGTCGGATCTGGTTTTTGGTCTTTTTTTTCGCGTAAGTGCTTGCGTAAAGCGGTATTCAGCTTTTCAAGCAACTTGTTATCTGTCCACTTATTGTAGTAATAGTTAACCAGTTTGTAAGATGGAAAATCATTTGGGAGATAACGCCACGGACAACCTGTTTTGTTTAAATAAAAGATAGCATTCAAGATTTCGCGTAGATCACTTGATCTTGGGCGGCCTGTTGTATAAGGCTCGAGTTCTTCGAAGATTTTTTCGACAATCTCCCATTCTTCATCGGAGATATCGCTTGGGTATTTTGGCGAAGAGTTTTTTTCTGAAGTCATATTCACGATATGAGTGGGGTTAATTAACTCGCAAAATTTGCCATATTCTCGAAAAAATCTACTTCAAAATCAATAGTTTAGTTTTTAGACAGCCTCTTAAACAGAACTCATGTTAATTTAAAAGCCACCGCCCGCTGATAATCGGACGGTGGCTTTTTTGTGTTGCAGGCTATTCAGATTCGTTAAGCGCAAGCCGAAAGATAAACTGATGAGATGCGCAGTTTAGGATTCTTTCGCCATCGGCATCAACAGCGTTGTCAAACTATCTTCATAAAATTGAATCTGTGTTTCAGTGGTATCTAAGCGTGTTTCAATATCACGCTGCTCGCTGGCGTTGGACTCGAAACGCAATTCCAGTATTTTGAGCGTATCAGCCAATTTCGTTAATTGCTCCATCATGGCGCGTTCAGCTTTTTCAGCCGCTTTGTATTCGCGCTCGACTTCACGCTGACTGGTTAATTCACCTTCTGAACGTGACCGCGCCCAAAACCGTGATTTCTGTATTGCATCGCCTTCATCGGTCGCTTGCTCTTCAGCCGCTGCCGCTTGAGTTTGACGCGACAAGGCGAGTTGTTCGCGCAGGGTTTTGGTGCGCCGTTGCAGTGAAATCAATTCAACCTCACCTACGGTGATACTCGAACGCAGCCCCATCATTTCATCTTCGAGCTTACGTGCCGCTTCACGCACGCTTTGACGTTCGGCGCGTTGTTTGATTTCAGCAGTATGTAAACGCGCTAATTCCGCACGGACATCATTCACCCGTGCTTTATGCTGTTCGCGTTCATGGCGTTGCTCGATTTCTAATAACTTGCGCTCATGCTCTAATTGCGCGGCCACTTCAGCTTGATGTAAGCGCGTTTGACTACGCTCGCGCACATGCTCAATTTCTTGCTCACGTAAGCGCAAGGCTTCGAGTGCTTGTTGATGTTCGTGCTCTAAGCGTTCGCGTTCGCGGTTTAAGGCTTCTTCTTCATGTAAGCGCCGAACATTCCAATCTTGACGGGCTTTTTGTAATTCAATTGCTAATTGAATGCGCCGCTGATCGTTGATGGTTTTGGTTTCGCAGGCGAGTTGTGCTTGCAGTTGCGTTGTCCGCACCTCTAATTCGCGCTCAAAAGCCGCTAATTGGCGTTCGCGGCGGCGATGTGCAAATAATAACTCATCTTCGAGATTGGTTTGACGGTGCGCTAACCGGTCGCGTTCTAATTCACGCTCGGCTAAATAACGCAACAGTGGTTCACGGACTTCAATAATCGCCTGTCGTTCCGTAAAAAACGCAGTCGGATCTTTTTCGTAGGCTAACCAGAGACGGGTAAATTCAATCGGGTTGAGTCGATGTTCGTTATCTAAACACTCGAAGCTGGGAATATCAGCTAAACCCCCTTCGAGATATTTACGGTACTGCATTTGAATCGTTTCGCTGTAATAGGCGCGGACGGATCCTGGTTCAAATAATTTCAGCGCCAGCAGCGATAAAAATAAAACGCCGAGGGTAGCTTGAGCAAAGCCTTCGACGGTCTCAAAATGCGGCACGCCCTGTTCTTCAGGGCTGGCTTGCAGGGCTTGCAGGGCTTTAGAACGCGCCGCAAAGCTCAAGCGCGGTGGATTCGGTGGCAGCTGTTGCGCGGTTAATTCGGCGGCAATGCTGTCAAGGCGCTGCTGGTGTTCGGCACCGAGACGTTGCAGTGTTTCGGTGCGTTCATTCAAAGTGCGTTCCCAATCAGTAAGCTGCTGATTGATATTCCCAACGAGGGTATTTAATTCGGTTTGTTTGCTGTCTAATTGACTGGTGAGTAATTGAGCGTTAAATTCCCATTTCCGTGCTTCTGGCCCGCGCCCGGATGCCCGCCCGTCGCGCCCTAAAATTTCATCGCCGACACGCTGCTGCATTGCAGTTAAATCGCGGCGCAAGACGGCTAATTCGGGAGAAAATTGCGCTTCGATGTCACTGCGGCGCTGCCGTTCGCGGGTGATGGATTCAGTCAGATGGGTAATTTCGGCCTGTAAAGTCGCAACACGCGCTTGATAGGTTTGCTCGAATTGCGCGGTGCGCTCGGTTAATTGCGCTTTGAATTGCGCGTCGCGCTGGGCGTAATAGCGTTCGACCTGCTGTTGATGATAGGTTGCAATATCATCGGCGCGAATGATTTTGCCCAAAAACGGCGCGGTGACATAGAGCGAGAGTGCGACAATTGCCAGCCGCGCTAAAAAGCCAAATAACCAGCGCACGAGCGCCAAAAATCCCTGATTGTTGCCGCGATTCCAGCGCCGTGACCGCGCTGTCGGGCGTTCGGACATCACTAACGAGGCGTCGATAATCCAGACGACTGAAAAGATCAGCGCAAAGAGCAGCAGCCCAGCAAAGGGGCGCAAACTGGCGCTCTCGGCTGGCACGATGCTCGCGCCGACCAGCCCCCAGACGATACCTTCGAGGGTCGCCATGAGCAGGATGATCGTCCAGGCAAACCCCAGCCACACCCGCACCGCTGGTGTCAGTAGGCTGTCGCCATAGGGTTTGAGGCGCAGAAAATCCCAGAGGCGGCGCGTGCCAAAGGGCGGGAGAACGTGAGGCTCGGTGGTCATGTCGGGCGCGGTTCGGTCGCTGATGGATCGCTGGAGTTAAGTGACTGTGACGGGCGCGGCTTGCGTCCAATAGGGGCACGCACGCATCATGTCGGGCTTGGTGAACGTATCTAACGCATCTAACGCATTTGAGGCCCGCATTTAATCATGGATCGCTTAACCCTGAGTTCGATCATCGCATCTGCCGCATTTTTGGTCTTTTTGATTGTGACCTTGACTTGGCATAACGATGAACTGCGCCCGCGTGTTTGGCAGCTCAATGAGCTGTTGGAACAAGACCCGGTGCTGGCTGACTATCCTTATGATTTCAAGGTGTTACTGTTTATCAATGGGGTCGCCACCCTGAGCAGTCCGCACACCTCGGAGTTACCGCTACGTCCGGTGCTCAATCGCTTTGATCCGGCACTGGCTGATAAACCCGACACGGCACCTGAAGTCGTGGCAGCCGAGCGCCGCTGGCGGGCCATCGAGTTGCAGGCGATTCAGGTGATGCTGCGTCAACCGGATGTCGAATCGGTGGTCTGGGCGCTGGATCGGGCGTGGTATCACAAGCAGCGTCTGCCGTTGCCGAAGTGAGGCGCGGGCACGGTGAGGTGACGGATGTGGCATCTGCACGTTTTGCTCGGCAGCGGTGCGCTGGTGGTGGTGTTACTGGTGCTCGATGTGGCGCGGGCGCTCGGGTGGCGGCGTCCGCCGCTGTATCGCTTGCCGCCGCACTGGCTCGATCCGTCTGAGCGGGCGTTGCTCACGGTGCTAGAAGCGATTTTAGGCGACAGCTATCGTTATGTGCAGCGGGTGCGGGTTGCGGAGGTGCTGGAACTTGCGCCCCAGTTGCGGCGACGGGAGCGGGAACGCGCCGCTGCGCACTTGGAGCGGTATCGCTTCGATCTGCTGATTTGCGAGCGTCAGACGCTGAGGCCGTGCTGTGCCATCAATCTGACGCCGCGCGGCTGGTGGCACACAAAAACGCCGCCGCGTGATGGACTGGATCGGTTGTGTCGGGTGGCGGGCTTGCCGTTGCTGCGACTGTTTGAGCAGCCGCACTATCGTGTTGCCGAGGTCGAGGCGCGGCTCCGCGCCGTGCTGCCAAAGCCAATACCGACGGCGGGGCTGTTGGCGCTCGCGCCGCCGCCGCTGCCGGATGATGAGCAGGAACTGGCAGCGTTGCGCGAGTTGGTGCAGGTGATGCGGGAATAACACATGTGTGGCATCGCTGGATTCATCTGCGCTCACGGCCAGCGCCCGGAGCCAGACTTACTCGACCGGCTTGCCGAGCGGCTCGCCCATCGCGGCCCCGATGATCGCGGTCGATATATTGCCGGGCCAGTCGGCTTGGTGCAGACGCGCCTGTCAATTATCGGACTCGATAGTGGTCATCAGCCGCTACTGTCGCCGGATGGTCAACATGCGCTGGTGGCCAACGGCGAGGTCTATAACTATATCGAGCTGAACGCGACCCTACGCGATCTCGGCTATCCGCCGCACACTGGCTCGGATTCCGAAACCATTCTCAACGCCTATGCCGCACACGGACTCGCCGCGCTGCCTCAGCTACGCGGCATGTATGCCTTTGCGCTCCATGATGTCCAGCGCGGTGAACTGCTGCTTGGGCGCGACCGTCTCGGCATCAAGCCGCTGTTTTATATCCGGCTGGCAGATCGCATCGCCTTTGCTTCTGAAATCAAAGCGTTACTGGCTATTTTGCCGCACTCGCCACAGCTTGTGCCCAGCGCCGTGCGTCAGTTTTTGCAACAGCAATTTGCCAGCGGTGAGGACACCGTGCTCGACGGTATCCAGCGTGTTCCACCGGGCACGGTGCTCCGCATCAATGCTGAGTTGCAGATCCGCCCGCATCGTTACTGGTCGGCGCTTGCTGTCGCACCGCGCCAGCTTGGGATTGAAGCAGCCGCTGCTGAACTCGATGCACGACTCGATGACGCACTGCGCGAGCATCAACGTGCCGATGTTCCATTTGGGCTATTTCTCTCCGGTGGACTGGATTCGGCGGTGCTGGCCGCCAAGCTCGCCGAACAGGGCGCGGGGCGGATTAAAAGCTATTCGGTCGGTTATCGCGGCACCCGTCTTGCGACGGAATTAGCTGCCGCAGCGCGGGTAGCGGCGCATTTTGGGTTCGATCATCAACCGCTCGAATTGGACGGGGCTCAGGTATTCGGACGCCTGCCGCATACAATTTGGTGCGCCGATGAGCTGATGCGCGATTATGCCTGTCTGCCGACTTCGATTTTGGCGGAAACAGCGAGCGCCGATTTAAAGGTTGTCTTTTCTGGCGAAGGGGGCGACGAAGTGTTTGCGGGATATGGCCGCTATCGTCCGCCGCTGGCCGAACGGCTGCTGAAATCGCTGCTGCATCCGGGCAGCGGTGGATTTCGCACCCATGGTCAATGGTCTGGATACTGGACACGACGTTTGTTCGGGCCGGCGCTTCGGGCGGTGGCTGCGACCGAACGAGCGCCATTTCAACGCGCTTGGCGCGAGACACCGCCGCACTGGTCAGCGATGCAGCGCCGCCAATACACGGATCTCGTCACGGCGCTGCCGGATAATCTGCTGGTCAAAACCGACCGGCTGTTGATGGGTTTTGGGCTAGAAGGGCGCGTGCCCTTGCTCGATCATCGGATTGTTGAATTTGGGCTGGCGCTGCCGGATGCGCTCAAGGTGCGCCAGCAGCAGGGGAAATGGCTGATGCGACGCTGGGCCGAACCGAAGCTCCCGCCCGGACATCTGGCGCAACCGAAACGCGGGTTTCATGTGCCGGTGAGCGAGTGGTTGCGCGGGCCGCTGGCGGCTGACATCGGCCAGCGATTGCTGCGTCATCCGGGGCTGCGCGACTGGTTCGAGATCGCCGCGATTCCGGAGCTAGTCACGGCCTGTCAGAGCGGACGCGGCGGGGTGCGCGAACTGTTTGGGTTGATGCAGTTTGCGATCTGGCATCGGCTGTTTATCGAACAGCTCGGCGTGCAACCCGCGCCGGATGAACGGGTGTTGGATTGGTTGGGGTGAGTGTTTCGATCCCAAACAGATCCGCTCATCGCCGCGCATCAGCTCCATGCCCCCACCGACGCGCCGTTCACACCAGTCTTGATTGACGCTGCGGCGCAACTTTGCCAAAGTCCGCTGGACGCTGTAAGCCGGAAGCCCCTTTAGCTATGAACCTCGCTTTCATCTCGCACCCAAGCTGTCGTGAACATCGGATGGGCGCACATCACCCCGAATGTCCCGAACGGCTGTATGCCATTCAGGATCGGCTGATTGCCGCTGGGCTGGAAATGCTGTTGACGCACTATGATGCGCCAGCGGCCAGCATCGAGCAGTTAGCCCGTGCCCATGATCGCGCCTATATTCAGATGATCCACGATGCCGCACCTCAAGCTGAGGATGTGCTGACGTGGATTGATGGCGACACAGCATTAAATAAACACTCACTCGCTGCCGCGCTACATGCCGCAGGTGCCGCGATTCTGGGCGTCGATCTGGTGATGAGCGAGCGGCATCATGCCGCGTTTTGCGCCATTCGCCCGCCCGGACATCATGCCGGACGCGCTAAGGGCAGCGGCTTCTGCATCTTTAATAATGTGGCGATTGGCGCACTCCATGCCCTCGACGCGCACGGACTCGAACGGGTGGCGATCATTGATTTCGATGTCCATCATGGCGACGGTACCGAAGAAATCATCAGCGGCGATGAGCGTATTTTGTTGTGTTCGAGCTTCCAGCATCCGTTTTATCCCGGCAGCGGTGCCGATACCCAAGCCCCGAATATCATCAATCTCCCACTGCCGCGCCTGACCGATGGGGCCGCCTACAAAGCCGCAGTTGAAACCGCCTGGCTGCCGCGCTTAGATGACTTTGCCCCCCAGTTGATCCTGATTTCTGCCGGATTCGACGGCCACATCGAGGACGATATGGCGCACTTCAATCTGCGTGAAGCTGATTACGGCTGGATCACCCGCGAGATTCATCAGTTAGCGCGGCGGCATAGTCAAGAACGGGTCGTGTCCTGTCTCGAAGGCGGCTATGTGCTCTCGGCGCTGGGACGCTGCATCAGTACGCATATCGACGAATTGATCGGACACGCTTAACTGCTCGCGCTCGCTACCAACAAGGCCAGACTGATGAACGCATCCCCGCTGTTCGACCCGCACGGCCCCGCGCCGATCTGTCAGCATCTGCGCACGGATCGGCTCGATGTGCGCATCACCGAGCTTGGCACCGGCCAACTGCACTGGAACGGCGTGGCGCTCACCCGCTGGCACGCCGATCCGGTCAGTGACGATCTGGGGAGCCTGCTGTATGTACGCGATCTGGATACGGGCGCGATCTGGTCGCTTGGCTATCAACCCACGCGCACCGCGCCGCGTGTCTATCGCACTGGAACACAGAACGGGCAATTCTGGCTCGAACGTGAGGATCACGACCTCGCTCTGCGGCTCGATTTGAGCCTTGATCCGACCGGCGACCTCGAACGCCGCCGCGTGCAGCTCACCAATCATGCCGCGCACCCGCGCCGCCTCGAACTGACCAGTTATCTGGAAGTGGTGCTATTTCCGGCTGACGCGGACGCGGCACATCCGGCATTTGCCAAGCTCTTCGTGCAAACCGAACGCGATCCGGCCACCGGCGCTCTGCTCGCACATCGACGGCCACGCGCTCAGGGTGAATCTTGGCCGTGGCTGATTCATGCGCTGCTGGGCGCGACGGCGGTGAGTTGGGAAACCGACCGCGCCCGCTTCATCGGTCGCGGGCGCACGCGGGCGCATCCGGCGGCACTGGACGTGCCGTTGTCGGGCACACTCGGCAATGTTCTCGATCCGATACTCGCCCTGCGCACGATCATCGAACTCGCTCCGGGCGCGAGCACTGAATTAACCTGGCTCACTGGCGCGGCGGCCGAGCGTCAAGCGGCGCTCGATCTGTTAGCCGCTGCGCCACTATCACCGGCACCGCTCGCTGTCGCCGAATCGGCACCGCCGCCGGTTCTCGGCGACCATGCGCCGCCACCTGACACCGCACTTCAGCACTTTAACGGCTACGGCGGGTTTACTGCCGACGGGCGCGGCTATGTCATCCATCTGCCTTATCAACCCGATGGCCGCCATCGCCGCCCGCCGCGCCCCTGGATCAACGTCATCGCCAATCCGACGTTTGGCTGTCTGGTGAGCGAATCGGGCGCGGGTTATATCTGGTCGCGCAATAGTCAAGCTAATCGCCTAACGCCCTGGTCAAACGATCCGGTCAGTGATCCACACGGCGAAGCTTTTTATATCCGCGATGCACACAGCGGCGCGTGCTGGTCGCCGCTGCCCGGGCCACGTCCAGCGCCAGCGGATTATCAGATGACACACGGCTTCGGTTTCAGTCGCTGTCTGCTCAACTATGCCGATCTCGCGCACGACACGACGGTGTTTGTACCGCGTCACGATCCGCTGCGGATTCTGCGCCTGCGTCTGACCAATCACAGCACGGCCACGCGCCGCTTGGCGCTATTCGGCTATCAACGGCTGGTGCTCGGTCAGCAACCCTCAGCCAGCAGCGCCATCATCACCCGCATTGACGCCGATGCCGCGCTGTTGCGGGCGAGCAATCCCAACGCGGGTGACTTCGCGGGCGGCAGCGTGTTCAGTACCGCGCATGTCACTGGTGCGACCGTGATCGCCCGCGATTACACTACCGACCGCCGCGCCGTCATCGGACGCAACCGCGATCTCTCTGACCCGATTGCCATGACCACCGACCAACCGCTTGACGGTCGTGATGGGACAGTCGGTGATCCCTGCTTTACACAACGGCTGGTGGTGAGCCTCGCGCCCGGCGACACCCTGAGCTGTGATTGGCTGTTTGGCGAAGCGTTGAGCGAAGCGCAGTTATCAGATGTGCTCCAGCGTTACGCGGATGCCACCGCGATTGACACCGCATACACAGAAGCTGTCGCTTTCTGGGACGATCTCACCTCGCGCTTGCAGGTCACAACGCCCGAACCGGCGATTGATCTGATGCTCAACGGCTGGCTGCTGTATCAAAATCTCGGCTGCCGCATCTGGGCGCGGTCGGCGTTTTATCAATCCGGCGGTGCCTATGGCTACCGCGATCAACTGCAAGATGCCGCCGCGCTGGTCACGATTCGTCCCGATCTGACGCGGGCGCAACTTCTGCTCCATGCCGCGCATCAATTCGTTGAAGGTGATGTGCTGCATTGGTGGCATCCGGCTCCGCTCGGGCGCGGACTGCGCACCCGCTTTGCCGACGATCTACTGTGGTTGCCGTCTGTGCTCGCGCACTATCTCCGCGTCACCGGCGATGTCAGTGTGCTCGATGAGCGCCTGCCGTATCTCACCGCGCCGCAACTCGCCTCGGGACAGGATGAAGCTTATCTGGCCCCATTGGTCAGCGATGAATCCGGCGATCTCTACGATCACGCCTGTCGCGCCCTCGACCGCTCGCTGACCAGCGGCGCACACGGTTTGCCCTTGATGGGAACCGGCGATTGGAACGACGGCATGAATCGCGTCGGGCGCGAGGGGCGCGGCGAAAGCGTGTGGATGGGCTTCTTTCTCTATCGCGTGCTCGATGATTTTCTGCCGCTGTGCGAACAACGCGGCGATCAGACGCGAATCGACCGCTATCGCACCTATCAAATCGCCCTGCAACAGGCGCTGGAGACGAGCGGCTGGGATGGCGACTGGTACCGCCGCGCCTATTATGACGACGGCACACCGCTGGGCACCGCGACCGACAGCGAATGCCGCATCGACGCGCTGGCGCAAGCGTGGGCGGCGCTCTCAGGCGCGGTGCCGCGAGCGCGTGCGGAACAGGCGCTGGATGCGCTGCAACAGCATCTAGCCAGCGAACACGAACAACTGATTCGCTTGCTGACGCCGCCCTTTGTTGCCACTGAACACGATCCGGGCTATATCAAAGGCTATGTCGCTGGCGTGCGCGAGAATGGCGGCCAATACACGCACGCCGCGTGCTGGGCAGTGGCGGCGCTGGCTGAACTGGAACGCCGCGAACAGGCCGCCCTCTGGCTGGCGCGGCTCAGTCCAGTCAGCCACAGCCGCACGCCCGCCGCAGTGCAACGCTATCAGCTCGAACCTTACGTCGTCGCGGCAGATATTTACGGCGCACCGCCGCACAACGGGCGCGGCGGCTGGAGCTGGTACACCGGATCGGCGGGTTGGTGGTATCGCGTTGCGCTCGAATCCGTGCTCGGTCTGCGCGTCGAAAACGGGCGCGAACTCGTCATCCGTCCGTGCATTCCGGCAAGCTGGCGCGGCTTTCGGCTACAGTATCGACTACCCGACGGCGTGACCGACTGCGCGATCACCGTCGAGAATGGCGACGGCGGCGGGCCGGTCAGCGCCGCGACGCTCAACGCCGAACCGCTCACCATCGAACAGGGCGCGGCGCGAGCCGTGCTCCCAGCGGGCGCGGGCCAACATCGACTCTGGGTACAACTCGGCACGGCGGCGGCGTCCCTTTCCACGCAATCAGGATCAATCAAGGATCAATCATGTCACTGAATCCCGTTCGTGCGCGTCCGCTGCTGGCCGCGCTGCTTCTGAGCACCCTGCTTCCGGCCACTGCATCACGCGCCGATGACATCGAGCCGCTCAAGGTCGCCGTCATCAAGGCCACAACCGGCCTCTGTCAGCGCGGCCAGACCTGCCACCGCGACCGCGCTGGCTCTTGGACGCCGAAAAAAGCGATTGCCATTCTCGGCGTTTCGGTCGCCGAACAAGCCGATATTGACCTATACACGGACATTGAAGTCAGCACCCGCCCCGAAATGTATCAATGCGCCGGTGATGATTCACGCGGCTGTATTTTTCGGGCGAAATACGCTGGCCCAGGCTTATTTGATTATGCCGCTAATTCAGGCAGCACCTATGTTGGCTCGAATATCACCAACACGACCATTACCTTTCCGTCCGGTTATGGGCTAATGGTGCCAGCAGGTGAGCCGATTTATATTCATCTCGATGTCCGCAATGGCAGCCTGATTGATTTACAGGTCGATCAGGATGCCTGGATTTATTATGTTGAAGATGATTGATTGGGGTTTTGAGTGGCCAGCGATCAGCCGCCAGTTTCCAGCTTAAAGCCAGATCCAACCTGCGGAGATAATTTTCTGGTCACGAAGTTTTAGCTTCGTGACCATATGCACGGTTACTATTAGGCGCTCAACTTGCGCTGAAGCAATTCATTCACCTGTGCTGGATTTGCTTTACTGCCGCTCTGCTTCATCACCTGACCGACGAAAAAGCCAAATACCTTATCTTTGCCGGCGCGATATTGCTCAACCTGCGCTGGATTCGCCGCAATAATGGCATCAATCATCGCCTCAATTGCGCTGCTATCGGTGATTTGTTTAAGTCCCTGCGCTTCAATCACCGCATCGGCTGTATCACCACTGCTCCACATACCCTCAAATACCTGCTTGGCTAATTTACCCGACACGGTACCATCTTGAATGCGTGCAATTAAACCAGCCAGCGCATGAGCGGAGACCGGACTTGCGCTGATTTCGCCTTCGCTTTTATTTAATGCCGCCATAAGTTCACCGCTGACCCAATTCGCTGCCAGCTTGGGTTCATTGCAAGCGCGTGCTACAGCTTCATAATAATCAGCTAATTCACGACTGGCAGTAAGCAAATTTGCATCGTATTCGGATAAACCATATTCAGACTGAAAGCGAGTGCGTTTCGCATCGGGTAGCTCAGGTAAATCAGCGGTTGCCGCACTCAAAAACGCATCATCAATTTCCAGCGGCAGCAAATCTGGATCAGGGAAATAGCGATAATCGTTGGCCTCTTCTTTAGTGCGCATAGAGCGCGTTTCGTCTTTCACGGCATCATACAATCGTGTTTCCTGAATAACTGTGCCACCGCTTTCAATCAGTTCGATTTGGCGTTCGACTTCAAAAGCAATCGCTTTTTCTAAAAAGCGGAATGAATTGACATTCTTGATTTCAGCGCGAGTGCCAAATGTTTTTTGACCAACTGGACGCACTGACACATTCGCATCCATGCGGAATGAGCCTTCTTGCATATTGCCATCGCTGATGCCAATGTAACGCACAATCTGATGAATTTTTTTTGCGTAAGCCACCGCCTCAGCCGGTGAACGTAAATCCGGTTCCGAAACAATTTCCAGCAGTGGTGTACCAGCACGATTTAAATCAATGCCAGTAAAACCGTGAAAATCTTCATGCAGCGATTTACCTGCGTCTTCTTCCAAGTGCGCACGGGTTACGCCGATGGTTTTAATTGTGCCATCATCAAGCACAATTTCAACCCGCCCTGTTCCCACGATGGGTAATTCGTATTGGCTGATTTGATAGCCCTTCGGTAAATCCGGGTAAAAATAATTTTTACGTGCAAATACCGAACGCGGCGCAATATCTGCATTAATCGCTTGACCAAAGCGCACCGCAAGCCGCACCGCCTCAGCATTAAGCATCGGCAGTACACCCGGCAATCCGAGGTCGATTGCGCAGGCTTGCGTATTAGGTTCAGCGCCAAATGCGGTCGGCGCAGCGGAAAAAATTTTGGACTGAGTCGCGAGCTGGGTGTGAATCTCGAGACCAATGACGGTTTCCCATTGCATAGTCGGCCCTATTTATTTAGATGGATTCAAATGGATTGGATGCAAGCCATGATGGTACAGCGCGGCGAGGAATAGGACTAGTTTTGACTGTGTTCATATAGTGCGCTGATAGGTTTTATTCATGCCGTTGTAACACCGTAAATCCTTCGTGAGCACAGAGCGCGTCGCGGTCGGCGTCTTTGAGATCCTCGCGCATCATCTCGGCGACTAATTCCTGAAAACCAATACGCGGCACCCAGCCAAGTCGTTCGCGTGCTTTGGTTGGATCGCCGAGCAACGTTTCAACTTCAGTGGGCCGAAAATAGCGTGGATCAACCGCAATTAAGAGACTGTCTAAAAACTAAACTATTGATTTTGAAGTAGATTTTTTCGAGAATATGGCAAATTTTGCGAGTTAATTAACCCCACTCATATCGTGAATATGACTTCAGAAAAAAACTCTTCGCCAAAATACCCAAGCGATATCTCCGATGAAGAATGGGAGATTGTCGAAAAAATCTTCGAAGAACTCGAGCCTTATACAACAGGCCGCCCAAGATCAAGTGATCTACGCGAAATCTTGAA
>NZ_FNOW01000049.1 GCF_900107145.1 Allochromatium warmingii | reverse complement strand
ATACGCTGGCCATCTGGATCAATCGCTCCCTAGGACGCCCCGATCTACAGTTCGAGGGGCTCATTACAGTTGGATAGAAAGTCGCGCATCGCGCAGCTATTCATTTTCAGCGTTTTTCCGCGTTTTCAGCGGCAATCATCCTCAGCGGATTGCATTGCTAAATCGAATCCTTAGTATTTAATCCATGCGAGGGATGCGGGTATACTCCCAGCTTTGTCCACTTGGACAGTGCCTTTGGAAGCTCAGTTAATGACCCACACGCCCGACATTGATCCACAAGAAACGCAAGAATGGCTCGACGCACTCGCGTCCGTCCTCGAACACGAAGGCGTCGAACGCGCCCACTTCCTACTTGAACGCCTAATCGACAAAGCACGGCGCTCAGGTGCCTACCTACCCTACAGCGCCAACACCGCCTACCTCAACACCATCCCGGTTCAAGCCGAACAACCCTTCCCCGGTGATCTCGCACTCGAACGGCGCATCCGCTCACTGGTGCGCTGGAACGCGATGGCGATGGTGGTACAAGCCAACCGCATCTCGACCGAACTCGGCGGCCATATTTCCAGCTTTGCCTCATCGGCGACGCTGATTGATGTTGCCTACAACCACTTTTTACACGCCCGCACCCCGGATCACGGCGGCGATCTCGTTTTTTTTCAAGGACACACCGCCCCCGGCATCTATGCCCGCGCCTTTCTCGAAGGACGCATCAGCGAAGAACAGTTACACAACTTCCGGCAAGAAGTCGATGGTCACGGACTGTCATCGTATCCACATCCGTGGCTGATGCCCGGATTCTGGCAATTCCCAACGGTATCGATGGGCCTCGGACCGTTGATGGCGATTTATCAAGCGCGATTCATGCACTATCTGCGTGATCGCGGACTGGTCAACACCGCTGGGCGCAAAGTCTGGGCGTTTCTCGGTGACGGAGAAATGGACGAGCCGGAATCGCTGGGCGCGATCTCACTGGCCGCCCGCGAGCGCCTCGATAATCTCGTCTTCGTCGTCAACTGCAATCTGCAACGGCTCGACGGGCCGGTGCGCGGCAACGGCAAAATTATTCAAGAACTCGAAGCGGTCTTTCGCGGCGCGGGCTGGAATGTCATCAAAGTCATCTGGGGCCGCTACTGGGATCCGCTGTTTGCCCGCGACAAACTCGGCCTGCTGCTCAAACGCATGGAAGAATGTCTCGACGGCGATTATCAAGCCTACAAAGCCAAAGGCGGCGCATACACCCGTGAGCATTTTTTCGGCAAATACGCGGAACTCAAAGCGATGGTTGCCAATATGTCAGATGAGGACATCTGGCGGCTCAATCGCGGTGGTCACGATCCGATTAAAGTCTTTAATGCCTATGCTGCTGCGATGACCGCCAGCGGCAAACCGACCGTGATTCTCGCCAAAACGGTCAAAGGTTACGGCATGGGCGTCGCTGGTGAAGGCATGAACATCACCCACTCGCAGAAAAAGATGGGTGAGAGTGCGCTACGCGCCTTCCGTGATCGTTTCAATATCCCGATCTCCGACGATCAAATTGACGCCACGCCCTTTTACAAACCGGCATCCGATAGTGCTGAGAGCCACTATCTGCACGCCCGCCGCGCCCAACTCGGCGGTTTTTTACCTGCCCGCCGCGATGATGCGCCCGCGCTGCCGGTGCCGCCGCTGGAAGCGTTCAAATCGCTGCTCGAAGGCAGTGGCGACAAAGAGCTATCGACGACGATGGCGTTTGTGCGCTTACTGACCCTATTGGTGCGCGACAAACAACTTGGTCAATATGTCGTGCCCATCGTCCCCGACGAGGCGCGAACCTTTGGCATGGAAGGCATGTTCCGGCAGTTGGGCATTTATGCCTCACAAGGTCAGCTCTACGAGCCGGTTGATTCTGACCAGGTGATGTATTACCGCGAAGACAAAAAAGGCCAGATTCTGCAAGAGGGCATCAACGAAGCTGGCGCAATGTCATCGTGGATCGCGGCAGCTACGGCCTACGCCAATCACGGCCAGAGCATGATTCCCTTCTATATCTATTATTCGATGTTCGGTTTCCAGCGCATCGGCGATTTAGCTTGGGCAGCGGGCGATATGCGGGCGCGGGGCTTTTTGATCGGCGGCACCGCCGGGCGCACCACGCTCGCTGGCGAAGGCTTGCAGCATCAAGATGGTCACAGTTTGCTGTTAGCCGCCACCATTCCCAACTGTGTCGCCTATGATCCAGCCTATGCCTATGAATTAGCGGTCATCGTGCAGGATGGGCTGCGACGGATGTATCAAGACCAAGAAAACGTCTTTTATTACATCACCGCGATGAACGAAAACTATGTTCAGCCCGCGCTGCCCGAAGGCAGCGCCGAGGGGATTCTCAAAGGCTTATATCCGGTGCGGCAGGCGGCAGCGTGTGAACAGCAGGTGCAATTACTCGGCTCGGGGAGCATTTTGCGCGAAGTGCTGGCCGCCGCTGACCTGCTCGAACAAGATTTCGGCATCGGCGCGACCGTGTGGAGCGTCACCAGCTTTAACGAACTGCGACGCGAAGGCATCGAGATCGAACGCTGGAACCGGCTGCATCCTGAGCAAGCGCCGCGTGCGACCTGGGTGGAAACCCAGCTTGGCGCGACCAGCGGCCCGATCATCGCCGCCACCGATTACATGCGCTTACACGCCGATCAAATCCGGCCCTATGTGACGCGGCGCTATGTCACGCTCGGCACCGATGGCTTTGGACGCAGTGATATGCGTCGTCAACTGCGGGCCTTCTTCGAGGTCAATCGGCAGCATATTGCGTTCGCTGCGCTCAAGGCGCTCGCCGATGAGGGTATGATTCCGCTGTCACGGGTGACGGACGCCCGCACGCAGTACCGCATTGATCCAGACAAGCCCAATCCGGTGCGGGTCTAAGTGATCTGAGTGGAACGGAGTTATTTGCGTCATCCGGCCAATCGTTTTCAGGAGCACTGTGCGTGTCAAGCCTCGAAGAGATCCGCTTGCCTGACATCGGCGATTTTGCCGCTGTCGAAATTATTGAGATTCTGGTTGCCGCAGGCGATCAGATCACGGCTGAACAATCCATTCTGACCCTTGAAAGCGACAAGGCGACGATTGAGGTTCCGGCACCCTGTGGGGGGCGAGTGCGCGAAGTCTTGGTTAAGACTGGGGAGCGCATCAGTCAGGGTGATTTGCTGATGCGTGTTGAGCTGGCGGACGCTGAAGCAGCGTCTGCGCCTGAACCGGAAGCGGCAGCAGCGGCAGCGGTTGCGCCCGCGCCAGCCGAGCCACCGCCCCGCGCTCCGGGCGAGAGCGAACGGCGGTTAGCGCCGGTGCTGCCGCGTCCTGAAGATATGACGGCGATTGCTCGCGGGCGTACCGCGCACGCCAGCCCAGCGGTGCGGCGCTTTGCGCGGGAATTGGGCGTTGATCTGGCGCGGGTGAAGGGCACTGGCCCCAAAGGTCGGCTGCTGAAAGATGACATTCAGGGCTATGTGAAACAGACGCTGGCGCAGGATGAGGGCGCGGCGGTGCCGAGTGCTGCTACTGCACTACCGCTGCCGAGTGTACCTGAGGTCGATTTCAGCCGCTTTGGGCCGACTGAGCTTCAGGAACTGCCGCGCATCCGCAAACTTAGCGGTCGCCATCTGCATCGCTGCTGGATGAGCATTCCGCATGTCACCCAGTTCGACGAAGCCGACATTACCGAACTGGAAGCCTTCCGCCATGCGCAGAAGGAAGCGTCGGCGCACGCGGGCGTCAAGCTCACGCTGCTGCCGTTCTTGCTCAAAGCGGTTGCGGTCGCGCTGACACGGATGCCGGTGCTCAAAGCCTCGCTGACGCCCGATGGCGAAAGCTTGGTACACAAGCATTACACGCATATTGGGGTCGCGGTCGATACGCCGAATGGTCTAGTTGTCCCGGTGGTGCGCGATGTTGACCACAAGGGACTGCATCAATTGGCCAGTGAATTAGCGGAACTGAGCGCCAAAGCCCGCGACGGCAAGCTGTTGCCGGGTGACATGCAGGGCGGCTGTTTCTCGATTTCCAGTCTCGGCGGCGTCGGCGGCACCGCATTTACGCCGATTGTCAACGCGCCCGAAGTCGCAATTTTGGGCGTCTCGCGGGCGGAGATGAAGCCGGTGTGGAACGGACGCGAATTTGTGCCGCGCCTGCTGCTACCGCTGTCACTGTCCTACGATCATCGCGTCGTCGATGGCGCAGATGGCGCACGGTTTACAAACCTGCTGCGCGAGCTGCTCGGCGACATCCGCCGCCTGCTGATCTAACAGCGATCTGCTAGGATGCGCAGTCTGATTCCCTAACCGATTGCCAGCGCCCGCCGCGCCCGTGAGAGTAGACGCAACATGAGCAACATCATCGAGGTCAAGGTTCCAGACATCGGAGATTTCAAGGAGGTGCAGATCATCGAGATCTTGGTCGCCCCCGGTGATCGGATCGAACCAGAGACATCCTTAGTTTCGGTCGAGAGCGACAAAGCCAGCATGGAAATTCCCGCGCCCGAGGGCGGAATTGTGCGGGCGATCACCGTCAAGAT
Source organism: Allochromatium warmingii (assembly GCF_900107145.1). Classification (GTDB taxonomy): domain Bacteria; phylum Pseudomonadota; class Gammaproteobacteria; order Chromatiales; family Chromatiaceae; genus Thermochromatium; species Thermochromatium warmingii. The sequence goes on along the minus strand of NZ_FNOW01000049.1, from coordinate 16,144 downwards.
CGGGGATTTGATCTCGCAAGGCGCTGTGATTTTAACGCTGGAGCGCGACGCCGACGCCGCAGAACAGGCCGACAGCGCCGCTGCTGCTGACAGCATAGATGCCCCCATCAGTGCGACCAGCGCCCCAGATGCCAACCGCGAGCTTGTCACCGAAGTGGTGGTGCTGGGCGCGGGGCCGGGCGGCTATACCGCTGCCTTTCGCGCTGCCGATCTGGGTAAAAAAGTGGTGCTGATTGAACGCTACCCGACACTCGGCGGCGTCTGTCTCAATGTTGGCTGTATTCCGTCGAAAGCCCTGCTGCACACCGCCGCGATCATGGAAGAGGTCAAAAGCCTCGATGTCATGGGCGTGACCTATGGCGCACCGGAGGTCGATCTAGCCAAGATGCGGGCTGGTAAAGACAAGGTGGTCGCCAAACTTACCGGCGGACTAACGGCGCTGGCCAAACAGCGCAATGTCACAGTGCTTCAAGGCGTTGGGCGGTTTGAGTCGCCGAATCGCATCGGCGTTGAGACGCAAGCCGGACGGGTGCGAGTGCGCTTCGATCAAGCGATCATCGCCTGTGGCTCCGCGCCGCTGAAAATCCCCGGCTTTCCACACGAAGATTCACGGGTCATGGATTCGACTGACGCGCTGGCGCTGGCCGATATTCCCGAACGGCTGTTGATTGTCGGCGGCGGCATCATCGGGCTGGAAATGGCCAGCGTTTACAGCGCGTTAGGCTCGCGGATCGACGTGGTGGAATTGAAAAATCAGCTCATGCCCGGCTGTGATCCCGATCTAGTCAAAGCGGTCGAAAAGCTGATTAAACCCCGCTATGACAATATTTGGCTGGAAACCAAAGTGGCCAGCATGACCGCCGGCCCCGATGGAATTCAGGTTACGTTTGAGGGCAAACACCCTGGCACCGAGCTGTATGACAAGGTGCTGGTTGCGGTCGGACGGCTGCCTAACGGCAAGCGCATCGACGCTGAAGCCGCTGGAGTGGTCGTCGATCAGCACGGTTTTATCAAGGTTGACGCCCATCAGCGCACCAACGTGCCGCATATCTTCGCGATTGGCGATGTGGTCGGCGGCCCAATGCTGGCGCACAAAGCGACGCATGAAGCGAAGGTTGCCGCTGAGGTGATCGCTGGGCTGCCGTCGGTTTTCGATCCGCTCACCATTCCGTCGGTTGCGTACACCGATCCCGAGGTCGCGTGGATGGGTCTGACCGAGACGCAAGCCAAAGCTGACGGTATCCCCTATGAAAAAGGCGTGTTTCCCTGGGCAGCGAGCGGGCGGGCGCTCGGCATTCACCGTGATGAGGGCATGACCAAGCTGCTGTTTGATCCCGAAACCAAACGGCTGCTCGGCGCGGGAATTGTCGGCCCGAATGCTGGTGAATTGATCGGCGAAGCGGTGCTGGCGCTGGAAATGGGCGCGGATATGGAAGATCTCGGTTTGATGATTCACCCGCATCCGACCCTGTGCGAAACCATCGGACTTGCGGCAGAAATGGCGCACGGTTCGATTACCGATCTGCTACCGCCGAAAAAGCGTTAAACCCCTTTACGGGAGATGATTCAGAAATGAACACCAATGTTTTTTTCGTGCTGGACACTGACAGGCGACCGCTCGAATTTGGAATTTGAACCGCAAAGAACGCAAAGGACACAAAGTTAATTAAAAAATTTTGTGTCCTTTGCGCCTGTGCGGTTCAACATTTGATCGTTTTTTAATCTGCTTGCCGGGATCATAACGCTTTGCCGACACATCAAGTGACACCGCCGCTCGACAGTCTCGTTCTCTATAAAAACAAACCGGCGCGGGTCGCCGCGCTGGGTGACAAAATCGACATCGAGTTAGCTGGCGGCCAAACCAAACGTGTCCGGCCTAAGGACATCGAATTATTGCATCCCGGGCCACTGCGCCAGATCGCCGATCTCGTCCCGCTCGACGGCGAGCTGACCGCCGCTTGGGAGCTGCTGGAAGGTACCGAAACCACGCTGCGTGAGTTAGCCGAGTTAGCCTTCGATGCTTACACCCCAGCGAGCGCCTGGGCCGTGTGGCAGCAGGTTGCCGAAGGGCTGGCGTTTGTCGGCACGCCAAGTGCGATTCAGGTGCGCTCGCGTGAAATCGTCGAGCGCGAACGCGCCGAGCGTGAAGCCAAAGCCGCTGCGGATCAGGCATGGCGGGCGCTGCTCGAACGCCTCGCGGCCGCCCGTCCCGCGCCCGACGATGCGCCGCATCTGGGCGAGATTGAGCGGCTGGCAGTCGGTCAATCCGATCAAAGCCGGATTCTCGCCGCCCTCGGTCATGCGCAAACCCCAGAAAGCGCCCATCGAGCGTTGATCCAGATTGGCCACTGGCCAGAACATCACAACCCGCATCCGCGCCGCTGCGGTGCGCCGCTTGTTGATCTCGACCTGCCGATTCCCGATTTAGCCACAGAAACACGGCTTGATCTCACCCATCTGTCGGCCTACGCCATTGACGACGAAGGCAATCAAGATCCCGATGATGCGCTGAGTCTCGACGGCGAACGGCTGTGGATTCATGTCGCTGATGTCGGCGCACTGGTGCGACCCGAAAGCGACTTGGAGTGCGAAGCCCGCGCACGCGGCGCGAATCTGTATCTGCCCGAAGGCGTGATTAACATGCTGCCGGGCGCAGTCACCGCACAGCTCGGATTGGGCTTACAGGAGATTTCGCCGGCGCTATCGTTTGCGGTCTGTTGTGACAGTGAGGGCGCGATCCGCGATGTTGAGATTCATCGCACCTGGGTGCGCGTCACGCGCCTGAGTTACGACACCGTCGAGCAGCGCCTCCACGAAGCGCCCTTCGCCACACTGCGGGCGATCACCGACCGCTATCGCGCCCGTCGCTTCGCGCTCGGTGCCAGTCGGCTGGATCTACCCGATGTCAGCGTGCGCGTCACCGCTGGTCAGGTGTGCATCCGTCCGCTGCCGCGTTTAGTCAGCCGCGAACTGGTCGCCGACGCGATGCTCATGGCCGGTGAAGCGGTGGCGCGGCTGTGTTCTGAACACGCGATTCCGATTCCCTTTGCCAGCCAGCCGCCGCCGGATTCCAGCGATGACAGCGCCGATTTAGCCAGCATGTATGCGCGGCGACGCGGCTTCAAACCGACGCGCTTAGTGCTAGAGCCGGAGCGTCATGCTGGATTGGGTCTCGATTATTACACGCGAGCCACCAGCCCACTGCGGCGCTATTCGGATTTACTGGTGCATCAACAGCTCCGCGCTTGGCTCGATGGTACCCCGCTGTTAGAGCGCACCCAGGTGCTCGAACGCATCGGCGAAGCCGAACAGTCGTCGATAGCCGTGCGACGCGGTGAACGGCTGTCGAATCAGCATTGGAAGCTAGTCTATCTCAAGGACAACCCGAACTGGACGGGTGAAGGCGTGGTGGTGGCGCTTGAAGAGCGCCGCGCCGTGTTGCTGATTCCAGAACTGGCGCTGGAAACCCGGCTGCGCGTGCGCGATGGGGTGACACTTAATCAGACGCTCAAGCTGGGCGTCAACGACGTTGATCTGCCGGAACTGAGCGTCAGCTTTCGCGTGTTAGGCTGAAACGATCTGAAACGAGCAGAAAATAGCGGAAAAGATTGGAACGCATCGGGCGGGGTCGGGAGCCGACCCCAAGCACTGAACTGAACCGTTCACGCACCCCAGGTGCGCACTGAGCCGGTATCGAGATGCACGAAATCCGAGCGACGATAATAACCGACACCGCCGCGTCCGAGTGCAATCGCGGCATCGCGCAAGCGGCGTGTAGAGTAATCCGGAAAGCGCACATCAATCGCCTGGCCCCATAAATGCAGGCTATTTTTGGCGACACCGCTAGAAGCTTTGCGCAGGCGTGAATTGGTTTTGGGTGAGCGGTAACCGCTGATGACATCAAAGCTGGCGTGCGTATCGCCGAGGCGCAGCTTCAGATCGTAGAGGATGTCGAACAGGCGCGGATCCATATTAGTGACATCGCCGGTGCGAAAATCACGGAAAAAGTAGTTCAGGCGTTGCAGCGCGGCCCGTTGATAGATGTCGCCGATCCGGTACGTGACATCAATCAGCTCATCGGTATGCAGGTGTCGAAACGACAGCACCCGTGGACGGTCAAGTAAACGGCGTGAAAAAAACGGTGCCGCCGCAACAGGCGCGGCAACAGCCGCCAGCGCAGCACTCAAAAAGTAACGTCGGTTCATGCTCCCCCCCGGTACATTTAGTGACGTTAATACTATAAGAAGATTCGATTATAGTGTTGATGACCGATGAGTCCAATCAAATTTTGTGTTTTTCACGGTACAAATGTTTAGACATCACTTGAAGAACCCATCCTAAGTATCGGGCTACAAAGCTAACCCGGACGCACAGCGCACGCGCTATGATTGCGCACCAGCGGCGGTTTTGGGGATCGGATGCGTGGGACAAAGCGTGATAACAAGCAACAATCAGTCAAACGGGTGGACGTGGAGTCTGCGCCAAACGGCCTGTGCGCTGGCGCTGGTGTGTGGCGCAAGCGGGCTGATGCGTGCCGAACCGACGCGGGCGGATATCTATAAATATGTGGATGCAGCGGGAAACGTGTATTTCACTGACGCCCCGTTGCAGGGCAATCGCTATAAACTCGAATGGCATCGTGAGTCGCAAACCGTAGCGCGAGCGGTGGTGTCGCGTCCGCTGCCCAAAAGTCGCCCACCGACCATCAGTCATGCACCGCTGCCAGCGACCAAGCTCAGTGCGTCGCTTGCGTCACGGCGGGCGCTTTATCATACGCTGGTGCTGGCTAATGCGCGGCGCTATGGTCTCTCACCGAGTTTGCTGCACGCGGTGATCCGCGCTGAGTCGGCCTATGATCCGAGCGCCGTGTCGCGGGCCGGGGCGCAGGGCTTAATGCAGCTGATGCCGGGCACGGCGGCGCGTTATGGGGTGCAAAATAGCTTCGATCCAGCCGAGAATATTCGCGGCGGTGCCGCCTATTTGCGCGATCTGTTAGATATGTTCGATCAGGATGTCAAGCTGGCGCTGGCTGGCTATAACGCCGGTGAAGGGGCGGTGATTAAGCATGGTCGCCAGATTCCGCCCTATGCTGAAACGCAGGATTATGTGCGCAAGGTGTTGAGCTTTTATGCAGCAGAACGTCCGAATAGCTTTATTTTGTCGGCGCGGTAAAAATTTGTGTGTTTTGTGCGCCTAGAGACGTAGAACCAGCGCGTGGCTCGATCAATGGCGATGGATCGGAACAGAAGATAGCTCTTTTTGGGGAATATGATTACACGATACCAAACAAAACCGCCGCTATTGCTAATCACACGCAACTTTCCGCCGCTCTGGGGTGGGATGGAGCGACTTAATTGGCACATGGCGCAAGAGCTAAACCGTCGTTATCAGGTGCATGTCATTGCGCCTACGGGAGCTGAAGAACAGGCACCAGAACAGGTTGATGTCACTGAGGTCGCGTTGCGTCCGCTATGGCGTTTTCTGTTGGAGGCGGTGATTCAGGCAGTGATTCAGGCGCGGCGGCTGCGTCCGGCAGTTGTGTTAGCCGGAAGTGGGTTGACGGCTCCTTTGGCATGGTTAGCGGCGCGGGTGTGCGGTGCGCGAGCGGTTGTCTATGTGCATGGTCTGGATATCGTGGTGCCGAATCGGCTCTATCGGGCGTTGTGGCGGCCACTGTTGCGACGCATGGATAGCGTGATCGCTAACAGTCATGCGACGGCAGCTTTGGCTGAAGGTGCAGGGGTCGCAGTGTCGCGTTTGCGCATCGTGCATCCAGGGGTCGAATTGCCTGAGTTAGATGCTGGTGCGCGTGAGCGTTTCCGTGTCCGTTATGGGCTTGGCGATGTGCCGCTGTTGCTATCGGTCGGGCGGCTGACAGCGCGGAAGGGGTTGCGTGAGTTCGTGGCGGATGTGCTGCCGCGTATTGTGGCGCAGCGGCCAGATGTGCAATTGCTTGTCATTGGTGATGTGCCAAAGCAGGCGCTCTTTGCCGAGGGCCAGACGCCGGAGAGTATTCGGGAGGTTGCGCGGGCGGCGGGGGTGAACGGGCATGTCCGATTTCTTGGCACAGTATCTGAAACTGACTTAGCAGATGCTTATCAAGCAGCAGATGTCTTTGTATTTCCGGTACGCGAGGTTCTAGGAGACATCGAAGGCTTTGGAATGGTCGCAATCGAGGCAGCGGCGCATGGTTTGCCGACGGTAGCCTATGCCGTCGGCGGGGTTATTGATGCAATCGGTGACGGCGTTTCGGGTCGTCTGATCCAATTTGGTGACCATGCCGACTTTGCAGAAGCCGTGCTTGAGGTGCTCGATCATCCATTTAATACCAAGCAAATTCGTGCTTATGCTGAACAATTCGCTTGGGGGCGATTTGGGGAAATTGATTTATGAGCATCACTCCTGTCGCCGACAAAAATTAAAAAGATGATTGACAGATAGCCGTTTTGAGTACGAGTTTTTCTCAACACGCACCTTACGAGAAATAAGCATTTCAAGATGACCCTTATCCCCGCCTTCATTTATCGCCGCATCGCGCATCGGCCTAATCTGGTCAGGATCGTCGATAACATCGGCTGGCTGTTTTTCGATAAGCTGTTGCGCATGGGGGTGGGGCTGCTGGTCGGTGTGTGGGTGGCGCGTTATCTTGGGCCAGAGCAATTTGGTCTGTTGAATTTTGCTCTGGCGTTTACGGGGCTGTTTGCCGCGATTGCTACACTGGGTTTGCCGGAAATTGTCGTGCGTGACATTGTGCGCGATCCTGAGAATGCGCAAATGACCTTAGGTACAGCGGCGGTTTTGCAACTTATCGGCGGTTTAGTTGCGTATGTGCTGATGTTGGTTGCGATTGTTTATCTGCGTCCTGATGATACGTTGCTACGCAGTATCGTAGCGATTCTTGGGGCGATGATGCTGTTGAAAGCGAGTGAGATAGCTGTTTATTGGTTCGAGTCGCAAGTTCAGTCGAAATATACGGTTTGGGTGCAGAATAGTGTGTTTCTGGTCTTTGCGGCGGTTAAGGTGTTGCTAATTTTGCAGCAGGCGTCGCTAATTTCATTTGTGTGGGTGATGTTTGCTGAGGCGTTAGTGATTGCAATGATTTTGCTGGTCATTATGGGACAGCACGGGCCGACGCTATGCAGTTTACGGGTGAGCATTGAGCGAAGCACGGCGTTGTTGCGAGACAGTTGGCCGATGATCCTTGCATCGATTGCGGTTACAGTTTATATGAGGATCGATCAACTCATGCTTGGTCAGATGATTGGCGATGAAGCGGTTGGGATTTATAGCGCGGCTGTTAGGATCAGTGAAGTTTGGTACTTTATTCCGATGGCGATTGTAGCGTCGGTTTTTCCGGCGATTCTGGAAGCCAAACAAAAAAGTGAATCTCAATATTATGCTCGCTTACAAAAGCTCTACGATTTAATGGTTATTATTAGTGTATCTGTTGCGCTTCCTATGACGTTTTTGGCAACTCCCATCATTGTTTTACTGTTTGGAGAAGCCTATATTAGCGCCGGTACCGTACTCGCCATATATATATGGGCATCAATTTTTGTTTTTCTTGGCATTGCAAGTGGTAAGTGGTTCCTTGCTGAGGATCACCAAATGCTACTTTTGCGACGATCCTTAATTGGAAGTATTGCTAACATTGGATTAAATTTGTGGCTTATTCCTCTTTATGGTGCAGTAGGTGCTGCATCTGCGACTGTTATTTCTCAAGCAATAACCACTTTGTTTTTTGATTTATTACAAGCTGTAACGCGACCAATGTTTTTGATGAAGCTTACTGCGATGAATCCGTTGAGAATTTTAATTTTTGTGAGAAAAATTTGATTAAAAAAGAGTTCTATATTAATATGAAATATCTTATTTCTTTTGCTGATAGTCGCATGCGTCGCTCACTTGAGCGTCTTTCGAAGCAAGCGAGTGAATTTAGTATATTTAATGCAATTTATCTGTTAGATGAATGTGACCTTTCTTCTGAATTTAGGAGGCAATTTAAAGACAGATTAATATTTGGTTCAAGAGGGTACGGCTATTGGTCATGGAAGCCAGAAGTAATTGCAAGTGTTCTTGATAAAATCAGCGATGGCGATTGTTTACTCTATCTTGATGCTGGTTGTCATTTGAACCTCCGAGGTAAGAAACGTCTGATTGAATACTTTGATATTTTAGAGAAAGCAGATAAAGGAATTATAGCTTTTCAAGCGGATGCACCGAATAGCGAAAACTCTAATTTACGCTATGATGGTCGCAAATTGTTTAACCAACCAAACCTTCATTATATTAAAGGCGATTTATTGGATTATTTTGAAACGAGAGGAAACACTGCCATTTTGAATGCGCAAGCAATAGGGGCAGGCGTTATTCTGATAAAAAAATCTAAAGATTCAGTGGCTATTATCAATGAATGGAAAAAAATTATTTGGGAACGGTTCGATTTGGTTGACGATACTCCATCGGTATCTCCCAACTTGCTGGGTTTTATTGAGCATCGACATGATCAGGCAATCTGGACTTTACTTTGTATTAAGCATTGTGTGAAAACACTTTCAGCTTATGAATATTGGTATCCAAAAAGTAACACAGAAAAGCTTATCCCTGATTGGGATGCTTTACAGAATTTTCCAATTCACGCGAAGCGTGATAAAGATTTTGGATATCTACGTAACACAGTAATAAAATTAAATCGGCTTTCATACAGATTAGAATCTGCTATTTTAAAACTTAAAAACATTTAATCTGCTGGTAGTGCCCCAATCTATATGATGGCGACCGATCTAAATCTTTGATCAGGAAAGGCAAAAAAGTTTTCTCATCATATAGATTGGGGCACTACCAATCTGCTATGTCGATGATCTAATTGAGGGATTCGTGCGCTTGATGAACAGCCCGGATGCACTGACAGGCCCTGTCAATTTGGGGAATCCGGGTGAGTTCAGTATGATCGAATTAGCAGAAAAAGTACGTGACCTGACCGGATCATGTTCGGAATTTATTTATAAGCCCTTGCCTAAAGACGACCCAAAACAACGTCAACCTGATATTCGACTTGCTCGGGAAGCGTTGAAATGGGAGCCGAACATCACGCTTGATGAAGGACTGAAGCCGACGATTGCCTATTTCGATCAATTGCTGGCAAGGATTGGCCGTGACACATGATATACGCTGGAAACAACGTTTTGATAACTTTCAACGCGCCTTGCATCAATTAACGCTCGCTATTGAACTCACAAAACAGCGCCTGCGGTTCAATCTTGAACAGCTCAATCTCTAATCACAGAATGAAAACCGACAAGCCGACATGACCCCCGAAGAACTCTTAGCCTTGATCCGCCAGGGCGAGAACTCCGGCGTCGAGTTCAAGCGCGACGATCTGCGGCGCGAACAACAGGCCGCGTTGTTTGCATCGGGAGGACTACTACATGCTGAACTGCTGCCCGTTTCCGGGACCGCACTAGCCGATCTCGACCGCGTGCGTCTGACCGATTATCTGGGGCGGGTGTTGACGGATGAGGTACCGCAGGACGAGCGGGGATGGCTAGAGCGGCTCTGCGGTCTCGGCTTCATGCATGAACGAGACGACGGCCCTCCCGTCTGCACTATTGCCGGTGTCGTGTTGTTCGCTCACCGTCCGCGCCGTCTACTGCGACAGGCCGGATTGCGCTGGATGGCATTTTCGGGCAATGACATGGATTACCGATCACTGGACGATCAGGTGCTGGATGCGCCACTGGTCGGACTGTGGTCGGTGTCCGGAACGGGGCAGGTGTTTCGAGCACAGGACGGCCTGATCGAAATCTTCATGGAGCGGTCGCTGCCGTTCCTGTCGGACGAATCGGCGGAACTGGCGGAGCATCTGCGCCGTGAACGGCACTGGTATTATCCGCCCGAGGCGATACGGGAAGCGCTACTCAATGCCTTTGCTCATCGCGATTGGACGCGCCCGGCGGAAGTCGAGGTCGTGCGCTATGCCGACCGCCTGACGCTGACCAGCCCTGGTGCGCTCCAGAATTCCATGACCATCGATAAGATGCTGGCCGGTCAGCGATCCGCTCGTAACCCGATCATTGTCGAGGTGCTGCGTGACTATGGCTATGTTGACGCTCGCGGCATGGGGGTGCGGCGCAAGATCGTGCCGCTGGTTCGTCAATCCACGGGAACCCCCCCGGTCTTTGAGGCGACAGACGATTTCCTGCGTGTCACACTCCCCATCACGCCGACGGCTAAACATTCCCTATGACACCAATTGTTGCACCACCGCCTAGTCCGCTGAACACCGCTGTTTTGTTTTTGGTGTTCAACCGACCCGATACGACGGCGCAAGTTTTCGAGGCGATTCGCCAGGCCAGACCACCACGGCTTTATGTCGCCGCCGATGGGGCGCGAGCAGGGCGTGACGGCGAAGCGGAGCGAGTGGCCAAGGTTCGAGACATTGCAACAGCGGTCGATTGGTCGTGCGATGTCAAAACATTGTTTCGAGAGCAAAATTTAGGTTGTAAGCTCGCGGTGAGCAGCGCAATCACTTGGTTTTTCGAACAGGAAGAACAGGGAATCATTCTTGAAGATGATTGTTTGCCCCACCCGGATTTCTTCCGCTTCTGTGATGTGCTGCTGGAACGCTATGCGGAAGACGAGCGGGTCTCTGTCATCACCGGGGACAATTTCCAACGGGGCCGCCGGCGCGGTGATGCTTCGTACTATTTCTCCAAGTACAACCACGTTTGGGGTTGGGCGTCTTGGCGGCGGGCCTGGCGGCTCTATGACGGGAATCTGAGCTTCTGGCTGGAGTGGAAAACCTCGGCAGATTGGCGTGAGCGGACTCCGGATGCGGTTGAGCGCCGCTATTGGGAGGTAATCTTTGACCGAATGGCGCGTGGTGAGATTGATACTTGGGATTATCCCTGGACGGCAAGTGTTTGGTATCGCGGCGGTCTGACGGCAACGCCCAACGTGAATTTGGTGACGAATATCGGGTTTGGGGAGGATGCAACGCATACGCGCGGGGCGCTGCGGCGGCATGTCTTGCCACGTCAGGCGCTCGGAACCATTGCGCATCCAACCAATGTTGCGCGTGATGGTCAAGCGGATGATTTTGTCTTTCGGCACCACTTCACGAGTCGGCTTTCCCGCGCCTCGCGTTCTGTCCGATCCGTGTTTGCAGCGATTCGTGGTGGAAAGGGATCGCCCTGCCATGCCTCAGAGGTCAATCTGACTTGGTGTGCCGAGGATCTGGCGACCTATCTGGCGCGTTTCAGTTATGGTCACGGACTGGATATTCAAGCACTCTGGGCAGAGATGGACAGGGTTTGGCGCGCGCTTGGTCTGGACAATCGCAAACCGCTGGCAGAACAGCGGATCGATGACTTCTATGCCCATCCGGTTTGGGTGCTCAATGGTCTTTTCTCAGAGTCTGACCCTGAATCCCTGGCCCATCGGCAAGCGATTGCCGACTATCTTGGCGATACCTGGGCTGAGCGCCCAGACCTGCGCATCGCGGATTTCGGCGGCGGTTCGGGCACCCTCGCGCGACAGATCGCCGACAGGATTCCGGGCGGCGTCCGCATCGAGATCATCGAACCCTTTCCGGCCGAGTTCTTCCAGCGACGTTTAGCTGGACACGAAGAGATCGTCTTTCGCGAATCCTTCTCCCCGGACGGCTACGACGTGGTGATCGCTCAGGACGTGCTGGAGCATGTCGAGAAGCCCATCGAACTGGCTCTGCGGTGCATCGCCGCCACTCGCGTGGGTGGTATGGTGCTATTCGCAAACTGTTTTCATCCCTTCATCGCCTGCCATCTGCCCTCGACCTTCTATCTGCGGCATACCTTCAGATATGTCATCGACTCGTTGGCATTGGTTTATGTTGGCTGCGTGCCGGGTGCATCGCATGTCCAGATCTTCAGGAAGGTGGGCGAAGTGGACCGATCCGGCGTTAACCGACGCGCGCGGATCGCCCGTGCGCTGGGGCCGCTTCTGAATCTGGCGGGAAGACTCCTCGCTTTGCTCAAATCCTGGGTGCGAAAAGCAGGCACCCAACCATGAACATCTGGCACCTAAGCGAATCCGATCTCCTCGGCGGCGCTGCGCGCGCGGCCTATCGCATCCATCGGGCACTGCGCGCGTCGGGGGTCGATTCGCGGATGCGGGTGATGCGCGCGCGCTCGGGCGATCCGACCGTGCGGGGTGCGACGACCAAGCTGGAGAAGCTCGTCCATCTGGGGTGTTCGGAGTTGGAAGCCGCCGCGATGCGGCTGATGCGAACGGCCAACCCGGTGCAGCACTCGGCCGCCATCTTGCCCTCCCGCTGGCCAGCCCGGATCGCGCGCTCCGACGTCGATCTGGTTCATCTGCATTGGATGGGCTCGGTGATGCTCTCGGTCGCCGACATCGCGCGGGTCCGTCGGCCCATCGTCTGGACCCTGCACGATATGTGGGCCTTCTGCGGCGCGGAGCATTACGCGACGGATGACCGCTGGCAGACCAGCTACACCACAGGCAATCGCCCAGCGGGAGAGGCCGGGCCGGATCTCAACCGCTGGACCTGGAACCGCAAGCAGCGCCACTGGACGCGCCCCATACAGATCGTTACCCCGAGCCGCTGGCTGGCGGATTGCGTGCGCCAGAGCGCATTGATGGCGGACTGGCCGGTCGAGGTGATCCCCAATGCGCTGGATACCGAGTTCTGGAGCCCAATCGACCCGCCGGCCGCGCGCCATCTGCTGGGTCTGCCGCCGACCGGTCCGCTGCTGCTGTTCGGTGCCTACGATGGTGCGGTCGATCCGCGCAAGGGTTTCGATCTGCTCGCCGAGGCGCTCGTGCGGCTGCGCGGTCAGGTGCCGGATCTTCGGCTGATTGTGATCGGGCAGGCGGAGCCGGAGAACGCGCCGGATCTCGGTTTTCCCGTCCACTACTGTGGGCGGCTGAACGATGACCTCAGTCTGCGCGTCATCTACAGCGCGGCGGACGCCATGCTTGTCCCGTCGCGTCAAGAAGCATTCGGTCAAACGGCGTCGGAGGCACTGGCCTGCGGAACGCCCGTGATCGCCTTCGATATCGGCGGTCTGCCCGATATTGTCGAACACCAGCGCACCGGCTATCTCGCCCAAGCATTCGATGTTGATGACCTAGCTAACGGCATTCTTTGGGTTCTTGCTAACACCGAGCGAGCGGCACTCCGTCAGCAGGCCCGCCAGCGGGCGGTAGAACGATTTGCTTATCCCGTCATTGCCGAACAGTATCGACAACTCTATAAGCAAGTGCTTGGGTCTATTTCAACTTGAGCACTGAATATAACATCAAAACCAAAGAGCACTGCATTAATGAACGCAACCCTGTATGAGACCGACATTCATGCTTGGACGTGCCAAACAGCGGAATTGCTCAAACAACGTCGTTTCCAAGATATTGACATTGAGCATCTGATTGAGGAACTGGAGAGCATAGCTAAACGTGATCGCCAGGAATTAATCAGCCGCTTGAAAATCCTGCTGGCGCACCTGCTCAACTGGCGGTTCCAGCCCGCGCATCGAAGCGGCTCATGGCGCGGATCAATTTTAGAGCAACGGCTACGCATTCGTGACCTCCTGCAAGACTGTCCGAGCCTCAAACCATTTCTGCCCGAGGCTATCACAGCGGCTTACGCTGATAGCACAAAATTAGCGAGCAAGGAGACAGGATTACCGCTAACACTTTTTCCAAAACAATCACCCTATTCAGGCGATCTTTTGTTAGAGGATGATTGGTTTCCTGATGAAGTAACATCTATCCTTTAATTTTGCCTTGTGATTGTTTTCGTACCATAATGAACAGACGCATACGCTTAACAAGATAAACTGCAAAATAACGACCGAGATACAACGCAACACCAAGCAAATATAATCGTGGAATTGGATAGTGTTTACGAAAAAGTGCCATGACATCCTGAATATTACGATGGGAGCGTCTATCGTGCAGACTATGCAGAAAAGCGCGTAAATTCAGTATTTCGGGATAAGAAGCAGCACTTGTACGGGTATCGTCGATATCAACGAAAGCACTGGTTGCGACATAGAGCGGGATATTGTATTTGCGAGCACGCAGATAAAAATCATGGTCAGCCCCATAATGCGGCAAGACCGCTTCATCAAAGAGACCTAAGCAGTTAAATACACTTACAGGCAGAATCACACCCCTTCCACCAATAATAAGCTCAACAGGCAACACAGCTTGAGCCGCCATCGCAGAAGACCATCGGCGTGGGCCTAAAATCGTTGGAAAGCCGAGCAAAAAATTGCTACGTGGACTGATGGCTGTAATATTTCCGCTGCGCCAGTCGCGCTGAATCGGGGCAATGATCGCATCAGGATGCTTCTGTGATAATGATCGCAGAGTGCCCAGCGTCTCAGGTGTTACGTAGCAATCATTATTGAGTAGCATGATGGCACGCGCCCCTAGCGTTAAAGCTGAACGAATGCCAAGATTGGTGGCTCCCGTCCACCACAGTTCGGGTAATCCTTCAATACGTATCACTTCAGGGTATTCAGTCGCCAGCATTTCTTGTGTGCGACCATCAGTACCGTGATCGACAACCAATATTTTGAAATGCTGATCTTGACTAGCCCGTAAAGCGTCCAGACAGCGCTGGGTTTGATCGCTGCCGTTAAAATCAGTGATGACGATCAATAAATCCTTTTCAAGGATTTCAAAAATCTGCACACTCGTTTTCATAAAACAGATTTAGCTAACATGATCTCATCAAGTGCTTTCATTAATTGTTTTGCAATTGCTTTCCATTCTAAAGAAGCAGGGAAAGGCGCAATTTGTGGATTCACGAGTTGACGGCGGATTGCTTCAGCCATATCAGCAACATTTGGACGACACAAGGACTGAGGCGCATCACGGAAGATCTCACGATGACCGGCAATATCAGTGGCAACTACGGGTTTTCCACAGCTGAGATATTCAGCGATTTTGCAGGCACCACACATAGCATTGAAGGCATTATCAGCATAGGGAACTGTAACTAGATCACAAGCAGCGATCAGCTCTGGCACCTGCTCCTGCGGAACAGCTCCGAGATAGTGAATCCAAGTTTCAGTAAGAGAAACGCGGGATAAAGTACCAGCGAGCAGTAGGTTAAGATCAAATCCTTCTGTACGTAATTGATGACAAGCATCAATTAACAAAGGGCCACGCGCCGACTGAATAGAACCAAAATAACCAATTAATATAGCTTCAGCAGGCAAACCTAAATTTAATCGAGTAACATTTTGTTTCTTTCTTTTAAAAAGATGACGATCTACACCGTTCTCAATTAACAACCGATTGGCATTCAGTAGTGCCAATCGCTCCATAAGTGGTATGCTTGCACAGAGTAGAAGATTTGCGTTAGTTACTGCTTTATGAAAAAACGCATTCATTCCTAGTATACGATTGCTGGCAAAAGCAGGATAGTAATCGTAAACATCGAAGATAAAAGGGATCCCCAGTTTGCGAGCAAGTTGCAGCCCAAGATAGCCAATATGACTATCACCGCTTGCAATTAGTATATCTGGCGGGTCAAGACGTAGATTTTTCCACAGTTTAATCAATGAACCTAATAAAGTTGTTGGAGTTATCGGAAGTGTGCGAAACACAACTCCATCTAATTCATGCTGCTCAACGTGTGAGTGACGATAGTCGATAGCAGCAACAATAATCTTTGCTCCGAGCCGATTCAATTGTATAGGTAAATGATAAAGACGCCCGAAGCGATCATTAATTAAATCTTTTCCTGTATAGTAACGTTTGCAAAGCAAATAGATTTTCATCTGTTTTTATGTGTTATTCTCAATAAACTTGCAATAAGCAGCTTGAAAATAAGCTGGCATTCAGACTGAGAGGCTGTCTAAAAACTAAACTATTGATTTTGAAGTAGATTTTTTCGAGAATATGGCAAATTTTGCGAGTTAATTAAAATCACTCATATCGTGAATATGACTTCAGAAAAAAACTCTTCGCCAAAATATCCAAGCGATATCTCCGATGAAGAATGGGAGATTGTTGAAAAAATCTTCGAAGAACTTGAGCCTTATACAACAGGCCGCCCAAGATCAAGTGATCTACGCGAAATCTTGAATGCTATCTTTTATTTAAACAAAACAGGTTGTCCGTGGCGTTA
>NZ_FNOW01000029.1 GCF_900107145.1 Allochromatium warmingii | reverse complement strand
CTCAGACGTGAAACAGGTCTTCGCCGATCCTAGTGTGGGGCCTCCCCATGCGAACCTAGGGCACCGCCAGGGCCCTCTTCCTCAAAACCCCTGCCTCCGAAAGAAGGTGGGGGTTTTGGCTTTCTGCGTTTCTGATTTTCTTCTATCAATTCTTTACATTGTGCTTTTGTGTTGCGCTGCAAGTTGGCGGCAGTGGCATACTGTTATGCTCATTGCCCCCTCACGTTATTCAAATCGCTTGCTAATTGAATTATGAACCGCACCGTTTTTTTTGTCTCTGAAAGCACTGGCATTACGGCTGAAACACTTGGTCATAGTCTGCTCTCGCAATTCGATACCGTCGAGTTTGAGCAGGTTTATATGCCGTATATCAATACGGAATTACGCGCTAAGGCGTTGACGCAGCGCATGCAAGAAGCAGCGGAGCGCGATGGAGCGCGGCCAATTGTTTTTGCGACAATGATTGACGATGGTATTCGCTCTATTCTCAAAAATGGTAATTGTTTTTATGTCGAGTTATTTGAAGTATTCGTCGATCCGTTGGCTCGCGAATTAGGCGTGCCACCAAGCCTCAAAGCAGGTCGCAGTCATGCAATTACAAAGCCGAGTTATTATACTAAGCGCATTGAAGCGATTAATTTTGCTATGTCAAATGATGACGGCATACGACCTGATAATTTTCATCGCGCTGATGTGGTGCTCACAGGGGTGTCACGTTCCGGTAAAACGCCGACTTGTTTGTATTTAGCAATGCATTATGGTTTACGTGCAGCAAATTATCCGATTACAGAAGAAGATTTTGAGCGTGGTGATGTGCCGCAATTGCTTTATGATTGTCAGCATAAATTATTTGCGCTCACGATTGACCCACAGCGGTTGCAGCTTATTCGTGAGGAACGTCGTCCGGGGAGTCCTTATGCGTCGCTAAAACGCTGCCAAGATGATATTCGTATGGCGCATCAGATTTATAAACGCTTGCAAGCGCCCGTGCTAAATACAACTTCGCAATCAATTGAGGAAATTTCCTCACAGATTGTCAAAGCACTCAAAGAGTCGCAGGAAGATGACTGCCATGCTGTTTTAGTCGAGTGAGCATGACAGATTGCCGATCGCTTCAGCATGATTTATCCGTGTAAACTTGACGCTCCCGCGCCGAGAAGACGAAAATGAAGCGTTTATATTACTCTATACATGCAAATGTCTGGTCAACACGCCGAACCATCGCCTGACTCAGAGATGCTCGTCGAAATCCGCGATCTGTGTTTTCGGCGCGGCGAGCGGATCATCTTCGACCAGCTTGATCTTGACATCCGGCGCGGCACAGTCACGGCGGTGATGGGGCCAAGCGGCACCGGCAAAACCACTCTGCTTAAGCTGATCACGGGTCAATTACATCCTGATTCGGGAACGATTCGTGTTGCTGGTCAGGATGTGACGCAGCTGACGCAGGCGGAATTGTTCCAATTGCGGCAGCGCATGGGCATGTTGTTTCAGTCGGGTGCGCTGCTGACGGATCTCAGTGTGTTCGAGAATGTCGCCTATCCACTGCGCGAACATACTAATCTCAGTCCAACGCTGGTGCGCAAGCTGGTGCTGCTCAAACTAGAAGCGGTCGGTTTGCGCGGGGCGCGGGATTTAATGCCCGCCGAGCTGTCGGGCGGCATGGCGCGGCGGGTGGCCTTGGCGCGGGCGATTGCGCTCGATCCGATGATGATTCTCTATGATGAGCCGTTTACAGGTCAGGATCCGATTTCAATGGGAATGCTGACGGCGCTGATTCGCCAGCTCAATGATGCTTCGGGTTTGACCAGTATTCTGGTATCACATGATGTACATGAAACAGCGCAAATAGCTGATTATCTGTATGTCATTTTTGAGGGGCGGGTTGTCGCTCAGGGCACGCCGGATGCGCTCGCGGCCGATCACGCGGCGTGGGTGCGGCAATTTATGGATGGTTTACCTGATGGGCCGGTGCATTTTCACTATCCGGCCCCGTCCTTAGCGGCAGATTTGCGGATGCGGAGGGCGCGTTGATGCGCGATGCAGTGGCGCGACTCGGACGCGGCGTACTCGAAGCCCTAGAACGACTCGGGCGCGGTCATGTGCTGCTGCTCTCAATTTTGCTGGGTCTGGGCGAGGTGCTACGGCGTCCGCGTTTACTCGCGGAGCAGCTCTTTAATATCGGGGTGCTGTCGCTGTTAATCATCGGCATCTCAGGCTTATTTGTCGGCATGGTGCTGGGATTGCAGGGCTATTATGTGCTTTCGCAGTTCGGGGCGGCTGAGAGTTTGGGCGTCATGGTCGCGGCGTCGTTGGTGCGCGAACTCGGCCCAGTGGTCACGGCGCTGCTGGTCGCCGGACGTGCTGGGTCTGCGCTGACGGCCGAGATTGGCTTGATGAAAGCCACCGAGCAGCTTGCAGGGCTGGAAATGATGGCTGTCGATCCAGTGCGGCGCATTCTGGTGCCGCGTTTTGTCGGCGGTGTGCTGGCGATGCCGCTGTTGGCGGCTATTTTTAGCGCCGTTGGCGTGCTGGGCGGCTATTTTGTTGGCGTCGGGTTGCTGGGGGTCGATGAGGGCGCGTACTGGAGTCAAATGCAGGCGAAGATCGACTTTGATGAAGATTTAATCAATGGCGTGATTAAAAGTCTGGCGTTTGGGGTGGTGGTGACTTGGATTGCGCTGTTTCAGGGCTATGATGCGGTGCCGACCGCTGAGGGCGTGAGTCGCTCGACAACGCGGGCCGTTGTTCATGCCGCGTTGGTGGTGCTGGGATTAGATTTTGTTTTGACGGCGCTGATGTTCGGAGACGGCTGACATGCCTAAACGACGCAATATTGAATTACTGGTTGGAACCTTCGTGGCGCTCGGGCTGGTGGCGCTGTTTTTTCTCGCCATGCAGGTGAGTAATTTCAACCTCAAAAGCAGTAATAACGGCTACGTACTCCAAGCACGCTTTACGAATATTGGCAGTCTCAAAGTACGCGCCCCGGTCGCGATTGCTGGGGTGCGAATTGGGCGTGTTGAGTCGATTCGCTTTGACGCGGCGACCTATGAAGCGGTCGTTGCATTGCGGATTGATGCAACGGTTAATACGCTGCCTGATGATACCTTCGCCAATATCTTTACATCCGGTCTACTCGGTGAGCAGTATATTGGTCTGGAACCGGGCGGCAGTCCTGACGTGTTGCGCGATGGCGATACCATCACCAATACGCAATCGGCACTGTTGCTGGAACAGATGATCGGACAATTTCTCTTTAAAAAAGCAGGTGAAAGCGGCTAATGGTTCAGCAACGTCACGTTTTTCTATCGTTTCTATTATTAGTGCCGCTGTTGTGGAGCGGTACCTTATTCGCGGCAACTGATGAAGCGACTGCCTTGGTGCAGCGCACCGCTGAGCGGATGATTCATCTACTCGAAATGCGCCGCGCTGAAATTGAACGCAATCCGGCACTGATTTATGGGCTGGTCGAATCAACTGTGCTTCCCCATTTTGATTTCGAGCGGATTACGCAGGGCGCAGTGGGTCAATATTGGCGTCAAGCAACGGCGGATCAGCAACGTCAATTAGTCAATGGCTTTAAGCAGGTGCTAATTCGCACCTATGCTCGCTCACTGTTGAGTTATTCCGGGCAGAAAATCAATTATCTTCCATCTAAGCCCGGCAATCGCCCAACAATGGTGACGGTTGCAACAGAAGTGCAAGATTCCGGCGCGGTGCCGATTCCGGTTGATTATCGGATGCACAAAGCTGATAGCGGCTGGAAAGTCTTTGATGTGGTGATTAACAACGCCAGTTTAGTCGGTAATTATCGTACCAGTTTTGCGACAACAATTCGGCAAAGTGGCATTGATGGGCTGATTGCGCAATTGACAGATATGAACCGCCGAGGTCAAGAGTGAATCCGCCCGCCCGTTTGAGTGCGCCCGATGCCGGTCGCTGGACACTGAGCGGGGTGCTGGATTTTGATACTGTAGCGCGGCTGGCCGTAGAGGGTGAGACGCTGTTGCACACCGCGTTAGCCCACAGCCAGACCGAGATTCTGGTTGATTTGGCGGCTATCGAGCGGGCGAATAGTGCTGGGCTGGCGCTGTTGTTAGAGTGGCTCGACTGTGCGCAGGCCAGCGGCTTGCGTTTGACCTATACCCATCTGCCCGAGTCGTTGCAGCGACTTGCGGCGCTCTCCAATCTGGGCGATGTCTGGCTGTTAGCCGACGCATAGCCCAATTCTGAACCCTCGCGGCTGACGGTTGGTTCGCACGACTCTGGCCCGAATGCTTGAGCGTAACGCGGCTGTCAGTCGGCTCATCTGATGCGTTTTCTATGGATAAACTCCTGATTACTGGCGGTCATCCTCTGCGCGGCACAGTGCGTGCATCGGGAGCCAAGAATGCGGCGCTGCCGATTTTGGCGGCGACCCTGCTGGCCGATGCGCCGGTACAGCTCACCAATGTGCCGCGCTTGCGCGATATTCGCACCACGCTGGAGTTGCTGGGGCGGATGGGCGCGTGCTTGACCCAAGATGCCGCCGATGGCATCACGGTTGCGCCAGCGGCACTCACCAGCTTTGTTGCGCCCTATGAATTGGTGAAAACCATGCGCGCTTCGATTCTGGTGCTTGGGCCACTGCTGGCGCGGTATGGTCAAGCCGATGTGTCCTTGCCGGGCGGCTGTGCGATTGGCGCACGTCCGGTGAATGTACACATCGACGGTTTACGGGCGATGGGTGCTGAGATCACGGTCGAGGGTGGCTATATTCGAGCGCGTGCCCAGCGGTTGCGCGGGGCGCGGATCGTTATGGAATTGGTCTCGGTCACAGGCACGGAAAATTTGATGATGGCGGCGGCCTTAGCTGAGGGCGAGACCCTGATCGAAAATGCCGCTCGTGAGCCGGAAGTGGTTGATCTAGCTGAATTTTTGAACACGCTCGGCGCACAGATCGAGGGCGCGGGCACGGATCGGATCCGCATTCAGGGCGTCGCACGGCTCGGCGGCGGTGCCTATCGCATCATGCCGGATCGGATCGAAACCGGCACCTTTTTGGTCGCAGCGGCGATGACCGGCGGGCGGGTGCGGGTGACAGATACGCGGCCCGATTGTCTCGATGCGGTGTTGAAAAAACTGCACGCCACCGGCGCGGACATCACCACTGGTGCAGATTGGATTGAACTGGAGATGGGCGGTCGCCGCCCGCGAGCGGTCGATATTCACACCGCGCCACATCCGGCGTTCCCGACCGATATGCAGGCGCAATTTTGTGCGCTCAATGCGATGGCCGAGGGTGTGGGCACGGTCGCAGAGACCATTTTTGAGAATCGCTTTATGCACGTTCCCGAATTGCAGCGGATGGGCGCAGATATTCGCATCGACGGGCATGTCGCCGTGTGTCATGGCGTCGCGCAGCTCACCGCCGCGCCGGTGATGGCGACCGATCTGCGTGCCTCGGCGGGCTTGGTGCTGGCTGGATTGGTCGCAGCGGGTCAAACCCTTGTGGATCGTATCTATCACCTCGACCGTGGCTATGAGACCATGGAAACCAAACTTGCGACCTTGGGGGCGCAGATTGAGCGCCGCACTGGAACTGGTCAGGTATAGCTGCATGAATCTCACTGTCCCCTTAACGATTGCGCTGTCAAAAGGCCGTATTTTTGAGCAAACGCTGCCGCTGCTGGCTCATGCTGGCATCACGCCGCTCGACGATCCCGAAACCAGCCGCAAGCTGATTCTGGATACCTCGCATCCGCTGGTGAAGTTCGTCATCATTCGCGCCAGCGATGTGCCGACCTATGTGCAATATGGCGCGGCTGATGTGGGCGTAGCGGGGAAAGATGTGCTGTTAGAGCACGGCGGCGAGGGACTCTACGAGCCACTCGATTTGAACATCGCTCGCTGTCGGTTGATGGTCGCAGGCCGTCCGCAGACACCTGACCCTGGCCCGCGCCGTCTGCGGATTGCCACCAAATATGTGCATTCGGCAGAACGCTATTTTGCCGCCAAAGGCCAGCAGGTCGAGATTATTAAGCTCTACGGTTCAATGGAGCTGGCGCCATTGGTTGGGCTGGCGGATTTGATTGTGGATTTAGTCGAGAGCGGCAATACACTCAAAGCTAATGGTTTAGTGCCGCTGGAACAGATCGCTGATATTAGCTCACGTCTGGTAGTCAATAAGGCAGCGTGGAAAATGAAGCATGAAGCCGTGACTGCGTTATTAGCCTGTTTGCGTGAAGCGGTGGCTAACCGTTGACCGCGTTCATCTAATACTCAGGCGAGGTATCTATGTCAACAACCTATCAAGATGCAAGGCATCTCGAATTTGCTCTGTGACTACAAATTTCAAAAGACTGGATAACGATTCCCATAATATATGTCTATAGAAATAGATAGACTATTCCAAGCAACGCATCAAGACATTCAAGAAACCAGCCGCGTTGTCCGTGAATTAAGCAACAGCTTTGGGAATTGGTATCATCACCTTGAATTCGTCGAGGAAATGGTGCGCCCGGCGGTATTACGCTTATTTCGCGCTCGGGGTTTAGATGTCCATTATGTGATGCGTGATCTGGTGGTGATTGATGACACGGGTCAAGAAGATATGGAAATTGATTTGATGGTCACCAACGCTATACATGCGATTGCGGTCGAGTGCAAAAGTCGGCTAACGATTGAGGATGTGCAAGAACATCTGTCGCGGCTCGCACGGTTTAAACGCTGTTATCCGCGCTTTGCTGATTATCGACTGATGGGCGCGGTCGCGGCGATGGTGCTACCTGATGAAGTCGCTCGCTATGCGTATCGCCAGGGATTATTTGTGCTCGCGCAAAGCGGTGAGGCAATTTTGATCCGCAATGACGCACGTTTTAACCCGAAAGAGTGGTAATCAGCTCGCGTTCAAACCGGCACCGATTGCACGCACCCGTTCTCGATTGAGGATTTTATTGCCGTGACCATGCTTCAACGTCTCTCTACTTCAGACCCAGACTTTGCCGACCGTCTCGCCGCGCTGCTGGCTTGGGAATCGGTTTCCGATGATCGTGTGCAGCAGATTGTCGCCGAGATTCTGCGTGCGGTGCGCACGCAGGGCGATGCGGCGCTGCTTGAATACACTACGCGCTTTGATCGCTGGACACCGACGACACCCGCTGATCTCGAACTGCCGCGTGCGCGTCTCGAACAGGCGTGGCACACCATCCCCGCCGCGCAGCGTCAGGCGCTTGACGCCGCCGCCGAGCGCATCCGCACGTATGCTGAACATCAGAAACTCAGCGGCTGGAGCTACCGCGATGCCGATGGCACCTTGCTCGGGCAGCAGGTGACGCCACTGGATCGCGCTGGACTCTATGTACCCGGCGGCAAAGCGGCTTATCCATCTTCGGTGCTGATGAACGCAATTCCGGCGAAGGTCGCGGGTGTGGGGGAACTCATCATGGTGGTGCCGACGCCAGATGGGGAATTAAACGAATTGGTGTTAGCTGCTGCGCATGTTGCCGGGGTAGATCGGGCGTTTGCGATTGGTGGCGCACAAGCGGTGGCCGCGCTCGCTTATGGCACCGCGACCATTCCGGGCGTTGATAAGATCGTCGGCCCGGGCAATATCTATGTCGCCACCGCGAAACGTGCCGTATTCGGTCAGGTCGGCATCGACATGGTGGCCGGCCCGTCTGAAATTCTGGTGATCTGCGACGGCGCGACCGATCCCGATTGGATTGCGATGGATCTGTTCTCGCAAGCTGAACACGACGAGGATGCGCAGTCGATCCTCGTCAGTTGGGATGCGGCCTTTCTCGATCAGGTCGCCGCAAGCATCGAGCGGCTGCTGCCGACGCTGGAACGCGCTCCGATTATCGAAGCGGCGTTACGCGCACGCGGGGCACTGATTTTCGCCCGCGATCTGGATGACGCCATCGCCGTTGCTAATCAGATCGCACCTGAGCATTTAGAACTCTCGGTGGCCGATCCCGAAGCCATCGTCGGGCGCATTCGGCACGCGGGCGCGATTTTCATGGGGCGCTATACCGCTGAAGCACTCGGCGATTATTGCGCCGGCCCGAATCATGTTCTGCCGACCTCGCGCACGGCGCGGTTTTCCTCGCCGCTCGGCGTCTATGATTTTCAAAAACGCTCTAGCCTGATTCTGGCCTCAGCCGCTGGTTCGGCGCGATTAGCCCAAACCGCTTCGGTGCTGGCGCGTGGTGAAGGGCTGACGGCGCACGCCCGTTCGGCTGAATATCGCGGCGAGTGTGCGCCATGAACGCCCGTCTCGCTGCGTTGATTCGTCCCGAAATCCGTGCGCTCACGGCCTATCACGTCCCCGAATCCAACGGACTGATTAAGCTCGACGCGATGGAAAATCCCTACACCTGGCCGGAATCGCTCCAAGCTGCGTGGCTGGACAGCCTGCGCGGGCTGGAACTCAATCGCTATCCTGATCCGCAGGGGCGGGCGCTGCAAGCGGCACTGCGCGAGGCGATGGCGATTCCCGATGACATGGGCGTGTTGCTGGGCAACGGCTCGGATGAATTGATTCAATTGCTGGCGCTCGCAGTCGCCGCGCCCGGGCGCAAAATTCTCTCGGTCGATCCGGGCTTTGTTATGTACCGGATGATCGGACTATTTGCCGCGATGGATTATATTGGCGTGCCGCTGCAAGCCGAGGATTTCTCGATCAATCTGCCGGCGATGCTCGAAGCCATTGAGCGCGAACAACCGACGCTGATTTATCTCGCTTATCCGAATAATCCGACCGGCAATCGTTTTGATGCCGATGATCTGGTGCGGATTATTGAAGCCGCGCCCGGTCTGGTGATTGTCGATGAAGCCTACGCGCCCTTTACTGATGCCAGTTTTATGGGATTAGTCGGCGATTGGGACAATCTGCTAGTGATGCGCACCGTGTCTAAAATGGGATTAGCTGGGTTAAGACTCGGTTATCTGGTGGGGCCAGCGGATTGGCTGGCCGAAATCGACAAGGTGCGCTTACCCTATAATATCAATGTCTTAACGCAAGTCTCGGCGACCTTTGCGCTCCAGCATAAAGCCGTCTTTGATGAACAAACGCAGGCCATTCGTGCCGAACGGACGCGACTACAGGATGCGCTGAATCAGATTGCCGGGCTGCATCCGTATCCCAGTGAAGCCAATTTCATCCTCACGCGGGTGCCGACCGGACAGGCTGGCGCGTTATTCGCAGGACTGAAACAGGCTGGTATTCTCATCAAAAATCTGGATGGCGCACATCCGCTACTCACGGATTGTCTGCGGCTCACGGTCGGCATGCCCGAAGAGAACGCAGCGTTGGTGCGGGCGCTGACTGCGTTATTGGTTGCGCCTGACTGCGCTGGATAGATGGCACCTGTGTTTAGATCGCTTGCGGCTAAACGGGTGCGCATATCCGCTTGAGCGGGACACAGCCCGAGCAACGAGATCTCACACACTCGATGGACAACACCACACCCGCCGCGCCCAATCCGCCCCCGACTGCTGACGCTACGCCAGCGGCCAATGCTTCACGCTCCAGTAACGCGGGCGAGGCGCTGCAACGCTATCTCAAAGCCCAGACGACGCAAATTGCCCGCATCGCGGCGAGTCTGAATCAGCATCGTCAAGATACACAAAAGCTGGAAGCGGCGCTGATTGCCCGCATTGGTGATGTGGACGATGATCGGCGACAGACCGCGCAACGTTTACAGCGGTCGTTTCAGACCCATCGCGATGAACTCAATGCCCGCCTCAAACATCAGAGCACGCTGATGGCGATTCTGATGCTGGTGTTCAGTCTGCTGGTGGTGGGAACGCTGGTGTTTTTTCTGCTCCGGCTCAACACCACGCAAGCGGTGCTCGAAACACAGATGCACGATTTGCAGCGCACGGTGGAACAGATCGATCCCGCACCCCGCGAGGAACCCGATCCCCAGACGCGGGCGCAGTTAGATCGGCTCTCGGCAGCACTGGCGGGCATTTCCAAATCGATAGAACGGCTGAACGAGCAAGCGCAAACCAGCTCGCCGCGTCTGGATCTGAATCTGGAACTCCAACCGGAGCCACAGCCACGACTGACAGCGGATGTGGTCGGTTTTACCGTCACGCCCGAAACGCCGCTAGATCTCGCGCCGCTTGAACGTGCGCTGGAGCCAGAGCCGACATCGGCTCCTGAGTTGGTCGCATCTGAAGTGCCCGAGCCGACCGCCGAAGCTGCATTATCGCCGGAGATCGCTGCTGTACCCGCAACGAATGCGCCACAGGTTGCGGAGCCAGAACCTGCGCCGACGCTGACCCCAGAGAATCCAGAGATCGCCGCTGCGCCAACACCAGCCGCTGAATCCATACCTGAATCAACATCAGCACCCGCTGCCGAGCTGTTATCTGAAAGCACGGCAGTGCCAACCGCGACATTACTCCCCGCTGCAAGCGAACCGCCAACGCAAACGATCACGGCAGGTGATACGCCCTACAGTGTGCAGTTAATTGGTTTTCATAAATTAGCGGCGCTGGAAGAATTTGCTGCGAATAGTAAAAGCCTACTTCCCAGCGTTTATTACTATCGGCAAGAAAGCTATCAAGGTCGGCCTTGGTATGTGCTGATTCATAGCTTACATCCCAGCCGCGATGCCGCTGAAGCTGTGGTTGCCCAACTTCCGCCGCGCTTGGCGAACCTGAATATCTGGATTCGCAGACTCAAAGCGGATGCGTCATTGACTGCGGTTTCGAGCCGCTAGTTGGCTGTGAGCTGCAAGCTGGCGCAGTTCATTCGATTCTAATTTATTCTAGCCGCTACAATCGGCATGTGAACCAGCGTCAGCGATGGAGTATCACCAAATACCCCCGGATCACCAGTCGTTGCCACGCGGGTTGCCAGAATTGGATTCGGCGTCGCTTCAAAAGTCCGCCATAATTGTTCGGCCAGCGCACGATCTAATTCAGCTTCCAAATCATCAAGCAACCAAATAGCCGGTGTTCGTCCCCGTGCTTGCTGTACGGATTCAGCGGCTAATTGCAACAACGCGACAATGAGCTTGGTTTGTCCGCGTGAAAAGCCACGCCGCTCATCACCAACTGTGACACGAAAATCAGCGCGTGACGGGCCAGCAAGCGTATAGCCGCGTTTCAATTCCGGCTCGGCAACGGCGACCAGCGCATCGCTTAATTCCTGATTATCCGGCCAGCCGCGTCGATAATGTAATTCGGCTCCGTTTAAAAATGGATAGGCGGTGCGATATTCCAAAAACCGCGCTCGCCAATCCTGTATAAACGCACACCGTTGATAATCCAACGCCTCGGCTAATTCAATAAAAGTGCGATCCCACACTGATCGCTGACCGCCGCCGGCACGAATCGCTGCATTGCGCTGCATTAAGACGCGAGTAAATTCAGCGTGTATTGTCGCGAATTGTGGCGCAGCCTGAAAGACATTCCAATCTAAAAACCGCCGCCGTAAATTCGGTTCACCATCGAGCAAGTGTTGCGCATTCTCGCCAATGAGCTTGACATACAGTGACGCAGACGGCGGCTGAATAGCGCGGCTGACAGTGGCCCCGTCTTTCACATAACGCAGGCGTATGCGGTCGTAGTCCGGTGTTTGAAAGATCGCGTCGATACGTGTGCATGACGCACCGAGCGTGGTGAGCGGCCCAACTTTGGTGCTCCGAAATGTCCGCCCCCGCGCCAGCACATATACCGCTTCGAGCAGCGTGGTTTTGCCTGAACCATTGGCTCCAGTTAGTAGCAGCGTGCGGGTTTCAATGGTGAGCGCGAGCCGCTGGAGCGTGCGCAGTGACACGATGCGTAGCGACCGCAGCCCAGACGCGAAATCCGCGCACACGTTTTGCTCGCTGCTTACAGCCGCATGGGCATCACGACGAAGGTTTCGCGCTCGCTCCCTAAGCCGCGCCAAATTGAGCTTCCGTTGGCATCTTGGAAATGAATGCTAACGGAGGTGTCATCAATTACATTGAGTGCATCTAGCAAATAGGCGACATTAAATCCAATCGAAATCGGCTCGCCGTCATATTCGAGTTCGATTTCTTCTTCTGCTTCTTCTTGTTCGGGATTGTGCGCCAATAATTTGAGCGTGCCCGGATCAAAACTTAAGCGCACCCCGCGATATTTTTCATTAGATAAAATCGAGGTGCGTGATAGGGCGCGTTTGAGCACATCTTTTTCAACCGTCGCAGTGCGTGGGCTTTGCGTTGGAATGACGCGCTCATATTCTGGATAACGACCATCGACTAATTTTGAAGTCATCGTCATTGCGCCGACTTCAATCCGTAGGCCACGTTCTGCCAAACGAATTGTGATTAAGTCATCGGTATAACTTAATTGGCGCTTGAGTTCAGTGACGGTTTTATTGGGTACGATCACTTGACGGTCGGTTTCGAGGGTTAAATCCAGTGGTGTGACGAATTTCGCCATGCGATGTCCGTCAGTGGCGACTGAAATCAATTCATTCGCACGCAATTCCAGCAACATGCCGTTGAGATAATAGCGTACATCTTGTTGCGCCATTGCGAAGGCGGTTTTATCAAGCAAGCGTTTGAGCTGGCTTTCTGGAATTTGAAAATCAAAGCCGCTGTCTTCTAATTCCATCGTCGGGAAATCTGACGCGGGCAATAAACCCAGCGTAAAACGTCCGCGCCCCGATGTCACAATACAGCGTTCGTCTTTGATGCGCAGTCGCACCTCAGCGCCATCGCTGAGATTTTTGCAAATATCGAGCAGTTTGCGAGCAGGAATAGTCGTCTCGCCTTCTTGCTGAATATCAGCTTCAAAGTTGGTTTTTACCTCGACTTCGAGATCCGTTCCGGTCAGGGTGACGCGCCCAGCGCGGGCAACAACCAGCAGATTGCCCAAGATCGGCAAGGTCTGGCGGCGTTCAATCACGCCGATTGCCTTATTCAGCGCAGGTAAAACGATGTCGCGGTTAGCAGCAAATTCCATCAATAGCTCCGAAATCATTCAAGACAGGGTGAATGCGAGCGCAGGACTCGCTATGGGATGGCGTGGCGGTGTTCAGTGTATTAGCAGGTGTAATAGATGCGCGTAAGCGTCATCAATCACCGCATTGCTGGTGCATTTTATATTAAAAAATGCTCATTCGGTAATTCGCTGGCGAACCTCGCAGGCGAGGAACATTAGGATAGCGTCAGTGTGAAATAGACTTGTACGGGACGCGATAGAAAGGGCTAGGTTAATATGACATCTGGTCACAAAGCCCGAACTTCGTGACCAGAAAACTCCGCCCCTTATGACATCTTGCGAATAATCGCTTCACCAAACGCCGAGCAACTCAGCTTAGTCGCGTCATTCATCAGACGATGTAAATCATAAGTCACGGTTTTGGCGGCAATCGCGCCTTCTACACCCGTGATGATGAGATCGGCTGCTTCTGTCCAACCCAGATGACGCAACAGCATTTCAGCCGATAGAATCAGTGACGCTGGATTCACCTGATCCTTGCCGGCATATTTTGGCGCGGTGCCGTGAGTGGCCTCGAACATGGCAACCGAATCCGATAAATTCGCTCCAGGTGCCATACCAATGCCACCAACCTGCGCGGCGAGCGCATCCGAAATATAATCGCCATTCAGATTCAGTGTTGCGATCACGTCGTATTCTTTTGGACGCAAGAGAATTTGCTGTAAAAACGCATCAGCAATTACATCTTTGACGATGATTTCGCGGCCAGTTTTAGGATTTTTAAATGCGCACCACGGGCCGCCGTCGATTTCCACTGCGCCAAATTCGCGGTGCGCTAATTCATAGCCCCATTGCTTAAATGCGCCCTCAGTGAATTTCATAATGTTGCCTTTGTGAACCAGCGTCACTGAGGCGCGATCATTGTCAATGGCGTATTGAATGGCTTTGCGCACCAAGCGTTCTGTGCCTTCACGCGAAACCGGCTTAATGCCAATGCCTGAAGTGTCTGGGAAGCGAATTTTGGTCACACCCATTTCAGTGCGCAGAAATTCAATCACTTTGCGTGCGCTGTCCGTGCCTTCCTGCCATTCAATTCCAGCATAAATGTCTTCCGAATTTTCACGGAAAATCACCATATCGGTTTGCTCAGGTTCCTTGAGCGGACTGGGCGTGCCGCTAAAATAACGCACCGGACGCAAACACACATAGAGGTCGAGTTCTTGACGCAGCGCGACATTCAGCGAGCGGATGCCGCCGCCCACCGGCGTAGTCAATGGCCCCTTGATCGAGACCACGAACTCGCGCACCGCCCGCAGCGTCTCCTCCGGCAACCAGACATCCGCGCCATAGGTGCGCGTCGATTTTTCGCCGGCGTACACTTCCATCCATTGAATCTGGCGCGTTCCGCCGTAGGCGTTCGCCACTGCCGCATCCACCACCGCCCGCATTACCGGCGTGATGTCGATGCCGATACCGTCCCCTTCGATAAACGGGATAATCGGCTTGTCTGGCACATTCAGTGAAAAATCAGGATTGACACGGATCGGCTCGCCGCTGGTGGGAATTTGGATCTGTTGGTAAGACATCAACGCGCTCTCGTTGGCTAGTGAATCGATCTATCCTATCACTGTGTTTGCTACTTGCGCAGCGACCCGCCACGCTCATCGGCAATCGCCAACCGCTGTCCGGCGAGCCAGACCAACGCTATCACCGGCAGTCCAAGCAGCGTGGTCAAGACGAAAAACCCCGGATAGCCCAGCCCCTCGACCAGCCGCCCTGAATAGCCGCCGAGCACTTTCGGCAGCAGCGTCATCAATGAGCTAAAAATCGCATACTGTACCGCCGTGAATGACACATTGGTCAGGCTCGACAAAAAGGCGACAAAGGCGGCGCTCGCCAAGCCTGCCGCCAAATTATCCGCACCGACCGCGAGATACAGCAGTCGCACATCGGCCCCAATCTGCGCCAACAGCACGAAGATTAGATTGGTCGCCGCCGCGAGAATCGCGCCGAGCATCAGCAGCCGCACCACGCCATAGCGATCCGCGAGCAGCCCGCCGAGCAATCCGCCGACGATGCTGATTAACACGCCGAAGGTTTTTACCGCTGTGGCGATCTGCGGCTTGCTGAAGCCGATGTCCTGATAAAACACATTGGCAATCACGCCGAGCACAATATCTGAGATGCGATATAGCCCGATGAGCGCCAGCAGTAGCAGCGCGGTTTGCAGACCGTAGCGGGTGAAAAAATCGCGCACTGGATCGATCCAGACCGTTCGCGCCAGCGTTCGATTGAGTGCGCCCAGTTGCACCAGCAGCCAGCCGACCAGCGCCGCGATGCTGAGGGCCAGAGCTAAACGCCCCGTTTCTAATATAAACGCGCCGAGCGCCCCACCGCCCAGCGCGAACTTGAGCGCAGTAAACAGCGGCCCGCTCCAAAAAAAGCTACTGACGAATGTGCTCGCCATGAGCGCAAATGTCAGCACCAGCCGCAGATAATCGCGGGTCGAATGCGTGGCGGGCGGCGGGCGCTGGGTCACGGGTTCGCGGATACTGAGCGTGGTCAAAACACCGATCAGCATCACCGCCGCCATGATGAGATAGGTCAGGCTCCACGCGGTGTAACGATAGTGTTCCGGCTCTGAGCCGAAGGCTGAGGCCAACATCAGCGCCCCAGCACCAGCGGTGACCATCGCCACGCGATATCCGGCGATATAGGTCGATGACATCAGCGCCTGCAAGCGCGGCGGCGCGGATTCGATGCGATAGGCGTCGATGACAATATCTTGGGTCGCCGAAGCAAAGCCGAGCAGCACGGCGGCGAGCGCCAAGCGCGTGAGACTGTCGCCGCCGCTGGCCGGATCAATCAGCGCCATCAGCACAATCGCGGTGATGATCGTTAGTTGTGACACCAATAACCACGCACGTCGCCGCCCCAACCAGCGCGTCAGCCAGGGTAGCGGCAGGGTGTCAATCAGCGGTGCCCAGACGAATTTGAATGAATAGCCGAGCGCCGCCCAACTAAAAAAGGTCACGGCTTGGCGCTCAATACCGGCCTCGCGTAGCCAGAGCGACAGCGAAGAGAAAATCAACAGCAGCGGCACACCGGCTGAAAACCCCAGTAATAGCATCGTGAGCACGCGCCGGTCGCGCAGTTCGGCGAGTGTCTGAAACCAGTTGCGGGGTGCCGCAGTAGAGAATTGAGTCATCCGCACACAAAATCCCAAATAGCGCGACTGATAACAAAGACGCCAAAGCAGTCTAGGGGGAGAGCGCGGGTGGGGCAAGCGGGGCGGCATTGCTGAGGTGATGCGGCCGGCTCTACAATCGGCGCTAAATTAAGCCTATTTAAGAGCATTAAAAATGGAGATGATCTACGCAGGCCAAACAATCAGCATCTGAATCTAATGACCCCATCCACCCCACTCGTCCTCGTCGATGCCTCTGGCTATCTGTTTCGCGCCTATCACGCGCTGCCCAAGCTCACCAATTCACAGGGCGAACCCACCGGCGCATTGGTCGGTGTGCTCAATATGTTGCGCAAGCTGATTGACGATCAGCGACCCGACTATCTCGGCGTGGTGTTTGATGCCGGTGGGCGCGGGTTTCGTCACGAACGTTATCCCGCGTACAAAGCCAACCGCCCCGCGATGCCGGATGACCTGCGGGCGCAGATTCAACCGCTGCTGACGATTATTCAGGCGATGGGGCTGCCGTTGCTGATCGTGCCCGGCGTGGAAGCCGATGATGTAATCGGCACGTTAGCCACGCACGCCGCCGCTGCCGGTCTGCCGACGCTGATTTCGACCGGAGATAAAGACTTCGCGCAATTGGTTAGCGCCGAGGTGACGCTCATCAACACCATGACCGGGCAGGTGCTCGATTCTGAGGGCGTGCGCGAAAAGTTCGGCGTGCCACCGGAGCGCATCGCCGATTATCTGGCGTTGATGGGCGACAGCGTGGACAACATCCCCGGAGTGCCGAAATGCGGGCCGAAAACGGCGGCAAAATGGCTTGCCGAATATGGCGATCTGGATGGCGTCATCGCCAATGCCGCAAATGTAAGCGGCAAGATTGGCGAATCGCTCCGCGCTACGCTCGATCAACTGCCGCTGGCCCGCGAATTGGCGACCATTAAACGCGATGTTGCGCTTGCTCTCGCACCGACCGATCTACGGCCCGCACCGCCAGATGTCGAGACACTGCGCGAATGGTACACGCGGCTCGAATCGCGGCGACTGTTAGCCACGCTCGATGGCGTCGGTGTCGCTGGAGCGACGGCGAAGAGCTTGAGCTTGGATTTCAACGCCAAATTAACCCAAGCGACTGATTACACGCTGATTTTGACCGAAGCAGAACTGGAGGACTGGTTGCAGCGTCTCCATGCCGCCGATTGTTTTGCGGTCGATACCGAGACCACCGCGCTCAATCCGATGCAGGCCGAATTAGTCGGCATTGCGTTTGCGCTCGCGCCCGGGCAAGCGGCCTATCTGCCACTCGCGCATGATTACCCGGGCGCACCGCCGCAGCTTGATCGCGCCCGCGTGCTCACCCGCTTACAGCCGCTGCTGGAAGATCCGCACCGCGCCAAGATCGGCCAAAATCTCAAATATGATATGAGCGTGCTGGCGCGTTACGGCGTGACCCTGCGCGGCATCGAACACGACACGCTACTGGCCAGCTATGTGCTCGACAGCACGGCGCGGCACGATCTCGACTCGCTCGCCAAGCGGTTTCTCAACCATGACACCATCCGTTTTAGCACTGTCGCGGGCAGCGGTGCGCAACAACTGCGCTTTAATCAAGTTCCGCTCGAACAGGCCGGCCCCTATGCTGCTGAAGATGCCGAGGTTGCGTGGCGCTTGCAGCAGGTGTTTCAGCCGCGTTTAGCCGCCGTGCCCGCGCTCGAACGGCTCTATCGTGAGATTGAAATCCCGCTGGTGCCGGTGCTGTCGCGGCTGGAACGCGCTGGGGTGCGGATCGACAGCGCCCAACTGACCGCACAGAGTGCCGATCTAGCGCGGCGCATTCTCGAACTGGAAGAGCAGGCTTATCAGGTCGCCGGGCGGCGCTTCAATCTCGGCTCACCGAAGCAGATCGGCGCGATCTTTTTTGATGAACTCGGCTTGCCGGTGGTCGCCAAAACGCCGAAGGGTGCGCCCTCGACTTCAGAAGATGTGCTGGAACGGCTCGCGGCGGATGGACACGAACTACCGCGTTTGATTCTTGACCATCGCGGCCTGTCGAAGCTCAAATCGACCTACACCGACAAGCTGCCGCGCTTGATCGACCCCGACAGCGGACGCCTGCACACTTCGTATCATCAAGCAGTGACGGCGACCGGGCGGCTGTCATCGAGCGATCCGAATTTGCAAAACATCCCGATTCGCAGTGAAGACGGACGGCGCATTCGTCAGGCGTTCATCGCCGCGCCCGGACACGTTTTGCTGGCCGCTGATTATTCACAGATTGAATTGCGGATCATGGCGCATCTGTCCGGCGATGCGCGACTGCTGGCGGCCTTTGCCAGCGGTCTGGACATTCATCGCGCAACAGCGGCGGAGATTCTCGGCTGTACGCCCGAGGACCTGACCAGTGAGCAACGGCGCTCGGCAAAAGCGATCAATTTCGGGCTGATATACGGCATGTCGGCGTTCGGGCTGGCGCGGCAGTTGGGCATCGAGCGCGGCGCAGCGCAGGACTATGTTGAGCGGTATTTTGAACGCTATCCCGGAGTGCGTGCGTTTATGGAGCGCATCCGCCAACAGGCGCGTAATGATGGCTATGTTGAGACGCTCGACGGGCGGCGGCTGCATCTGCCCGAAATCAGCCACAGCAATCACGCCCGCCGCGCTGCTGCCGAGCGCACCGCGATCAATGCACCGATGCAGGGCACGGCAGCGGACATCATCAAACGCGCCATGATCGCGGTGGATGCGTGGATTGAGCGCGAGCGACTAGCGGCGCGGTTAATTCTGCAAGTGCATGATGAATTGGTGCTGGAAGTAGCCGAAACAGCGGTTGCCGAGGTGCGCGAACAGGTGCGCTCGGCGATGGAGAACGCGGCGGCGCTGGCGGTGCCGCTGGTGGTCGAGATCGGTGTTGGGGCGAATTGGGACGAGGCGCATTGAGAGCGGCCAGCTTTCAGCCGCCAGCTAATACGTGATTGCTGGTTGCTTTGAGCTGGAAGCTGGCAGCTCAAAGCCAGATCCAACCTGCGACGATAATTCAATCATCCCAGCACAAGCGCGGGGGGCGGGGCCAAGATCGGCGGCGAGCCAATCGGCTGTTGCGACACCATGCGCAAGCGGCCCATTGAGCGCAGCGGCCAGTTGTACCGTCGGCCAGAGTCCAGCCGCACTGTCAACCACACTGGTCATAACAACTTCGATACCGGCAGCTTGAGCACGCTGCGCCAGCGTCAGCGTCCGACGCAAACCGCCGAGCACTGCCGGTTTGAGCACGAGCCGTTTTACGCCGAGTTGTGTCAAGTCGTGCGTTGCCAAATACGTTACAAGCGATTCATCGAGCGCCAATGGAAATGCGACCCGCGCTTGTAATTCAGCTAAGTGCTCAGGAATCGGCTTTATTATTGGCTCTTCTAATGATTCAATCGGCAATTCAAACCGCGCTAACTGTTCTAATATCCAACGCGCTTGATCAATAGTCCAAGCGCCATTCGCATCTAATCGCAGCCGAATTGCCTCCGCATTCACAGTTTGAGCGAGTATTTGCAATGCCGCGAGATCGGCTGCTGGTGTTTGCATCCCGACCTTGAGTTTGCAGACCCGAAAACCGTGCGCAGCATGCGCTGCAAGATCGTCAGCGCGTACTTGACCGAGCGTACCGAGCATAGCGTTGACGGCGAGCCGATCCGCCGCATCGGGCGCGAGCCACTGGCGTAGCGGTTGCTGGGCGCGTTGACTGGCCAGATCGGATAACGCGCTCTCGACGGCATAGCGAGCGGCTGGCGTCGAGTTGAGGGTTGGATCGCTGTCGAGTTCAGCCAAGCAACGGGCGACATCCTGACCGGTCAAGCGCGTTAAATAGGACGTGAGCGCGATTTCGGTTGCGTCTGCTGTTTCCGTTCCAGCGGCGGGCAGCGGTGCGCAATCGCCGTAGCCAGTCAAACCATCGGCCACGACCGACACCAACCAGCCGCGTCGTCGTGCAAATCCGCCTCGCGCACTGTCCCAAGCGCGACGCAGCGGCAGATCATAGGGTCGGAGTCCGACCTGTTCGATCATGCCGTATGCGCAACGGGGAATAGCAGACACACAATCAGTAACCCGACCAATAGGGCCTGATACTGAGCCGTCTGCGCGAGCTGCTTATTGAGTGCCATTCCCAGCGCACCGCGCCTGAGCCGCCAGATCAGCCAGGCTGCCAGCGGTAGCGCCGCCAGCAGCGGCCAAGAAATCGGCAGCGGATCGAGCAATATCAGCAGCGGAATCGGCAGCAGCAGCAGCAGCGCATAAAGCACCTGCGCCCGCTCGCGGCCAATCACACGGCAGAGTGTGCGCCGTCCTGCGGCGGTGTCGGTGTCGAGATCACGATAATTGTTAATCAGCAGCACCGCCGCAGCCAGACAGCCAAGCGCACCACCGGCAACCAGCGTCGAGCCGTCGAGCGCGAGTGTTTGCAGATAATAGGTGCCACCGACTGCCGCGACGCCAAAAAACAGCAGCGCGTACACTTCACCAAAGGGGCCATAGGCAATCGGACGCGGGCCGCTGGTATAGGCATAGCCCGCCGCTAAGGACGCCAGCCCAACAAGCAAAATCGGCCAGCCGCCACGTAACAGCAGCGCCAGTCCTAATCCAAACGCCAGCGCGAACATCAGATGCGCGGCCTGCTTGACCTGACGCGCCGTGAGCCAACCTTGCGCCGTCGCACGCGGCGGGCCGACTCGTTCAATGGTGTCAGTGCCGCGCTCAAAATCGGCGGCATCGTTGTGCAGATTGGTGCCAATCTGGATCGCCACCGCTGCCAGCAAAGTTGCCAGTGCTGTCCAGAACGCAAGCGTGCCGGTTGTCGCCACCGCAAGCGCCAGACCAGCAATAACCGGCGAGAGCGTGAGCGGCAATGTTTTTGGTCGCGCCGCTAATAACCAGCGCGTTATAGGGGATGGAATAAATTGCTCGGACATAGAATTAAAGCAATGAGCGTGAAGGCAAGCGCATGATAATAAAGTGAAAAATTGATTCAGCGAATAGAATCGCCTCAGTAACACTCTTGATAAGCCATTGCTGCACGAAATGGTGCTGGTTTTTATCCATGTAACCGCTGACCATGTTCTAGGGCTTGGCGTTCAAATGAATGACTATTTTGTGCGGCACGCATTAATTCATTCCGAGTGCGTACAACAATTTCAATAGGCAATGCTAGGCCACGTAGACTACGATACGCCTCCCGCGCTCGCCGATATGTTGGCTGATTTGAAGCATCATTGAGCGCGATCAATAGATCAATATCGCTGTCTGCGGTCGGCTGTCCCCAAACACGCGATCCGAACAATAGAATTTGCTCTGGTTCCATTGCCTGCACAATGCGCCGCACTGCCTCATTTAATAATTCTGGGTCGATGTCACGCATCACGGCCGCCGAGGAAAGCGACTAAAATCCGGCGCACGCTTTTCTAAAAACGCATTCCGCCCTTCTTGACCTTCTTCTGTGGTGTAAAACAAAGCCGTCGCATTGCCAGCTAATTCCTGAATACCGGCTAATCCATCGGTATCGGCATTAAATGCGGATTTAAGTACGCGCAATGCCGTCGGTGATAAGCGATTCATTTGGCGACACCAAGCAACCGTTTCAGTTTCTAATTCAGCCAGCGGCACCACTGTATTCACCAGCCCCATATCAAGCGCCTCCTGCGCATCGTATTGACGACATAAAAACCAGATTTCTTTTGCTTTTTTTAATCCCACCGTCCGCGCCATGATTCCAGCACCAAAACCAGCATCGAAACTACCAACACGCGGCCCAGTTTGACCAAAGCGTGCATTCTCAGCCGCAATCGTGAGATCACAAATTAAATGCAGCACATGCCCGCCACCAATTGCATAGCCTGCGACCATCGCCACCACCGGTTTAGGCAGTGTGCGAATTTGGCGTTGCAGTTCTAATACATTGAGATGCTCAATTCCCACCTCATCTTTATACCCCTCATGACCGCGAATACGTTGATCGCCACCGGAGCAAAATGCTAGATCGCCCGCGCCGGTGAGAATAATGACGCCAATCGTTGAATCCATGTGCGCACGATGAAAGGCGTCAATGAGCTCGCGCACCGTTTGCGGGCGGAACGCATTGCGTACTTCGGGGCGGTTAATGGTGATCTTGGCGATATGTTCGGCCTGATGATAGAGAATGTCCTGATAACAGGCGTCCGCTGGAGCCTCCCAGTCGATGGGGCGCGAGTCGATCTCGGCATAGTTCGTGGTTGCTTGCATAATCTCTGACGCCACCTAGAGTGCCTCGCTGTCAATAAAAAATAAAAACGGAAAAGCCCTGATCAATCAGGGCTTATTTATTGCACGGTCAAATCAAAGCGAACCGACAATTCGCTTAGGTATTCTGAATTACAATACGCGGAAACTTCGCCGCATAATCTTTCGCTTGCAGCGAGAGTTTTGCCGCCGTTTTGCGAGCAATTTCACGATACATCTGGGTGATCCGCGAATCCGGCTGGGCAATTACGGTCGGTTTACCATTATCGGTTTCTTCGCGAATCTGAATATCCAGTGGCAATGAACCGAGTAACTCAACGCCGTATTGATCCGACATGCTTTTTCCGCCGCCCTGCCCGAAAATATGCTCGGCGTGTCCGCATTTTGAGCAAATATGGATGCTCATATTCTCGACAATTCCCAGCACCGGCACCTCAACTTTCTGGAACATTTTCAAGCCTTTGCGTGCATCAAGCAGCGCAATATCCTGCGGCGTGGTGACAATAATCGCCCCCGAAACCGGCACTTTTTGCGCCAGCGTCAATTGGGTATCACCCGTGCCCGGCGGCAGGTCAATCACCAAATAATCCAGCTCTGACCAATTCGTATCATTAAGCAACTGTTCCAGCGCCTGCGTGACCATTGGGCCGCGCCAAATCATCGGCGTTTCTTCTTCAATTAAAAAACCAATCGACATGGTTTGAATGTCATAGCTGCGCATCGGTTCAAGCGTGCGCCCGTCTTTTGATTCCGGCTGACCGCTAATACCTAGCATCCGTGGCTGTGACGGGCCATAAATATCGGCATCCAGCAGCCCGACGGTTGCGCCCTCAGCCGCCAGCGCCAGCGCCAAATTGACCGCTGTCGTGGATTTGCCCACGCCGCCCTTGCCCGAAGCGACGGCGATGATATTTTTTACATTATCAATCGGTTTGAGCGACTTTTGCACCGAATGTGCTTTGATCTCCCAGCGCACCTCGACCGCAACCGCGCCGACACCGGCGACCTGTGCAACGCGCTCCGTGAGTGCCGCGACTATGGCCTGTTGCGCACCGGCGGCCGGAAAGCCAAGCACCACCGTGATGCGCACCTGATCGCCATCGATGGCGATAGCTTGAATAGCGTGAGCGGCGACCAGATCGCGCCCCAAATGCGGTTCCTGATAGGTCTTGATCGCGGCTTCGATGGCGTCGTGTGTCGGTTGCGACATGAGGTGCTCCGTGTGGCTGTGAGTCAAAAATCGGCGTCGGCGACTGCGCTGCAAGATGGGTCTCAGCGGTCGTCAATTCAACGCGGCTAAAACCGCGAAAAATAGTAAGGATACGGCATCCGGCGCGATGCACGCTAGAGAGACCGCAGAGTGGCTGGTAAATCGTGAGATAATTTACGGCAACATGCTGTACGCGCTTCCCTTTACGATTCCGCACCATTGCGAGCCACAACCATGCACCAATCCCGCGACATCCTTATTACCAGCGCCCTGCCCTATGCTAACGGGCCGATCCATCTTGGCCATCTTGTTGAATATATTCAAACCGACATCTGGGCGCGATTCCAAAAAATGCGCGGCCATAATTGTTGGTATGTGTGCGCCGATGATGCGCACGGCACGCCAATTATGCTCCGCGCCCGTCAAGAGGGCGTGACCCCAGAGCATTTAATTGCGCGGGTTGCAGCAGAACATCAAGCTGATTTTGCCGCCTTTCATATTGGCTTTGACAACTATCATTCAACCCATTCGCCGGAAAATCAGCATTACGCAACCTTGATTTATACCCGCAACCGCGATGCCGGCCATATCGCGCAGCGCACCATTACGCAAGCCTATGATCCAGTTGAACAGATGTTTTTGCCGGATCGGTTTATTAAAGGCGAGTGCCCAAAATGCGGCGCTGCCGATCAATATGGCGATAATTGCGAAGCCTGTGGCGCAAGCTATTCACCGGCTGAATTAAAAAATCCGCGCTCGGCAGTTTCGGGTGCCGTGCCGGAACAGCGCGAATCGGATCATTATTTCTTCAAACTCGGCGATTTTGAGCCGATGTTACGCGCTTGGACACGCAGCGGCAGCTTACAAAAAGAAGTCGCTAATAAGCTCGACGAATGGTTTGCCGCTGGCCTGCAAGAATGGGATATTTCCCGCGATGCGCCCTATTTTGGATTTGAAATCCCCGATCATCCGGGCAAATTTTTCTATGTCTGGCTCGATGCGCCGATTGGCTATATGGCCAGTTTTCAACACCTCTGCGATCAAACGCCCGGGTTAGAATTTGCACGGTTTTGGGGCCAAGATTCGACTGCTGAACTCTATCATTTCATCGGCAAAGATATTATTTATTTTCATGCGCTGTTTTTTCCAGCTATGCTGCATGGCGCGGGTTTCCGCACGCCGAGCGCAATCTTTGCGCATGGCTTTTTGACAGTTGACGGACAAAAGATGTCAAAATCACGCGGCACCTTTATTAAGGCGCGTACCTATCTCGATCATCTTAACCCCGAATATCTGCGCTATTATTTTGCAGCAAAATTGGGCGCAAATGTCGATGATATTGACTTAAATTTGGAAGATTTTGCAGCGCGAGTCAATGCTGATTTAGTCGGTAAAGTCGTCAACATTGCCAGCCGCTGTGCTGGATTTATTAGCAAGCGATTTGATGGGCGATTAGCGGCAGCCTTAGCAGAACCGGCGCTTTTTGCTGAATTTATTACCGCCGGTGAATCAATTGCCGCCGCGTATGAAAAGCGTGAATTTAGTCGAGCGGTGCGCGAAATTATGGCCTTAGCGGATCGGGCGAATCAATATATCGACGAACACGCGCCCTGGGTAGTTGCCAAACAAACTGGACGTGAAGCCGAATTACAGGCAATCTGCTCGATGGGACTCAATCTATTCCGCGTGCTGATCGGTTATTTACGTCCAATTTTGCCCAAAACCGCTGCTGAATCCGAAGCTTTTTTGCAGATTGAGCCATTGACTTGGGACGCGCTCGCTACACCCGTGCTCGATCATGTGATTGCGCCATTTAAACCATTGATGACGCGGGTTGATCCACAGCAAATTACTGCGATGTTAGACGCCTCAAAAGCGGATTTAAGCGCAACACCCGCTACGGCGACAGCTCCCGTAATTACGAATCCGCATTTAGAGCGCGATCCAATTGCTGGCCCGATTGATTATGAGAGCTTTGCAAAGATTGATTTGCGGGTTGCTTTAATTCGTGAAGCGCGTGCTGTTGAAGGCGCAGATAAGCTGTTGCAATTAACGCTTGATCTCGGCGGCGAAACGCGCACTGTGTTTGCGGGTATTCGCGCTGCTTATGATCCAACAGATCTTGAAGGCCGCATGACAGTGATGGTGGCTAATCTTGCGCCGCGCAAAATGCGTTTTGGTGTGTCTGAAGGCATGGTGTTAGCGGCTGGGCCGGGCGGATCGGAATTGTTTATTCTGAGTCCTGATTCCGGGGCAGAGCCGGGGATGAAAGTGAAATAACATGTTAGCTGTTTTGCATGATTCGGTTGGCAGATTAAATTGGTCGCGTATCAGGCCAAACCGTTGAAGACCATTACAACCCGCCACACTTAAGCCATGATTACGCTCGCCTGGCCCTGGATCTTATTCGCACTGCCGCTCCCGTGGTTTGCTGTGCGCTGGCTGCCAGCGGCGCAGACCGATGCGGGCGGCGCGGCTTTGCGCTTTCCGCTGCGCGTCGCACTCGGAACAGCCGCGCCCGGTCAGGCGTCGCCGCCGTCGGCTTGGCAGCGCTGGCGAGTGTTGATCGGATTGATCGCTTGGGGATTGCTGGTGCTGGCGGCTGCGCGTCCGCAGTGGGTCGGCGAGCCGATTCCGCTACCGCTGGCCGGTCGCGATCTGCTGTTGGCGATTGATGTCTCGGGGAGCATGGAGCAGGAGGATTACGAACTCGACGGGCGGGCGGTCTCACGGTTGGCGGTGGTGCGGACGGTCGCGGCGGCCTTTGTCGAGCGGCGGGCGGGCGACCGGCTTGGCCTGATTCTGTTCGGCACGCGGGCATATCTGCAAACGCCGCTGACCTTCGATGGGGCCACAGTTGCGGCGATGTTGCGCGATGCGGTGGTCGGATTAGCCGGACGCGAAACGGCGATTGGCGATGCGATTGGGCTGGCGATTAAGCGGTTACGCGAGCAGCCAGATGGACAGCCTGTGCTAATTCTGTTGACGGATGGCGATAACACCGCTGGGGCGCTTGATCCACTGGAAGCCGCTGAACTGGCGGCTCAGGCTGGGGTGCGCATTTACACCATCGGCATTGGTGGCGGTGAACTCGGCGTGCGCTCACTGTTCGGGATGCGTCTATTGCGTCAAGCCAGCGACTTCGATCCGACGACGCTCCAGCGCATCGCCGCCATCACCGGCGGGCGAGCGTTCACGGTTGACAGTCGGCAGGAGCTAGAAGCCGTATATGCTGAATTGGATCAATTGGAACCGACCGAGCGCGAGCAGCGCACCTATCGGCCTCAGCGGGCGCTGTTTGTCTGGCCAGCGGCGTTGGCGTTGTTGCTGTCGCTGCTATTGAGTGTGCTCGATGCACAGAGATTTGAGCGTGTGGTGCAGTGGATTCGACAATGCACAACCTGACAACATCCCCCATGTTCTTTCTCCGTCCCCTCTGGTTTTTGGCGCTAATCCCGCTGGCGTGGCTGTTATGGCGACTGTGGCGACAGCGCACGCAGGCAGCGAGCTGGGCGGCGCTCGTCGATCCGCAGTTATTGCCGCATCTGCTGGTCGGTCACAGCACGGGCGCACCGCGCTGGCCGTTAGCATTGCTCGGGATCGGCTGGCTGATCGGGGTGATTGCGCTCGCTGGCCCGGTCTGGCGACAACTGCCGCAACCAGTGTTAAGTCTGGATGCCCGCTCAGTGATTGTGCTCGATCTCTCGCCGAGTTTCGATGCTGCTGATGTTTCGCCCACGCGGTTAGCGCGGGCGCGGTTTGAGACGCTCGATCTGCTCCGTGCGCTGCATGAAGGTCAGATCGGCTTGCTCGCCTTTGGCCCGGAACCCTTTTTGGTCGCACCACTGAGTGCCGATGCCAACACCATCGCCGCCCAGGTGCCGCTGCTCACGACCGATCTGATCCCACTCCCCGGCCCGCGCCGCACGGATTTGGCGCTCGAACAGGCCGCCGGAATGCTGGAGCGTGCCGGCAGTGGTGCTGGGCATGTCGTGCTCATCACCGATGGGGTCGGAGAGCTGGCCGGATCGCTGGCAGCGGCGCGTGCTTTGGCGACGGCTGGGCATCGGCTGTCGGTGTTAGCGGTCGGCACACTCGACGGCGCTCCGGTGCCGCGTGCTGGTGGTGGATTTGAACAGGATGCAGCGGGCGCGGTGCAGATTGCGCGACTGGAACGCGAGCGGTTGCGCGATCTGGCGGACGCTGGCAACGGACGTTATCTCGAAGCCAGCGTCGGCGAGGCGGATACGCAGGCGCTGCTGGCTGCCGCGCCGCGCCCCGAGGTCGAGCTTGCCGCGTCCAATCTGACGGCGGATCGCTGGCGCGAGGAAGGCCCGTGGTTGCTGCTGTTGGTGCTACCGTTGGCGGCACTGGCATTTCGGCGCGGCTGGTTAGCGCCAGCAGTAGCGTTGGCGCTGTGCGTGCCGCCGGATTCTGCGCAAGCATTAGATTGGGCCGATCTGTGGTGGACAGCCGATCAACGCGCTGCGCAGGAATTAGCCGCCGGTCATCCCGAGACAGCCGCGACGCAGTTTGACGATCCGGCGTGGCGAGCGGCGGCGCATTATCGCGCTGGTGAGTTTGAGCAGGCGCTGACCGCGCTCGACGGTCGCACTGACGCAACAGCTACGTACAATCGCGGCAATGCGCTGGCACGCTTGGGGCGGTTCGATGCGGCGGCGGCGGCCTATGAACAGGTGTTGCAACAGGCTCCCGATCATGCCGATGCACGGCATAATCTCGAACTGGTGCGCCGACTGCGTGACCAAGAGCAAGATCAAGATCAAAAACAGCGCGATGACGGTCAGAACGGTTCATCGCAGTCGCCGTCTGAATCATCCGCTGGATCGCAGACCAATGCCGATGCGCAGTCTCAGCCGCATCCCGACATCACGCCGAACGAGCAAGCTAAACCACAACCCGATGCTGAATCAGACCAGCCCGCTGCATCGGAGCGAGCCGCTAAACCCGAATCCGAATCCGAATCCGAATCTAAGCCGGAAACCGCCGCGTCGGAATCCGTAGACGACCGCTCACCGGCTGAACGCGAGCGTGAACAGGCACTAGAGGCGCGGTTGCGTCAGGTGCCCGACGATCCGGCGGGGCTACTGCGCCAGCGTTTTCTTCTGCAACATCTGCGTCGTGAGGGCCAATTACCGTGATTGCCAAA
Organism: Allochromatium warmingii; assembly: GCF_900107145.1. Taxonomy (GTDB): domain Bacteria; phylum Pseudomonadota; class Gammaproteobacteria; order Chromatiales; family Chromatiaceae; genus Thermochromatium; species Thermochromatium warmingii. Next base: position 5,355 of record NZ_FNOW01000029.1, on the reverse strand, counting down.
AGCTGTACATTTGCGCTCTGGCTCGCGCTGCTCTCGCTGGCGCTGGTGTCATCGACGTTTGCCGCCGAGTTACGGGTACAGGTGGATCGGGAGCGCGTGGCGCTGGATGAAGTGATCGAACTGCGCTTGATTGCCGAAGGCGATCTCGACGCCGAGCCAGATTTTGCGCCGCTGGAACGCGACTTCGATATTTTACGTCGGGGTCAGAGTCAGATGACCAGCATTCTCAACGGGCGCATGTCGCAAAGCCGTCAGTGGAGCTTGGAACTGGCCCCCAAACGTACCGGACGCCTGACCATTCCAGCCCTGCACGCCGGCGCCGATCACAGCGATCCGCTGACGCTGGAAATCGTCGCGCCCGGACAAGCTGAGGCCGATGCCGCTGGCCCGCGCACGCTCTTTATTGAAGTCGAAGCTGAGACCGCGACACCTTATGTGCAACAGCCGCTGATCTATCGCGTCAAGGTCTACTATCGTCAACCGCCCCAGCGGGCCGTGCTCTCCGAACCGCAGATCGACGGGGCCACAGTCGAGCGATTGGGCGAAGATCATGCCTATGATGACCAGCGTAACGGGCTGGCTTATCGCGTCATCGAACGCCGCTATCGGCTCACGCCTCAGCGTAGCGGCGTGCTGACCATTCAATCACCGCGCCTCGAAGCGACGCTCGACGATCCGCGAGCGGGCGCACGTCAGGATCCCTTTGCTGAACTCGATCAAGCCTTCGGCGGACGGCTATTTCAGGGCTTTCCGACCATGCCGGGCGCAACTGCTCGCGGGCGGCGCGTGGTCGAGCGAGCGCCGGATCTGGAACTCACCGTTCGCCCTCAGCCGACCGCGACCGACAGCGGTTGGCTACCGGCAACCTCGGTGCAACTGAGCGAAGAATGGGCACCAAGTCCGCCACGCTTTCAGGTCGGCGAGCCGGTGACTCGTACCCTAACGATCACGGCTGAGGGCACTACGGCAGCGCAACTGCCGGATGTCAGCTTAGGGACGCTCAACGGAGTGCAGGTCTATCCCGATCAACCACGCGGCGAAGATTTGACCAGCGGCCCCGCGCCTGCTGCGCTCAAAACGCTCAAATTTGCGCTCGTTCCGTCGCGCCCGGGATTGCTGACGCTGCCCGAAATTCGTCTCAACTGGTGGGATACGCGCACCGACCGTGCTCAGGTGGCGGTGATTCCGGCCCGCACCGTCGAGGTTGCGCCCGCGCCGGGCAGCAGTCTCGCCGCTACTCCGCCGTTACCCGCCGCGCCGCAAGCGGCGGCTGATTTCACTGCTGATCCAATCTCGACCACCACGCCGCCAGCAACTGATAGCGCCGATAGCGGCTGGGGTATTTGGCCGTGGCTGGCGCTGATCGGCGTGCTGCTGACTGGCTGGGGTGCGACCGTCTATCTCTGGCAGCGCGAACGCCGCGCCCGCACCGCTGCCGCGCCGAGCGCGTCGAATATTCGCCCGCCAGCGCCAACCGCTGTCGGGCTAGATCACGCCCGCCGCGCCCTGCAAACAGCGTGCGCGGCTGAAGATCCTCGCGCCACCCGGGCCGCGCTGCTCGACTGGGCACGCGCCCGCTGGCCGGAGCGGACATTCACTGGATTAGAGGCGCTGGCCGAGGCGTTCGCCAACGCGGAATTAAGCGCCCTGCTCCGCGATATCGACCGTGCGATCTACGCTCCGCCCGGCGAGTTTTGGGACGGTACGGCCGTGTGGGCCAGCTTAGAACCGCATCTCGACGGCACGCGCCCAGATAAAACCGCTGCCGCTGCGCCAATTCCTGAACTGTATCCGCGTATTTGAAATCGATGGTCACAAAATGGGAGATTTGTGACCGTTAAATAATTCGATCCTGATTCCTTTTCCCTTCACTGTTAATCACTAGGTCGGCGGTTCGAGCCCGTCCCAGGGAGCCAAATAAGCGTTGAAAATCCTCGTGTTTCTCTGAGACACGGGGATTTTTTATGCCTCAAAATCACTGGCTCCGGTCCATTTCTGGAGTCAGCCGCCAGATCGGCTTCAGCGCCCAGCTTCCAACCGTATCACAGCACGCGATCCGGTTGCGCGGGCATAGCGATCCAGGGTGCGCAGGCTCGGCAGGGTGCGTCCGCTCTCCAGCCGAGCGACGGTCGATTGCGAGGTGCCCATACGCTTGGCGACCTGCTCCTGGCTTAAACCGGCGCGAGTCCGCGCGGCGATCAGTTCGCGTGCAAAGGCGTATTCCGTTTCCAACGCCTCATACTCGGTGCGAATCTCAGGGTCGTTCAGTAGGCGGGTTTTCAGATCGGCAAGGTCAATCATCGGTCAAGGTCTCCAAGCGTCTACGGACCATCTCCAGGGCGCTTCTCGGGGTCTTCTGCGTCTTCTTGATGAAGACATGCAGCACGACCAGGCGTTGCCCGGTACGCGCCACATAGACGGCGCGAGCAATACCATCACGACCTTTCAAGCGCATCTCCCACAGCTTGCCTTCCAAGTGGCGGATATGCGGCATCCCGACCTGTTGCGGGCCGAAGGTTTGCAGCAGCTCGGCCACATGCAGAAACCGCGCGCCAATATCGGCAGGCATGGCGAGCAATTCGGCTTCCGCTTCGGGTAGCAACTGGATCGTCCAGGGCATCCAGGGCATCCGTTTATCTCGTTTTTAAGATAATGCAGAGCATACCAGATCCGCCGGCATTAACGAGACGGTCAGCCGGTCAAGGTGATTGTGTTGGCGGCTGACCGCGAGACACCGCTGCCGCGCAATCTTCAGCGTCATGCGGGCGCCCTGACCCTGACGCAAGAGCCGTTGGCGTTTCAGGCGGCGATGCGGGACGAATGGACATGATCGTGCTGGATACCTGTTGGGTCTCGGCTGCTCCAAACGAAAAACACCCCCGGTGGTCCGAGGGCGTTTGGGTGTGACATCCATGTCGGCTTTGATGGTCAGCAAAAAACCGAACCTGACCCCTTATCCCTAAAAACCGAACCTGACCCCTTATCCCTTATCCCTATCCAATCCAAAAACCGAACCTGACCCCTTATCCGCCTTATCCGCCTTATCCGATCCGCCCCTTATCCGCCTTATCCGCAGAAAACCGAACCTGACCCCTTATCCCGCCTTATCCCCTTCCTTATCCCCTTATCCCGTGTGACCCCTTATCCCGTGACCCCTTATCCCGTGACCCCTTATCCCGTGACCCCTTATCCCGTGACCCCTTATCCCCGGGACGCCGATGACGCGGAGGGTGAGTTTGGCGATCCGCTTGGTCAGGGTGCGTTGGTTCCCTTTGAGAGTTCGGCGGTGATCAGTCGTCCCTTGAGTTCCCGGTAGTCCGGGAAATGACCGTCAAAGCTCATCAGATATGCTTGATGGATCAACGCGGTCGCGATGATGAGCCGATCTTGCGGGTCTTTATGATGCTCAGGGAGGGCGACGGCACGGGCCGCGATCCGTGGCGTGACCGGTAGAAAACTGACGGTCGCGGACGCTTCGACCTCAGCCAGCCACACCTCGAACGACATCCCGAGATCGATTCGTCCGTGTCGATGCAGCCAAGCCATCTCGAAACAGGAGATCGCCGAGACGGCAATCTCGTCGGCTTCCTCGATCAGGGCGATCTGCGCACTGGTGAGTTTTCCGGCGATCTGATTGGTCCACCAATGCCAGATGTGCGTGTCCAACACGATCACTGGTCAATGCCCCAGTCGGAAGCTGGCGCGCTGTTCATGACATCGCCCAGTTCGCGTACTTTTCCGGCCAATGCAGCGGGTGGCGAGCGCCGCCGCCGGTCTGTCGTTGGCGCTGACAAGGGCGGCTTTGGCTCCATGTCGAGCGGCCAAAAGATGACCTCGATCTTATGATGATGCAGCTCGTCTGGCACGGGAATGAGGGCCGGTGTGTCGTCGTAAATCATTCGGCTCGGGTTCATCGATGTCTCCGCGAAAACATTCAAAAAAGCTGTCGTCAACGGGTGTGACGAGCGACGAGCCCGCTAAGCGGCAGCCTCGAGAATCTTTCCGAGTTCCGCACGCAAGGCCAAGTCGTGACGATAATCGTTGGCCCATTCGATGGCCTGGACATCGTCTCGCCATGCACCTTGACTAAAGCGGTTGAAGAAATCCTCTGAGGATAGCCCCGCCTCGGTCTCGTAGCGGCTCAATCGCTTGGCGACGGCCACCAGCGGATCCAATGGGGAGTCGTATTGAATCGATTGTTTTTGCATGGTTCTTCTGGTCGCAAGGATCGAAATGACCGTCAGTCGTCGTGACCCAATCAGTTGCATTCCCGCTTGGCGCTACTTCATGTCGAGGCGTTCGCTTTCAGTAAAGCGTTAATTTCTTTTAATTGTGCAATCTGCTGATGGAGATTGGCGATTTCCTTGTCCCGCTCCTGCAACAGCAAACGGTACTTTTCAAGTTCGTGGGCGCATTGGGTTTCGGTTAAGAGGATATTTCCGTGTGAGCCATTATCATAATGGCATCCTTCTATGACATTAAATACATTTTTGTCGTTCAAATTTAACAGTTGCTGCAAATCCACGCCAATCGCCTCTGCGATCTTCCCCAACCGATCCACCTTGATGTCCGTCTCGCCCCGCTCGATCTTGGCATAGCCATTCGCCGAATAACCCAGTTTCTCAGCCATCTCCTCCTGAGACCAACCCCTACACAGACGCATCACCTTCAATTTTTCGTGGATTTGCATGGAATACTCCTGAAAGTGTTGGAAAAAGAGACTTATTGGGTGTTTTTTCTGGTGGCGCGGAATTTTATCATATTCATGCCTTAAATTAAGCATCGCCCATCGATGAATATTTTACTTGGCACCTAAACCAGTGTAAACGACTCCGCTGCAAGCATAATTTGGAGTACAGGCCTATGAAAACAGTAACCAAAGTGACACTTTTAAGCGCCTTAATGATTAGCAGTGCATCTGTGTATGCCGGCTCATGTAACGTGCATGTTTCGCGGCCTGATGGTGGATCAGCCAGCGGAGTAAGAGTAGTTGGCTCTGTATACAATGGAGCACAAACCCGATCGATTGATACCAATTCTTCTGGCGTGGCCATCTTAACGTGGACCAACGATAACAAACTTGATGATGTTTTTGTTAATGATAGCAGTACTGGTCAACAATGCTATGATGGTGGCAATGTAAGCTATCAAATGCGTTGATTTTTTAATCGCAACGTAGAAATCCACGCCCTCTGGGCGTGGCCAGAGTGCAACGGCTCTGGCAGTTAACTAAACAACCACCGGCTAAAGCCGGTGGGTTTGAGTAACGGACTGAAAGTCCGGATACGCGTCGGCTGAACGACGCGTTTTTATGGCGGCTCAACTTTAAACTCACTGGCGGGGTCTGCCTCAAAG
>NZ_FNOW01000088.1 GCF_900107145.1 Allochromatium warmingii | reverse complement strand
CCCCTCATTCAAATCTGCGCTTTTCTAAGCCAATCTAGGCTTTTGAAGCGCACAGTTGAGGGTGCAGGGTCAGGTCTGTGAGACCTACGTTGAACAGGTCACGACACCCATGAATGAACGCCAGTTTGTGGCGCTGTCGATGGTTTTTAAGGAACGGCATGGAGATTTGACCATGCCGCGTGAGGCCATCCCGACAAGCCTGTTCAACATTCCCGAGGCAAACATAACCCCTTTACGGGAGATGATTCAGAAATGAACACCAATTTTGTTTTTGTGCTGGACACTGACAGGCGACCCTTGTCGCCCTGTCATCCGGCCCGCGCACGGGAGTTGCTGCGCACTGGCAAAGCGGCGTTGCTGCGGCGGTTTCCCCTCACGATCATCCTCAATCGAGCGGTACCTGACGCATCGCCAGCGCCCTGCCAGATCAAACTCGATCCAGGTTCAAAGACGACCGGCATCGCGCTGGTGCAGGGCGAGAAGGTCGTGTGGGGCGGCGAGTTGCAGCACCGTGGCGCGTTGATTCGCAAGAAACTGGCAAGCCGCCGTGCGTCCCGTCGTCTGCGCCGCTCTCGGTTGCGCTACCGTGCGCCGCGCTTCCTGAACCGGACACGCGCAACAGGTTGGCTCGCACCAAGCCTTCAGCATCGCATCGAAACCACGATGACGTGGGTCAATCGACTGATGCGGTTTGCGCCGGTTGGCGAACTGACGCAAGAGCTGGTCAGGTTCGACATGCAGAAGATGAATAACCCTGAGATTCGGGGAACCGAGTATCAGCAAGGCGAATTACTCGGTTTCGAGGTGAGGGAATACCTGCTCGAAAAGTGGGGGCGGACGTGCGCCTACTGCGGCGCTAAAGGCGTTCCGTTAGAGGTCGAGCACATCCACCCGCGTAGCAAAGGCGGTTCGGATCGCGTCTCTAACCTGACGCTGGCCTGCACCAAGTGCAATCAAAAGAAAGGCAACCGGCCCGTCGCGGAGTTTTTGGCGAAGAAGCCAGACCTGCTCAAGAAGATTCTCGCCAAAGCGAAAGCCCCGTTGCGAGATGCGGCGGCGGTCAACGCAACCCGCTGGGCGCTGTTCCAGCGGCTCAAAGCAACCGGCTTGCCAGTGACAGTCGGCACGGGCGGACAGACCAAATTCAACCGCAAACAGCTTGGCTGGGATAAGGCCCACTGGTTGGACGCTGCGGCGGTTGGGGCGATCGGCTCTCTGGTGCTTGCCACAGACCGACCATTGCACATAGTCGCCAAAGGGCAGGG
>NZ_FNOW01000011.1 GCF_900107145.1 Allochromatium warmingii | reverse complement strand
ACGATATGAGTGATGTTAATTAACTCGCAAAATTTGCCATATTCTCGAAAAAATCTACTTCAAAATCAATAGTTTAGTTTTTAGACAGCCTCTAAATATTCCAGTGCCGCTTCGTATTCACCGCGTAACACACAATAGGCAGCGAGCTGATAGCGTGCGGCGCTGTCGCGTGGATTGGCAGCAAGTCGGGCGGTTATTAGCTCCGGCTCACTCGGCGCATCGGCTGTTGCACTGGCAAAGCGCAGTTGACCGCGCACGGCCGTTACTTCGGGATCATTGACCAGTTCGAGCGAGACGGTCGAGCGCCACCAGTGCTTGAGCGATCTCACCGGCGCTGGCCAAAAGCTGCACCTCAAGCAGCGGCAAGCGCGTATTGTCTGGATCCTCGGCGCGTACTTGGTCGATCAGCGCACGCGCTGTGGTCAGCTCACCCGTTGTTAACGCCGCCCGTGCGTGCTGAATCAAGCCATCGGAAGCGCGTGGCAGATGGCGGTCGAGAAACTCGCGCACCTGCGGCTCTGGCAGCGCCCCCATAAATTGATCGACCGCTTGACCGTTGCGGAACAGTTGCACCGTCGGCAGACTGCGGATGCCAAATTGCGCAGCCAATGCGGGTTCGGCCTCGGTGTCCACTTTAGCCAACACAAACCGCCCATCATTTTGATCGGCGAGCTTGGCGAGCATTGGCATCAACATGCGGCAGGGTGCGCACCAGTCGGCCCAAAAATCGACCAGCACCGGACGCTCGTGGGAACCCTCGATAACGACTGCCTGAAAATTGGCAGCAGTCACGGTAACAACGTAAGGTGAATGACTCATAGCAATGTGTGCAATCTGTAGCAGTTAGCAAGCGGTTTAACATAGCTATCGCACTGGCGTGATTCAAGCGCCGTGCCGCGCTTGCTGCTTTGTGGGCGGATTTGGGATGATTTTGCTTGGATCTGTCTTGATTTGATTTGATTTGGAGCGTTGCGCCATGTCTCAATCTTTGCATGTTGTGTGTCCACAGTGCGATGCGGTCAATCGCCTTCCCGCCGAGCGGCTCGCTGCTGCACCCAAATGCGGTCAGTGTCACGCGCCGCTATTTTCCGGTCAGCCGCTGGCGCTCGATGCAGCGCGTTTTGAACGCCACCTCACGCGCAGTGATCTGCCGCTATTGGTCGATTTCTGGGCACCTTGGTGCGGCCCCTGTCAAATGATGGCACCGGCTTTTGCAGCAGCGGCTGGGCGTTTAGAGCCGAGGCTACGACTCATTAAAATCAACACCGAAACAGCGCAACAATTAGCCGGACGGTTAGGGATTCGCAGTATTCCGACGTTGATTCTATTCCGTCATGGAACCGAGGTGGCGCGTCAAGCGGGTGCAATGGATGCGGCGGGAATTGAGCATTGGGCGCGGCATCACGGATAGCTTCGGCGCGGAATAGAAGCACACGGGACGCGATACATTTCATTCTAACCGACAACACAACGGAGGAAGCGAGATCGGCAACTCAATGGCGCATTTGCGCCCTGCTTCTCTGTCCTAAAAAACCAGTTCTCGCACAAAACCAATGACAACGCTATTAGCACGCGGTAATACCGCACTACGTGCAGGTAATTATGAAGCCGCGATTGCGCTTTATTCACAAGCACTCGCTGAACAACCCGATTTAGGACATTTATTGCGCACTAACTTGCGCTTAGTTCGACAGCGGCTATTAGGTAACAATGCAAGATCAGCCGAGGGACTGGCGCAATATTTTTGGCGGCTTCCGCTCGATTGTCTATTCCAACGCATACTGAACGCAATCCAATTAGAGCCTGAACCACCTAATCTAGCAGCAACAATTTACAGCGGCGAACAAGCACTGGCGGCGCTGCTCGCTCAGCAATCAATATTATCGGCAACGCCCATCGTGGTGAGTATTATCATGCCGACCTACAACCGCGCTGCCATTCTCGGCGAAGCCATTACTACAGTTATTCAACAGCGTTATCCGCATTGGGAACTATGGGTCTGCGATGATGGCAGTACCGATCATACCGCTCAGGTGGTGGCTGGATTGAATGATTCGCGTATTCAATATTTGCCGCTTTCTAAACAAGGCGCAGCAGCGGCGCGTAATCGCGGGCTAGAACGTGCTCGCGGTTCACTGATTGCCTATTTGGACAGTGATAATTATTGGCATCCGGATTATTTGGGCGCAATAGTCACACTAATGCAGAAATGTCCAGGACGTTCTAGTATTTACTTCGATTATTTTGAATATCACTGTGACGACAACAATATTTACAGATTAAAATCTTTTACTTGCCCAAAATTCAATCATGAGCAGTTGCTCGAAAGAAACTTCATCGACTTAAATTCTTTTGCGCATCGACGCGAACTCTATGACTGCTTCGGTGGTTTTGACGAGGCTTTGCCGCGCTTGCAAGATTATGACCTGATTTTGAAATACACTTGGCTACGTGATCCGCTGCATTTTCCATATCCATTAAATCTATATCAACGTAATGCACAGTTGCAACAAATTACAACGGTGCATCAGCATGACCAATCATGTGAAACCCGGGTGAGCCAGCGGGTTGCCGAGCAATTACAGTCCGGTTTACCACGAAGACACACGCGGCGATTGCAGCGCGTGACGATTCTATCTTGGGATCTCTGTCGTAATCACTTTTCCAAAGCGTTCGCGTTAGCTGAAGCCCTATCGCGTGAATATGAGGTTCAATTACTATCATTTGATTTTTTTGATGAAAATGTGTTTGAACCACTGCGCACTATACGCCCACCGTTTGAGACGTGTTATCTGCGAGGCAAAAAATTTCCAGAATTTTTTAATGAATTAGACGCTGCTTTAGAAGCGATACATGGCGAAATACTCTATGTTGTCAAACCGCGCTTACCCAGTTTAGGACTAGCATTACTCGCCAATCAGCGTTATAAAATACCACTGCTGTTAGAAGTAAATGACCTAGAAACAATAGTCAACATCCCTGATCCTCAAGCACAGCATGTTTCTTTAGCTTTAGAAACTGCAAACTGGAGTGATCCAGAACTGTTAATTCCCTATAGCGAACGTTGGTCACAATTACTCGATCCATTAGCACGAGCGCTGCCAGTTGTGTTAACACATAATCATGCGCTGGATGCCCACTTTAACCAACGTTGTCTATACATGCGTAATATTAAAGATGAACAGATTTATGATCCACGCCGCTTTGAACGCACTCATTTGCGAGCCAAGTTAGGTTTTACGCCTGAAGATCGTGTCATTTTATTTGGTGGATTGCTCCGTGAACATAAAGGCGTGTTTGAGCTGTTGCAATTACTGGAAAAATTAGATGATCCACGCTACAAATTACTATTTGTTGCTTCACAATCAAGTCCTGAACAAGCGCAACTGATTCGAAAAAAAAGCGATAAAATTCGTGTGCTCCCACCACAGGATCGTACCGCAATGGCTGGTATCAATTTAGCAGCAGATTTAGTCATTCTATGGCTTAACCCGGCAATTCCAGCTAGTCACTATCAAATGCCATACAAAGCAACCGATGCACTAGCTATGGGCACGCCAATTATCGCCAATGACATCTCTGATTTTGGTGAACTCGGACGACAAGGCTATTTGCGCCTTGTTCCTTTTGGTGATTGGGAAGGGATGCGAACAACGATTACCGAGATCTTTAATAATTATACAGCCACAACACGCCAGCGATTAGCAGGGCAACGCTTGTTTCAGCGTCAATTTTCCTATTCCGCTGCCCGTGCTAACTTTGAACTCGCTGTTAATCGTGTTCTAACTGAACCGCTAGGCATATTACCGATAGCAGTACGTTTTACCGAAGCTTTTGCTGAGTTTCGCCAACATTTGAAATGAGATAGCACATTAACATAAGGCTCGAACTTCGTCGTCAATTACAACATGCGTAACATGAAGCGATGACGTGATAGGCACAGAATTAACAACAATTTCAGTTGATTCAAAAGTAATCAAAAAGCGATTATTTATATCAGGTAGAATAAGCGGATATCGAATACCAAGGTTAAATGTATTTTCAGAACCAACCCAATATATTTGCTGCTGGAGGCCATTTATATCAATGCTGAGTTTGAGCGTAGGCCGTGTTGCAGGATGACCGGTGCGGATACCGCAGACATAGAAATTTCGGCAACTGCTGAGTTGTTGAATTACAATACGCAATTGATAAGTTGATGCGGTGATCGGACACTGCTCAATGCGACAGTTAGATAATAGTATTCGCATAGCAGGTCGATTATCGAGTTCTCGGCACCAGTGCGCTTCTTGACGCCTTAACATATTTTCGGCGATTAGCTGTGCGGCAGCATGAGGTGTGTCTTTTAATTTCGATGACAACTCTCCATGCACGAGATCTGACTGAATCGCTTTTCCAGTATGCAGCATCCTTAACCAGCGTTTGGCAAGCTGATCTTTGATGACTGTGCGCCATTTTTGAAATAAGCGACGACTGTTGTGCTCTTGAATTGTAGTTGTATCACCGCGACTCAAGCGAACATGATGCTGGATACGACTGGTTGCCGCTAAATAAATGGTTTTATGACGTTGACGCAGAGCAAAACAAAGATCAAAATCTTCGCCGCCATTTCGATATCCTTCATCAAAACCATCTATAGCTTTAAAATCCGCTGTGCGGATTAACAGACATGCACCTGTAACCCAATTAACGGGCCAATATTCTGCTGTTTGATTCGATATATCGCGAATATGTGCAAACTGTCCATTTAGCAAAAGTTCCACACCAGCATGATCCAGTGTGCCATCTGCAACGCAGTATTGCAGGTTGCCGACTAAACCGACCCGACCGCTTTGATGCTCAAGCGCATTCAGCATTGGTTCGAGCCAATTTGGTGTCAAGACTAAGTCGTTATTCAGCAGACCAAGAATTTCGCCATGCGCACTCAATGCAGCACGATTATTTGCAGCCGCATAGCCAAGATTGGTGTCATTAAATAAGGTTTTAATGCGTGGGTCACTTAATTTTTGTAACCATTCGCGTGTGCCATCAGTAGAACCATCATCAATTAAGATGATTTCATAAGGCAGAGTTGATGGTAGCGTATTTTGTAAGGAAGCCAGCATAACGCGACTGGCGTTGAGATGATTGAAAAGAGGAATAATAAAACTGATTTTTTTCAAATCGTATTATCCTGATCGCGCAATAATAAATCTTTAATTAGTTCAATCTGAGCTTCAGCTTTAACCATTTCTTCTTGAAAGAGTTGTTGGCGCTGTTGAAGCTCATTAATTTCTTGTGCTAATTGTTGATTTTTTTGTTCAGCAACCTTCAGTTTGTCTTTAAGATCTATCGCAGATTTTTGAGCTTGATCTCGTTCGGCTGCAAGTGTTACTTCACAATCTAAGCTAGATTTTTGAGTTTGTTCTAAGTTTACCGTCAGTGAGTTCTTTTCCGCATCAAGCTGCTGAATATACGTTTGTAGTTTAGATTGTTCTGTATTTAGCTTCTCAATTTGTGCTTGATATTCATGAATAGTTTTTTCCTGAGCATCGCGTACTTGCGTGAGTTCAGCTTGTACTTCCTGAAAACTTGTTTGAGCCGCAGTTAATTCTTGTGCAAGTTGCTGATTTTTTTGCTCAGCGGCGGCAAGTGTGAGATTAAGTTCAGCACTGACTTTTTTAGCTTGATCACATTCGGTTGTAAGTGCTAACTCACGGTCTGAATTAGCTTTTTGCGTTTGTTCTAAATTTGTAGCTAGTGAGTTTTTTTCGGCAGTAAGCTGCTGAATATCTGTTTTTAGTTTAGATTGTTCTTTGTTTAGCTTTTCAATTTGCGCTTGATGTTCATGAATAAGTTTTTCTTGGGCATCGCGTACTTGCGTGAGTTCAGCGTGTACTTCCTGAAAACTTGTTTGAGCCGCAGTTAATTCTTGTGCAAGTTGCTGATTTTTTTGCTCAGCGGCGGCAAGTGTGAGATTAAGTTCAGCACTGACTTTTTTAGCTTGATCACATTCGGTTGTAAGTGCTAACTCACGGTCTGAATTAGCTTTTTGCGTTTGTTCTAAATTTGTAGCCAGTGAGTTTTTTTCGGCAGTAAGCTGCTGAATATCTGTTTTTAGTTTAGATTGTTCTTTGTTTAGCTTTTCAATTTGTGCTTGATGTTCATGAATAAGTTTTTCTTGGGCATCGCGTACTTGCGTGAGTTCCGCTTGCGCTTCTTGAAAACTTGTTTGAGCCGCAGTTAATTCTTGTGCGAGTTGCTGATTTTTTTGTTCAGCGGCGGCAAGTGTGAGATTAAGTTCAGCACTGACTTTTTTAGCTTGATCACATTCGGTTGTAAGTGCTAACTCACGGTCTGAATTAGCTTTTTGCGTTTGTTCTAAATTTGTAGCCAGTGAGTTTTTTTCGGCAGTAAGCTGCTGAATATCTGTTTTTAGTTTAGATTGTTCTTTGTTTAGCTTTTCAATTTGTGCTTGATGTTCATGAATAAGTTTTTCTTGGGCATCGCGTACTTGCGTGAGTTCCGCTTGCGCTTCTTGAAAACTTGTTTGAGCCGCAGTTAATTCTTGTGCGAGTTGCTGATTTTTTTGTTCAGCGGCGGCAAGTGTGAGATTAAGTTCAGCACTAACTTTTTTAGCTTGATCGCATTCAGTTGTAAGCACCAATTCACGGTCTGAACTAGCTTTTTGAGTGTGTTCTAAAGTCGCAGCAAGTGTGCTTTTTTCTATATCAAGCTGCTGAATATGCGTTTGTAATTCAGAGTGTTCTTTGTTTAGCTTTTCAATTTGTGCTTGATGTTCATGAATAAGTTTTTCCTGGGCATCGCGTACCTGAGTGAATTTAGCTTGTATAATTTGAAAACGCTGCTGTTCTTCAATAATATCTTTTTTAAGTTGTTGACTTTCGTGCTCTCGTTCTTTAATAACCTCACTTTGTTTTTTTAGCAATTGATGAATTTCTTCAATTTGTGTTTGTAATGACTGGCGAGTAAGATTTGCTTCGTTACGAATAAACAATGCTTCGCCTAAATTAGGATTATTTGATTCAATTACTTGAACACATTGATAGTCATATTTTTTTAAATAAGCTTCAATAGCGGCTAAACTAGCATTTTCAAAATCAGAAGAGTCGTGATTTAGTAAAACACGTAAAAATAAAACCTGAACATGCTGAAGTGTTTTTTCAGCTCCACGCAATATAGTAAGCGCCGGCAAGCAATCAATAAATAGCCAAGTTCCTTCAACCCAAAGCGATTGCTCGCTTTTTAAAGATAGCAACGCATCAAGACGCTGGGGTTTAATTTTAGATTGATTCATTAACCGCAATCGCGGCCAAAATGTAAGCAGCGACTCGAGCGATAGCAAGCCATCTTCAGCAAAATTATTATATTGATAAAATTCAATTTCTTGCTCGCTATCAGAAAGCGTTGCTTCAATTTTTTGCCAAGTTTCAGATCGCTCTGAGCTTGGTAAACGGCTAATATTAGCATCAATTATCCAAGCATCGCTAATATTCCAATTTTGCCAATAACTCATCGTTCCTTGACCTTGACCAGCTCCTACATGAATAACACGCTGGGGCGGTACAATGTGGTGAACAATTTCTAAGCTAACTCGGCAAACGGAATCGATGCTTTGATTGACGGAAGGCATTAACTGCATCATCTTTTGAGTCATATTTCAAGTTATTTAACGCATCGCTGTCTGTTGCGACGATGGAGAAAACGTAGCTGTATGCGCAAATAGAATACGCTGAGTATCTTGAGCAAGACGTATCCAATCTTCGCAAGGACGTGATAACGACGGCCCAGTTTGCGTATATAGATCGGTTAGGATATGGGGTAGCTGAATGACGAGCGCATGAATAAATATATGATCCGATTTTTGTAGATGTTTCCAGGCTTCAACATCCATATCTTCAGGCAGAGCAAAACGTAATTCAAATTTTGGCCCAAAGTCATCATGACTTTCAGCATACCAACCTGTTAATGGTGAAATCATTTCAGGTTTAGGGAATTCCAGCTTTGGATGCGTTCCAAAACGATCAGGGCCAACATTGGCGCATGAAATACGAACATCGAAACTAGGCCATTGAGCCGTACCGAGTGCTAGGTTTTCTAATCGCAACCAAAGGTGTTCATAATCCGGGTTAACTTGCTGACGTTCAAGGCGACAAGCGTCGTATGTTAATACCGCTGGCAAGGCATCAAGCGCAGCGTTAAAGCGCAATAAGGCTGTGCGTAGTGCAGCACTGGGATAATCGGCTGATAATCCAATTTCAAGCGGTTGTGCTAGTACTTGATGGAAAGTTCGGGATAGGTTGCGTAATAGACGGCGATCACTGGTTGCAAGCTGTTGAATAGGCGGCAGGGCATCGCTCAGGTATTTGCGCTGATCGATTGGGAAAAATAATAAATCGTCAGCTATATTTTGCTTAGGTTGACGTAATAAGGGGAGTGTTTCTCTATCAGCTTGACTAAAGCAGAATCCAAGCAGGCCATTTCGAATCAGCGTGTGACAACGCAGGGTATCAATCATGCGGCCTGCTGTTTCAAGATTTTCCACATGCCAATAAAGTGTATTTGAATCATCTGAAGATTGATTTGCTTTGATTTGACTATAGTCACAATAATCAGGATGGCGTGTTAACATACGCTGCCAACGCAACTCAAGTGTTTCAATGTGTTGGGTAGCTTTTTGATTTTGGAGAAAATATTGCTCTAGCTCTTCTTGTACTTGATGTAATTGCAAAAGAAGCAATTCGTTCTCTTCTTGTGATTCAGTAACTTGTTGCTGAAGTTGGTTAGCCTGTGTTTTTAGCGTATCACGCTCTTTACTTAACGCTTCAATCTGCGCTTGACGCTCTTGAGCAAGCTTGGATTGATTATCGCGAGCTTGGGTAAGCTGAGTTTTTTCTTTATTTAACGCTTCAATCTGCGCTTGACGCTCTTGAGCAAGCTTGGATTGATTATCATGGGCTTGAGTAAGCTGGGTTTTTTCTTTATTTAACGCTTCAATCTGCGCTTGACGCTCTTGAGCAAGCTTGGATTGATTATCATGGGCTTGAGTAAGCTGGGTTTTTTCTTTATTTAACGCTTCAATCTGCGCTTGACGCTCTTGAGCAAGCTTGGATTGATTATCATGGGCTTGAGTAAGCTGGGTTTTTTCTTTATTTAACGCTTCAATCTGCGCTTGACGCTCTTGAGCAAGCTTGGATTGATTATCGCGAGCTTGGGTAAGCTGAGTTTTTTCTTTATTTAACGCTTCAATCTGCGCTTGACGCTCTTGAGCAAGCTTGGATTGATTATCGCGAGCTTGAGTAAGCTGGATTTTTTCTTTATTTAAAACTTCAATCTGCGCTTGGCGCTCTTGAGCGAGCTTGGATTGATTATCACGGGTTTGAATTAGTTCTTTTGTTTGC
This sequence comes from Allochromatium warmingii, assembly GCF_900107145.1. Taxonomy (GTDB): domain Bacteria; phylum Pseudomonadota; class Gammaproteobacteria; order Chromatiales; family Chromatiaceae; genus Thermochromatium; species Thermochromatium warmingii. Next base: position 70,480 of record NZ_FNOW01000011.1, on the reverse strand, counting down.
TCTTGCAAAGATTGTTGTTCTAAAAATATTTTTTCTAGCTCTTCTTGCACCTGATGTAATTGCAAAAGAAGCAATTCGTTCTCTTCTTGTGATTCAGTAATTTGTTGCTGAAGTTGGTTAGCCTGTGTTTTTAGCGTATCACGCTCTTTGCTTAACGCTTCAATCTGTGCTTGTCGCTCTTGAGCGAGCTTGGATTGATTATCGCGAGCTTGAGTAAGCTGGATTTTTTCTTTATTTAACGCTTCAATCTGTGCTTGTCGCTCTTGAGCAAGCTTGGATTGATTATCACAGGCTTGGGTAAGCGTAGATTTTTCTTGATTTATATCTTCAATTTGTTTTTGGTAATTTTGAGCAAGTATTGCGTGTTCTTCGATAAGCTGTTGAATATGATCTTGAGCCGTTTTTCGTTCCAGAGCGGCTTGTTCAAGCTGATGACTTTGATCACATAGTTGACGATAAGAATGGATGATAACTGATAAATCTTGAGCGACTTTATCTGTAATAACATCTGTCTCAGATAACAGCTCTTGTGCACTTTCTAGCTCTAATGTCAGTGCTTGTGCATGTGGATATTGTTCACATAGACGGTCTGCTAAATAACGTGCTACTTCATCTGGCGCTGAATAAGCGATCTGATATGTCTCATCTAATTTGTTTAACGGTATATTCCAGTTCTTAATTAAATAGCTAACAAAATCGAGCGGTTGGTCTAGTGCCGCTGCCGCTGGAATCAACAGACTGCGTGTTGGATGACGAAGCTGAAAGCGCAACATGTATTGATGAGTTGTCTCCCATTGTTTAACTAGTGTCTCAACATCAAGCGGTGGTGTCACTTCCGCCATAGCGTGCGCAAGTGCATCACGTAGTGGAATATGAATCAATAAAAATCGAATTTGCGGATCAAATTCACACCAAAAATCCAGCAATGGCGCACTATTTGGATCAGACCAACCCCAAAGCGGTTGATCTAAGTTTGTCATAAATAACTCACCAGCAAGCTGTTCCCATAGGCGGCCTAAGTTAGAGCTATCATGCGGTAACGGTTGTTTAGCTAATACGCGCTGATGCCAGCCGTGAATATCAATATCACTCCGTCCCGCAAGCTTTTTGGGATGCTCTAATCCAGTGTCGTGCAGCAGTTCGGTAATCGCATAGAGTGCTGGATGTTGAATGCTGGTAATACAAAGCGTATTCATAAAATAAAAAATTCCAAAAATGCTGAAATTAGACGGCTTACGATATCAGCATTCACTGCGAATGCTGTAATCGTGACAAATAGAATGCACCGACATGCTCTGGTGAATAACTTGCCTGCGCAAGTTGTTGCCCAAGCACTGCTAACCGCGTGCGGATTGACGCATTAAATACGAAACGCCGCATCCACCATGCAGCGTGATGCGTATCTGGTTCAGCCCAGACTAAGCCTTCAGCAAAAGGATATTCACCTTCAGCAACGGGGCGTAGCTGATAGTCAACTAAGGCTGCGCTACCGAGAATAGTGAAATCCAAATTGCCGGAATAACCTGTGGCAATCACAGGCTTACCTAATAGCATTGCTTCAGCCAATCCGCGTCCAAATCCTTCGCTACGGTGCAGCGAAATAAAGCTATCACATACGCGATAGAGATCCAGTAATTCAGCTCGCTGTAGTGTGCCACTGAGAATAAACAGACGTCGATCAGCGCGAGCGGCCTCTAGGATCATGTGCCATTGCGGATCATGCTCTGGGGTACGCATGACTTTAATGACTAAACCGACTGGTTCATCGCCACGCGGGAATGCAGTACGAAAAGCTTGGACACAGGCGAGTGGATTTTTGCGTATTAAACTGGATAGCCCATCAAAGGCGAACACGAATAAAAAAGGCTGTTCAGGTAGGCCAAAATTACGGCGTGTTAATTGAGCAGTTGGATCTACTGTGACCGCCATCGGCATATGATGAACTGGTTTTGGACATGAACGCACATAGGCATCATAGGTAAAGCGACTGGCTGCCCAGAGTTCATCAACTAAACCATAAGCATGGTGCCAATTCGCTGGCCACTCAGGTAATTCCCAGGGCCAGTGACCAATAGAGCGCCGTCCATCAAATAACTTTGAACCTTCAACTGCGGCCAGACGCGCCATCTCAATGCCAGTGGTGCAAAAAAGATTAATCGCGTAAGGAAGATCGGATGAAATATGATTTACGGCACTTTCATCGTTTTGACACACTTCGCATCCGGGTTCGACATTGTAGATCGAAAATGGAATGCCCGCTGCTTGCAGCGCCAAAGCCGCCATGCGCACATCTTCACCAATGCCAAGCTGCCCTTTTGCATAGCCAATCAGATTGACGCCGAATGGTAAATCAGGCGGAGCACGATGTTTGCGTGGTTTAGTGCGCGTCGAAATGGGGACGCGCTGAACGCTATTCCACCACTGGCGCTGCTCCTCGGTTAAAAAGCGATCAAGCTGGAGTTCCCGTAAGCCGTGTTGAAAATACCAATGAATAAATCCGGCCTGCCCACTCCGCTGTCGAATGTCAAAAACGGGCTGGAGATCTGGGCGCATCGCCCATACCACGCGCATGAAACGGGTAAGCGATGGGTGCAAATCGGCAAACGCTTCGGGAGCTGGTTGTGTGAGCAAGGCGGCATCGATGATGACTTCAATCTCAGCAAGTGCGCGATATTCAGTTGCGCCATTCAATAGCAACCACCAGTCAAACCGTGCGGGATTGTCTGCAAATTGCTGGCGTAAATCGGGACGTGTTAGCCAAATTGTCTGTTTAATATCATCTAATCGTGGAAACGTATCACGACGCATGATGGTTGGTTGCTGGTTTGGCAAGGTAAGCACAATTGGCGTGTTGCGTGTTTCTGACCTGTGTTTGAGGGGCAGATGGTAGCAAGAAGTTTACGGCTTGGCCACAGCCGCGCCAACGGCTATCATGGTGTAATGTATCTGCGTTTCTACGGATAGATTCGCAGTTTAACCGACGTTATTGAATAATTGAGCTGTTATCAATCCATGCAAAAATTCTTCGTTGCCAACGACAAGGGCGGCACTGGCAAGTCACTGCTGGCCCAGTATCTGATTATTGCCTTGCGTGCCGCAAAGCGTGATCCGGCGATCTTTGAGTACGATCAGCATCCGAAGCAATGCCGCTGGTTCGGTGCGAATGCGGTGCAAACCTCGCCGATGAGTCCGCCGTTGCTTGACCTCCAGCGGGATCCGATGTTGGCACTGCGCTTTTGGGATCCGCTCATGCAGCCGCTGAGTGATGAGCGCGATCTTGTGGTTGACTTGGGGGCGCAGGCGTGGACGGGATTTCACCAATGGCTACGTGCTTCAGGGCTGACCATGCTTCTGCCAACACTAGAGCCAACGGTGCTGATTCCTTTTACCGCTGATGTTGAAGCAGCACGCGGTGCATTGCGCATTATTAAAGATGTGACCGCCGATCTGCCGCGTGCGCAGTTAGTCTTGATGCGCCTTGACCGCGATGGTGATGTTGAGATGCTGCGCGGTACGCCCGAAATAGAAGAGATTTTGACGCTGCTGCGCCAGCCACGCATTGCGATGCGTACTTTTCCGGTACTGCGCGCCGAAGCCTATGCCTGCTTGAATGCGCGTGGCTTTCGGTTAGATCAAATGGCTAACCTTAAACCGGGTGAGTTCCAAGTTGATGGCGTCTCAGATTTAGCAGTTGCACGCACCGTTGTTGCCGTGCGTGCGTGGATGACAGACATGTATCGTGCATTGCTGCCGATTATCCTCGGAACAGGATCGCCGACGCAGTCTGCGCCAGCCCCTGCGTCCGCCCCAACTCCGGCAGCCTCGAACCCGCCGCCCACTGCGCCTGCTGCTGTTCGTCCAGTTGCTCAAGCCGCGCCGACGAACCAATCTAATCAATTACCAAGATTACCAACGCAGTTTGCGCCAGCTTCCACCCCAACTCCGGCGGCCTCGAATCCGCCACCCACTGCGCCTACTGCTGTTCGTCCAGTTGCCCAAGCTGTGACAACGAACCAATTTAATCAATTACCAGAATTGCCGATGCAATCGTCTCCAGCTCCTACCGCTACAGCATCGAACCCGCCGCCTAATGCGCCACCAGTTATTATGCGTCCAGTTGGTCAACCTCAACCATTACCGATGTATCAATTTAACCAGTTTAATCAATGAGCGAGCGTTTGCATTCTGAGACGGTACCAGCTCATCTGCGCTATCGCGGTAAGCTGGATCGCGTCGAGTCACACCAAGTCAGCGGTTGGGCGCTGATCGAAGGCGTCGCCGAGCGACCGGTTTTGGAGATCATCCAAGATGGCGAGTTATTCGGAACCGTGGAGGCCAATCAGTATCGCGCCGATTTAGAACAGGCCGGTATCCGCGATGGTCACCACGCCTTCACGTTCACGGCTCCCGAAGGGTTGGAGCTAGATCCAGAGCGCGTGCGGGCGTTTTTTCTCGGTACAGCGGTGGCGCTACGCCCGCCGCTCGGTGCCGGTGGCGCTCAAGATGCGGTGACTACACAGACGAATTTGATTCGTGATGCCGTGCGCGAATTGAAGGCGCATAGTAAATCGCGTCTGCCCGCTCTCGAACGGTTGGCGCATCGGGCGTTGAGCACTATGCAGGATTCGGCCGATAACGCCAATAAAACATTGGGACGGATCGAGCAGCGCGTTGCTGATCTCGAATATGGCGTGGCGGGTCACACGATTCAGACATTTATGGAACGCTATCTGGCTGAACAAGATCGGTCGTCGAACCATCGACTCAAGCATTTCACCGTGATCGGTGTGCTGCTGGTGTTGGTACAACTGGCCTCAGTTGCATTCATAGCTTGGCAGTATGGCTTTGCCCGCTAAGCCAAAATCCATCCTCTATCTCGAACCGGGCTTTCCTGGGCAATATCGCCACCTGATCCAGCATTTTGCAGCGTTGGGCGGAGTCCGGCAGATCTTTCTGCATGACGCCGCGCAGCCAATTACTGAGACGCTATCTGGCATTGAAACCTACGCCTATCAGATTGCACCACACGGTAGCGGATGCCATCGCTATGCCCAGAATTTCAACACATCCGTGCAGCGGGCTGATGCAGTACGCGATCTGGCGCTACATCTAAAAGCCAGCGGCTTTGTTCCCGAAGTCGTCTGTGCGCATGGTGGTTTTGGTGAAGGGCTATTTATCAAGCGCGTGTTTCCCGATGCCCGTCTGGTCGTTTTCATGGAGTATTACTATGGAACCGGCGATCTGATTGGTTCCGACCCGCGTTATGCACCCGAAACACGCGCACAACGTGAGTCGGCGCAAATTCGTAATGCACTCGTCTGGCTGACACATGAAATAGCTGATGTCGCGATCACGCCGACGCCCTGGCAGCGTGATCTTCATCCACCCGATATTCGTCGCCGCTTGCGAGTAATCCATGATGGGATTGATACCGATTGGTATACGCCTGACGCTGAGGCAAGTTTTGTCTTACCTAATGGCGACGTGTTACAAGCTGGTGATCCGATTGTGACCTTTGTTGCCCGTTCGCTGGAGCCATTACGCGGCGTGCATACGGTACTGCACGCCTTACCCCGCGTGTTGCGCACCCATCCGCACGCGCAGGCGCTGATTGTCGGACGTGATCAACCGCTGTATGGGCCATCTCATGCCGGACGTGAATCACACTTTGCTAGGCTGTGGCGTGTTCTACAAACTCAACCGGAAGCGCGACGTATTCATCATCTGCCCTGGTTGAATCATCAAGCGTTGCGCACGATTTATCGTCTTTCAGCCGCGCACATCTATGCCAGCTTACCGTTCGTACTCTCGTGGTCGCCACTGGAAGCGATGGCCAGCGGTGCGCTACTGGTCGCTGCTGACACGGCACCCGTGCGCGATGTGATGACGCACGGGCGCACAGCAGTGTTGTTCCGCGCTGGAGATGCTACCGCGCTCGCTGCGACCGTGCATCAGGCGCTATCGCAGCCCGAAACACTGCGACCAATTCGGCTTGCTGCCCGCGAGCAGGTGCGCCATCAATACGATCTACGCCGTCAGTGTTTGCCGCGTTTGATTGCTGCTATGCTGTGCTAAACTGTGTTTCCGTAGTTGTATCAGTCTTGACACAGATTGCAGGGAGCTGTGATTGATACTAAACTCTTGTTTGTTCGTGGTGCTAAACGCACATTGACAACAACAGCATAAAGTAAATTGTACTTTTATGGGTATAACCGCTTTATGTCACTGTCGTGTTTAGTGAAACAAAATCTTTTCAATATCAGGAACTTATCATGACTGTAGCATCCGACCTCCTTGAAGGCTATGAATCGATTCCGGTCGAAAATCGGAACGAAGCCACGCAGCAATTTATTCAAATTTTAAACGAGATGCCAGAAGATGCTGACTTCGTCGAAGGGCCGACGAACTCACAGCCTGGTGAAACCAGCTACTCGCTTTTGCCACCGCCTGCGCAAGGTGAGACTGGACAAGCTGAGGGTGGTGACGGATACGATATTATCATCACCGACCTGCCACCAGACACTGAATCAGATTTTACTGTTGCGAATAATGTCGAACAGTTCATTATTCTCGGAAGTGGTTCAGCGAATCTACAACAAGAGACACCACCGCCCGGAAACCAACAACCAACGCAATTCTTTACCGGTAACGGTGATGATTCGCTGCTAACCGGCGGCGCTGGATCACAAGGCGTCTTTGGGGGTGGCGATGATACTGTAACCTCGGCTACAGCCGTCACGGGTCAAAACCCGACCATGTCGCAAATGACCCTCATCAATGGTACAGCAGCCGCAAAATGGTGGGATGAGGCCGATTATCTCGCTAATAACCCTGATGTTGCTCAAGCCGTTCAAAATGGTGCTCTAGTCTCTGGCTATCAGCATTATATTCTGTTTGGTGCCGCTGAAAATCGCGACTCGACGGTGTCGTCATGGTGGAATGAAGGCTACTATTTGGACAACAATCCAGATGTTGCTCAAGCTATCCAAGCTGGTATCCTCAATTCTGGCTATCAACATTTTGCGTTATATGGTGCCGCCGAGAATCGCGTTTCAACTGTATCCACGTGGTGGAACGAAACAGATTATTTGAACAATAACCCAGATGTTGCCCAAGCGGTACAAAACGGATTGTTGGCATCCGGTTACCAGCATTTTGCGATGTTTGGTGCATCGGAAAATCGTAATTTGATTCGATCGTGGTGGGATGAGGAGCTGTACCTCAAAGAGAACACGGATGTTGCTCAAGCGGTTGCAGATGGCGTATTTGCATCCGGTTACCATCACTTCGCGATGTATGGCGCGGCAGAACAGCGTGATCCGAACGCCTACTTTAATGCCGCAGATTATCTCGCGGCCAATGGAGACGTTGATATTGCTGTTCAAATTGGCATCTTCAAATCTGCATTTGAGCATTATCAGAAGTACGGAGCCGCTGAAGGCCGTACACCTTCAGATGATTTCAACGCTGAGAACTATCTCGACCGCTGGCAAGATGTCGAGGATGCCGTCAACAACGGCAGTTTGAACGCTGGGCAGCATGCGGTGTTTTATGGCGCAACGGAAGGTCGTGTTTCCAATGATGTCGATATTTGGGAGGGCGGCGCCGGGAATGACACGCTGGATGGTGGACTTGGTGATGACGATCTCACCGGTGGCACCGGCAGCGATACCTTTGTGTTCCGCGCCAATAGCGATGAAGACATCATCCGTGACTTTGACTTCAAAACATCGGCTACGGATCTGGAAAAAGACACGATCCAGACTATCGGTCTGAATGTGACAGCCGAATCGCTCGTTGCCGGCGTCACTGAAGATGCGAACGGCCATGCAGTGGTAACACTGTCCGACGGTAATACCATCACCTTGATTGGCGTGAAGGCTGCTGATGTGACGGCAGATATGTTCGACATTCAGCCCTAATCACTGAAACACCTGCGTATGCTCCCGCTGTAAAAAACAGCGGGAGTGCGCAGTTAGATTGACAACTCATGCTCACTCACTCCCAGTCGGTTCAGTACGCACGGATGAGTTCGAGACTGGATCTCGGCAATCCTGCTTGGTGCGCCGCCATCGTTGCACTCGATGCGCACACGCTTCAAATTCTGCTTGATCATCCACCGCCTAACGCACTGATTCGCCCTGTTACTCCAAGAGCTGACGCGCCTGTTGGCGATAGACTCTGCGAAGCGTTTTTAATCGCACGGCTTGATAATGATGCTAGAGCGGAACGCGCAGATGTCATCGCAGTGTCATCAGCCGGTTTATCAGCTCCCCTGTTGGTACAACTGCCCGAAGCTCCGGCACTCCCCTGGCTTCAGTGGCCAGAACGGTCGCGTCATGATTTAGCGGCTAGCGTTGTCCACGCGCTCCTAGCGTTGCGTATTGATAGCCCGTTCGCTGTTTGGCAACCACTGATCGCTGCCTTGCCATCACTGCATTGTCGGCGCGTTGATCGACTGAATACGCATGTACTGTATCTCGAACTGCACGGAAGCTGGCCACGGCTCAATGCGGTTTGGATTGGGCCGCAGGCGATAACACCGGCTCGGCTCGAATCGCGCCCGCTTGAACGTGTTGGTCAGGATACGTTCGCTTATCTTTTAGCCGAGGATGGCGCAAATCGTTCGATTTTGCTTCTGTCGGCTGCCGATGGTCGTGTTGAAAAACTGGAATTGACCGGCGCACACGCGCCTGTCGTGGGATCTGTCCGCGATCATTTGGAGTCCCTCGACCGCCATACCGCTATTCTGCATGTGCGTCAACGTGAAGCCTTGGGCACCTTGCTGCGACGGGCGAATGCGTTAGAGCAACCCTGGGCAGGGATTCTAACTGCGATGCAGCGTTGGCGTCCGCTGCCGGTTCAAACGATCACGCTTTCAGCGCAGGATGGAATGCGACTGGATGCCGCGATTCCGAGTGAACACGGTCTGCTAGTGACCGGCGAGATGTCAGCCGCATTCAACCAAGCACCGTTATCAGTCATGCTGCCAACTGGTGAAGCGATGGCATTAACGCCGCTTGCATTGGGGGCAACCGGACAAACGCGGCGTTTTGTTGCCTATCTGCCCGTCAATCAGGGTGCGGCACAGTGTCGGCAAGTGCGCGGTCAATGCCTGCTACCAGATGGACGGATCGCGGATCTGATGTCGCCACTATTTGAAGGTGGGGTGCGTGAAGCTAGACGCGCCATTCTGGAAGCTGTGCCGCCAGAAGCCTGTTCACCAACAGTTCTCGCTACGGCCTTGCATCCGGCTTTGCAAACGCTCCAGCGCACACTGACGCAACAAGTCACCATTGAAACGAACGAAGCAATCGGGAAAACGCCCGCGCATCCACAGGTTTCGCTGATTATCCCGCTGTATCAAGAATACGGTTTTCTGCGTGCGCAGATGCAAGCTTGGGCGTTTGATCCTGACCGCGACATGACGGAGATTCTCTACGTTCTCGACAAACCAGAGGATGCGCATCGTGTCCGCACGATGCTGGACGGGTTACATCGGCTCTTCGCTGTTCCCTGTCGCTTGCTCGTGCTGAACGCGAACGGCGGTTATGCCCGCGCAACTAATCTGGGTGCAAGCGTTGCTCGCGGCCAAACGCTGGTACTGTTGAACTCAGATGTTGTCCCGACACGCAGTGGTTGGCTCGGACGTTGGCTTGCTTGGCACAGGCGCACCATCAACCCGGGCGTCTCCGGGCCGCGTTTGCTCTATGCAGACGGTGCGTTACAACATGCGGGGCTGTTTTTTGAGCAGGGGCTAATGCCGTGGTGGACGAACAATCATTACTATAAGGGTTTTCCAGGTCATCATGCTGCCGCACTAGTTTCGCGCCCCGTGCCTGCTGTCACCGGAGCCTGTCTCATGGTACAGCGCGATCTGTTCGCTACGCTTGGCGGTTTGTCCGAAGACTATGTTGTCGGCGATTTTGAGGATTCGGATTTTTGTTTACGTATCCGTGCTCAGGGTGGAATTTGCGGTTACTACGCAGCAGAAGCACTCTATCACTTCGAGCGCCGCTCAGTATCCAGCAATACCGATTACACGCGCACTCTAGCCGCTTGGTACAACGGCTGGCTGCATTCAACCCGCTTTGGAACGCAGATCGCGGATGTCATGTCCGGCTTTGCACCAACCAGCGCCCTGCTATCTGGGATGCCTCGTGATTGACTCGGTCGATACGCCTGTAACTTCGCCATGCACGGTTCTGCATTTAGCCCATAATCACCCCGAGTTTCACGCTGGCGGAACCGAGATTTTTGCCCGGACGCTGGCTGCTGAACAGCGACGTGCTGGATTGGCGCGGAGTCAGTTTCTCGGTGCCGCGTTACCGCAACATCGTCGCCCGCACCCGGGGACGGCGATTGCCGCCGATCCAAGCGAATCTGGTGATTTTGTGCTCGTCGGCGGTCGCTTCGAGGCACGCTCACTCTCTCAGGCAGATTTTGGCTATTTACAGGATCTTGGACGGGTACTAGAAGCCGTGCGTCCGGATGTTGTCCATTTTCATCATGTGTTGCTGCTCGGTCTGGAAAGCATCCTGTTAGCGCGTCGTTTGCTGCCGTCTGCACGTTTGGTGATGACCCTGCATGATTATTACACAATATGCTCGAACGACGGACTCATGGTGCGCACGGATGGCGAACTGTGCCAACAAGCGAGTCCCGGACGCTGTGCGCATTGCTTACCCGATAGTGGCTTGATTAACCAGCGTCTACGCTGGCTGGCGGTGCGCACAGCGTTTGAGCAAATCGATCAATTTGTCGCGCCGAGTCATTTTTTAGCTAACCGCTTCATTCAGTGGGGACTGAACGCCGAGCGTTTAGCTATCATCCCGAACGGTCATCCGGACGCCGAGCACGCTCACCGTCCACGCCCGCGTCATCGTGCGGCATCAGCGCCGCTGGTGATTGGTTTTTTTGGTCATTTGAATACCGCCAAAGGATTAACCGTCCTGCTGCGTGCGCTGCAACGGTTGCGGGATCGCTCCGCTGACCCACATGGGCTGCCGGTACGGGTTGTTGTGCATGGCAGTGATCGTTTTGCGCCAGATGCGCTAAAAGACGAGTTAGCCGCGTTACGCAGCGATCTGGGGGCGCTGGTGCGGGTTCACGGGGCTTACAGTCAACCTGATGTACATCGCTTGATGCAGGCTGTCGATTGGGTTGCAGTACCCTCGATTTGGTGGGAAAACGATCCACTGGTGATTCAAGAAGCATTTCTCAATCGCCGTCCGGTACTCTGCTCGAATATCGGCGGCATGGCCGAGCGCGTTGAGCACGAACGCACTGGATTGCATGTGCCAGTCGGGGACATTGATGCTTGGGCGGATGCCCTTGAACGGATCGCACAGGATGCCGAACTCACATCACGCCTTGCTGCTGAGTTGCCAATGCCGCCATCAATGGCGCACTGTGCGCGTGCTTACCACGCACTCTATAACAACGCTACGGTATGACCGCTCCTGTCACAGATGATACACATTGGTGCGATTGAGATTACTTGGAGCCGCAAGCTGCCGGCGCGGATTGAAATTGGCTCACCCTGGCCAGAGCGCACCATTGATGGCCCATCGATATTAGTGCGGGCGCTAGTAGAGACCGAACACCCGTTGTCGCCTCAGGCTGATCGCGTGTTGATGCGCGTGGCTGATCGTGAACTAGGAGCCTGGCCACTGCGCCACCGCACCCTAAACAGCGGACGCTCGGCGCTCGACATCAATGCGGCGGTGAGTATGCTGGACTTACCGCCGACCTTTGTTCTGGATGTGTCAGTCACGCAATCGGATGGCGAAGCATGGCCGCTTTGCCGGATCACTGGCACGCGCCGCGCCTGTCTTGCTCCTGAAGGAAACCGTTTACAACCGCTGCTGCTCGTCAGTTTAGGGCGCTCTGGTTCCACATGGCTGATGCGTCTGCTGGGCGAACATCCGCAGGTGATCCGGCGTGATCGCTATCCGTATGAAGCGCGGATCGGTCAGTATTTCGCCGATTTTGCCGATGCGCTGCTCCGGCAAGCGAGCCAACTTGATCGTCATGCAGATTTTTACTGGGGCGACGCTGACAGCTTTGCGCATCTCGGTGCCCCAGCAATCGCTAATTTATGTATACAAACGCTTGCTGATTCGGATCGGGTGTATTCCCAGCTTGCAGAAACAGCAGGTAAACCGGAAGCAGATCATTTCATCGAAAAGGCAGGCGGCGATCCGGCGATTATTGAGCGGATGCGCAATCTGTATGGCACCTGTAAAGTGCTGCTTCTCGTGCGCGATTTCCGCGACATTATTGCGTCTGTCTTGGCATTTAATCGTAAACGTGGCACCCGCGAATTTGGTCATAATCGCGTCACAAATGATCTCGAATATGTTGAACTGATGGCTGGCTTTGCCCAGTCGTTGCTCGCTGTGCGTACCGCCGTACCAGAAGCTGTAACGGTTCGTTACGAAGCGCTGATGCAGCATCCGGAAGCCACTCTTGCATCAACATTGGAAGCACTGCATCTGGATTCAGATCGTGAAATGATTTCACGTATACTCACCGCTGCCGAGCACGATACGCCACAGATGATTTATCACCGCACGGTAGACGATCCGCGCTCACAGTCAATCGGGCGCTGGCGCACCCACTTAGATTCGGCATTGCAAGCCCATTGTCAAACGCACTTACACGATGTCTTGCAGGCTTTTGGATACGATGACTAATCAGCAATCCGCATTCACTACGCTGACCGCTGCCGAGGTCACAGCGGTTGCTCCGTGGTTAGTCGATGATCCACACAACTGCCACTTTTATCACACGATGGAGATTCCAAGCGCGGGCCTCTTTGAGGGGCATGTCGATCTGCGTCCTGGTGTTCAAGCCTATCTTGGCGATATATCACTGGCTGGACAGCGCGTGCTGGAAGTCGGCCCGGCGAGCGGATTTTTGACCTTTTATATGGAACAAGCCGGTGCTGAGGTTGTGGCGCTAGAAGTTCCAGACGATGAACCGCTGGAGATGGTTCCGCAGCCGGATTTAGATCTTGAAGCGATTTACTGTGATCGCATCGCGCACATGCAAGCGATTAAGCGCGGTTTTTGGTTTGCGCATCGGCACTATGACTCGCGTGTGCAAGTCTATTCCGGTCATGCAGATCGCTTGCCGACGGCAATGGGTCGCTTTGATGTGACAATTCTCGGAGGCGTGCTGCTGCATTGTCAGAATCCAATGGCCGTACTACGCGCCTGTAGTGCTGTGACTGATGGGGCCATTGTGATTACCGAACAAGCACATCCAGCATTGATGCGGACACCGAAAGCGCCGTTATGCTGGTTTGCACCCTCGCGGGCGAACCGTATTTGGGATGTGTGGTGGCGGTTCTCGCCTGGATTTATTGTGCAGGCACTCGAACTCCTCGGCTGGCACGAACTGACTTGGAGTACCCACGATCAACTCAGTCAGGGCCAAGCCTATCAGCACTTTACAGTAGTAGGACGGAATCGCGTTCAATCGCGCTGTGACGTATCAGCCAGTCATACCTGTTAACGCGCATGTTTTTTGTTTGGTAACACATGGTTCCATTCCGGCTTGCGCCCTGTATCCTGCTCATAATGAAAGAACCAGAACTCACCCTCAACACCATCGCACGGCGTTTTCGCGGCTTTCTCCCCGTTGTGGTGGATGTCGAGACCGCCGGGTTTGATGCCCAGCGTCATGCTTTGCTGGAGATTGCTGCCGTGATTATTCGGCAGCGCCCTGATGGTCTGCTGGAACCTGCGCCGCCGCTGGCCTGTCATGTGTTGCCCTTCGTCGGCGCGGAACTCGACCCACGGGCGCTGGCGTTCAATGGCATCGACCCAGAGCATCCGTTCCGCGACGCGGTGGCCGAACGCGATGCGCTTGACCGCATTCTTACGCCGATTCGCAAAGCGGTGGCAACAACCGGCTGCAATCGGGCGATCCTCGTCGGTCATAATGCACACTTTGATTTAGGTTTTATTAAAGCCGCTGTTGAGCGCACTGGCTATAAACGCTGTCCGTTCCATGAATTTAGCGTATTCGATACGGTGACATTGGGCGGGCTGATGTTTGGTCAAACTGTGCTCGCTAAGGTGTCGCGGGCAGCGGGGTTGCGCTGGTCGAACGATGCGGCGCATTCAGCGATTTACGATGCTGAACAAACCGCTCGCCTGTTTTGCACCATCGTCAACCGTTGGCGCGAACTCGATCCAGAACGCTATTGGGAACGTAATGCTGACGCCTAATACGGCTTCATGCTTTCAGCCCGCTAATTTATGACCACCCCCTTCCCCAAGCATTTCCTCTGGGGCGCTGCCACCTCAGCCTATCAAATCGAAGGCTATCCGCTCGCCGATGGCGCGGGAGCGAGCATCTGGCACCGTTTCGCGCATACTCCGGGCCGCGTCGCTCGTGCTGAAACCGGCGATCTCGCTTGCGATCATTATCATCGCTATCGCGACGATGTGGCGCTCATGGCTGAATTAGGCTTAAACACCTATCGTTTTAGTGTGGCGTGGGGGCGCGTGCTCCCCGAAGGACGTGGCGCGATCAATCAGCGCGGTCTCGATTTTTATGAACGGCTCGTCGATACGCTGCTGGCGCACGGCATTCGCCCGATGCTTACGCTCTATCATTGGGATTTACCCGTCGCGTTGCACGAACGCGGCGGTTGGCTCAACCCCGATAGCCCGCACTGGTTTGCTGACTATGCCGCGACCCTGTTCCGGGCGCTCGCGGATCGCGTGCCGCTGTGGGTCACGCTCAATGAACCCTGGGTAGTCACTGTGCCCGGCTATTTAGACGGTCAGCTTGCGCCCGGTCACCGTGATTTATTTGAGCCGCCGCGAGTCGCGCATCATCTGCTGCTGGCGCACGCTGAAGCCGTTGCCGCGTACCGGACGCTCGGGCGGCATCAGATCGGGTTAGCGGTCAATCTTGAACCCCAGCATCCGGCCTCATCCGCTCCCGCCGATCAGACTGCCAGCCGTCGCCGCGATGCCTTTATCAATCGCTGGTTTTTAGATCCACTGCTACTCGGACGCTATCCCGATGAATTAGCGGATATTTTTGGTCTAGCCTGGCCAGATTATTCGGCTGAATCGTTAAAGGTCATTCACAGCCGCCCGGATTTTATTGGCGTCAACTATTATTCACGCGGGCTGGTATGCGCCGCGCCAGACGCGCCGCCGCTCAAGGCGCAGCGCATCACGCCGACGCATGCGGAACTCACGACGATGGGCTGGGAGGTTTATCCCAAAGGGCTGACGGAAACGCTGTGTTGGGTGCGCGACCGCTATGCCAATCCGCCGCTCTATATTACGGAAAATGGCGCGGCCTTCGCAGATCCTGCGCCGCATCAGGGCTTGGTTAACGATCCGCAGCGCGTGGCTTATCTGCGGACGCATCTGCAAGCAGCAGCAACGGCTTTAGAACAAGGCGTTGATTTACGCGGCTATTATGTCTGGTCGCTGCTGGATAATTTTGAATGGGCTGAAGGCTACAGCCAGCGGTTTGGTCTCTATCAGGTTGATCCGCATGACCAAAGGCGCTGGCCAAAAACCAGCGCCCAGTTTTATCAAGCGGTTATTCGCTCACACGGAGCGGCGGTAACGCCAGCGTCGGGTTCGCCCACAGCCGCGTATGCAGCAGATGCAGCCCTTCACGATACGACAACAACGCCCGCTGCTCGCGCAGACTGAGCGAGCGTTCGCCCTCATCCTGTAGTTGCAGCGCCAAGCCTTCGAGAATATGCCGACGGCGGCGCGTCTGCGGTTCATCATGCAAGAGCGCATCATGGAGCGCATACACGCCTGGATTGAGCATCGCCTGCGTCCAGAATGCGTGCGTACTTGACGGCGTTGCCATGAGCGGTTCGGCGGCCGCCAGCCGCCCTTCGAGCTGTCGCAAAACCGGCGGTTCTTCAGTCTCGGCGGGCGTGAGAAACAATCCAATCCGTTTTGCACCCAAGCCCAGCCCAGTACGGCTGGTTAGAATCGACACCGGAATGGCCAGCAACAGCCCAGCCAGCACCGGCGTAAACCACCAGAAGAAATCCGGCACCTGCTCATAGGCCACATAGCCGACGCCGACCCCAATCAGAGTCTGAAAACCATGAGCGCCCACTGCTTCCCAAAAGCCGGTTTGATGATCGCCGCGTTGCTGTGACGGCCAACCAACACTGGTGCGCAATAAAATCGCCGCGACGAATTTACTTTGAAACAGCATCAGCACCGGTGCCAGCAACACCGAGAGCAAACTTTCCAGCAGCACGCTGAGACTGGCATGCAACAAACCGCCAAAACGTCGCGCCTCATCGCGGTCGAGCGCCAGCAGCAGCAGCGCCAACAGCTTGGGCAAAAACAGCAGCGTCAGCGTGACCCAGAGTACCGTCGTCATCTCGATCACGTAAGACTCAGGCCAGATCGGGACGACGTTATAGCCAAAAAAATACACTGGCTGATGCAGGCTGTTGAAATAGGCTTCCACGCCGGTCGCAATCAAAAACAGCAACCACAATGGCGACGCGGCGTAAGACATCACGCCCATCGCAAAATGCAGCCGACTCAAGGGCTTAAAACCATGCGCCATCATCAGCCGCGCATGTTGCAAATTGCCCTGACACCAGCGCCGGTCGCGTTTGGCGTAGTCAATCAGCGTCGGCGGAATTTCCTCATAACTGCCGCCGAGATCCGGTGCTAACTGCACTTTCCAGCCCGCCCGCGCCAGCAACGCCGCCTCAACGAAATCATGGCTGAGAATATCGCCGCCGAAGGGTTCACGTCCGGGCAGTTTCGGCAGACCGCAATGATCGGCGAACGGCCGCACGCGAATAATCGCGTTATGGCCCCAGAAATTCGCCGTATTTTGCTGCCAGAATGCCAAGCCCGCGACGAACAACCGCCCGTAGAGACTGCCGGCAAATTGCAGCATCCGCGCAAAAAACGACGCCCGATTGACCGGCACCGGCGGCACTTGCAGCAGCGCCAGCCGTGCATCGGCTTCCATGCGGCGCACCATCTCGACCAGGGTTTCGCCGCTCATCAAGCTGTCGGCATCGAGCACGATCATGTAGCGATAGCGCCCGCCCCATTCGCGGCAGAAGTCAGCAAGATTGCCGCTTTTACGCGCCGTATTCTCGACGCGATTGCGATAAAACAGCGGAATCTGCTGGCCCAGTTCGGCGCTCCAACGCTGCCAATGCAATTCTTCCTGAATCCAGATATCCGGCTCGCGGGTGTCGCTCAGGACAAAAAATTCAAACCCATCAAGCTGCCCAATCTGTGCCAGTGCATCGGCCATCGCCCGTAATCCGGCAAACACGCGCTCCGGATCTTCGTTATACACGGGCATCACTAATGCGGTTTTGAACGGCTCCGCTGGCGGCGCTGATTCCGCAACCGACGCGACTGGCGCAACCTGCGACCGCCACAGCGGTGCGCTGGCCAGCACCAAAAACCCAATCGCCGCTGTCCAGAACGAGGCGCTGATCCACAACATCAAAATGGTGTAGAGAATCAACAGGGTCAGTTCTAGGGCTGACACGCCGCCGTCCTGAATCGCCGCTGAGAGTAACGATAGACAGAACATGGTCGTGACCATGACCAGCGTAAAATACAGCGGACGCGGGACATAACGCGCTGCCAGTGCAGACAATCCGTGACGGCTCATATTAGTGTGACCCCTTAGCAGCCTGCTGCACCGTGCTGAACCCGAACAACCGCCCGAGTCCATGCAACACGCGCCGCGCCAGCCGATGACAGCACAGATCAATCGCGCTGGCTTCCATCGTCAGCGGGGCGCGTTCAGGAACGGCCTGAAACCGCGCCGCTTGCAGCACCTCAGTGAGCGGCGTCTCACTCAGCCCCGCCCAGCGTTGTGTCCAGCCCGGGACGTGACCGCCGAGCACCGCCGCTCGCGCTGCCGCGAGCCGATCCGGTTCGGCTTCTAAACCGAGTTCCGCGATCAACCAGCGGTCGAGCAGCCGATGCGTTTCCTCAATGGCGATTTCCAGCGGCTCGCCCAGTTGCGCGACCGTCGCTTGCAGCTCGACACGCTTGAGCACCTGTTGCACCAAGATCTCAACCTCCGGCCCAGCGACAACGCCGAGCGCGTGCAGATAATGCCGCACGCGCTGTTCAACGGCGGCCTGATCTTCTGGTGTAGACCAGGCCGGCGGCACCGGCGCATCGAGGGTATCAAGCGGGTGCGTTATTCCCGAACCCATCGGTAGCTCCAAGTCTCACTGAGAACATCGTTATCGTGACGCAGGAAGGCGCGTAGATCCGCTGGGCGATTACCGTCGGGTTTAAGCTCAAAAAACAGCCGCCAGCCTTGTGTATGGGGATTCCATTGCACCACCGGCTTGGATAGCTCGCCGGAACTGCTGGTGACCACCGCCGCAACTTTGGTCTCCGCTGGCAACTGCGCGAGTGATTTGCCGGCAAAATCGACCACAAACTTGCGTTGGCTGGAATCGAGAATATCGGTGCCTGCTGCGCCGATGCGGGTTGAAATCGCCCGCCCGCCGAGTAAACCGGCTTCGGGGTCTTGGCCAAAACGCAGGCGATATTCGAGCTTGAGTTCATCACCGGGCTGCGGCTGACGCTCCGGCATCCAGTAAGCGACGATGTTGTCGTAACGTTCGGCATCGCTGGGGATTTCCACCAACTCGACCACCCCCTGACCCCAGTCGCCGATTGGCTCAACTAAGGCACTCGGACGGTTTTGATAATGCGCTTCCAGATCT
Source organism: Allochromatium warmingii (assembly GCF_900107145.1). Classification (GTDB taxonomy): domain Bacteria; phylum Pseudomonadota; class Gammaproteobacteria; order Chromatiales; family Chromatiaceae; genus Thermochromatium; species Thermochromatium warmingii. Next base: position 51,738 of record NZ_FNOW01000011.1, on the reverse strand, counting down.
TCGTAACGGGTGAAATCGCGATCACGTTGGAACAGACCGAAGGCATGTGGATTTTGGGCCACAAAATCGCTCACGCGCAGTCCACGCGGATTAACCAGTGGCCGCCAGATGCGCTCGCCAGTGCCATTCTCGACCAACAGCCCGTCTGAATCGTGGACTTCGGGGCGGAAATCATCCAAGAAGCGATCCGTGTTTTCGCCGTGAAAAAACATGCTGGTCAAGGGCGCGATGCCGAGTTTTTGCACCGATTGGCGCATAAACAGCCGTGCCTTGACATCCATCACCGTCTCGATGCCCGGGCGAATCACGAAGCTATAAGCACCGGTGACGCTCTCGCTATCGAGCAGCGCAAACACCGTGATGTCCACCGCATCTGCTGCTGGTTTAAACACCCAGAACTCACGGAAAATCGGAAATTCTTCTTTCGTCGGCAGGCCGGTATCAATCGCCAAGCCGCGTGCGGTGATGCCGTAGTTCAAGCCTTTGGACACGCCACGAAAGTAGCTCGCGCCCAAAAACACCACCACTTCATCAAACACGTCATCTTTGTTAATCGGGTACAGCAGGCGCAGACCGGCAAAGCCCAGATCCGACGGCATCTCCTCGGGAACCGGATTTTTGCCGTAATCAAACAGATCGTGACGGAAGGGCACGGTCTGCGACACGCCATTGTCAACAATATTGACCGTCACCCGATCTTTGAACAAAAAGCCACGCGGAAAAAACTGCATCTGAAACGGCAGTCCTTCCTGTTTCCAGAGGCTTTCGGTGCGTTCAAAACGGATGTCACGATATTTGTCGTAATCCAGATCGGCGAGATAATCCGGCAGTGCTGGGCGGTCGGGCTGGTAGTCGGCGGCAGCCAGCTCCTGTGCCCGCCGCACCACAGCGGCAAAGGTAAACGCCCCAGGTGCGCCCTCACTCGGCGAGGGTTCGACCAAACCAGGGCTGTCGCCCGCCCACAGCGGTGCGCCAGAAACTAATGTCGATCCAAGAGCCAAGATTCCGAGCAGTCGAGGCAGTCGAGCGAGCGTCATGGTGTTCTCGATCAGTGTGTAGTTGAACGCAAAATGTCGGTGATGATGAGCGAAACGCGTTCGCACTGTCCCGACAGACAAACATCAGCGGCTCGCGCCGAAGCAACGAGCCGCTGAGAGGTGAAAAAACGACAGGAGAAAAAAACCGCACTAATTCTAGCTCGAATCGGCGAGCGCGGCATTAGTCAAGACCAAGCAGATACACTTCAACGCGGCGATTTTGGCCCCGACCATCCGGTGTGGCATTTGTCGCAATCGGACGGGCCGGCCCCAAGCCCTCGGCAGTCAGTCGCTCCGCTGCCACACCCCGCGCAATCAGCGCCTGCCGCACCGCCTCAGCCCGTTTGAGCGACAGGGTCTGATTGAGTGCGATACCGCCGATGCTGTCGGTATGGCCTTCGATCCGCGCCGTGAGCTGCGGATGGGCGTTGAGCAGTTCGGCGAGGCGCTCCAGACTGGGTAATTCACCTTCAGGCAACACTGCCTGACCGGGCGCAAAACGCAGTTCGGATTCCGCCAAGCTCAAGAGCATTCCTCGGTCGGTAAATTCGCCATGCAGTTGCGCAAAGCTGGTCTGCAAGGCTTGTAACCGCGCTAATTCACTCGCGGCTTCGCTGGGCGCGGCCTCAGCAGCGGATGCCGCCGCGTGCGCTTGTTCAGCCTGTTCAGCACGCTGGCGCGTAGTCGCTAACTCTGCTTCGAGCGCGGTGATTCGCGCTTGCGCGTCAGCTAAGGCTGTTTCCTGCGCTGGATCGGACGTGTTCGCGGCCTGTTGCGCCGTTTGTAATTCCGTTTCGAGCGCAGTGATTCGCGCTTGCGCTTCAACTAAGGCTGCTTCCTGTGCCGGATCGGGCGCATTCGCCGCCTGTTGCGCCGTTTGTAATTCCGCTTCGAGCGCGATGATTCGCGCTTGCGCGTCAGTCAGTGCCGCTGCCTGCATTTGCACCTGCGCTAATTCCGCTTCGAGCGTCGCAATCCGTGCCTGCGCATCAGCCAGCGCCTGTCGCTCCGTCTGCGCGGCTGTGGCCGCTTGCTCTAACTCCTGCACCCGCGTTTGCGCCTGCTCCAGATCAGCATTCAAGGTCGCGTGAACGGCTTCGGTTTCGACACTCAGCCGCTCTAAACTGGCTTCGAGTTCCTGAATCCGCGCCTGTGCCGTAGTCAATTGTTCGGCAAACTGTGCAGCAGCTTGCGCCTCAGTGCGTGCCGCATCGAGCGCGGTTTGCAAGTCGGCTATCTGCTGCTCACGCTCGGCCAGCGCGGTCGCGTGTGCGGCCGTTTCGGATTCATGCTGATTTTGCAGGATCGAATACGCGGCGCGTTCGGCGCTCAGATCGGCTTCTAACTCCGCAACGCGGTTCACTGCATCGCGTCCAGCTTGCGCTTGCGTCAGTTCGCGCTGCTGCCATTCCAGCTCCAGCTTGAGTCGTTGCTGCTCGGTCTGGGCTTCACTCAACCGCGCGCGGGTCGCATCGTGTTCGGTCTGGAGCGCCGCGAACTGGTTTTTGAGTGCGGTCAACTCATCGGCCAGCGTCTGCGCTTCCGCCGTGCGGCCCGTCGGTGTGCCCAATAAGCCGAGTTCTTGCACCGTGCGCACTAATTCAGCATCTTCCGGTGTGGTGCGAGCGAGCGCGACCCGCTCATTAAGCTGGCGCTCAAGATCGGCAATGCGTTGCTGATGACGGGTGGCGGCGGCGGCGATGGCCTGATTGACGCGCCCCAGATCGGCTTTGAGGGCTTCAACCGTCGCCCGCTCCGCGTCTAATTGGGCTTGAACGGCATTGCGTGCTTCGACAAGCTGTTCTTTTTCGGCGACGACCTCGGCGGTTTTGCGCCGCTCATCGGCCAGCATCGCCGCGTGTGCCGCTTTAACGCCTTCCATATCTTGCCCGAGTCCGAGTTTGACTTCTTCGAGCATCCGAATCTGATCGTTTAATCCCTGTTTTTCAGCGGCAAACTGTTCAGTGAGCGCCACCAGCTCGGCGCGGCTGGCATTCCAGCCCTCTTCAGCCGCCAAGCGCCGCGCTTCAGTCTCTTTGATCCGATCACTGAGTTGGACGATTAACCCATCTTTTTCGGTCAGTTGGGTCTTGAGGCGTCCGTCATACCAGTTATACAGGATATACACACCGATTAAGGCCAGCAGCAGGGCTAGGGCGATGAGCTTCCAAAATGACTGACTGCTGGATGCGGACGGGCTTGGTTCGGACATCGGGGGCGCTCTATATCAATAGGTGGGCACAACGCGGCGCGGCGGCCAGCGGCGATTATTGCGCATTCGTGCCGCCGATCCCAGCGCCGCCCGCGCCAATTATTCCGTCGTGCCAGTCACCGTGCGCAGTGCTTGTTGTGCAATCTCTAGCTCTTCATTGGTCGGTATCACCAACACCCGCACATCCGAGATAGCGGCGCTGATGTCACGCTCACCGTGCGCATGGGTCTCGGCATTGCGGGCGTCATCGAGCACAATGCCCAGCCGTTCTAGCCCAGCACAGGCCCGCCGCCGAATCTCAACCGCGTTTTCACCGATGCCGCCAGTAAATACCAGCGCATCGACCCATCCCAGTTCGGCGTAATACGCGCCGATATATTTTTTGAGGCGATGCGTGGTCATCGCAATCGCCAACTCAGCGCGTTCATCTCCAGCAGCGGCGAGGCGGTCGATCTCGCGCATATCGTTGACGCCGCACAGCCCCAACAGTCCGCTTTGTCGATTGAACAGCCGGTCGAGACCATCGGCATTGAGTCCCAGATGCTTGCACAGATAGATGACGACCGCCGGATCAATATCACCACTGCGCGTGCCCATCACCAGCCCTTCCAATGGGGTCAGACCCATCGAAGTATCCACGCACTGTCCGGCGCGAATCGCGGTGGCACTCGCGCCATTGCCCAGATGCAGTGTAATCAGATTGCACTGCGCCAGCGGTGTGTCGAGCCAGAGCGCGGCGCGTTTGGCGACATACTGATGCGAGGTGCCGTGAAAGCCATAGCGCCGAATCTGATGTTCGGTGTAGAGCGTCTCGGGGATCGCGTAACGATAGGCTTCCGGCGGCATGGTTTGATGAAACGCGGTATCAAAGACCGCCACTGCTGGCACGCCCGGAAAATGCGCCCGCACCGCTTCGATGCCGGCCAGATGTCCGGGATTGTGCAGCGGCGCGAGCGGCGCTACGGCGCGAATTGCCGCGATCACCGTGTCATCAATCAATGCCGGTTGCTTAAAGCGCACACCGCCATGCACGACACGATGACCAATCGCCGCCAGTTCGGTCACATCCGTGAGCACGCCGGTGTCGCGCAGGGCACGAATAATGCGCTCAATGCCCTGCTCGTGACTGGGGATCGGCAGCGATTCCTGACGCGCTTGCGTGGCGTCGGCGTCATCGCGCCAACTGAGCTTGATTTCACCTTCCGGCTCACCGATGCGAGCGACCAGCCCCAAAGCCAGCGCCTGCCAGTCGTCGATGCGAAACAGTTGATATTTGATCGAAGAACTGCCCGAGTTCAGTACCAGCACTTTCATTGCGCGGCCTCCGGTGTGAGCGCACGGCTGGCTGTCGCCGCGTCCTGCGCTTGAATTGCGGTAATTGCTACGGTGTTGACAATATCGGTCACAGTACAGCCGCGACTGAGATCATTCACCGGCTTGTTTAAGCCTTGCAAAACTGGCCCAATCGCCACTGCGCCCGCACTGCGCTGTACCGCTTTATAGGTGTTATTGCCGGTATTGAGATCGGGGAAAATCAGCACTGTGGCATGACCAGCGACCTCGCTGTCGGGCATTTTCGAGCGCCCGACCTCGATGTCCACCGCCGCGTCATACTGAATCGGCCCCTCAACCTTGAGATCTGGACGGCGCTGGCGCACCAGTCGCACCGCCTCGCGCACGCGGTCAACATCCTCGCCCTTGCCGGAACTGCCGCTCGAATACGACAGCATCGCAATCCGTGGCTCAATGCCGAACGCGGTTGCCGTCTGCGCCGAGCTGATGGCGATGTCGGCCAGTTCTTCGGAATCGGGATTCGGATTGACGGCGCAGTCGCCATAAACCAGCACCCGATCTGGCAGACACATAAAAAACACGCTGGAGACGAGTTTCACGTCTGGCTTGGTTTTGACCGTCTCGAATGACGGACGGATGGTGTGCTGGGTGGTGTGGGTCGCGCCCGAAACCATACCATCGGCGTCGCCGTGATAGACCATCAAGGTGCCAAAATAGCTGACATCTTGCAGCACATCATGGGCCATTTGTTCCGAAATGCCCTTGTGCTTGCGCAGTTCATAATAGGTCTGGGCATAGCGCAGCCGATCCGGTGATTCGGCGGGATCAATGATGCGGATGTCATTGAGATTCAAGCCTAATTCCGCCGCCCGCCGCTGGATGCGCTCGGGATTGCCGAGTAACGTCAGATCGGCAACCTGACGCAGGGCGAGAATTTCAGCAGCACGTAAGATGCGCTCATCGCCGCCCTCCGGCAACACGATGCGCTGACGCCGCGTTTTAGCACGACGAATCAGCTCATATTCAAACATCAGCGGCGTGACGCGCTCAGAATGATGCACCGCGATGCGGCGGCGCAGTTCGTCAAGATCGACATGCGCCTCAAACACTCCGAGTGCAGCGGCCAGTTTGCGATCATCGCTCGGCAACAGCCCAGCTTCGATGCGACTGACCTGCATCGCAGTGGTAAAGGTATCGGTCGGCACCTGCAAAATGGCAACCTTAGTGCGGCGCAGTCCCTCGATCAACGCCCGTACTTTGTCTGCCGGTTGCAACCCGCCGGTCAGCAACAATCCGGCGACACGCGGAAACGCAGACGAGGCATCGGCGGCGAGACTAGCTAAGATGATGTCGGAACGGTCGCCGGGGGTGATGATGAGCGCACCGTCTTCGATATAGCGCAGAAAATCGGGAATCTCCATCGCCGCGATCTTGTAATTCGTCACCACCTGATGCAGCGCATCGCCTTCGCCGTAGAGACAGGCCGCGCCCAGCGCCTGCCGAATCTCGCCGACGGTCGGCATCCCGAGTGTCGCTTGCTCCGGGAGCACATAGATCGATTCGGTTTCAGTGCGTAAATGCTGTACGCGGCTGCATACGGTTTCCCAATCCTCGGGAGCCACACCATTGACCACACTGGCGAGAAAATCCGCGCCGCGCTCGCGCATCAGCTCATGGGTGATATGCAGCGCGTCCCAGGCTTCCTGCGGCGAGCGCCCAAAACCCTTGACCACCGCGACCAGACTACAGCCGAAGTTATTGGCCAGATCGACATTAAAGCCAAATTCCAGTGACGGAATCAGCCCGTTGTAATCCGTACCCGCGCAGACCACCAGATCGCACTGCTCTTCAAGCAGCTTGAACTTGTTCATAATGAGCTTGAGCAACTCATCATAGCGCCCACTGCCGAGAAACTGCCGCGCCGTTTCGACTGTACAACCGTAGAGCATTTCGGGCGAAAACGGCAGCGCGTAGCGTTCACGAATCAGCGCCGTCAGATTATCCAGCTCTACGCCCTGAGGCGCGAACGGCCGAAAAAATCCGACTTGGCGGCCCACTGCCGACAACATCTCCATAAATCCCAGCACAACCACCGACTTGCCGCTTCCGGCACCGGCACCGGCGATGTAGATACTTTGCATCACAACTCCCCAAAAAACAGAATCCAGACCGGCAGCAGTGATTCGCCGCCATGCCGCACTGCACAAAAATAGCAGATTCTGCTGCGTGCGGTCTGTTGGGATGGTGTGACGGCTTGAGGGATGCTAAAGCGCGGGTATTTAGCTAAAAGTAAAGTTAAGTCGCGGTTACTGGGATAGAGCACGAAATGTCAGCCATACTGGTCGGCCGTCTCTTTATAATTCGCGATTCTCCGTGTCCGGCTGCTGCGATGCAACGTGTTTAGGCACCACATCCGCTCACGCCGCGAGCTAAATGCCGTTCAATTCTCGCTCCACGACTCTCAGGTGATGTTGACGTGACCCCCACAACGCCCCCGCCCGCGACACCCGCCGCTCCATCCGCCAATGCGGGCGAGCGCGTTTTATTGATTGATGATAGCCAAGCTATTAGCCGTCTGCTCCGTGCCTGCTGCCAAGATATTGCTGGAGTCGAATCGGAAATTGCCGGTTCATTAGCCGAAGCGCAAGCTTTGCTCAGTCACAATCCACAGCGATTTTTAGCCGCCGTGGTCGATCTAAATTTACCGGATGCGATTGAAGGTGAAGCAATTGATTTGGTACAAGCGCATGATTTACCGGTGATTGTCTTAACCGCGCATTATGATGAAGCCATTCGTGAGCGTATTCTTGCTAAAAATATCGTTGATTATTTACTTAAAAGCAGTCTACATGAAATCGATCATGTCGCCGCACTGGTGCGGCGCATTCATCGCAATTGCAGCGTCAAAGTGTTAGTTGTCGATGATTCACGCTCATTCCGCAATTATTTAGTTAAATTATTAGAGCAACATCGCTTGCATGTTCTGCAAGCGGAAAATGGGCGGGTGGCGCTGGACATCATGCGCAGCGAAACCGGCATTGAGCTGGTGATTACCGATTACAATATGCCCGAAATGGATGGACTGGCACTGATTAGTGCCTTACGTCAACAATACTCGCGTTCCGAATTAGCCATTATCGGCATCTCTGAACTCAGCTCGTCGGCACTTTCGGCACGCTTGCTGAAAAGCGGAGCCAATGACTTTATTACCAAACCCTTTTTAGTTGAAGAATTTTATTGCCGGATTATTCAAAATATTGAACAAATCGAACTGATCCGTGCCATTCGCGATTCAGCGTTACGCGATTATTTGACCGGATTATATAACCGGCGACACTTTTTTAGCGCCGGTGAAACATTGCACGCCGCAGCACGGCGGCGACAGATGGCGGTTGCTGCCGTCATGCTCGATATTGACCATTTTAAGCGTGTCAATGATACCTACGGCCATTTAGCAGGGGATCGCGTGATTAAACAGGTGGCGACTATTTTGGCAAGCGGCGTGCGTGAAGCCGATTTGCTGGGGCGTTATGGTGGTGAAGAATTTTGCATTCTGCTTACCGGAACCGACCGCGATTATTTAGCAGTGATTTTGGAGCGACTGCGCTCGGCGGTGGAATCGACGCCGATTGTGCATGAAGATCAGACTTTATCAGTCACAATTAGCTTGGGCGCAACCTTTGATTTAAGCGAGAGCCTGCAAGCAATGATTGATCGAGCGGATGCGTGTTTATATCGCGCCAAGCAGGGCGGACGCAATCGCTTTGTGATTGATGACGCGGATGGATGAAAGCAGGCGTATTGAAGATTGAGACAGGATTGACAGGATGATTCAGAATTGACAGGATTTCGGTATTTTAATGCGTTTTGCGCGTATTTAAAATCCTGTTAATCCTGTCTCAATTACTCACCAAGCTTCGGATTCCGCAATGCTTCAACTGCTAAAATCTGATGCTGTGCTTCATCAATGATTTGCGTCACCCGTGCTTCATCAAGCTTGAAACGCTCAATAATCGACGATTCAATCGGCGGGGCGTCAAGCAAATCGCGTGAATCAAATTCAGCTAAATGTGCCAGACTGTTTGCGACATGAATAATCGCTACCGCAAGCGCGTAGTCTTCGGGTGCAGCTAACGGTTCGTGGTGGTAGCGAATACAGGCTACTAAGCTCGCAGGTAAGCCCCAGTGCTCGGCTAATGCGCCGCCGAGTTGCGCATGATCGAAGCCCAATTCAGCGCGTTCGGCATCCGATGGCGATAGGGTTTCAAGATCGCCGAGTGAATTGAGAAAGGCTTGATGTTCGGCATTCGGCTCTTGCGTAAATAGAAATAACTGCCCTAAATCATGCAGCAATCCGCCTAAAAATACTGATCCGGCTAAATTCGGTGCGAGTTCTTCAGCTAACATGCGTGCAATCACCGCGCAATAGGATGAATGTCGCCAAAAGGTTTCCAGCGGCAATAATTCCTGATTCGGCAAATGTTCGGCAGCTTGTGTTAAAGCACTCGCAACCAGCAAGCGCCGTAAATGCTCGCGCCCGAGTAAGACTATCGCACGCTCTACTGAATCGACAGTACGCGCCGGTGCAAAGGCGGGGCTATTCGCCAAGCGCAATAAAATCGCTACCAGTGCTGGATCTTGCTCCAGATGGCGAGCAATTTCGGATTGACGACTGTTGGGGCTATCGAGCAGATGCAAGACATCGCCGACCGCACGCGGCATGGCCAGCAAGCGACCGCTTCCTTTAATCAGGCTTTCAATGGTCGGTAAGGACACGCCACAGACTCCACAACTTGCGTGACGCGGGCCGTCACAGATTGAACATGGATTTTAATTTTTTGAGCATCGGTTCACTGTCGGCGAGTTCGGTAATCGGCTCACCGGGCAGCGGCGGCACTAAACCGAGCACGCCAAATGCCGGTACGCTCTGCGCATCGGGCACCGCTCGCCCTTCGCTGTAGAGCGCCGCCCAACGCGCCACAATCGCAATGCTCGCATAATCCGGTGCGGGAGCGTGATAGTTCCAATCACCATAATGCTCGGCGACTGAGACTAAATCATCACCGAGCGCCCAATAGTTGATAACCAGCACGCCGGTAATGCTGGCGAGCTTCGTAATCAGCGATTGCAGCACGGCGGCAGTTTGTGTCGCGCCGCGTGCTTCAATGAATTGAATGATGGGCACCGCGCCAATCCCTGCAACTAACCCGGCAAGCAGCGCCCGCTCGCGGTCGAGAGTGTGGCTGACTTCGGCGATGACATAGCTATACACGGAGCAGAGTACGCTTTCGTTCCATGAATCCTGCATCGCTTGGCGCGTGAGTTGATGCTTGGCATGGAACGCTTGGCGCAAGGCGATGTTGACCGCCAGCATCCGCGTGTTGCGAAAACCCAGCCGCAGCACGGCTTCACGGATGGTTTTGATTTCCTTGACGGCGCGAAACAGTGGGCTATTTGTCGTGTGCAGGAGCGCCCCGGCGATGGTGCCGTCGCGCTGAATGATCTCGGTCAGTTGGTCGATGCCGGTATCAGGATCGCTGGTCAGCTCTTGCACTTTGAGCGCCACTTCGGGCCGCGCCGGAAGCGCCAACTGATTGCTATTGATAAGCTGATAGAGTTCAGTCAAAAACGCAGTTTCTTGCGGATCGAGTTCGATGTCAGTGACCTCGACGCCGGTAGACAGCACGGCAGCGAGCGCCGCTGTCGGAATTTGCAGCAACATGCAGGGCGTTTCTGTCCGCAACTGCCAATCCGGGGCGCTGTCATCGCCGATTAAATCAATCGGTTCGCTCAATCCGGCGTAGGCTTCCAGCGTCTCAGTTAGCCCATATTCATGGCGCGTGACATGACCATCGACCAAAAAACATCGCGCTTGATGCAAAACGCTGGCTTCAATCGGCCGCCCGGCTGCCACATCGATTTGAAGGCACTGGGTTGCCACCTGCGCCCGCGCCTCGTCACTGAGGTCGCGGGTCAGCTCGATTTCGGCCAGTATTGATACAATTTCTGAATTCCCGGGCGTCTGCGACATAACAACTGGATTCCGTGAAGAAGAAATCGAACACAACGGCTAGTCTAGCAGCATCTGTCCCGCTTTCGACATGACTGGTTGGTGCCCGGCTTCAAGCGTTCGCAGTGCTCAGGCGACCGTATGATAGCCGAGGAGCACATCGGCGGCTTCCCCGACGGTGGCATCCGTGCGAATAAAGCGCCCGCTCTGCGCGACATGATCGTAGGCATTGAGCGCACGTTGCACCTGACGATGATCTAGCTCAATGGCGCTCACTCCCGCTGCTTCGAGCGTTTGTGTGGACTGCGAACCGTCGGCGTGGAGTTGCACCAAGCGCAGGCTGTTAAAAATCGCATCCTGCGCATCAATCCGCCCATCGCCGCTGTCATCATGGCGGGCCAGTTCCGCAAAGCCATTGGCCGCGCCGCGTTGATCGCCAAATAATTCGCGTCCATCGTCGATACGTCCATTGGCATTCCAATCGAGAGCGAGAAACCAGCTCGCGCCGCTGACGGTACTGATGCGCTCAAGCTGACCATCGCCGGTAAGATCAAAGTCGATCCCGTTGGCCAATCCGGTCGTGCTCACGCCCTGACCGCCCAAATCGAGCACCAGCGGATCGGCAACCTGCGCCTCGGCTGGATCGCCGATGGTGATCTGCATCGCGAGCCGCTGTGCGGTCGCACCGCGCTGCACCATCAGCACCGCCGCGTCATCCGTAGTGCGCACAGCGAGTTCAAAGCGGCGCGTGCTGGCCTGAATGGTGAAGCTGGCGGTCGTCGCTTCGCGGCTTGAGGTTGACGCTGCGGTGCGCTCGGTGGTTAGTTCCACGTCGCGGTTGAGCGCAAAGGCGCGGCGCAAAATCTGATAATCGGGATCTTGCTCAAGCTGATCGCGGATTTGCTCCGATAATGTCAGGGTATCAGCCGTGCTGGAGCGCGATGATGGTAGAGCCGCTGGACGTGGCAGCAGCGGCATAGGCGCGGGCGCTGTCTGCGGAGCGCGACTGGGGCGGTCGCCGCCATCAGACTGCACCGTCATGCGAGCGGTCGTAACCGTCAGGGTCGTTGAATGCGTAGCAGTGGTAGTAAACATCGCCGAAACCTCGCGGCAAAAGGGGCGCTGTCGGCGGCGCAGGGATGGGCGGTCGTGCGGAGAGTGCTGAAAGCTGGCCGCTGGAAGCTGCCCTAAGGATTATCAAACTGCACGGCGATCCCGGTTTGCGTATGACGCACCACCATCGCATCCACTAACGGGCCTTCCTCACCGCCGCCAAGCAAGCCGGAGACCCGAATCTGTACTCTGGAACCCAGCGGCGGCCAATCACTCTGGTCATTCATTGCCAGCATGACCCCGCCGTTACTTAAATCTTCCGTCCACACGACACGCATCGGCAATCCCGGACGATGCAGCTCGACCTCTACTACAACCGGCAGACGCGGATGGAGGCGTTTTTCGCTCGTTTGGCTCATGGCGTTATGGCGTCAGACCGTCAGACCGTCTACAGCCGACCCTAGCCATCTAACCGAGGATTGGCGAGATTTTGCAGCGTCCAAAACTGAATCCCGCGCAAAAAGCCGGGTTCAATCTCACTGACCAACGCCGCCGGGCGTCCGCTGGCATCGCGCTCCAAAATCCAGTCATCCGGCAGTGAATCGAGCAAATGTCGCCGCGCAATCCGACCATCGGCCAGTTGACACAAGCGAATTTCGCCGGTTTCCAAATGCCGAAATGCTGGCAAAAATCCGCTCATCAGTCGGATTGGATCAAAACGTGCGTGACGATGCTTGACCGGCTTCACCGGCTTGAACGCGCTATTCGGGTTACCTGACATGCTGTCCATCTGTTCCTCCAGAATACACGCTCGTTAACGACGCCGGAATGGCAAACTTGAGCCAAAACCCGCTGGCCAGCGGGTCAGACACAGCCAAATTTCGCCGTCTCAACGTTAAAAATGTGCGCTTGATCGCAAACACTGCGCCCAGACTGGTCTATGCTGTCAACATGACTTCAGCCACTGGGGCTGGAGCGCACCGCCTGCTTGCGATAGCTATTTACAGCCATTCACTCAGCATGTATGCGAGGTCACGCGATGGATATTTTATCGGTCAACGCTCTACCCACCCAGACCAACACGCTTGCCAGCACGCCAGCCGCTGCCAATGCTGGGCTGGCCACAGAACAGGCAACCGCGAAACGCCAAGCCGAGACCATCGTGACACCACAGGTGCCGCTGGCTGACATCCCGCCACCCGCAGCGCCGACCCCGTTGTCTACGGATAGCTTAAAAGGTCAGAACATCGATACCACGGCTTAGGTTGGTTCGGTACGCGCTCACCTCGCCTCTAGTCCCTCAGCGCACTGGAGGCGCATGTCTCTACGCCCAGCGATTCACGCCGCTTGTCTGCGCCAACTGCGTTAACGGTCGCGTCAAACGCGCCTGTCCAGCAGAGATCGCTGGGCGGGTCTCCGGCTCCGTATTGCGATGCGGGTTAGCCTCTGTCTCCGCCGTCCCGCGTGCCGCGTTTTCCATCACAGTTTCATAGAGCTTGACTTGACGCGAGCGGATGTCTTGCTGGGCGATGATTTCCATTTCACGCGCTGAAGCGGCGACCCGCACATCCTGCGATGAGGGTTCCGCCGGAGCCAGCGCCGCCCGAATAATCGCCCGCGCTTTGATGAGATTGCCTTCGGGATCGTCGGCATTCATCGCGGTATCAATCCCCACTTCACCGCCGATGGCATAGCGCCGCCCGTCGGGGCCAGTTTGATAGGAATAACTCGCGCCGCTGGTGATGTAACCGCCACCGGCGGCCATGTGCGCCTGTTCGTGAGCGCGTACTTCGGTATCGCGCTGCTTGAGTTGCTCCAGCAGGCTTTGTTCATCGAGCGTCAGCGGTTCGCCGGTGACATCAGTAGCTGTAGCGGTCGTCGGATCGTCGTCGCGGGTGGTGTCTGGCGTCTCGGTGGCGGCGCTTTCAGTCACGGCACGCGGATTTTCGGTACCGGATGCCGGAGGCGTGGCGGTCGGCGGTTCCTGAAGTCCGGGCGGCGGCACGTCGCGTGCTTCAACACGCATCGAGCGCAGTCCGGCGGCATAGGGGGTTAGCGAATGGATTTCCACGGGTTGACAGCCTCAATCCAGTCTGTTTGTCGCATTAAGTCTAGCTGATAAACGCGCACTGAACCGATCCAGCGGTGATTTTAACGTTGAGCGGATCGCGCCCAACCGATCACCGAACAGATCGCGCAGATCAAGGCAAACTGTCACGAATGGAGCCAATCGTGCGAATCCAGGGGCCGTTGTCGCGCACCGGCGCGGGCAGTGCAGGCAATTCGCGGGCCGCTTGGGTGCGACTGGGAAAACTGCCGAGAATCGCAATCACATAAGAGCGGGTCTGAATATAGCGCACACCTTCGAGCGCCTGCGGTTCGAGCACGGTGCGAGCGGTGGCGAGATCGCGGGCAGCAACCAGTTGAATCGTAAAGCGGTCAGGATTTTGACGCTGTAGCCAATCCAGATCGTCATTCAGCGCACTTGCGCTCACCGCTGAATCGGGCGGCGCGACTGTCTCAGTAGCAGGGAGTTCCGCAACTGGCGGCGGCTCAGTCAGCGGCGGCGCAGCGGCGGTCAGCGGCGGTGCGTCGGTTAATCCACCCGCCGCAGCAGCGGCATCAAGCGGCGTTGGCGGCGGTGTCAACGGTGCCGTGACCGGCTCCGGCGGGGTGCTGGGCGCAGTTTCAGGCAGCGCGGGCGCGTCTGGCGCATCGAGCGAGATCGCCGGTTGCGTATCGCGGACAAGCTGCCAGATTACCGGCACTGCGACCGCCGCCAGCACCAGCCCCACAATCGCCGGAATAAACCACGGGCGATTCCAATACTGCACGGGCGTCGGCGGCGCACTGGCTTGGATTTCCTCGCGTGAAGCGGCCTTCGGCTCGGGCGTACCTTCCCAGGGCTGATGTTGGCGCACCCGTTGCAAGATTTGCTCAAATTCGTTCTGCGCCAATGCCGTTGGCACATTGCCGTTGACGAGAAAATCGGACAGATACGGCTCTTTGGGGGGCGCAGTCGCGGCGGGGGTGTAGGTGTCGGCGGCGACATCTTGAAACGACTCGTCCGACTCTGCCAACGCAAAGGGCGATTCGGGCGCAGTCGTGCGCGTCGCGTCGGCATCCGTCGCTGCCGCTGGATTAGTTGCGGCTGCCGTCGTCACCACCGCTGCCGTAAGACGGGCGCTGAGTGCTGATTTCAGGCCGTTATCCAAACTCTTGCAGCGCCGCGCCAGCCACGCATTCGCTTGCGCATTGAGTGCAGCGGGCAAGCCTTTGGCACTGCCCTGCAACACAGCGATATCGCCTTTGCTTAATAAACTATCGGGATCATCCAAACCAGCGACGCGCAAGCGATGACGCAGATAGGCGCCGGCCTGTTCGAGATTAAACGGACGCAGATTCAATCGCACGACCTGTGAATCATCGAGCAAATCGGGCAACGGCAAGCGTCCACGACTCAAGGTCGGATCGCCGACGAGAATCAAGCGCAAGCCCTGCCCGCCGCGTTCTAGCACCGTCGCCCGCAGCCGCACCAGCTTGACCAGACCGTCACTGCCGAGTAAATGCGCATCGTCGATAGCCAACACCAGCCGCGCCTGCGCCTGCGTGCGTTCGGCTAATAATTCGGCAATCGGGCGCGGCGCTTCATCGAGGTCAGTGCGTTGCAGATGGGCGCGAATCGTGACATCAACGGCATCAAACGGAATATTTGGCCGCCCGCGAAAAGCAATGAGTTCATACTCACCATCTAACACGCCCAACAGCCGCATCAACTGGATGCTCCGTCCGGAACCGTCCGGGCCAGCCAACACCACGACCGCACCGGAGGCCTTGAGCGCCCGTGCGGCCGTCTCGATTAAGCTTTCCAGCAGCGGGTCACTATAGAGAAAGTCCTCGCTGGTGAGCGTATCGAATGGGGCGTGTCGCAGTTTGAGCCGGGCAAGGCAGTCTGAATCCAGTGACATGATGCCGAGTGTCGATGGGGGCCGCGTGGCCCGTGAGTGGTTAGCGTGGATGCGTTTACTAGGACGATGCGTTATGTTCAAGCTGAGGTCAGCAGCGATGCCAGCCGCCGCGCCCAACAGTCGGCGTCCAAGCGGGGATCATACCAGCGTCTGGCCGCGCCGAATGCAACAACCGAACATCCCTGAGATGAAGTGTAATGTAAGTGAGAATGCCGATGCGACGAATCAATGATCTACCGATCTGGGCACGCCTAGTCGGGGCAATGTGGCTGATCCTGCTGCCCGCTTGGAGCGGGTTAATTCTCTGGGCAGGACATGAACAGCGCCAAACCGCGATTGATCAAGCGGCCGATTTTACCAGTACCCTACATGAAATGACGCTGGCTGGTTTAACCACCATGATGATTACCGGCACCATCAATCAGCGGGCGGCATTTCTTGACCAGATTGTCGAATTAAAAAATGTCGATGATCTGCGGGTGTTGCGTGGCGAAAATGTGATCAAACAATTCGGCCCAGGCACGGGTACGGAACAACCGCGTGATGAGATCGAGCGCCGCGTATTAGCGACCGGTGAACCCTATCAGGAACTGTCGGAAGATGGGCAAACACTGCGAGCCGTGACCGCCGCGTTTGCGCGTGAAAATTATCTTGGCAAAAACTGCACCAGTTGTCATGCACTTGCTCCGCGTGATGGTGTACTCGGCGCGGTGAGTATGAAAATTAATTTGGAAGAGGTGAATCGATCCGTCGATATTTTTGCGATTAAGATTTTTTCATTAGCTGCAATCTTGAGTTTGCCGGTGTTGCTGTTTTTGTATTTCTTCAGCAAAGTCTTTGTTACCCGTCCTTTAAAACAGATGACCCTGGGACTCAATGGTATTGCTAAAGGGGATGGCGATTTAAATCGCCGCTTGCCGATTCATGGTCAGGATGAAATCGGTCAAGCAAGTTTAGCCTTTAATGCAATGATGGATAATTTCCGCGATTTAATTGCGCGGATTTTGCAATCCACCGCCCAGCTTGCGCAATCGGCACATAATCTCGCCAATGCAACCGAGCAGACGAATTTAGGGATTGCCCAGCAGCGCCATGAAGTCGATCAATTGGCCTCGGCAATGAATGAGATGAGTGCCACCGCCCAAGAGGTCGCCCGCAGTGCGCAACACGGCGCGGATACTACCGGCCAAGCGCAGGAAGCCGCCAGCGCCGGTAAAGCGGTTGTTTACGGTACGATGACGCGCATTGAGCAACTGGCGCAGGAGATCCAGAAAGCGTCTGAAGTGGTGCGCGATCTGGGGCAGGATAGTCAGGAAATCGGCAAGATTCTCGACGTGATTCGCGGTGTCGCCGAGCAGACTAATCTGCTGGCGCTCAATGCGGCGATTGAGGCGGCGCGGGCTGGCGAGGCCGGGCGCGGGTTTGCGGTGGTCGCCGATGAGGTGCGGTCGCTGGCTAATCGCACCCAGACCTCGACTCAGGAAATTCAGGCGATGATCGAGCGATTGCAGCAGGCCAGTCGGCGAGCGGTGTCGGTGATGGAGGACAGTCGCAAACATGCCGATGATAGCCGCACGCGGGCGCTAGATGCGGAACAGTCGCTTGATGCGATTACTACAGCCGTGACGACACTCACCGATGTCAACACGATGGTGGCGAGCGCCGCCGAGGAGCAAAGTGCTGTGGCAGAGGAGATGAATCGTAACGTGACGCGCATTTCAGATGCCGCTGAGGGCAATGCGCAGATTGCGCTGCAAACCACAGAAGCCTCTGAGCAACTGGCGCGGCTGGCCGCTGAGTTACAGGATTTGGTGGGGCATTTTAAGGTGTAGTTTTGGAGCGGTTAGCGGCCAGCAGCTTTGCGGTTGTGTAAATTGGGTCGGGGATGATGCAACGCTTAACACGATTTGATTGGAGTGCGCACGCTATGCGTCTGTGTGCCCTGCTGCTGGCGCTTCTTGCGTCTGGAAGTAGCCACGCTGAATGGCGTGTCGTGTCCGGCGCAGCTTGGCCGCCCGTCGATGCGCCGCTGAGTCATCGCAAACGCACATTGGAATCGACGACGGGACGTACAATTCGGGCGCATCTGGCGCTGTTTGATTCGCGCCGTTATCAACTGGAAGTGCTTGATTTGGGAGCAGATTTGGCCTCAAGTTCAATCTGGCCCCAACAGGCACAGGCGGCAGGATTGCTGGCAGCGGTCAACGGTGGCTTTTTTCATGCTGATGGTCAGCCGCTTGGGTTGATGATTGCGGCGGGGCAGCAGGTACACCGCTTCGAAACGGTTAAGCTTTTGAGCGGCGTGCTCTATAGCGATACACGCGGTATCCATTTAGAGCGCCGCAATACGTTTCGGCTACGCGCTGGCATTACAGCGCTGCTACAAGCTGGCCCATATTTGGTCGAACGCCAGCAGCCTGTACGCGGCTTGTCTACAAATGATGTCAGTCGGCGCACCTTTGTTGTAACCGATTGGCGGCGACATTGGGTGTTAGGCGTCACCCGCGATGGGCTAACGCTGGCGGAATTAGCTGAGGTGTTGACCACGCCCGAAGCACTCGCGCCCTGGCCGGTGGAGCGGGCGCTCAATCTCGACGGCGGCACATCGAGCGGTTTTTGGTTCGCGGGCGTGGTCGGTCAGGAACCGATTCAGGTGCGCTCACGGCGTCCGGTGCGCAATTTGGTTGGCGTGCGCCCACGATGAATCCCTTTCTGCATCAAATACGCAACACGCCAACAGCGCGGCACCCGTTAGTTTATGGTGGCCCGCCGATGGTCGGGCCTATTCTGCGCTGAGTTGCTAGGTTTGGTATGATCGTTGACTAGATAATCCTGTCATAGCTATCCGCTGTGGCATCTAACGCACCCTGGCATTAGGGAGTGCTCCTCAGCTTCTGCTCCCTGACCAACTTGGTATTTTTTAACGTGATTAAACATCCGCATCCACCTGATGAATTACGCGCTGTCTTACACGCCAGCCGCAACTCATTTATCTTTGTCGGGCTATTTAGTGCCTTCATCAATTTGCTTTTGCTGGCCCCGGCGCTTTACATGCTTCAGGTCTATGACCGCGTGCTTGCCAGTCGCAGCGAAATGACCTTATTAGTGCTCACGTTGCTATTACTTGGACTCTTGCTCATTATGGGCGGACTGGAAATGGTGCGTTCGCGCATTTTAGTGCGCGTTGGTGCCCGTTTAGATATGGCGCTCAATACCCGTTTGTTTGCAGCCATGTTTGATGCCAATCTGCGCGGATTTGGTCAAACCAGTAGCCAGCCAATCCAAGATCTAAATTCTTTACGTCAGTTTTTAACTGGTCACGGAGTATTTGGATTTTTTGATGCGCCTTGGGCACCAGTTTATTTGGCTGTCTTATTTATTATGCATCCATTGCTTGGCTGGATAGCAGTCGGTGGTGCTTTGATTTTAGTGTGTTTAGCAATTGCTAATGAACTCACAACTAGAAAGCCACTTGCTAAAGCTAACACGCTCGCAGTTGCTAACAATAATTTTTTACAAGGCAATCTGCGCAATTCCGAAGCATTAGACGCGATGGGAATGTTGCCTCAGGTACGACAACGTTGGTTAGCGCGGCATGTTGAAGTGTTACAACTTCAAGCCTTAGCAAGCGACCGAGCTGGCGTGCTGACAAATATTAGTAAGATTTTACGCATGATGCTGCAATCTTTAGCCATCGGTGTTGGCGCGTATCTAGCTATTCAAAATATTACGACTCCTGGCGTTATGATTGCCGGCTCAATTTTGATGGGACGCGCCCTCGCTCCAATTGATATGCTGATCGGAACATGGAAAGGATTCCTGTCTGCGCGTACATCTTATGGTCGTTTGCATGGATTATTACAAACTGTTCCAGCGCGTCCGCTCAATATGCGATTGCCAGATCCAGTTGGTCGAATGACATTTGAAGAGGTCGTTGCTGCGCCACCTGGCTCGAATAGTGCCGTGCTCAAGCGTATTAATTTTGATGTCGCGCCCGGAGAAGTGATTGGCGTCGTTGGGCCGAGTGCTGCTGGTAAATCTACTTTAGCGCGTGTCATGCTTGGTATTTGGCCAACAGCCGCTGGATCGGTACGTTTAGATGGCGCTGAAATTGGTCGCTGGAATCGCGATGAATTAGGGCCATATATCGGCTATTTACCGCAGGATATTGAATTGTTTGAAGGCACGGTCAGTGAAAATATCGCCCGTTTTGGCATAGTCGATGCCGAACAAGTCGTAGAAGCCGCTCGGCGCGCTGGTGTTCACGATATGATTTTGCGATTACCGAAGGGTTACGACACGCCAGTTGGTGTCGGCGGCACGGTGCTCTCCGGCGGGCAGCGGCAGCGAATTGGATTAGCCCGTGCGCTCTATGGTCAGCCTGTGCTGGTGGTGCTTGATGAGCCAAATTCTAATCTCGATGATGAAGGCGAAGCCGCGTTAGTACAGGCTATCGCGCACCTCAAAGCGATGAATTCAACTGTCTTTTTAATCACACATCGCCCGAATGTGCTCAAAAGCGTTGACAAGATTTTAGTGCTACGCGATGGCATCTTGCATTTATTTGGGCCACGCGATCAAGTATTAGCGCAATTTGCGCGTCCGGCTATTGTAAGTCGTACAGATAAACCTGTGGCTGAAGCGAGTGCTTGAGTGCGTAATCCTGATGCTATTCATTTTCATTATAGAGGCAAGCCTCATTGGATATTTCAGTCATTCCTAAAACTGTTTCTACGCTGCCAGAAGTGCCAGATCTCCGTACAACAGATCGGCCTGAGCGTGCGCTAGGACTATTGATTCTATTGGGCGGATTAGGTGGATTTTTGCTGTGGGCAACCTTTGCGCCTATTGATAGTGCTGCCGTTGCGCCTGGTGTTGTTACAGTAGAAACTTCACGTAAAACCGTTCAGCATCTCGAAGGCGGTATCGTCAGTGAAATTTTGGTACGTGAAGGCGATCATGTTGATGAAGGCAGTGTGCTGGTGCGCCTTGATGATACTGAAGCACGGGCACAATTGGAGATTGTGCGCGGTCAATTTTTGGCTAAACGCGCTGAAGAAGCGCGTTTACTTGCTGAACGTAATAATGACACATCTGTGACGTTTCCAACGGATTTGCTTGAGCTGAAAGACGATCCGCGCATGGAAGAGACGGTCACAGGTCAGCAGCGTGTTTTTCAAGCACGTCGCCAAGCTTTAAATGGGGAAATCGATGTGCTACAGCAGCGCGTTGGTCAATTAGAAGAACAAATTCGCGGGCTGGAGGCATTATCAGCAAGTAAAACGCGGCGCATTAAGCTCTATCGTGAGGAAATTGCTGGACTTCACAAGTTATTCGAAAGAGGTTTAGGCGATAAAAATCGGTTGCGAGAATCGGAACGCTTGGAAGCTGAATTAGAAGGTGAGCACGCGGAACACCAATCTTCAATTGCAGCAACTCGGGTGCAAATTGGCGAAACTAAGCTCCAAATTGTTCAGGTGCAGCGGCGTTTTACTAGTGAAGTCGTTGAGCAATTAAGCAAGGTACAAACTGAATTGTTTGATTTGCGTGAGCGTATTCGCACACTCGAAAAGACCTTAGAGCGAACTGAAATTCGCGCTCCACGCCGTGGGGCAGTGATGGGTATGCAAATTCATACAATCGGCGGTGTACTGCGTGCTGGAGATCCAATTTTGGATATTATTCCAGAAAACGAACCCTTGATTGTTGAAGCACAGATTGATCCAGGTGATATTGACCGCGTTGCTCCTGGATTGGAAGCTTATATTCGTTTTTCAGCGTTTAATTCACGCACAACACCAACTGTTTCCGGGGTCGTGCTGACAATCTCAGCCGACCGTTTAACCGATCAAGCAAGCGGTTTACCCTATTATTTAGCACGGATTCAGGTGACTGTAGCGGGTATGGAAACCTTGCGCGGGCTAACGCTGCTGCCCGGAATGCCTGCCGATGTTATGATTAAAACCGGCGAGCGTACCTTTTTTGAGTATCTTGTCCGTCCGCTCACTGATCAGATCGCACTCGGATTAAAGGAAGAATAAAGCCACTGACGTGTAAATCGTCACTCAATAGACAGGATTAACCGGATTTATCACGATAAACAGGATTCAATATCCTGTTAATTCTGTGAAATTCTGTCTATCCTGTCTAATTGCCGTCAATGTCAAGTCCCCGTAAATAATGATTCACCATGTTTAACACTCTACGTGCGTTCCTGATGCTCGGCTGGATGTTACTTACTGTCGGCCCGCTTCAGGCCCAATCGCTCCCACCTGAGCCAGCAGCACCGCTGTCTGCCGATGCCATTGAGCCGGAGCCGGTACCCAGCCCTCCGCCGTTTATGGAAATTGATTGGCGGCTGACCGTCTATCGCAGCGCGACTGGGCCAAAAGCGGTGCTTGCTCCGGCACCGCCGCTGCTGTTTCGCTTTGCTGAGGGTGAATTTTCCGGCAGCAGCGGCTGTAATCGACTGCGTGGACGCTACACGCTCAATAATCTCGCGTTGCAGCTCGGCTCTGAGTTGGCGATCACGCGCATGATGTGCCCCGAGGCGGTGATGCAGCAGGAGGCGGCGATTCTCAGCGCCTTGCAAAATGTGACCGGCTACCGCTACACCCCAGATCGGCTTGAACTGATCGACGCGACCGGCGCGGGCGTGCTGGGTTTTTCACGGGTTGGGGCGGCGAGCGAAGCTGATGGGCTGGATGGTCGGCGCTGGCAGCTTGATCGCTATTTGGATGCGCAGGGTGTGCTGAGTGTGCCGCTACCGGAGACGCAGCTTGATCTGCGCTTTGATGCGCGTGGTCAGATCAACGGCTCCGATGGCTGTAATCCGTATCTCAGCGGTTTTATACGTAACGGCACGGCGCTCCAGTTCGGCCCGCTTGCCAGCACGCGCCCAAGCTGCACCGAGACCGACGGACGCGCTGAACAGGCCGCCGCCTATCTCGCGCTGCTCGGACGGGTGCGGCAGTATCGGCGCGATGCCGAACAGTTAATCTTGCTCGATGCCACCGGCACGCCGCTCGTCTATCTGCGAGCTGTGGACTAACGAATCGCGTCGGCGTCAGCCCAGTGCTGCCTGTTGCTGGGCTGGCGTTCGCGCCTTGATAGACAGTGCGTGCAGCGCCCCACTAGCCACCTCTGCTTTTACCGTCTCCATCACCAGCCGTTCACGTTTCAACAGCGACACGCCCTCAAACGCCTCGCTGATGACCAGTGCCTCAAAATGTTCGCCGTCGCCGCTGACCTGAACCTCAGCGCCCGGTAGCCCGGCGCGAATGCGTTGCGCGATGATGTCGATTTCCATTGTGTCATGCCTCGTCAGTGTGGGCCGGTGCGCTGCAAAACCGCGCCCCGGCTGCGTCAAAACAGTGCAGTATAAACCGGCGTCCGCCTGCCACGCGCACGCCGCTGCACTCTGGTATCATGGTGCGCACTGTGCCGCCTCGCATCGCTTCTGCGTGCTGGGCGCGTCTCCGCCCTTCCATCTGGATTCTCACTCTGGTTTTTCGATGACCGACCTTAGCCACATTCGCAATTTCTCGATCATCGCGCACATCGACCACGGCAAATCGACCATCGCTGATCGCTTCATCCAGATCAGCGGCGCGTTGAGCGAACGCGAAATGTCCAGTCAGGTACTGGACTCGATGGATCTGGAGCGCGAGCGCGGCATCACCATCAAGGCCCAAAGTGTCACGCTGAACTATCAGGCCCGCAACGGCGAGACCTATCAGCTCAACTTTATCGACACGCCTGGGCATGTCGATTTTTCTTATGAAGTCTCGCGTTCGCTCGCCGCCTGCGAGGGCGCATTGCTGGTTGTCGATGCCGCGCAGGGCGTTGAAGCACAAAGCGTTGCCAACTGCTACACCGCCATCGAGCAAGGATTAGAAGTGCTGCCGGTCTTAAATAAGATCGACCTGCCTTCCGCTGAACCCGAGCGCGTCATCAAAGAAATCGAGGAAATCATTGGCCTCGAAGCCCATGATGCCCTGCATGTGAGCGCCAAAACCGGTCTCGGCATCCCCGATTTGCTCGAAGCCCTGGTCGCTCGCATCCCGCCGCCGCAAGGCGATGTCGCCGCACCGTTACAAGCACTCATCATCGATTCGTGGTTTGATCCCTATGTCGGCGTCGTCTCGCTGGTGCGGGTGATGAACGGCGAAATTCGCCGCCGCGACAAAGTATTGATGATTTCAACCGGACGCACGCATCAGGTCGATAATGTCGGTGTCTTTACGCCGAAAAAGACCGAACGCGCTGTTTTACGTGCCGGTGAAGTCGGCTATATGATCGCCGGTATTAAAGAAATCGACGGCGCTCCGGTTGGCGATACGATTACGCTGCCAGATCGCCCGGGCGAAAAATTACCCGGCTTTAAAGAAATGCGCCCGCGTGTTTTTGCCGGACTCTATACCGTCATCTCGGATGATTACGAAGATTTACGCGAAGCACTCGGTAAATTGCGCCTCAATGATGCCGCGCTGCATTATGAACCAGAAGTATCGCAAGCACTCGGCTTTGGTTTCCGCTGCGGCTTTCTCGGGATGCTGCACATGGAGATTATTCAAGAGCGACTAGAGCGCGAATATGATCTTGATTTAATCACCACCGCGCCGACGGTTGTGTATGAAGTGCTCCGCGCCGATGGCGAAACCGTGCGCATTGATAATCCCGCCGATTTGCCCGATCCCTCGCACATCCGCGAAATTCGCGAGCCAATTATCGAAGCGCATATTCTCACCCCGCAAGATTATCTCGGTGCCGTGATTAACCTGTGCATTGAAAAGCGTGGTGTGCAAAAAAATATTCAATATCTCGGCGGTCAGGTGCAGGTTTCCTATGAATTGCCGATGAGTGAAGTCGTGCTCGATTTCTTCGACCGACTTAAATCATGCAGTCGCGGTTTTGCATCGTTTGAATACGAGTTTAAACGCTTCCAGCCATCAGATTTAGTCAAACTCGATGTGCTCATTAATGGCGATAAAGTCGATTCACTATCATCGATAGTCCATCGCTTACTGTCACAAAATCGCGGGCGCGATGTCACGGAGCGCATGAAAGACTTAATTCCGCGTCAAATGTTTGAAGTGGCGATTCAGGCAGCGATTGGCTCCAAAATTATTGCGCGTTCAACAGTCAAAGCCTTGCGGAAAAATGTCACCGCTAAATGCTATGGTGGTGACGCCACGCGCAAACGCAAGCTCTTAGAAAAACAGAAAGAAGGCAAAAAGCGGATGAAACAAGTCGGCAAAGTCGATATTCCGCAGGAAGCCTTTTTAGCTGTACTCCAAAGCGGCAAAGATTAATATTAATATGACATTCGACTTTCCGGCGTTTCTCGTCCTAGCATCATTTTTAACCGGCGGTATCTGGCTGCTTGATGTGCTGGTGTTTGCGCGGCGGCGACGTGCAGCAGCGATCACAAAAGAGCCGCTGATTGTTGAATATGCCCGCTCATTTTTTCCGGTGATCTTTGCGGTTTTGATTCTGCGCTCTTTTTTAGTTGAGCCGTTCCGGATTCCATCTAATTCGATGATGCCGACCCTTTTGACCGGCGATTTTATTCTAGTCAATAAATTCTCCTATGGCTTACGACTGCCGGTAGTGAATCTGAAATTCTTAGAGGTTGGCTCACCGCAGCGCGGAGATGTCGTTGTTTTTAAATTTCCGCTTGATATGCGGACAGATTTTATCAAGCGCGTGGTTGGCGTGCCAGGCGATATCATCGGCTATCGGAATAAAACCATTTTTGTCAATGGCGAGCCAATAAATCAATTACCCATCGGTTCTTACACGGGTGTTGGCTCAGGCCGTGAAATGACTGGTGCTCATGAAGCATTAGAACAACTCGGCGCGGCAGAACACGGCATTTTAACGCGCCCAACTGCGCCGGATTTGCCATTTAATTGTCAGGCACTGGCCAGCGGGCCAGTCACAGTACCCGAGGGGCGGTATTTCGTCATGGGTGATAACCGTGACAATAGCAATGACAGCCGCTGCTGGGGATTTGTGCCAGATGCAAACCTAGTTGGTAAAGCGTTTGCAATCTGGATGCACTGGGATGGCGCACGCGAGGGCTTTCCAATTGCGTGGTCGCGTCTCTGGGACGGAATCAAATAACCGCGAGGTTGATAACAGATGTCCACAACACATTCTTCTTTCGCTGCACGGCAACGCGGCATTGGCTTTTCCTCAGTGATCGCGATTATTGGTTTAGTCGCATTTTTTGGCACGATTCTGTTAAAGATCGGGCCACTTTATATGAATTTTTGGACAGTCAAATCTATCATGGAAGACACCGCTACGACTTATGATGTAAAAAAAGATGGCGGTGGCCGTGCAATCGTAACATCAGTTGAAAAACGACTTGATGTTAATTCAGTTGAAACTGTTAAAGGGAGTGATTTTCAAATTGAGCGTATGACTGATCGTCAATTCAAATTGTTATTGGCTTACGAACAGCGCGTGCATCTATTCTTTAATATTGATGCCATCGTATCATTTAGTTATCAAGTCGAAGTCGGCTCCGAGTGAATACTGTACAGCGCCTTGCTCAAGCACTTGGGCATCGGTTTAATCATCAAGAATTGCTGATTCAGGCGCTCACTCATCGCAGTGTTGGTGCAGCGAATAATGAGCGACTCGAATTTCTCGGTGATGCGCTGATTGGCTTTGTAATTGCCGAGGCGCTCTGGAAGCGTTTTCCAAAAGCTGATGAAGGGACGCTGAGTCGAATGCGTGCTTCGCTAGTCAAGCGCGAATCGCTGGCACGACTCGCACGTGATTTAAAACTTGGCGAGGCATTACGGCTTGGCGCTGGTGAATTGCGTACCGGTGGTCATGCGCGGGATTCAATTTTAGCGGATGGATTAGAAGCCGTCCTCGGCGCGGTGTATTTTGATGCTGGATTTGAGCAGGCGCGAACTGTCGTGCTGACCCTATTTGCGGCACGGCTCGAACAAACTGACGCCGAACGTGCTGGAAAAGATCCAAAAACCCGGTTACAAGAATGTTTGCAATCCTATAAACGGCCATTGCCGGATTATTTAGTGCTATCAATTGATGGCGACCAACACGATCAAACTTTTACTGTGAGCTGTCAACTTCAGGATGCCGATGTGACGACCCGCGCCACCGGAACCAGCCGCCGCCGTGCGGAACAGGCTGCCGCCGCTTTAATGCTGGAGCACATTCAGTATGGTTGAATTGAATCCTATTGAATCGGATCAACCCGCCCTCAGTCGCTGCGGCACTGTTGCTATTATTGGGCGACCGAATGTCGGCAAATCAACGCTATTAAATCGCCTGATCGGACAAAAACTGGCTATTACCTCGCATAAAGCGCAAACCACACGTCACGCAATTCTCGGTATCAAAACGCGACCAGATGGTCAAATGCTATTTGTTGATACACCTGGTATTCATGAACGTGGCGGGAGTGCGTTGAATCGTTATCTGAATCGTGCGGCACGTTCAGCAATTGCTGAAACTGATCTAGCACTGTTTATTGTTGAAGCTGGACGCTGGACAACAGAAGATGCAACTGCGCTCGATGCGCTGGCTACTGCACAAGTGCCAGTCATTGCGGTGGTCAATAAAATCGACCGAGTCGCCGATAAAACAAGCCTGCTTCCATATTTGCAACAGCTTGGTGAACGGTATGCGTTTCGGCAGGTGATTCCAATTTCAGCAACGAAAGGGAGTCAAGTTGAGACACTCGAACAGCGAATTATTGAAGCACTACCCGAAGGTGAGCCGATCTTTCCCGAGGATCAGTTGACCGACCGTTCTGAGCGATTCTTTGCCGCTGAATTAGTTCGCGAGCAGTTGACGCAGCGTTATGGCGAAGAATTACCCTATTGCACAACGGTTGAAATTGAACGCTTTGAAGTTATCGAGGGGCGCTATATTATTCACGCGCTAATTTGGGTTGAGCGTCCAGGACAAAAAGGCATTATCATTGGCAAACATGGTGAGGCGCTCAAAGCTGTTGCAACCCAAGCGCGATTAGAAATGCAAAAGCTGTTTGCTTGTCCAGTGCATTTAGAAGTCTGGGTTAAAGTTAAAAAAAGCTGGTCGAGCGATGAATCTGCACTTTCGATGCTTGGGTATCATGAGTGATTGTTATACGCATTTTCACAAAAAATTTGTGACGTAATACACCCCACCTCTTAAGGTGGGGATTGCTATATCGGCTGAATGCTAAACGCTAGAACATTACGCCGCCGCCATCATCGCCCGCACATCCGCTTCGACTTCGCCAATCGGCTTAATATCGAATTGTTCAATTAGCACTTTTGCCACATTCGGTGATAGGAATGCGGGCAGCGTTGGCCCGAGCCGAATATGCTTCACGCCCAAATACAGCAGTGCCAGCAGCACAATAATCGCCTTTTGTTCGTACCAAGCAATGTCATACGAAATCGGCAATTCGTTAATATCTTTGACACCAAAGATTTCTTTCAGCTTGAGCGCGATATAAGCCAGTGAATAAGAGTCATTGCATTGTCCGGCGTCGAGCAGTCGTGGAATGCCGTTAATATCGCCAAGATCCAGTTTGTTATAGCGATATTTGGCACAGCCAGCGGTCAAAATCACGGCTTCTTTAGGTAGGGCTTTCGCAACATCGGTGTAATACGACCGCTGTTTATGACGCCCATCGCAACCGCCCATGACAATAAAGCGTTTAATTGCGCCAGATTTCACCGCGTCAAGTACTTGATCGGCCAGCGCCATCACCTGCGCATGCGCAAAGCCACCGACGATATGCCTCTGTTCGAGTTCAATCGGCGGGGCACAAGTTTTAGCCCGTTCAATCAACGGTGAGAAATCTTTCGTACCGCCTTGAGGCCGATCAGCGATATGCAACGCACCCGGCCAACCCGCTTGTCCGGTAGTAAAAATGCGGTCGCGGTAAGCATCTTTGACCGGCGTAATACAATTAGTGGTCATCAGAATTGGGCCATTAAAGGACGCAAAATCTTTATCCTGTTCCCACCACGCATTTCCGTAATTTCCGACAAAGTGCGAATATTTTTTGAACGCTGGATAATAATGTGCGGGCAGCATTTCGCTGTGGGTGTAGACATCAATACCCGTGCCTGCGGTTTGCTGGAGTAGCTCTTCGATGTCTTTTAGATCGTGCCCAGAAATGAGAATACCTGGGTTCGTGCGCACGCCGAGATTCACGGTCGTGATCTCAGGATTGCCGTAGGTTGAAGTATTGGCTTCGTCGAGCAGTGCCATTGCGGTGACGCCAAATTCACCGCATTTTAATACCCAGCCAATCAGAGTTTGTAGATCAGATTCGGTCAAGCTGGCCGCTAATCCCGTGATTATAAACGTGTTAATTTCGGTTTTTTCAAATCCCAAAATTGCTGCATGATCGACATAGGCAGCCATACCTTTGAGACCGTAGACTAATAATTCATGCAGTGAGCGCACATCTTCATTCATCTGTGACAGCACGCCGACTATTACAGCTTTAGCGTTGTATTGATCGGGTGTACCACTCCAATTCACTGCATCTAGATTGCTCGAATAATTAAGCGCGGTTTTGAGCGCATCGCGGCGGGCAATAATCGCCTGAATTTTTGCCTCTAAACGCGCATCATCAAAATTGGCGTTGGTGATGGTCATAAAAAGTGCTTCAGCAATAAAACGCCCAACACTCGTATCTGGTTGGCCCTGCTGGATGGCTTCATCAGCGACAATGGCTAAACCCTTGAGTAAATACACCAGCAGGTCTTGTAATTGCGCGGTTGTGGAATGTTTGCCGCAGACGCCTTTTGTCGTGCAACCAAACCCTTTGGACGCTTCTTCGCACTGAAAACAGAACATACTCATGGCAGACTCGCTTGCATGTGGTTGAACGGGATGGGTCGATGCGGGCGAGCATGTCACAGGGTCGCTGTCTGCGACTTGATGTGAGTCAAATGACTCAATCTATTTCAAATTGACCGAAATTCATCAACGACACGCCTGTCGATTGTTGGCACACTTTAGGCTGATTGACCGCTTGACCATCATGTTATCCAAATAGGACGAGGACGAATCCGCATGAAATCCATTACCCCCTCTATCATTGTGACTGCTGCAAGTTTGGCGCTGCTCATGGGTCTGCCGCAGGTTCAGGCGTCAGCGGATGATCCGCTGATCGAAGAAGCGAAAGGCTTGATGCAAAAATTCTCATCAACATTACAAACTGAACTCAAGGCGGCGATTGAGCGCGGCGGCCCGGTCGAGGCGATTGGGGTGTGTGAGCAACGCGCTCCGGAAATCGCTGCTGAATTGAGCGCAGCGAGCGGCTGGGAAATTGGGCGCGTGAGCCTGAAGCCGCGCAATGTGGAACTCGGGACGCCGGATGAATGGGAAACAGCGGTGCTCAAGGATTTTGAGCAACGGTTAGCTGCCGGAAAACCGGTCGAGACGCTGGTGCGGGCGGAGACGGTGAAGAGCGACGCGGGAGACACATTCCGCTTGATGAAAGCGGCACCGACTAAAGATGTCTGTCTGGCGTGCCACGGCAGCGCGATTACTGAGCCAGTCGCGCAGGCACTGACCGAGCATTATCCCGACGATCAGGCTCGCGGCTATGCGCTCGGGCAGATTCGCGGCGCGTTCTCGTTGGCTAAACCGTTGGTGAAGTAGCTGTTTTAGCTTCCAGCGGTGTGCCTGTCCGGCGCTGGGAGCAATTCCTGTTACAAAACAGGCTGCCGCTGACGTTGTACAATCCGCGTTACTTCATTATTGAGCTAACGACGGGTGTGCGATGACCGAGGCACGATTCGACATTCTGTTCGACGGCACGCTCCGGCCAGATGCCGATCCTAGCCGCGCCCGCGAGCGGTTGGGGGCGGCGTTCAAATTGGATGCAGCAGGCGTTGAGCGGTTGTTTAGCGGCAAGCCGATGACCGTCAAACGCGAGGCTGATGCGGCAACTGCGGCTCGCTATCAGCGCGTGTTTGAGGATGCGGGCGCGGTCGTAACCCTGCGTCCACTCACGGCCACCGAACCGCCCCCCGTCAGTCCCGCTCCGACTGCAACTCCGACTCAACCCCCTCCCACACCGCCGCTCACCGCCGAGGGCGGTTTTGAACGTCTCGAAACACCGCCCGCCGTTCAGATGCCGAATCTCGATCTCAGCTATTTGAGTTTGGTCGGCGGCTCAGATTGGAGTCTGGCCGATTGCGAACAGCAGCCTGAGCCGGTGATGATTCCAGATATCAGCCATTTGCAGCTCGATCAGCGCGACGCAGCGACCCCCGAACACGAAAAGACGGCACAACCATAGCTTATGAGTACAGAATTCGATCATATCGTCATCGGCGCTGGTATCAGCGGTCTCGGTGCGGCCCATTTTTCCGCTCGCCGGGGTCGGCGCACGCTGGTGCTTGAAGCCAGTGAGCGCGTCGGCGGCTGCATCAACAGCCCGTCATTTGCGGCGCTCAACGGTTTTTGGACTGAAGCCGGCGGCCACACCTGTTTCAACAGCTACGGGCATCTGTTGTCGATCCTCGACGATCTCGGCCTGACCCAGCAGGTTCAACCCAAGCGCAAAGTCGGCTACAAGCTCTGGAAACAGGGTCAGCGCCGCTCGATTAGCTCGGCGCTGCATCTCTTTGAGGCGGCGCGTTCGCTCCCAAAGTTATTTACAGCGCCGAAAGCTGGACGCAGTGTGCGCGACTATTACGGCACCGTGCTGGGACAGCGCAATTATCAGGATCTATTGCAGCACGCTTTTCAGGCCGTCATCTGCCAGCCCGCCGACGACTATCCCGCCGAAGCGCTGTTTCGCCGCAAACCGCGCCGCAAAGACGTGATGAAAGCGTTTACGTTCGCGCAGGGCATTGCGACCATTCCGAACGCGATTGCCGCGCAATCCGCGCTCGATGTGCGCACGCGCCAGCAGATCGCGCACATTGACAGCAGCGACACCGGCTTCCGCGTGCAACTTCAGGACGGCAGCCTGTTGCAATCGGCGTATCTGACGCTCGCGGTGCCGCCGGATGTTGCCGCGCAATTGCTCCCGACGGGGTTTGAGGCGGCGCGGGCGCTGGTCGCTGACATCGGCATGGCTGAGATCGAGACGTTGGTGCTGATTTTCCGGCACGATGATCTCAAGCACTTGCCGCCCATTGCCGGCCTGATCGCGGTCGAAGATGCGTTTTATTCCGCCGTTTCGCGGGATTTCCTGCCGGATGCCCAGTATCGCGGCTTTGCCTTTCACTTCCGCCCAAGCGTGCTCGATGCCGAGACGCAGATCCATCGCGCTTGCGCTGCACTCGGCGTGTCAGCGGAGCGCATCGCCGCGCAGACTTCGGTACAGAATCGTTTACCGGCACTGCGGGCGGGTCATCTGGCGCGTGTCACGCAGCTTGATGCCGCGCTTGCTGGAACGCGGCTGGCGCTGACGGGTAATTGGTTTCTCGGCGTGTCGATGGAAGATGCGCTGACGCGCAGCCATAGCGAACATGTTCGGTTATTTGGCGCTGAAATCTAATTCCATTTCATCTCAAAACGAGGGCAGCTTATGCGATCTGCGTGGATTGTGCCGCTGCTGCTGGGTGCGTTTGCCAGCAGTGCGCTTGCCGATGAAATCGGCAGTGTTTCGACCAAATTTAAATGGATGGGGCCGAATGACAAAATCGTCGTTGAAGTCTTTCAAGACGACGATATTCCGGGTGTAGTTTGCTATTTGAGTCGCGCTAAAACCGGCGGAGTATCCGGTGCGGTTGGGGTGGCGGAAGACACCTCAGATTCATCGATTGAATGCACGCAGATTGGCCCAATTGCATTACCCGATGATGTCCGTTCGGGCAAGCGCAATGGTGAACAGGTATTCAAAAAGCGCACCTCACTGCTTTTTAAAAGCCTGCAAGTGGTGCGTTTTTATGACGGGCCGCGCAATGCGCTGGTGTATTTAAGTTATAGCGACCGGATTATTGAAGGCTCGCCGAAGAATAGCATTTCGGCGGTGGCGATTCAGCCGTGGAAGGTTGAGCCGGTACCGCCAGCACAAGCGGCGGTTGTTCCGCCGCAGACTGCGCCGTCGCAACCTTAAAATCCGGGTAGTGCCCCGATTCGTAGGATCAGTTGCGCTAGTGAATGAGTATCTAGCTAGATTGAGCGTATCCTAAATCCTTTAGATTGGGGCACTACCAAATCTTGTTAATCCTGAATAATTCTGTCAATCCTGTCTAAATTTCAGCCGAATGCACACTTCAACGCTCTGGCTCCAAATTTCCGCCGGACGCTGCCCCGCTGAATGCGAATGGGTGGTCGGGCGCTTGGTGCCCATCTTGATCCGCGATCTCACCGCCCGCGAACTCAACGTCGAAGAACTCGACCGCATCCCAGGCACCCATTCCGGTGATGCACGGTCGGTGCTGGTGCGCGTCTCTGGCCCCGAGGTGACAGCGCGGGTTGCCGACTGGCTCGGTACGGTGCAATGGATCGGCACCAGTCCCTATCGTCCGCAACATCAGCGCAAAAACTGGTTTGTCAGCGTCGCCGCTTTTAACGAACCGACGGCGGAACACTGGGATGAACGCGATCTGAGCATTGAGACACTCCGCGCCAGCGGCCCAGGCGGTCAGCATGTCAACCGTACCGAGAGCGCGGTGCGCGTCACCCATCGTCCGAGCGGATTGAGTGTGCTCGCGCAGGAAGAACGCTCACAACATCTCAACCGCCGATTGGCGCTGGCGCGACTCGCGGCGCTCTTGGCTGACCGCGCCGCCGCGCACGCCCGCCACGCCGAAGATACCCGCTGGCGTCAACACACTCAGCTTGAGCGCGGCAATGCGGTGCGGGTATATCGCGGCGCGGACTGGACGTGCGTCACGCACTAACCCAGCGGCGCAACGCCTAACATGGCCTGATGTAGTCCAAGTAGGAATAGAACATAGAGTCCCAACCCCGCCACTACCGCGATCAGATCATTCAATGGCCCAACCGGTGCGCCCTGAACCGGCAGCGCAGCGCGACGTTTGAGCGAAATCCGATCCACCACCGCCCAGATCAAAAACAGCCCGAACAGCGCCACATCAGCCAGCATTCCATTGGCCAGCAGATGCGCAAAGGCCCAGATTTTCACAGCGGCTAACATCGGATGCTTGGTGACGGTCTGAATACGTCCGGGGAGATAGGCCGCAAACAGCAGCGGAAATACCGGCACCATCAGCAGCAGGCTGATATGACCCAACCATGTCGGCGGATCGTAGAGCACGACCGGCGCGAGGCGTGATTGACCATAACCATAGGCAATCAGCATAAAACCCAGCAGCGAGATTAGGCTATAAATCCCCTGCCAAGCCGTCAAACCAATGCGGGCAGTGAGCGTCTCGCGCAGGGTGGGGCGGAAGATTGCAAGGGAGTGCATCCCAAGAAATAACGCGAGTCCGAGTAGGAGTGCAGCCATTGGATAAATCCCTGTAGAAACAAAAAGACGCCACAAGAGTGGCGGTGCTTGCCGTTGCTTTCAACGTGGCCGCGTAATCGAAATCAGATGGGCGCTGCCGGGGCTAAGTTCGCGCCAATCGTCAGGCATTTCCAGCCGCGCTACGGTCGCCGTCGGCAGCAGCTTGCCGTCGGCGGGGCGTTCGAGTTCATCGCCGACCAGATGCAGTATCAGCTCTTCGAGTCCGGGATTGTGCCCAACCAGCAGCACAGTCGTAGCCTCATGCGGGCAGCGGGCGAGCACAGCAAGCAGTGCCGCGACGCTCGCGTCATAGATCGCGGCATCCCAGATGATCTGTTTTTTCTTAAAATCCAGACGCTTACAGACTTTGGTCGCCGTTTGGCGTGCCCGTTCCGCTGGCGAACTGATGACATGATCCGGCACCAGCCCTTCGCGGTAGAGCCAAGAGCCGACTTTGGGCGCATCGTTCTTCCCGCGCTTGGCCAGCGGGCGCTCAAAATCGTTCGCGGTACCGGAGTCCCAGTCGGATTTAGCGTGACGCAGTAACAACAACTCGCGTGGCATGTGGAAAAAGGGATCGACGTAACTCAAGGGATGTTTATAAACCAGAGGGTCTCGCGCCTGAAAACAGCACGCAGACAAGCCATTCGTTCAATTTGGGCGTGGTTTTAACACATCTGTCATTTTGGCGTCACCTCAAGCGGCCTCGGCAAGCACTGAATCCATCATGGATTGCGCCTGTTCCAGATAGCCGCCGCCGAATAGGTTGAGATGATTGAGGATGTGATAGAGGTTATAGAGCTGTTTGCGGGTGCGATAGGCGGGATCGAGCGGCCACGCCTCACGATAGGCGGCCTGAAAGCTGGCATCGAAGCCGCCGAATAATTCGGTCATCGCGAGATCGGCTTCGCGGTCACCGTGATAAACCGCTGGATCGAAGATCACCGCCTCGCCTGCCGCCGTCGCGCCGATATTACCGCCCCAGAGATCGCCGTGCAGCAGTGAAGCCGGTGGGCGATGATCGAGAAAAACGGCGAGTTGGGAGAGCAGCCGTTCGCCGCTGCGTTGTAAGCGTCCGTGATAGCCGTTGGCGGCAGCGCGGATCAGTTGCGGTGCGAGGCGGCAGTCGCGCCAAAAGCTCGCCCAGTCGGGATGCAGCGTGTTGAGCTGCGGTGTCGAGCCGATGGTGTTATCACGATGCCAGCCGTAGCGGTCGGCGGTGTGGCGATGGAGTGCGGCCAGTTGCTGACCGACACGCACGCTGTCGAGCCGTCCGCTGAGGTCGAGGCGTTCGAGGACAAGAAAACTCTCATCTGCCGTAACGCCGACGCAGATCGGCTCGGGCACGCGGAAAGCGTGCGCGGCGGCGAGGGCGCTCAGGCCAGCGGCTTCGGCCTCGAACATGGTCACGCGGTCGCGGCTGTTAAGCTTGACGAACCAGGTGCGGGAGCCGTCATCGATCAGCGCGGCGCGATTGATGCAGCCGCCGCCGATAGGACGCTGGCGCTGGATGTGAACTGGGATGCCGGTGGCGGCGCTGAGCTGCGCGGCGATGTGTGTCCAGTCGGTCATGGTGTGTGATTGAGATAATTGAGACAAGATTGACAGGATTTTTCAGGATTTACATGAATAAATCAATTTAAAAACAAGCACTTAATAATTCTGTTCATCTTGAAACATCTTGTTAATCCTGTCACATGAACCCTCAACCGCTGATTCTGCGCGTGGCCATCGAAGCGCCACTCGCCGATAGCTTTGATTATCTCCCGTCGCTCGATCCGCCGCCGCTGCCCTGGCAGCCGGGGCTACGTCTGCTGGTGCCATTCGGACGCGGCGAGCGTGTCGGCGTGCTGCTGGCGCTGACCGATCACACCAGTCATCCGCTCGACCGTCTCAAGCGCGTGGTGCGTGTGCTCGATCCAGAACCACTGTTTGCCGCCGCCGATCTCAAGCTGCTGACGTGGGCAGCGACCTATTATCAGCAGCCCATCGGTGCGGCGCTCTTTGCTGCGCTCCCCGCTCGGCTGCGCGATCCCGAACCGCTGACGCCGGACACCCTGCCCGGATTACACGCCACCGCCGCCGGACACGCGCTCGCTCTCGACACCCTGAGCCGCGCCCCGAAACAACGCGCTCTGCTCGCCGCGCTCCAAGCTGCACCCGAGGGCATGACGCTCGCGGCATTGACCGCGCAACTCGGCGAGCTGGGCGGTGCGGTACGTGCGTTGCGCACCAAAGGCTTGATCGCCGAGACGCGCCTCGCCGCTGCTGTTGATCCAAGTGAGCATCAGCCGCCCGCGACTGGCCCAACGCTGCACGCCGAACAACAGGCGGCAGTCAGCGCGATTGCCGCGAATCTGGACGCATTCGGCGTGTTTTTGCTCGATGGCGTGACTGGCAGCGGCAAAACGGAGGTTTATATTCGGCTGATCGAACAGGTGATCGCGCAGGGCCGACAGGCATTGGTGATTGTCCCCGAGATTGGGCTGACGCCTCAGCTTCGCGCCCGCTTTCGTACGCGCGTATCTGGCCCCATTGCCGTGCTGCATTCGGCGCTCAACACCCGCGAACGTGAGCGCAACTGGCTGCGTGCCGCACGCGGTGAAGCACATCTGATCTTGGGCACCCGCTCGGCAGTGCTGGCCCCGATACCGCGTCTCGGGCTGATTATGGTGGATGAAGAGCACGACGATTCACTGAAACAGCAGGACGGCTTGCGCTATTCGGGGCGCGATCTAGCGATTCGGCGGGCGCAGTTAGTCGGCTGTCCGGTGGTGCTCGGCTCGGCGACGCCGGCGTTGGAAACGCTCCGCAATGCGCAACTCGGACGCTATCAGTGGCTAAGGCTCACCGAACGCGCAGGCGGGGCACAACCGCCACAGATTTCGCTGCTCGATATTCGCAATCAACCGCTCCGTGCCGGTCTCTCGCCGGTATTGCGCGAACACATGCAGGCCGAACTCCGCGCCGGTCATCAGATTTTGCTGTTTCTCAATCGGCGCGGCTATGCCCCCGTGCTCACCTGTCACGCTTGCGGCTGGGTCGGCGAGTGTCCGCATTGCGATGCGCGGCTGACGCTGCATCTGAGCGAACGGCGGCTATGGTGTCATCACTGCGGCTGGTCATGTCGGCAGCCGGAACGTTGCCCAGCCTGTCAAGATGAAGATGTGCGGATGCTCGGACGCGGCACCGAGCGGCTCGAAGATGAGCTGATCGCGTTGTTTCCCGAAACGCGCATTGCCCGTTTAGATCGTGACAGCACGCGCCGTCAGGGGGCGCTGGGGCGCGTGCTCGATGCGGTACATACTGGCGAGACGCAGATTCTGCTCGGCACGCAGATGCTGGCCAAAGGCCATGATTTTCCGAATGTGACGCTGGTCGGGATTCTCGAACTCGATCACACCCTGTATGCAAGCGATTTTCGCGCCGCCGAGCGCACCGCCCAACTGATTATTCAGGTCGCTGGCCGCGCTGGACGGGCGGAACATCGCGGGCGCGTGGTGCTCCAGACCCGCCATCCTGAGCATCCGTTGCTGCAATCGCTGCTGCACGCGGGCTATACCGGCTTTGCGGAAGCGGCGCTGCGTGAACGCGCCGAGGCGGAATTGCCGCCCTACAGTCATCTGGCGCTGGCGCGAGCGGAAGCACCCGATCCGGCGCAGGCGCTCGATTTTCTCCGCCAAGCGCGGGCCTGTGGCGAAGCGTTAGCGGGTGAAATTCCCGCTGAGATCATCAGCGGAATCCAATTACTCGGGCCAATTCCGGCACCGATGGAGCGCCGCGCCGGACGTTATCGCGCCCAACTGTTGATCCAATGTGCCGAACGGCCACGCTTGCAACGCTTTCTCGCGCATTGGCTACGCGCCGTGCGCACGCTGCCGCGCCGCAACGGATTACGCTGGTCACTGGATGTCGATCCGCGTGATTTGCTCTGAGCGCATCTGAGCGAATCTGAGCGCCGCTAACGGCTGCTGACCGTCGCGGTGAATCATTTAAGGCGCTGATTCGGGTATGCTTAGGCCAGTTAATCCCGTTCTTGACGCTGATTTAATCGCACCCATGAAGCACGATATTACCGCCCTGCTCACTGCTGCCCTCGATCAACTGCTCGCCGCCGGTCAGCTCACCTTGACCATGCGCCCCGACATTCACATCGAGCGCACCAAAGACACCGCTCACGGCGATTTTGCGACCAATCTGGCCCTATTGCTGGCCAAACCCGCCCGCGCCAAACCGCGTGAGCTGGCGCAACAACTGGTTGACGCCCTGCCCGCGTCGCCGCTGATTGCGCGGGTCGAGATCGCCGGCCCAGGCTTTATCAATTTCTTTCTCGCCGATGATGCTTACCGCAGTCTGGTGCCGCGCATTTTGGACGCTGGCCCCGATTATGGGCGCAGTCAACTGGGCGCGGGACAGCGGGTGCAGGTCGAATTTGTGTCAGCGAATCCGACCGGGCCGCTGCATGTCGGGCACGGACGCGGCGCGGCCTATGGCGCGGTGGTCGCCGATTTGCTGGCCGCCGTTGGCTTTACTGTCCACCGTGAGTATTACGTCAACGATGCCGGACGCCAGATGGATATTTTGGCAACCTCGGTTTGGCTGCGCTATTTGGAACTATGCGGCGAGCCGCTGCGTTTTCCGAGCAACGGCTACAAAGGTGATTATGTCTGGGACATCGCCGCAACGCTGCACCGCGAGCACGGCGACGCCTATCAGGTCGAGAGCGAGCAGGTTTTTGCCAATCTGCCCGCTGATGCGCCGCTCGACGGCGAGCCGCCGGATCCGGTCGGCGATAAAGAAGCGCATATCGACGGCTTGATTGCAGCAGCCAAGCGGCTGCTCGGTGATAACCGCTATCGTTATGTATTTGAACTCGGCTTAAATACCATTCTCGATGATATTCGCGCCGATTTAGCGCAATTCGGCGTCACCTATCAAGAGTGGTATTCCGAACGCTCGCTGACCGAAAGCGGCGCGGTCAATCGGGCCATTGAGCGGCTGCGGGCTTTGGGGCATGTGTACGAGCACAACGGCGCACTCTGGTTCCGCTCGACGGCGTTCGGTGATGAAAAAGATCGCGTCATGGTGCGCGACAATGGCCAAAGCACCTATTTTGCTTCGGACATCGCCTATCACTTCGATAAGCTGGAACGCGGGTTTGATCGCGTGATTGACATCTGGGGCGCGGATCATCACGGCTATATCCCGCGTGTCAAAGCCGCGCTGCAAGCACTCGGCGAGGATGTCAATCGGCTGGATGTGCTGTTAGTGCAATTTGCGATTCTCTATCGCGGTGGCGAAAAAGCGCAGATGTCCACGCGCTCCGGTGAGTTCGTCACCTTGCGCGAATTGCGCCAAGAGGTTGGACGTGATGCGGCGCGGTTTTTTTATGTGATGCGGCGCTGTGAACAGCACATGGATTTTGATTTGGATCTGGCCAAATCCGAATCTTCTGATAATCCTGTGTACTATGTGCAATATGCTCATGCGCGGATTTGCGCGGTGTTGCGCCAAGCGGCAGAACGCGGCTTGAGCGTTGAGCTGAGTGCGGGTGCGGATAATCTCGAACGCTTGAGCGAAGCCCACGAGCAGGCGCTGTTGCGCACCCTGAGCCGCTATCCCGAAACCGTTGAACAAGCGGCGCTTAAAGCCGAGCCGCATCAACTCACGCATTATCTGCGCGAGCTGGCCAATGACTTGCATACCTATTACAACGCCCATCCGTTTTTGGTCGAAGACAGCGCCCTGCGCGATGCGCGGCTGAAGCTGATTTTGGCGACCCGCCAAGTGTTGCGTAACGGACTGGGGCTGATCGGCGTTTCAGCGCCCGAGAGCATGTAAGACGATGCCTAAGGAATATCATCGCGGTAAACCGCCGCCGCCGTCCCCACCGTCTACGCCACCGATTCGCCGCAAGCCGAACCGCTCGTGTATCGGCTGGATGGTCGGCGGCGTGGCATTGGGCGTGCTCGGTTCGAGCCTGTTGTCGCCACAGCCGAATGTGGTTGAGACGGCCAAGAGTGCGCAAGCGGGTGAGCCGGTGACTAAACCGACTTTTACCTATGAAAAGATTTTGAGCGAAACCGAAGTCGATATCAGTAAAGGCCCACCGCCGCCGCCCCCAGCGCCGCGTCCGGTGCCGGTGCCGGATATTCCGGCGGCGGATAACGAATTGGCGACACTTGGCACGCCTGATACAGCGGCAGCAGCGGGATTACCGCCAGCGATGGAGCCGAGCAGCGGTACCTATGTGGTGCAGATTGCGTCATTCAGCCGCACCAGCGATGCCGAACGGCTGCAAGCGCAGTTAAATCAACTGGGCGTGCCGACCGGCATTCAAACGGCCACGCTCGCCAATGGCAAAACGGTGTATCGCGTGCGTACCGGAGCCTATGCCAGCCGACCGGAAGCCGAGCAAGTTCGCGCTCTGCTGAAACGGCAAGGTCAGGATGGCATGACGATTCCGGTTAAGTGAGCCGCCAGCAATCAGCTTGAATCTGGTGACGAAGCTCTGGCTTCGTCATCTATGGCGCTGGCGTCCGCTCAACCGCGCCCGCGCCTCGCCGCGCTTCCATTTGCGTCCAGCCCCATGCGCGACCGAGCGCAAATTGATCGCACCATCCCCCATCGGCGCGACCAGATATGACAGTGCCCCACGCGATCACGGAACCACCAGCGACCCGCGATCTGCCGGCGCCGTGCCCTTGCGATGCAGCCATACTTGCTCGCCGTGCCATGCGACCGACTCAACGCCGTTATGCCAGACAGCTAACCGCTGTTCAAACAATTCGAGCCTAGCTTCTTTCCCTCTCTTTCCTTCTTTCCTTTTCCTATCCTCAGGCAGGGGCTTGAGGCCGTCGGACGGCTCCTCAGTCGACCAGTCCACGCACTAGGTCAAGCAACACCCCGTTTTGACAGAACAGCCCGGTGATGCCGGCGCTGGTGGCGGCTTCAATATCCGATGCCTGATCGCCGATCAGAAACGCCCGGGAGCGATCGACCGGCCAGTCTTCCATGGCCCGCAAGAGCATGCCGGGCTCCGGTTTGCGGCAGTGGCAAGGGATCGACAGTTCGGGCACGCTGCCCTCGGGGTGATGGGGGCAGTAATAGAAGGCGTCGACATGGGCGCCGATGGCACGCAGTTGGGTTTGT
This sequence comes from Allochromatium warmingii, assembly GCF_900107145.1. Lineage (GTDB taxonomy): Bacteria > Pseudomonadota > Gammaproteobacteria > Chromatiales > Chromatiaceae > Thermochromatium > Thermochromatium warmingii. Next base: position 10,583 of record NZ_FNOW01000011.1, on the reverse strand, counting down.
ATCCACTCATGCAGCCGCTCGACGGCGGCGGCGTCGTAGAAACCGCGGGCGATGCCGGCCTGGTTGGTGACCACGATCACCAGCCAACCTTGATCGTTGCAGTGCTTGATGGCCTCCATGGCGGTGGGCATCCAGTGAAAGTCCTCAACGCGATGGGTATAGCCGGCATCGCGATTGAGCACCCCGTCGCGATCGAAAAACAACGCCGGTCGACGGCGCTGAGCCAGCTCGACCTGCGCCCGTTGGAGATCCGCCGGGATACCGATATCGATGAAATAACCCTGGTAGACCCGCCCAAAGAGCCGGTTCTCGGCGGCCAGTCGCGGCAGAATCGCCTGTTCCAGCGAGCACGGGAGCCCTTGAATCGCATCGAGCACCTGCCGCCGCAACAGATAGACGCCGCCGTTGATCACGCCCGCGCCTTGACCCTGCTTCTCGGCAAAGGCCGTGATGCGGTTCCCCGCCAGCGTGACCCGACCGTAGCGACCGGTATCCGAGAGCGCGCGCAGCGCCACGATCCCGAGCCAGTCGGCATCGTCGGCCACCCGTTGCAAGTCGAGCAGGTTGAAGTCGAACAAGGAGTCGCCGTTGAGCAGCAGAAAGCGGTCATCCAGCCGATCCGCCGCTTGGCGTAGGGCGCCGCCGGTGCCGAGGGGTTGTGGCTCGATGATGCAGCGGACGCGAGCGCCGTGCAGGGTGACGCCATCGAAGGCATCCACGATGCGATCCGCCAAATAGCCACAGAGGAGCAGAATGTCCTGAAATCCGTGGCGCGCGACCTCTTCGATCAGACGTTGGAGGAAAGGGCGACCACCGATATCCAGCATCGGTTTGGGGAGATTGGCGGTCAGGTCGCCAAGCCGCGTGCCTTGGCCGCCGACCAGGATGAGTGCCTGTCGCATTGTTACATTGGTTGACGGGGGGAGGCGGGGAGCAAACACATTATAGCTCCCGGCTGTACCACGGGACATTTGCTATCTATGGTAACCCTCCAACTAGCTCACCCGCGCAGTCAAGGTCAACGGTGAACGGTGAGTTCCAGCCTTGATCTTGACTTTCACCATACAAGTATATTGAAGAGCTACTAGTATACCGAGACAGACCGGCTTGAATGAAATGGCTCTGACGCGATGAGTTTACATTGATTGTCAAAAACGCATTTGAGAAAACAACATTATGCAGACCGGAGCCAGCCTCACCAGCTAAGATCTTTGCAGATGCAAACACTTTCAACTGGTCTTGAAAGCTAAGATCCTCTGGTGAAACTATATCAAAACCACCATCAGCAAAAACCTTTTCAACTTCCTCCCTGTTCATTAAATCCCGGCTTTTGTTTTTCCATCGGGACCGCGATATATATACTTTACGGCTTGGCGTAATAAAATTTCTTTGCGTGAGTAAATCTCCACCAAAAACCGAGCAAGGGGCTAGATAATCATGATATCGAGACGGCATTGGTACATAAACGTTACATAAGTAGGCAACATCCTTTTTCATAAACTCCAACTCCCCGTTTAAAGACCTTATACAGGCGCTTGCCATTTCTATAGACCAATCAGGAGCATTTTCTGCAATAAACCCAACAAATTTCGATACATTATTAATCGCTGAATACATTTTCAAGCGAGGCATCAGGTCAATTAAAAAATGCCCGTAGATATTGAAGCCTTTTGAGACTAATGGAACAATAATTTTATCACTCAAATCTACTTTTTTTTCCGCATTCTGGAGGTTGCCAACCAAAACTAAATCAACTCGATCATCAAAAAGCTTACTCGAAAAACTCCCTAAGGGTTGAATAAGAAAATTTTGACCATCGAACTGTATTAAAGCTGGCAGTATCGTACTTTGATCTTCAACCATAAACACTTGGGGCTGCTTCCTAATTTCGCCAATAAATGCTGGATCAGGGCCAACATAGGTTGGTATATATCTTATATAGGGGATGAACCCATTAAATCGGTCTAGTAAATATCCCGATTCTAGGCTTAATCGATAGTCTTCAATAGATGCGAAGGAATAGTTGCGCGAAAAATCCAACATAATGATGCACTTAAGAAATATAACTAACTAAATACCATGGGTAAACTGCGGCTCTGCCGGGTGACTCACAAGGTCGCGCGTCGCGCGATCGCCCCGGTAGCCACTTTGAGTGGTTAATAAACTAGATATTTTTTTGCGTTCTAGCAATTCTTATCCTAGAGATAATCTCATCAAAGTTATCCACGGGATTCATAATTTCAAAATTTTTCTTAAAATTCAAATAAGCTAACTCGTTATTTTCTGATATCACTGAACAATCAAAAATAGGTTCTCGATTTTCCCGCCATAATATGGTTTGTGGATTACCACCTTTCATTATGGTTGCGTACTGAAAGCGAGGAAAAAACTCTTCTATTGCGAATATAGTTTTATAAACATCTCCATGCCAACTAATGCTTTCACTGCCGGTCTCTTCCTTTCTTAAAGATAAAGCAAATCTTGGCTCCCTAAAAGAACTGTATATATCGCTCGGCACGACATCATCAATAACAATTATAGTGCTTTCATGAGAATTAGTTACAACATTACAAAAATCCCTGAAGGTTTGCTCAAAATAATGCAAGCCATCTAAAAAGACACAATCCCAACGCCGATCACCAGCATGGTTCTTGAAAAAGTCGTCTGATGTAACCGAGAAATACTCCTCATTTTTATTATTTACTCGTTCTTTAGGATCGAATCTGAATGCAGGATCTACTCCAACTTTGGTTACAGCTTGCACTCTAAAAAAAGTTTGCCCACCAAATACACCTATCTCTAAGTAATTGGCAAGATCGAACTCCTCAATAAGTGCATTAATTCGATTGACAGACCATTGCGACATATTTTTTGCTCCAAATTGTCTAGAACTCAAACAGCGGCCCTTTAATAAAACCGCCGATCAAATGGCTCGTCTTCGCCGAGTTGCAAATCGTGATATTTGCATCTGTTTCAGGAAAACTGGACACAAATATTTGACAATTAATTAGATTTTTGGATCTCTTATACAAAACTCAGGCGTAAGTTTTCCATAGGATGTTGTTATGCTATTTAAGTTGTCTTTCGACATAACTGCATGCATTTGTGTTGGTTTTATGCGGCCAAGGTCGATAAGAAGATCATTCAGAAAAGCAATAAGGTCTATCAATGACTTATCTAATGGCTCTTTTCGAGAGTAATTTTGACCAAAGCCTCGACCAACAAAAGGGTCAATTATCCCACCAAATGCAAAAAACTTATTGAAGTTAAATCTTTCTATCAGCAGCGGCAATATGTCTTGTGATCTGATACCTTCAAAGCCTTCACTAGAGCAGTCGTGATTTACAAACTTCTCCCAGGTTATTTTTAGTTGATTGTGGAATTTTTTCTCTTTAGGTAAGATTTCCCAAATATGCTCAATAATCTCCAGAGTTTCTGGCCAGCGCATATGACCGTTTCTACCTATCATATCCATGGTACAGAATGATCCTAGTAGTGACTCTTTTACTCCATCAAAAAGTTTTTCTAGATTAACTACATGATGAAGGGAGTGGTGTGCCATCACGGCAGCATAACTCGTAGAAGGTGCCCAATTGTTAATATCAACCATATTAAACCGAAAATGATCTCCGAGGCCTTCTCTCATTACGCTAGCTTTTGCTCTTTCCATTTGAAACTCTGAAAGTTCGGTTAACTCAATAAAAAAATCAGGTAACTGTGTTTTAATTATTTTCGCAACCTCGATTTCGATATTCGCATCACCGGAACCAACGCTTAGGCATACTTTGCTTTGGGTGCTACGCAGATCGTCAATTATCTGATTGGCGTAAAATTCGTAATGGTTTCTTGCCGGGGAGAAAATCGAGCGCCACTTATGTCGTATATACTTCTCCTTATAGTAGTCCGATATACTTGAGTTCACATGCATTGTTTCAGTATGCTGATATTGCTCAACCTGTTTTTTAATGCGATCTTCGTAACTAGTCATTATCTCAGCTTTTCTACGTTGCGCCATTTTCACCGAAAGGTTCGGCGTTGACCGAATACTAGATCCATTCTTTATTCAATTGACCATGCAATTGAAAGTCTCTCTCATAACGGTCTCGAATTACAGGAAGCAATTCTTGTTCGATATCATCGCTTTCCAGAAATCTCTGTGATTTATTCATGTGTTCTAGCTGGTCAGTTTGACCAAGGATACCTAACTGGATCAAATTATTTTTCGCTTCCTGAAAGTGTTCGAGTTGAAAGATACTTATATTTTTCGCAATAGCGTCATTAGTTGTCTCGATAAATCTGTATTGTGGCACGAAGAATTTCTGCAACTCGTCGGCTTTATCTAGGTTGCCATCAACTGATCCAGTCCATAAACTTGAATGAAAAAGGTCTTCAAGGCTGCAAATTGAATGGGCGTTATGTTTTTCGAGGAGGCTCTTCGACCATTCATCGCCTCGTACGCTCAGCGTTCTTATAAAATTGTAAGACGAAATAAATCGCTGTAGTGGGTCTCGAATTATAGATATGACCCTATATTTTATGATCTTTGGAAAAATTTTTCCACTCTTGATACGAGCACAGTTTTTTTTGCAATTCGACAAAATTCATTAGCTTGCAACCTTCTGCGAATATCCATATTGCTCGAAGTCTGCCGCATATCTGTCATTGATAATTTGAATCGATTCAGCAGAAAGTCTAAGCTCAATATTTTGGTTTGCATCAACCTGCCGACTAGCATTTCTTGTTGGCAACGAGACGTCAGCTTCATTTATACCAATCTTGCTGTTAATAAAAGCAACTGCGGTTTGTATTTCCTCGACCTTCCCCCAATAATTAACACATCTGCTATTTGTCGAGTCACCGAGCCAGAAAGATTGTACTCTGTTCTGTCTGTCTACCCCTTCACCTTTGAAAAAATCAGACATAATGTAATCATTGATATCATTGATTTTAATAATTTCTTGATGTCCATTCCAGTCTTGCCATTTCCTTAAGAAAGTGAAAGATGAAATAACCCGGTCATAAGGATTTCTAACGAACCCGAATGTAAAATACTCATCAATCACATTCTCCCCGAGAGCCATGTCGATCTCGGTAATTGTTGCGTGCTTGCTGAGACCAAATCTTTTCCTGAAATATGGCTGCAGCGTTTCACCGATTTGCGAACCGCCAATTTCGATATCTCGACAGCTCGAATACTGTGCATAGTAATTCGTTAATGTTGTTCCTGCACATTTTGGAACGTGAATAAATATAAACTTTTTAGAATTATTAATGATGCACATGATCGTTATTGGATATCCTAAGACAAATTGCTGTCTATCGCCCTTGACGCAATTCAATACCTGTTGTGAAAGCATGCTCGATTAGACCACACAACACATGCCCCAACACCAAGTGCCCCTCCTGAATCTTCGGTGTCTCCCCAGAAGGCACCGCCAACAGATAATCACAGAACTCAACCATCGGTTCTCCCCGATTACCCGTCAACCCAACAGTCACCAACCCACCGGACCGCGCCGCTTCCAAGCCGCGAAGAATATTCGCCGACCGCCCAGACGTGGAATAGGCAATGAGCACATCAGCCGGCCGACCCAACGCCTCAACCTGACGCGCAAACAGTCGATCAAACCCATAGTCATTCCCAACCGCCGTCAAAATCGAGGTATCGGTCGTCAACGCAATCGCGGCCAACCCCGCCCGCTCGACCTTGAAGCGTCCCACCAACTCCGCCGCAATATGCTGGGCGTCTGCGGCACTGCCGCCATTCCCGGCCAGCAGGATCTTGTTCCCCGCCCGCAGACAGTCGATACAGGCCTGAGCCGCCGCCACGGTCGCGCCCAGCAGTTCGGCATCCGCCAGCATCGCCCCCATCAGCGCCTGAGTCGCGGCGATCTGCGAGCGAACGTCAGTCTCCATCATCGCCTCCAGGCCTGGGTGCCGTATTTGGTGAAATGCGCATTGCTGACCTGTCCCTCGTAACGCCCGAGCGCGCGAATGACATCCATGCGGTGCTCCGTCGGCACATAGAACAGCATGAAGCCACCGCCACCGGCCCCAGACACTTTACCCGCCAGGGCGCCAGCGCTCAAGGCGGCCGCGTAGATCTCATCGATCAGCGGATTCGACACCGTCCGCGCCGAGCGCTTCTTGCTCTCCCAGCCTTGCGCCATCGACGCGGACAGACCGGCGAAGTCGCCGCGCAGCAGCGCCTCCTTCATGGTCACCGCCTCGCGCTTGAGGCCGTGCATCGCCTCCAGCGACTCCGCCCGCCCCTGCTGGATATTGTCGCGCTGGTCCTCGACGATGCGCGCCGACTCGCGCGAGACGCCGGTAAAGAACAGCACCAGGGAGGCCTCCAGCTCGCAGATGATCCAGTTCTTGATGCGCAGCGGATTCACGACGGCACGCTCGTCGGCATAGAACTCGATGAAATTGAAGCCGCCAAAGGTGGCAGCGTACTGGTCTTGCCGCCCGCCGCCTAGCCCGCATTCGACCCGTTCGAGATGAAAGGCCAGTTGGGCGATGCTGTAGTCGTCGAGCGGTTGATTAAGCAGCTCGGCGAAGGCGCGGATCATCACCACCACCAGCGTCGAGGATGAGCCCAGACCGGAGCCGGGTGGCGCATCGCAAAAGGTACTCAACTCTAGTGCGAGCGGTTGGCCCTGATGGTAGTGCCGCACCATGTGGTTGTAGACGGCCTTGTGCAGATTAAGCTGGCCGTCGAGGCTGATCGGCGCGCCCAAGGGCAGGCTCACCTCGGCCTGCTGGTCGCAGGCGATGAAACGGACCACCGGCTCGCTCAGCGGTTTGATGACAGCGTAGGCGTAGCGGTCGATGGTGGCATTGAGCACGCAGCCACCATACTGATCGCAGTAGGGCGAGACGTCGGTGCCGCCACCGGCGAGGCCAAGGCGCAGCGGGGCGCGGGCACGAATGATCGTCGTGTTGTTGGCCATCGTCTTTCCTAGGCGGCGCGCTCTTGCAGTGTGGACTGGTAGCCGAGCGGGCCTGCCGGGATGTCATCGCGAATCGCTTGCCACATGGCATCGTGGGTGAACTGTTGCCGGCAGAAGCGCTGGGCCGCCCGAGAGCGATCCACCCATAACGCATCGTCGACCATCAGCTCCATCACGCGCTCGGCAAAGGCCTTCGGCTCGGACTCCGAACTCAGACAGCTGAGGGCAGCATCCAGACCTTGCACGCCTGCCGGGGTGGTCACGCAGGGTAGCCCATGCCGCATGGACTCGACAACCTTGCCCTTGATGCCAGCACCATAGCGCAAGGGTGCAATGGCGACCCGCGCGGTCGCATAGTAGTGATCGAGCACTTCATCCGGCACGAAGCCGGTCACCGTCACCGCGGGGCCGCCAAGGGCAATCACCTCCGGTTTCGGGTTTGAGCCGATCAGTGTGAGATGCACATCAGGGAATCGGTGTTGAACCAGCGGGAGCACTTCACGGACGAACCAGGTGGCTCCGCCGACATTCGGCGGGTGGGCGAAGCCGCCGACAAAGATGATATCCCGGCGTTGCTTGAGGTTGGCCTCTGGGTTCGCGGGAAATTGCTCGAAGGCATAAGGCGGTAACGTCTTTGCAGACTCGGGCAGGCCCTGCTCGCGCAGCCAGCAGTTGACGAGGTTGGTTTCGTCGGCTGACGGATAGTAAACGGCGTCGACCTTCGTCCAGATCTGTTTCTCCTGCTTCTCAAACCAGCGCATCTCTTCGTGGACGCGCGCATCGTAATGAAGCTCCAACTCGGCCTGTAAGCGGCGATGGTGGAGATCGTGTCCGTAATAGAGGATCTTCGCTTGTGTATGGCTGCGCAACGATTCAAGGAGTGGTTCGGTGATGTGCGGCCTTGAGGCGATGACGGCGCTGAGATAGCCGCCGTGCTCGCGCATCCAAGCGTCGAATTGTCGTTCGAACTCTTTGCCGTACATGACTTCAATGCCCCTGCGCTCGAGCTGGGGCGTGTAGTCGGGATCATAACGGTTGTTTGCCGGCCAGAACTTGATCAACACCCCCTGTGCTAGAAGGGCTTCCATGAGTTGGAACATGGTGCGTGATCCGGCATCGCGGTCTGGCTGCGGTACATAGTGATCGATGATCAAGACACGGCATTTACGTGCCGAACGCTCGCGCGCCAAGGGGACGTGTTGTGCGTTCGGGAAGTGTTCATCGCTCAGGCGGTGTTGCCACTGCTCGAAGAGGCGCTTGTTGTTGGCGACCTGATAGGCCTTGATGCCACTGTCCGTGCTGGTGCCGTGCGAGATGCCCTCGAAATGCACCACCTCAGCTCTTGGTTGGTAGATCACCTGCTTGCCGGCAGCACGCACGGTAAAGGCTAGGGCGGTATCTTCGCAATAGGCAGGGCAGTAGCGCTCGTCAAAGCGGCCGAGCTGCTCGAACAGGGCTTTCTCGATCAGGATGGCGGCGCCGGAGCAGTAATCGGTCTCGCGCACATAGTTATAGACTGATTTGTGCGGGTCATCGTCGCGCCCGTAATTCCAGGCACTGGCATCTTGCCAGACGATGCCGCCCGCTTCCTGTAAGCGCCCGTCAGGGTAGACCAACTTGGCGCCAATCAGGCCGGCCTTGGGGAAGTACTGATAGGTGTCGAACAGGGCATCAAAGCAGCAGGGCTGGATCTGGGTGTCGTTATTGAGAAAAAACAGATAACGGCCGCGCGCGATCTCGGCGCCACGATTGCAGGACCGCACGAAGCCGAGATTCTGCGGGTGAACGATCACGCGCAGGTTGTCGATCTGCTGCAGTTGGCGGGCGGAGTCGTCCGGCGAGCGGTCATCGAGCACCACCACCTCAAACGGCACGCGGGGCGGATGCGCGGCAACGCTGTAGAGGCACGCCAGGGTATGATCCAACTGGCCGTAGACCGGGATGAGGATGGAGAGCTCGGGTGACTCGCAGGCAGGGAGATGAATATCCTTGGGCCGCACCTCGCCGATGGGGACCAATGCCAAGGCCCTTGGGCAGCGATCGGCGTGGAAGCCGGCGCGATGCCGCAGCCCTTCCTCGGCTGCCCACAGCATTCGGCTGAGACCCGCCTTGTCAACACGGTCGGTGGTCAATAGGTGGCGGTAGTGGTTTCGCTCATGTTGCTGAGGTGAGCGCCCGATGAAGAGCGCAAACAGCCGATCAGACACCTCGCCCGCGGTTTCGAGGCCATCGCTCAAGTGGGCCTGCATGTCGGCGAAGCTCAGGGCCAAGTGATGACTTTCATAGGGGCGCGGAGAGGAGCGAAAAGCGGCCAGCCCAGTCGATTGGGCTGCCAAGACCCGTAGCGCGGTTGGTAGTTGGGTGAGTAGATAACCGAGTAGTGGCTTGTTGTAGGGAGTGTCAAGGTATTGCCCTAATGGCAACCCACTGTCGGAGATGGGATGAGACCCTTCTTCCCACAGGTACACAGCGGTTCCCCAGATTATGGCGTAGCAACAGCCCAACGCCAGCGATGATGGGTCGGCGGACCACAGGTCAACCTGATCTACGGGTTGTGCGAGGACAATCTCGAGCGCTCGCTCTGCAAGGGTGTCGGCATTGACGTGAATGAGCGTGCCCTGTTGGTTTTTGAGCTGAGGCCCGGCTTCATCGACAAGCGTGACAATGTCGACGCGATGACCGGCTTGCTCAAGCGCTGCGACCCGGCTGGAGACCTGCGATGAGCCAAGTTTCTCCTGCCCGTTCAAGCACTGGAGATAGCGCTGGGATTTGCCGCGTCTTTGTAGAGCGTTACGGCGGCGGATGCTAGCGATGTTCGGCGTGACGACGGCAGCCAACCCTGGGTTTGCGTCTAAGCTACGCAGGTAGTGACGCAGGGCGCTCTGGAGATTGCCATTGCGAAGCGCCTTGTTTCCTAGTGCCAAGTCGGTCAGGGTTGGCATCCTATACTCACGTAATTGTCAAGTCCCGCGAGATTATAGACACGCTTTTTGAAGCGTTCAGGGCATTGTTGTTGCCAGTCCTTGAGTGCTTGAATCGGCGCAATGTGTCCGAGCGCCTTCTGCGGGATCTGGTGATTGTATAACCGCACGTAGCCGTTGAGGGTGTCGGCTAGGTTCTGGGAGGAATCAAAGCGGGTGGTAGCGAGCACCTCGGCAATGCGCCCATTGAAGCGTTCGACCATGCCGTTGGTCTGCGGATGACGCGGGGCAGTGAGGCGGTGTTCGATGCTGTGATCGGCACAGACTTGGTCGAAGAGATGGCGTCCGGTCGGTTCACGTTCGCCGGTGGCGCAGAAGCGATCAGTGAATTCCTTGCCGTTGTCGGTGAGGATCTTCTCAATCGTGAACGGGGCTTTTTCGACCAGACGCCGCAGGAAATCGCGGGCGTTGGCGGCGGTTTTCTCGGGCAGGATTTCGACATAAACCCAGCGCGAGGCGCGGTCGATGGCGACAAACAGGTATTGATGTGCCGCTGCATCCGGCATCTGCGGCAGGTATTTGACATCGATGTGGACAAACCCTGGTGCGTAGTCCTTGAAGGTTTTGACCGGCTTGGCTTCGCCTTCCGGTTGCGGGATCAGGGCGCTGAGGTTGGAGACGCCGTGGCGGCGCAGACAGCGATCTA
>NZ_FNOW01000085.1 GCF_900107145.1 Allochromatium warmingii | reverse complement strand
CAATACAAAAGCGAGCTGCGTTCTTTGCTGACAGAGAATTTTTCTATTATCGGTTAATTGTCAAAAACGAAAAATCGGTATCAGGTTAGTATATACAGACGCGCTGAATTAAGTCCGGTAGTTCCTACTAATTGCGTATAAGTTGTAAATGTTAAATCCTGACCGGCAACATCGAACACATTATCTGCGGCTTCTGCATCAAGCAGAGCATGATCGGCAGTAATTTCGACCGAATCTGCATCATCTTGCGTGCCCTCACTGAGCGAATAACCGAGCATCGAACTTGCAAATCGCTCACCTTCATCGCCCGCTGTATCACGCTCCCCATTCAAATACGCATCAATGCTATGACCCAATTCTTCTAGCAATACGCGATTAAGCAACGGCGCATGGACATCACCACTTAACCATGTTTGATTTAAATAAATAACCGGCGCATCATCCGCACCCTGACCAACAAATGCACCAAGCTTGCCTTGAATCGCGTGATCCTCGATTAACTTAATATCGACCTGATAGTGACCATCTAACAATGCTTGACGCAGATTAGCCGCTGCATCCAGCCATTCCGGTGTTGGCGCTATCTGTTCACCATTAAATACTGTCAATAACTGCTGCTCAAAATCAGCTTGCTGCGCAAAATCCTGTAACTGTTGCTCGACAATCGACAGCGCCTGATTGATTAAAGACTGGCTCGAATCACTGCCGGATCCATCAATCACCGCATCACTATGCGCCTGTTCTTCACCCGTTATCGTCGGCAGTGTCGCGCTGATAGCAGCGGTTGCTGTCACAGTTGATTCAGCAGGCGGCGGCGTTGGAACAGTGGGTGTTTCAATCGCAGGCGGTGCTGGTGGAAGGAATGTTTCCACATCCGGCGTATCCACATGCTGCACGGTTGTCGCCGCCGCGCCATCAAACATAAAACGCGGTTCGAGTTTCAATAATTGAAAACGTGATTGGGGGCGAGTCGAACGAGTGGTGTGCTTGCTGGACATGGGAATAACCTGCCGTATTAAAGCGAATAATGAGACATGCGCCCCGTTTTATACAAACGGAGCATGACGCAAACCATCAAAAACTCAACTCACGAATCAGAACAATCAATATCGGTTTTAGAGGCTGTCTAGAAACTGGCAAATCAGTTTTTTCTAGCCAGCGGCTAATTTATAGCGAACTTGATTATTGCAAATTTGGCGAAGCAACAATCGACTAGACGCTAAGTAAACTTGAGACTCACTAGAGGTTGGCTTACGCTCGTAATCTTTACTCAATCGGCGCGAGCGTCCAAGCCAAGCGAATGTTCTTTCAACGACCCAGCGACGTGGCAAGACATGAAAACCTTTGCGACCAGTGTGTTTCCGAACAAGAGTGAGCGTACAGGCAAACTGCTTAAATACCCATTCAATCAGTTCTGCGCCGGCGTAGGCGCCATCCGTCCAAATAATGTTGACGGATTGAAGGAGTAAAAATAAGCGTGCGATGACTTCGCGTGCGGCGGTACCATCAAAGATGTTGGCGGCATGCACGCACACGACAAGCAC
>NZ_FNOW01000012.1 GCF_900107145.1 Allochromatium warmingii | reverse complement strand
GTGCTTGTCGTGTGCGTGCATGCCGCCAACATCTTTGATGGTACCGCCGCACGCGAAGTCATCGCACGCTTATTTTTACTCCTTCAATCCGTCAAAATTATTTGGACGGATGGCGCCTACGCCGGGGCAGAACTGATTGAATGGGTATTTAAGCAGTTTGCCTGTACGCTCACTCTTGTTCGGAAACACACTGGTCGCAAAGGTTTTCATGTCTTGCCACGTCGCTGGGTCGTTGAAAGAACATTCGCTTGGCTTGGACGCTCGCGCCGATTGAGTAAAGATTACGAGCGTAAGCCAACCTCTAGTGAGTCTCAAGTTTACTTAGCGTCTAGTCGATTGTTGCTTCGCCAAATTTGCAATAATCAAGTTCGCTATAAATTAGCCGCTGGCTAGAAAAAACTGATTTGCCAGTTTCTAGACAGCCTCTAAGAATTAGACAGGATTTACAGGATTATTCAGGATTAACAAGATTTGATTTTAATAAATCATTTTAAAATCCTGTCAATTTTGAAGCATCCTGTAAATCCTGTCTAATTTTTAAAAAACTTTGTGTTCTTTGCGCCTTTGCAGTTTTAATGAATAAATTATCGCGTTTAGAATTCACACCCCACGCCCCGCAAAATACGCTTCCAAAAACGTCTCAAAATCGACCTGATCGGCTGCTTCAATTGCCTGCTGTCGCGCAACGGATTCAGCGGCCAATTGCTCAAACGCCGCCAACCGCTCGGGTGCGAGGCGCACCTGACGCAACGCTTGCTGATGCTGCTCTGACCAGCGCCACGCCAATGCAAAAAAGCTCTCACCCTGTTCGCGCATCTCGGCGAGCATCCGCGCCGAGGGGGTCAGATCGGCATGATCGACTTTTTCGCGCTGGCGTTTCACATTCGCCGTGCGTGGGCCGTCGGCACCACCGTCGAGCAGTTCCGCAACCACTTGAAGATCATCAAGAATTTCATGCGCCCAATCGCGCAACGCCACCGTGTCCCGCTCACGCGCCAGCCGCAACCCTGGCTCGCGTCCACGATGCGCGACCCGTACCAGATTCTCGTCGATGTCGCGGCGCTCACGGCTGGCGATGCGCGGACTGTCTTGCAGCAGCGCGTAGAGCATCAGGGTTTCGAGAAATTCGAGCTGCTCCAGCCCGACGCCGAGCGGCTCGAATACACTGACATCCAGTGAACGCAGTTCGATATAGCGCACCCCGCGCCGACGTAGCGCGTGCGTCGGCTTTTCGAGCCATTCGGTAATCTGTTTGGGCCGCACCGTGCTGTAGTATTCGTTTTCGATCTGAAGCACATTGGCATTGAGCTGTTCATAGCGCCCGCCGACTTTGACCCCAATGGTTTCATATTGCGGGCAGGGCGTTTCAATCGCCCAAGTCAAACTGCGCACATAGGCATCGAGACTGTCATAACAGGCTTTCATGCCGGTGCCCGCTTCCTGCTTGTTTTGATAGCCGATGTCACCGAGACGCAGTGAGGTCGCATCGGGCGCGTAGAGTGTGCAGGCATCGAAGCGTTTTAAATCCACGTCATGCCCTTGCACAAAGCTATCGCAGACCGCCGGCGATGCGCCGAACAGATAGGGCACTAGCCAGCCGATGCGTTGCAGGTGGCGGATCATGCCCATCTGCGCTTCCGAGCGGAAGGCAACCGGATCGCGCTGATCGCCGCCATTGGCCTGATAGAGCGTCCAAAAATCCTCAGCAAACGAAAAGTTGAAATGCACGCCAGCGATGACCTGCATCATGCGCCCATAGCGGTTGCCGAGTCCGCGCCGATACACGGTTTTCATGGTCGCGGCATTCGAGCGGCCATACTGCGCCAGCGGAATCTGAGCGCCGCTGGCAATCACGCACGGCATACTCGTCGCCCACAGCCGTTCGTCGCCCAGATGTTGATTGACGATGACATGAATCTCGCGCAAGGCCGCGAGTACCGCTCGCGCATCGGTGAGCGCCGGTGTCACCAGCTCGATCAAGGCTTCGGAGAAATCGGTTGTGATCTGCGGATGTGTCAGGGCCGCACCGAGTGCCGCCGGATGCGGCGTCAGTGCTAAGTGACCCGTTGGCGTGACCCGCAAACTCTCTTTTTCCAGACCGATCCGATTGGCGCGGAGCGTCGCGCTTGCGCCAGCCTGTTGCAGATCTCGTACACGCTGTTCTACAGTCATCGCCACCGCACTCAAGGCTTAATCTCGCATCACTGCACGCGGCCCGGTCTGCGTCCGTTGCAGGACAATGCCATCGGCGAGAATCCGCGCTGCTTCTTCGGCCTCGATGCGAGCGATCACTTCGCGCTGTTTTTCCAACGCTTCTTCATCGACCGGATCGGCCTCTTCATCGACTGGTTTCAGCCCCCGCGCCCGCAAAAAGCGTTCTTGGTCGGCCTTAAAGCGTTGATTGCGGCGCTGATCTTCGGCGCGACGTTCCGCTTCGCGCAGCGACACCCGTTTTTGCGCTTCAACTTCACGCACTAACCGACTGCGCTCGGTGAGCATCTTGAATCCAGCATCCTGCGCGATCCGCTCTGCCGAGCGGCGAGCGAGCGCATCAAAGCGCAGATCGGCGACTTTTTTGAAGCCAGCCGGATCGATCTGTGTCCAGGGTAAGGCGTTGTCGAGCGCACGTTCGCCGTGCTCGCTGATGTAATCGGCGCTGGGGAAGCGAATATCGGGTTCCACGCCGCGCAGTTGGGTGCTGCCGCCACTGATGCGGAAAAACTCGGCCATCGTCAGCCGCAAGCGTCCCAGATCGCTTTGCTCGCCGGGCACATAGCGATTGAGGTCAATCAGCGTCTGCACCGTGCCCTTGCCGAAGGTTGGCTCACCGACAATCAGGCCGCGCCCATAATCCTGAATCGCGGCGGCGAAGATTTCCGACGCCGAGGCGCTCTCGCGGTCAACCAGCACCGCCAGCGGGCCGGTGTAGGCCACGCCTGGATCACGGTCGGCTTCCAGTTCAACCTTGCCGAACGCATCCTTTACCTGCACCACCGGGCCGGTATCAATAAATAAACCGGTCAGCGAAGTCGCTTCAGCCAGCGAGCCGCCGCCATTAGAGCGCAGATCAATCAATAGCCCATCAATACCGCGCATCACGAGATCGTTAATCAAACGCCGCACATCACGGGTTGTGCTACGAAAATCATTTGTCCCACGCCCTTCAGCCTCAAAATCGCGATAAAACGCTGGAATTTCGATCACACCGATTTTGACGCCTTGCGCATTCGCTAAATCCTCGACGACATAGCTTTTTGCGGCCTGATCTTCGAGTTTAATTTCATTGCGCACTAACGCAATTTCGCGCACTGGCTTGGATGAACCACTGGCTTTGGGCTGAATTTGCAACCGCACCACTGACCCTTTTGGGCCGCGAATTTTGTCCACGACATCTTCTAATCGCCAACCGACGACATCTTCCATCGGGCCATTTAATCCCTGAGCCACACCGAGAATTTGATCGCCCGTGCGCACCTGTCCCGAATCACGCGCTGGCCCGCCCGGAACGGTACTCTGCACGACCGTGTATTCATTATCTGACCGCAACACCGCGCCAATGCCTTCGAGCGATAATTTCATGCTAATGTCAAAATTCTCCGAGGTACTCGGTGACATATAGCTGGTGTGCGGCTCAATGGTTTCAGTGTACGCATTCATAAAGGTCTGAAAGACATCATCACCTTTGAATTGATGCACCCGCCGCACCAACCCTTCATAGCGTTTGCTCAGACGATCACGAATTTCTGCATCGGCTTTATCCGCCAAGCGTAGCGAGAGATAGTCGTGTTTTACGCGCTTGCGCCAGCGTTCATCGAGTGCTGCTGGATCGCGTGCCCAGGGTGTGGTATCGGATTCAAAGGTAAAGGTTTCAGCGGCAGAAAAATCAAAACGGCCGGCGAGTAATTTCAGCGCATGATTGACGCGCTCTTCAACCCGCGTGCGATAAACGCGAAACACATCAAAGGCAATATCTAATTCACCGCGCCGCAGACTCTCATCAAGCTGTCGCGCACCATTTTGAAACCGCTCAATATCACGGGCGAGAAAAAATGTCCGGCTTGGATCCAATGCTTTGAGATAGCGATCTAATAGGGTCGCGGCAAAGGTCGGATCGAGCGAGACTTTGCGATAATGATACCGCTCCAGCACTTTATTGATGACAATCGCGGCTTTGGTTTGGGTTGGGGTGGGAAATAGCTCGGCGAGGGGCACCGGAGCGGGCGTGGCAAGCGCCGTAGTTGCCGCAATTAGCAGCGCGGCGAACAGATAGGATAACCAAAAAAATCGCTGTTTCATTGATGCGGCTCATTAGAATGAGAATCCCCGGTCTTGCCGGATGGATAATTTGAGACAGGATTAACAGGATATTTCAGGATTGACAGGATTGCTGAATAATTTTTATCAAAATTTTCCTGTTAATCTTGAAAATTCTGTTAATCCTGTCTAATTATTGATAGACCTTGCGCCGATATAAATCCGTGCGGCGGCTCACCACGCGATCAACAAATAACAGACCGTCAAGATGATCGAGTTCATGCTGCACCGCCCGCGCCTCAAAACCGTTCATTTCATATTCCTGTTCCACGCCGTCAGCATTCTGCGCGGTGAGCCGAATTTGCGTAGCGCGAATGACATTGCCGGTATAATCAGGAACTGATAAACAGCCTTCGCGTCCCATCGCAAAGCCATCCCAATGGGTGATTTCAGGATTGATTAACACTAAATGACCATGATTGGGCGTTTTCGGGCGCGTCGATAAATCAACAATCACAATGCGCCAAAAGCGTCCAACTTGAGGCGCAGCAATTCCCACCGCTGACGGCCCAGCCAAGCGCGTTGCTTCTAAATCGGCAATAAAATCACGCAGGGTTTGATCGAATACCGTCACCGGCTCAGAAATCTGTTTTAAGCGCGGATCGGGCAATTTAAGAATGTCGAGAATCGCCATGTGTTAACCAATTAACACGTCAACCGGCGCGACATCAACCGCCACCCCGCGTTCACTCAGGGGCGCGAGCGCGTCGGCAAGGCTTTCAATGGTGTGGTCGCTATAGCCCTGAATATTCATAATGTAAACTGGCCGATCACGATCTCCGGCCACATCCGATTCCAATTCGAGGATATTAAAGCCCTGTGCGGCCAGAATTTCAGTCACATCGGCGACAATCCCCGCACGATCCGCGCCCGTTACCCGCACTTGCAGATTTGGCAGCAGATGTTGATGCAGCCCGCCGCTCATGGCATCCAGATGCACACGCAACTCCAATTCAGCGGCAACCGGCGCGAGCGCAGCGAGGATGTCCGCATTCGGACGCGCTGCGCTGACCATCAACATAATCGTGAAATTGCCGCCGAGCCGAATCATCGAGGCTTCGCCCAGATGACAGCCCAGCCCATAGAGCACGCGGGTGACACGGGCGACAATGCCCGCTCGATCCGCGCCGACCAGGGTTAATAAATTCCAGTCAACTTGCTTATCCGTCACGGTGTTGGACTCCCAGTGTTGTCGGGCGGCGCGAGCCAGATCAAACTGACCTGACGACCGGTGCGGCCATCGCGCCGATACGAAAAAAACCGCTCCGGCTCGGTCGCGGTGCAGTGTTCGCCGCCAAACACCTGCGTGATGCCGAGGCGAGCGAGGCGTTGCCGAGCTAATTGGGCCAGATCAGCCAGCCAGCGGTCAGGATGCGTCGGGTTCGGGCTGGGACGAAATGCGGCGCTTGCCGCTGCATCGACCGCGAGAAAGGCCGCCCGCACCTCGGGGCCGACCTCAAATGCCGTCGCGCCAATCGCCGGGCCGATCCACGCGAACAGGCGCTCGGGAGCGCCAGCGAAGGCCACAACCGTCTGTTCGAGCACGCCGTCGGCTAATCCGCGCCAGCCCGCATGAGCTGCTGCAACCTGGGTGCCCGTGTCATCGCAGAGCAACACCGGCAGACAATCCGCCGTCAGCACTGCGCACACGCGATCCGGCGTAGACGCGATCACCGCATCGGCTTCCGGCGGACTGGCCCCATTGATCTGCTCGGCGCGGATTAAGGTGCAGCCATGCACTTGCCGCAACCACAGTGGTTCCGTCGGCAACTCCAGCGCGGCGCAGAGTCGTTCGCGATTGCGCCTCACGCACTGCGGATCGTCGCCGACATGATCGGCTAAATTCAGGCTGGCAAATGGCTCCGAACTCACGCCGCCGCGTCGCATCGTCGCCACTGCTCGCACCGAAGCGGGCGCGGGCCAATTGGGTTCAAGCCAAGCGATTGGCGACATCGGCGGCCTCCTGACGCAACAGCCTTAACAGCGCAGCGAGATCGGCGGCCATCGGCACTTCCCAGTGCATCGCCTCTCCGGTTGCCGGATGAAGCAAGCCTAAGCGGATCGCGTGCAGCGCCTGTCGAGGAAAACTTTGCAGCGCGGCGGCGAGTTCAGGACGACAGCCACGCGGCGGGCGCGGTCGCGCCCCATAGGTGGTATCGCCGACGAGCGGATGATGCAGATGCGTCATGTGAACGCGGATTTGATGGGTACGTCCGGTCTCCAGCTCGACCGCTAACAGCGTGTGCCCGGGATAGGATTCCAGTACGCGATAATGGGTGATCGCCTCGCGCCCGTGCCTGACGACCGCCATCTTAGTGCGCTGCGTCGGATGTCGCCCAATCGGAGCGTCTACGCGCCCACCCGCGACCAGCGTGCCGAGCACCAGCGCCCGATATTCGCGGTGAACCACGCGCTTTTGTAACTGCTCGACCAGTGCGCTATGCGCTTGCAGCGTTCGCGCCACCACCATCAGCCCGGTGGTATCTTTATCCAGCCGATGCACAATCCCAGCACGCGGCAGCGCGGCCAGTTCCGGCGCATAATGCAAGAGCGCATTTTGTAGCGTGCCGTCGGGATTGCCCGCCGCCGGATGGACAACCAGCCCGGCCGGTTTGTTGATAATCAAGATCTGCGCATCGGCGTACACCACATCGAGGGCAATCGCCTGCGGGCGGTGTTCATCACAGTGCGTCAACTCGGCAGCAAGCCGAATCACCGCCCCGCCCCATACCTTATCGCGCACCCGACACGGTTGCTCATCGACCCACACCTGACCGGCTTCGATCCACTGCTGCAACCGCCCACGCGAAAATTCTGGCAGCAACTGCGCCAGCACGCGATCTAACCGCCCGCCCGCGTGATCGGCCGGTACCTGCACTCGCCGTCGAATGGATTGAACAGAATCAGTCATCCGCGCCCGCCCCGCCGGAACACGCCCCCACTGCGGGCTTCAGGTATACTGGAAAGGATTTGAAACAGATACTCATGCGCCATGCCACGAACGTTAACACGATTGACCGCGCTTCTGCTCGCTGTGACGCTCGCCGGATGCGGGATGTTCGGCCAAGAGCAGGATGAAACCGAGGGTTGGGATGCGGCCAAGCTCTATGCCGAAGCCGCCGCCGAGTTGGATGCTGGGTCTTACAAAAGCGCCATCGAACTGTACCAAACGCTCGAAGCGCGGTATCCCTTCGGGCGTTACGCGATGCAGGCGCAACTCGATGCCGCCTATGCGCATTATCGCGCCGATGAACCCGAAGATGCGCTCGCCGCTGCCGAGCGGTTTATTAAGCTCTATCCGCAAAATCCCTATGTGGACTATGCCTATTATCTCAAAGGCATTGTCAACTATAACCGCAGTGTTGGCTTTTTGGATCGGTTCATCCCGACCGATGCCTCGCAGCGCGACCCAGGCGCGGCGCTCGATGCGTTCAAAGACTTCGCCACCCTAGTCGAACGCTTTCCGAATAGTAAATATGCTGAGGATGCCCGCCAGCGCATGATCTATTTGCGCAGTAATCTGGCGATGAACGAAATCCATGTTGCGCGTTATTACCTGAAACGTGGCGCGTATCTGGCCGCCGCCAATCGCGCCAATTACGTTATTCAGCACTATCAACGCACCAGCGCCGTTGACGATGCGCTGGAAGTGCTCGTCGCCGCCTATGGTGCGCTCGGCAAGACCGATCTGGCCGCAGATGCCAAACGGATCCTCGACCTCAACCGCCAGCAAGGACGTTTTATTGCCGATGAGGTCAAGCCGAAAAAAGCCGATCTCACGCGCCGACTCTGGGATTATCTCCAGCTCGATAAGAACTGAGTGCGCCGCTCAAGCGGGTGTGCTCAGATCGCCGCTTCATTTTCCTCGCCGGTACGAATGCGCACCACGCGGGTAATTTCGGAGACAAAGATTTTGCCATCGCCGATTTTTCCCGTGCGTGCAGCGGCGGTAATGGCGTGAATGCAGTCCTCGACCTGATCGTCAGCCAGCACCAGTTCAATCTTCACTTTGGGCAGAAAATCGACCACATATTCTGCGCCGCGATAGAGTTCAGTGTGACCCTTTTGACGACCAAAGCCTTTAACCTCAATCGCGGTCATGCCGGTGATCCCCGCCGCTGACAACGCCTCGCGCACATCATCGAGCTTAAAGGGTTTAATGATTGCTTCGACTTTTTTCATGCGGATTTCCTGTTGCGCCGTCTGTGCTAAATCAATGACGGATCAGTATAGGTGGACGAGTGGGGGATGAACAGAGTCGATCGGTTTCCAGCGACCAGCCACCAGCGTTTTATCTATACAACGCTGTTGTATTTTTGCAGCAAAGCCCGCGTTTGGTCGGGCAAGCGTAAACGACTAGATGCGACAGTCACAGCGTACCGCTGCCTGTCGCACAGCTAGAGACTTACAGAACAAACACTTGCTGGCCAATAATCGGCCTGTGCAGCAGATCGCGCCGTTCGGCGTACTGCTGATACAGTGCCGGACGTTGTAAAAAATCCGCCGATCAGTATCATTGTGCGCTTGATGTCGCACGGAATTTGTTCCAAGCTTTGCGCTGGACATTGGCCCATTGGCGCGGCGCATTCGCCAAGCCCAGCGGGACGAGACCAAACGCACCGCATCCTGACCCAACAACGGTCTGACGCAGCGATTGCGCAGGGGCTGTACGGTTTGGCTGTAGCGCGTTAGACTTAGGCATTATGTGTTGATTGTGTCGATTCGTTTTCAAACCACAACCTTGGAGAGATCCACCATGACCAAGTTCGTTAAAGTTGCTTCCTTGTCGGTTGCTGCCATGCTGCTGCTCGGCGGCTGTGCTGACCAGGCGACGCGTGACACCGCACAGCAGGCACTGGACACCGCTAACAGCGCCCAGGCTTGCTGCAACTCCAACACCGAGCGTCTGGATCGGATGTATCAGAAGATCATGGGCAAGTAATTGCCTTGAGCTGATCCGCTTCGGTGTCCGACAACCTGTGGGACACCGGAGTCTTCCTGCATTGCCCGCTCGACCGCCTTCCAGTCAATCGTTACTCCTTCGGCATTTGCCATCGCTTCGGGAATCACCGCCCGATACGATAGTTGCGCACTCTTCTCCCCAGTCTGCACTTCCAAATACAGATCGTTGCCTAACCAGCCGACCTTATACGGCTGATCGATAATGGCCACCGGCGTCTTGAGACCGGCCATGCTGTAGAGTTCTTCAATCCCTTCGGGATACATGCGGATACAGCCGCCGCTGACTTCCATGCCCATACCCCACGGCTGATTCGTGCCGTGAATCAAATAATCGGGATTGCTCAAGCGCATCGCGTAGCGTCCGAGCGGATTATCCGGCCCCGGCGGGACGGTCGGCGGCAAGATGTGTCCTTTGGCGGCATGATTGGCGCGTACTTGTGGCCCGGGTGTCCAGACCGGATCGACGCGCTTTTCGATCACGTCAAAATTGCCCAGCGGTGTGGCCATGGCATCCTTGCCGACGGTAATGGCATAGATGCGCACTTCGTTCGGGCGATTAGCCGGATAATAATAGAGTCGCTTTTCGGCGCGATTGATGATGATGCCTTGACGCGGCACATTGGGGAGCACATAAAACGCGGGCACGAGAATTTGTGTGCCTTCGCCGGGTACCCAAATATCGACTTTGGGATTAGCTTGGCGCATGTCATCGAAGCCGAGATTATTCTGGCGGGCGATGTCAAGCAGCGTATCCTTAGCGCGTGCTGTGAAATAAAAAGGCGTCCCCACGACTGAATCATTGGGGTTTTCAAGCTGAAACGTTTCAGCCTGTGCGCCTTGAAATGCGCCCCAACTGAGCAGCGACGCGCCCAGCACCGGCGCAAGCCAAGATCGGGGGCGTCCGTTTGATACAAAACCGCTCATAAACCGCTCTAACTCCTCTGTTGCATAGTGATGAAAAAACCTTCGCGATTGTCGCACGTTCGCCATATTGGGATCGCGGCGCATGTGGATGCGGGCAAAACAACGCTCACCGAGCGCATCCTGCTTTATACCGGCGCGTCGCACAAAATCGGCGAGGTACATGATGGTGCGGCGCACATGGATTATCTGGCCGAGGAACAGCGTCATGGCATCACCATCACTGCCGCTGTCACCCAAGCGCCCTGGCGCGGGCATCTGCTCCAGTTGATTGATACGCCTGGCCATGTTGATTTTTCCATCGAAGTCGAGCGGGCATTGCGCGTGCTCGACGGTGGCATCATTGTGCTCGATGGGGTGCGCGGTGTGGAACCGCAGACCGAAACCGTGTGGCGCCAGCGGGCGCGGTTCAAGCTACCGGCGCTGCTGTTTATCAATAAGCTGGATCGTCCGGGCGCGGATTTTGACCGCTGTTTAGCTTCCGTCAAGCGGCAGTTGCACGCCGAGCCAGTGCCGATCACGGTGCCCGCGCCCGAATATGGCGGCGTGGTGCATTTGATCGAGCAAACACTGATTCGTTTCAGTGGCGAGCAAGGCGAGTTGGTGCAAAGCGAACCCTGTCCGCCCGCACTCTGGGCGCAGCAGCGTGAACGCCGCGAGGCGCTGGCGCTGGCCGCCGCCGAGGTCGATGAGGCGCTGGCGGATGTGGTGCTGGCAGGCGAGGAACCGACACCTGAGGCGCTCCGCGCTGCACTGCGCACCGGAACCTTAGCTGGGCTGCTGTTTCCCTGCTATGCGGGCAGTGCGCTGCGCAATCTCGGCGTGCAACCGCTGCTCGATGGCGTGATTGACTTTCTGCCCGCGCCGCTCGACCGTCCGCCGGCATTGGCCACGCATCGCGACGGCAGTGTGCAAACGGTGATGATGGAAACTGACGCGCCACTGGCGGCGCTGGCGTTCAAAGTGCAACTGTGGGAAGGGCGGCGGCATGTGTTCGTGCGGCTCTATCGTGGACGGCTCGCGGCGGGCGATACGGTCGAGTTTCTGACGGCGGACGGGCGCATTCAGCGCGAACAGGTGGCGCGGCTGTTTGAGGTCGATGCCGGCAAAAAGACCAAGCGCGAACACGCTGAAGCCGGTGAGATTGTGTTGTTAGCCGGACTGCGTTGGGCGAGTACCGGCGATACGCTCTGCGCCCCGGGTCAGGTGCTGATGCTCGAACGCATTCAGACTCATGATCCAGTATTGGGGTTAGCGATTACGCCGACCGCCGGTACTGATGAAGAGGCGCTGCTGGCGGCGCTCGACAAGGTGCAACAGGAAGATCCGACCTTGCGCGTGGCTGACGATCCCGAGACCGGACAACGGTTGTTGCGGGGCATGGGCGAGCTGCATCTACACATCGTCATCGAGCGTTTAGAGCGCGAATTTGGTGTGCAGGTGCGGGTTGGACGCCCGGCTGTGGCCACCCGCGAGACCATCACCGCGAGCGCCACCGCCGATGCGCTGTTCGCGCCACCACCGACGCCCGATCCGCGCCAGCCTGATCTGATGGCGCGAGCGATGGTGCGGGTGCAGCCCAGGGCACGCGGTCAGGGCACGACGCTCACCCTAGAGCCGCGAGTCTTGCCCGAGGGCGCGGTGCTCGATGCGCTGCATCTGCACGCGCTGCGCGAGGCGCTCGACCGCACGCTGGCCAGCGGTCCGCTTCAAGGAATGCCGCTGCTCGATCTGGCGGTGCAAGTCACGGAAGTGGAGTTATTCGGCGCGAGTTCGACGCCGAACGCGCTGGCCGCTGCGGTCGGCAAAGCCCTGCGTCAGGCGTTAGAGCGAGCGCATCCGGCGCTGATGACGCCGGTGATGCGGCTGGAAGTGATCGCGCCCGAAGCCAATCTGGGCGCGGTACTCGGCGATCTGCAAGCGCGGCGGGCGCTGATTCAGGCCACCGAGATTCAGGACGAACAAGCGACCATCCGCGCTGAAGCTGCGCTCGAACCGCTGCTTGGCTATGCAACCACAATACGCGGCTTAACGCAGGGGCGCGGACAGTTCAGCCTTGAATTTGCGCGGTTTGATCTGACGGCGTGCTAAATGCTGGAGGCTACGACAACACATCCGGCAACGCTTTCCCTGGATTCAAAATCCCCGCCGGATCAAACTGCGCCTTGATCGCGTGCATCAGCCGCACCGCGACAGGATCAAGTTCGCGCCCAACGAATGCCCGTTTCGCCACGCCGACCCCGTGTTCACCCGAGAGCGTGCCGCCCAGCCGCAACACCAGCGTAAACACCGCTTCGAGACAGGTTGCCGCCCGCGTGACCGCATCGGGATCATCGGGGTCGATCAACAGATTGACATGGATATTGCCGTTTCCGGCATGACCAAAGTTGACAATCCGAATCCCGCTGTCACGCGCCAACTGCTCCAGTGCCTCGATCAACTCGCCCATGCGCGAGACCGGCACCACCACATCTTCGTTGATCTTTTTCGGCGCGACATGCCGCAATGCGGGCGATAAGGCTTTGCGCGTTTTCCACAGCGCCGCAACCTCCGCCGCCGTTTCCGCCAAGCGCAGTTCTAACAAGCCCGCCACCTGCGCCGCCGCGCCAACCGCTCGCTGCGCATCCTGAATACAGGCCGCCGGGCCATCGACTTCGATCATCAGCACCGCGCCCGCGCCCGCTGGTACATCTAATCCGGCATAGCGGCTGACCATCTCCAGCGCGGTGCTGTCCATGATTTCCAGCGCACAGGGCGTCACCGGCTGCGCCATGATCGCCGACACCGCCCGCGCTGCCGCGTGAATATCGGCATAGGTGGCGCGGAGCGTGCGCTTGGCTTCGGGGAGTGGGGTGAGCTTGAGCGTCGCTTCGGTAATCAGCGCCAGCGTGCCTTCCGAGCCGATGAGCAGCCGCGTCAGGTCATAGCCGACAACGCCTTTGGTCGTCAACACGCCGGTCTGAAACCAGTCGCCCGCGCCGCTGATCGCGCTCAGACCGAGTGTGTTATCACGCGGCGTACCATATTTGACCGCACGCGGCCCGGCTGAGTTATAGGCGAGATTGCCGCCGATGGTGCAGACAGCGGCGCTGGTCGGATCGGGTGCCCAGAAAAATCCCGCCTCAGCGACCGCCTGTTGCAGCCGCGCATTGGTGACACCCGGCTGGACACGGGCCAGTCGATCTCCGGGTGTGATCGCTAAAATTTGATCCATGCGCTCAAATGAGAGCACGATGCCGCCGCTTTCGGGGACGGTCGCGCCTGTGGTGCCAGTGCCTAGACCGCGTGCGATCAGCGGCACGCCGTAACGCACACAGAACTGCACCAGCGCCTGAAGCTGCGTCACATCGCGGGCGAATACCACCGCTTGCGGCAGTGCCTGTCGGCGACTGTTGTCGTATCCATAGGGCCAGCAATCGGCGGGATCGGTAAGTAGAGCATCCGCGCCCACAAGTCGCGCTAGATCGGCGCGGAGTCCAGCCGTGAGTTCAGGCATAGCGGTTCCAGATGATTGAGACAGGATTAACAGGATGTTTCAGAATTAACAGGATTTTTATTAAAGATTGATAAATTAAAAATAATCCTGTCAATCCTGAATAATCTTGTTAATCCTGTCTCAATCTTCAATACGCTGACATACATCACAGCATAAACGCCTGCCGAATCCATTCAATCCGATCTTGACCATCAATCGCCACCACATCAAAACGACAGGCCAACGCAGTTGGATGCTGCTGTAAATACTGCTGCGCGGCCTGAATTAACCGCTGCTGTTTACGTGCATCAACCGTCGCCGCTGCCGTGCCAAACTGCGCCGAGCGCCGGTAGCGCACTTCAACAAACACCAGCGTCTGCGCATCGCGCATCACTAAATCAATTTCGCCGCCGCGACAGCGGTAATTGCGTGCAAGCGGCGTTAAACCGCGCTCAATTAAAAACGCCTCGGCGAGCCGTTCTTTTGCCGCGCCAATCGCCGCCGAATTCGGTCGCGGGCGACGGCGCGATGATGGCGTGCTCAAGGTTTGGCTGCGGTGCGCGTATCCTCGACCAGACGCGGGCCGCTTGCGGTAAAGCGTCCGAGCGCCAGTTGCCGCGTGACGCGCCCGAGCGGATCGAGCGCCAAACCGCCGGTCAAGCCCGGAAAATACGCTCCAGGATACTGCGCCAGCGTTGGTAACTGCGGTGTCAAGCGATAAGCATCAATCCCCATCGCATAGAGTCGCGCCAACGGCCCGGCGGCGCTCGCCGTCTCGCCCATCACCGTGCGCCGTGCCAGCGGCCCCGCGCCGCCCAGATCGAGCATCCAGGGAATATCGACAAAATACAGCCCAATCAACGCTTGATCGGTGCGTGGATCAAAGCGCCCCGAATACACATGCGAGGTTGCCATCACGATCAACGGTTGTTTCGCCGCTGATTGAATTTGTGGATGCAGCGCCCGCGCCATCTCCGTTGTCGCTACCAAGAACAATAAATCCGCATCGCGATTGGCCAGCAGCCGTTTGATCGTCTGACCGGCACGCTTGGCAGCACTGGGATTAAACGCCGCTTGACCGGCCACCGTCCCGCCTTGCGCTCGCCACTGCGCAGCAAAGGCACTGGCTAAACGCGGCCCCCAAGCATCACTCGGATGCAGAATCAACGCCCGTTTTGCGCCAAGTGCCAGCCCTTTGTTCGCCGCTTCGATGGCCTCGTTTTCTGGCGCAAGTGCGAATTGGAACAGATTGGCGGCGCTGCCTTCATTTTGGCTCGATTCATTGAGCGCCAGCGTCGGCACCGGCGATGCGCCCGCACTGAGCAGCCGTTCGACGGCAGGTTTTTCGAGCGGCCCAATGATCGCCTGTGCGCCACGCTCAACCGCCGCCGTTTGTAGCGCCCGAACTTGACGATCATGGGTGCTATCAACGAAATTCAGCTTCGCCCGTTGTGTGCTCGGTGTGGCGCGGCTCGCCGCTTCAAGACCATCGCGCACGGCTTTTGCCGCAACCGCAAACCGTCCACGATTGGGCAGCAGTACCGTGACCGGCTGGCCGCTCACATCGCCCACGCCGCTGTAAGCACGCGCCAGTTCCGGTAAGGCCGGATGATTGCGATGTTGTGTGCGCCAGCGTTGATAGCTTTGCTCCAAGCGCGTCGGATCGGCGGCATCACGGCGCATTAGCTGCGCCAGTTCTGCCCAGCCCGCGAGTGTCCCTTTTCCATCTTTTGTCAGATCGCTGAGATCCGCTGCATTCATCAGGGCTAAGGTCGCCACCAGCGCAACCTGATGCGCGAGGCGTTCCGCTGCGTCGAGGTGTGCGTCTAGCTCAATGAGCGCGGCAGCCGCTGCCGCCGGATTGTTCGCTAATCGCTGTGTGGCAGCGAGTAAGCCAAGCCGCTGAATCGTGAATGATTTGGGTAAACTTAACGGCAGGCTTTGGAGTTCAGTCAGCGCCGTTTTCGGTTCATGTGCCGCCAGCGCCAGTTCCGCTTTCAGTAGTCGCACCCGTTCGAGCTGACCCTTGACCAGTTCGGCTGTTTTCAGATCGGCAAGTGCTTGACGGGCAGCAGCCACCTGACCAACGCGCCGATAGGCGTGTGCCGCTTTTAGATGTAGTTCCGCTTTGGCTGGCGCTGTGGCGCGTTCGGCTAGTTCCAGATAGTGCTTGGCTGCCGTCGCCGTTTGACCTTGCGTTTCGAGCGCCGCAACGCGCTCTAACTCGGCTCGCGGTACGCTCGTTAAGAAACTGGCAGCGTCTTGTATCGGCTGCACGGCGCAGCCAGATAGCCATGCGGCAAGCAGCCAGATACCGAGCCACTGTGGAGCGAAAAAAGCCTGACGATCAACGCGATTCTTGGGCATGATTCCGTATCCGTATGTCTTGAGACTGAATGGATCGTCGTACAGCGCACGAGCCGAGGGCCGAAGATGATGCAACACCAGACCGGGGTACTATACGTAGTCGCTACACCAATCGGCAATCTTGGCGATCTCAGCCCGCGCGCCCGTCAAGTGCTCGCCGAGGTCGCGGCGATTGCGGCGGAAGATACCCGCGATACGCGCCGCTTACTAGCGCAGTATGGGATCACGTCGGAGTTGATCGCTTATCACGATCATAATGAAGCGACGATGACGCCGCAGATTTTGGAACGGTTGGTCGCTGGGCAGAGTTTGGCGTTGGTTTCAGATGCCGGAACGCCCTTGATTAGCGATCCGGGTTATACATTGGTTGCCGCAGCGCGGGCGCAGGGATTGCCGGTGGTGCCGATTCCCGGGGCCAGTGCGGCGATCTGTGCCTTGTCAGCGTCGGGGTTGCCGAGTGATCGGTTTTTGTTTTTGGGCTTTCCGCCCCGAACTTCAGTCCGCCGCCGGACGTGGTTGGCAGCGGTGGCGAGTGAGCCGGGGACGTTGATTTTGTATGAAAGTGCAAAACGGGTGTTGGAGACGCTGCACGATCTGTCCGTTGTTCTCGGTGAGACGCGCCGGTTGGTGATTGCGCGTGAATTGACGAAGCAGTTTGAGACGTTTTTATTGGGCACGGCCAGTGAGTTGATTGCGCGTCTCGAATCTGATCCCGAGCAGCGTCTCGGTGAGATGGTGTTGTTGGTTGAAGGGTGTTCGGCTTCTGAGTCAGATGCCGCGCACGCTGAGTCGATACGTGTGTTGCGTTTGTTGTGTGAGGCGATGCCGTTGAGTCAGGCCGCTGCGCTTGGGGCGCGGTTGACCGGCACGAAGAAAAATGTGTTGTATCGCTTGGGGTTGGAATTGGGATTGGCCGCTGAAAACGCGGAATAACGCTGAAAATAAAAAAACACTAAAAAACCGTAAAAATAGGCGCTCAAATTACCGCTGTCGTCATCCGTTGGCGCTGGTATGTTGTTGAACTGGTACTATTTTGTTGATCTGCATTCTTACACTTTTGGAGCAATTTTTGCCATGCGATACCTTCACCACCGCGTTATTTGGCTCGTTATTGGTCTGTTGTGCGCCGCAAGTGCGCTGGCCGCTGATCTCGATCTCAGTCCAGAAGAGGCGCTCGCGAAAGCGCAAGCCGGTGAGATTCGCTTGATCGACATCCGCACGCCACCAGAATGGCGTCAAACCGGCGTCGCGCCGACCGCCCAGCGGCTCGATATGACCGATCCTAAGTTTGTCGAACAGCTATTGAACGCGCTTAATGGCGATAAGGCCGCGCCTATCGCGTTGATTTGCCGTACCGGAAGTCGCAGTGGTTATGCGCAAAAACAGCTCCAAAAACTGGGCTTTACGCAGGTCTACAATATCCCCGAAGGTATGATCGGCAACCCCACCGGCCCGGGCTGGATTCGGCGCGGTTTACCCGTCGATGCCTGCACAAATTGTTAATCTATTTCATCGGATCATTTGCACTATGCGTCCCTCTGCACCGCTATTCACCGCACTGTTGATCGTCAGCGCCGCAACCCCTGCGCTGGCCGCTAATCCACAGGTCGCGCTTGATGTCAGCATCGGCGGTCAACCCGCTGGCACAATTACGCTCGAATTGTTCGCCGACGTGGTGCCCAAAACCGCCGAAAACTTCCGTGTTCTGTGTAATGGCGAGCGCGGTGACGGGTTGACGTATGCCGGCAGTCCGTTTCATCGCATCATCCCAGGCTTCATGATTCAGGGCGGCGACTTCACTAACGGTAATGGCACCGGCGGTAAGTCGATTTATGGCGCAACCTTCCCTGACGAAAACTTCCGCCTCAAACACACCACCGCTGGTCTGTTGTCGATGGCTAATGCTGGCCCGAACACCAACGGTTCACAGTTTTTCATCACCGTTGACGCAACCCCCTGGCTCGATGGCCGTCATGTCGTGTTTGGCCGGGTTGTAGACGGAATGCCGGTCGTGCGGGCGATGGAGCAGCAAGGTAGCCCCGAAGGGGATACCCAACAACCCGTAAAACTTGAAGCCTGCCGTCAGCGTTAAACCACACTTTCAGTCTTCGGCGCTGGCGCGATTTAGATGAGCCGCCAGCGCATCATTTTCCACACAACGCTGCAAATTTTTCGCTGCATTTAACGCGCACCTAAATAACCACTGCGTCGCAATTCCTCGACTGTCTCGCGCGTCGTGTTCGCTAACGCCTCCAGCATTGCATCAGTCAATGCGCTTTCACCACTGCGCACTTGCCGTTCTAAGGTTTCCGCTAACGCCGCTAACGTCTCCGCACCAATGTTGCCCGCGCCGCCCTTGAGTGAGTGTAAAATGCGGGCGCATTCAGATGAATCACCGCGCGCCGCCTGTTGTCTGCACGCCTGTAACTGCCGCTCAAATTGCTGGACAAATGTATGATTGATTTCAAAGAAATCCGCTTCTCCCAGTGCTTCAAGCAAGCCATCAAGCACATCACGATTTAGATAATTCATTCCTCGCTCCTCGCGTTATTCGTAACAGATGGTCAAGATAGCGAGAATAAATGATTTCCACAATAACAAACACGCTCTAGCATCTGATCGCATAACCAATCAGCGGCATATCGACCCACCTTTTCGAGCCTTCAGCTCGCGCTCTAACGCCGTCGCCTATTGCTGCTAAACCCTGCGCGTCGTGCTTGAACGAACCGGAGACGGCCTGTGATCCGCGTTATGATTGTCGAAGATGATCCAGCCACTGGCTTATTGCTACGCAAGCTGGTTAAACGTGTTTGGCCGCAAGCGGTCATCACGCTCGATATTGATCCAGTCGCTGCGCTTGAACGCTGGCAACAATTCGGCGCGGATTTAGTCTTGCTTGATTGGGAGCTACCCGGTTTAAGCGGCTTAGATATTCTCAAAGCTATTCGCCGCTCAGAAGCCAAAACTATTTGCGCCATGATTACCAGTCATTCTGATCGTGGCGAAATTCTCGCAGCGCGTTCGCATCGCATCGACGCCTATATCGTCAAGCCATTTGATGCAAAACAGGTCATGGAACGTCTGCAACAAATTATGGCGCTCGAATCAACGGATGACAACCAAGATGAATACGCGATTCCGCTATTTGAAGATTTCATGGAAGATTGTATTAAACGCGGCTTGTTAGGGTTGCCAATCACACCAGAATTAGTCGTCGGCATTAAAAATGTGCGCGAGATGGGCGAACATGAACGCATGAAATTATTGCGTCAATGTCAAGTCGAGTCAGCACTGATGTTTCGGATGCTCCATCTAGCCAATAGTAGCCGCTATATTGACGGCCCAGGTGTAGTCGAAACCTTTGACGGCGCAATTCGTAAGCTCGGCTTAGAAGCCTTTATCAATCTAGCAGTCGAAATTTCTTGGCACCCGGGCAGTCATATTCAGCACGAATATTTAGTGCAAAAATATTTTGAAATCAAACGTGATGTCATGTCATTAATTGGCATTCTGGCAAAATTGCGCGAACACGTTGAATTTCAAATCGACCGCTGTCGCGCTGCCTGCGTGCTTTATCCCATCGCAAAATTATCACTGTTACAAATCATGCAAGCTTGGGTTGATAGCGGCGAAATCCTCGACGAAGCTGTCTGTGATGATGTACTCGATCATGCCGTTGAACGGGTCAATGAACGCTTACATGCGCAATGGCTCATTCCCAATGTCATCCGCGAACGCACCGCCGCCCTTGATTATTTGCCCGCCGGTACCGTGCGCAAAGAACCCGTCATTATTCGGATTGCTGGATTACTCCATGCCGGTGATCCACAGCAAGAATTACCGCGCTTGATGGCCCGTTTTGGGCTAGGTAGCCAGATCGACGCGAATTAAACTCGGAGTGCTCGACTTGAACGCACGTCATCATGTCCTTCGTTTTTTACAGCATCAAGCTACCGCTTGGATTGTTCTGCTGTTGTCATTTGTGATTACCGCACTAGCTTGGCAAATTTCCGATACTGCAATCCGCGCTCGCGCCAGTGAACGCTTTCACTTCCAAACCGCTGATATTGCTTCAGCCATTGAACGCCGACTCATGGCCTATGCGACCGCTTTGCGCGGGGGTGTCGGTTTATTCGATGCTGCTGGTGAGGTTTCGCGGACGCAATGGCAGATCTATGTTGAATCACTGCAATTACTAAAAAATTTCCCCGGCATTCAAGGGTTAGGTTTTGCGCGTATGATTGCGCCTCAAGATCTAGCAACCCATATTGCACAGATTCGCGCTGAAGGCTTTCCCGATTACCACATTAAACCCAACACACCACGCGATCAATATAGCTCAATCGTTTATTTAGAACCCTTCGATTGGCGTAATCAACGCGCATTTGGTTACGATATGTATTCTGAGCCGGTACGCCGCCGTGCAATGGAGTTAGCGCGTGATTCTGGTGCGCCCGCTATTTCTGGGCGCGTCAAACTGGTGCAAGAAACCGAACAAGATATTCAATATGGTTTTTTGATGTATATTCCAGTTTATCGTCAGAATATGCCAATTACAACCATTGCCGAACGCCGCGCCGCCTTATTAGGGTTTGTTTACAGTCCATTTCGTGCCAACGATTTTATGAATGGCATTCTTGGCTCTAATCAAGATGCTATTCATTTAGAACTCTATGATGGCAGCGCCCCCGGCATTGACGGTTTTTTATTCAGCAATTTCCCCGAAACGGCACTCAGCGCCCTGCAGCCGCCCGAAGCTGATGGCTTTGATGCGCTGGTAACAATTGAACTGTTCCAGCATCGCTGGACATTATCAGTGCGTGCCAGCGGTCACTATTTATCTGAAACCGAAAAAGCGCAACCGTTATTTGTGGCGCTTGGCGGTTTAATGATTGACTTATTTTTGTTTTTAGTTATTGAATCGATTGGCCGTCAAAAACGCCGCGCTGAACAGCGATCCCAGCGTTTAAGTGAGCAATTAGCTGATAGTGAATTACGCTACAGCGCATTGTTTGAAAGTGCCAAAGCTGTAATGCTTATTGCCGATCCGCAAACAGGTGCAATTCTTGACGCCAATCCTGCCGCACAGCGTTTTTATGGCTACGACGCCGAACAATTGCGCCACATGCGGGTATTTGATATCGACCAATCGACGCCGGTTGAGTTATTAGCAGATATGCGTGCTGTCTTAGAAGGACGTTGTGAGCATCGCTTTTTTACACATTGCTTGGCTAACGGCGAAATGCGTCAGGTCGAAGTTTATTCAGGTGCCTTTAAATACGATGGCCAACCGGCGCTGTACTCCATTGTTCATGATGTCACCGAACGCCAGCGCATTGAAGCGGCCTTAATTGAAAGTGAACGTCGTTATAGCTATGTCTCTGCTGCAACGGGTGAAGGAATTTGGGACTGGAATTTAAAAACTAATCAAGTCAATCATAATTCGCGTTGGTCAGAAATTCTCGGTATTAGTGATTTACAACCTGATCATACGGTTGAATATTTTATCCAGCTTTTGCACGAAGATGACCGCGATTCAGTGATGACAGCTATTAGTGCCGCACTCACTCAAGAAACGCCTTATATTCATCAACATCGAATGTGCTGTCCCGATGGTAAAATTATTTGGGTTTTAGATCGCGGGCGCGTCGTTGAGCGTGATGCAAACGGCCAACCGCAGCGTATGGTTGGCAGTTTAATTGACATGACTGAGCGTGTTGAGCGTGAACAAGCATTCCAGATTGAGCGCCAACGATTACAAAATGTAATTGAAGGCACCCGCGCTGGAACCTGGGAATGGGATGTGGTCAGCGGAGAAATTTTTGTCAATACGCGCTGGGCGGATATGATTGGTTATCAGCTCGACGAATTGACGCCTATTACCTTTGAAAAATGGAAAAAACTGCTCCATCCGAGCGATAGCCTGCAAATTCAACATTTGCTCGAACAATATTTCGCCGGTCATCAACCGCACTTTGAATGTGAAATTCGTTTGCGCCATAAATTAGGAGGGCATTGGGTGTGGGTAATGTCGCGTGGAACTATTACGCGATTTTTGCCGAATGGTCAACCGGCGCTCATGTCAGGTACCCATTTAGACATCAGTGCTCGCAAAGAAGCTGAAGAGCGATTACGTCAAACTGAATCATTATTACATTCCTCGATTGATACCATCCGCGAAGGTTTTGTAATTTACGATAGTCAAGATCGGTTAATTTATTGCAATAAAGAATTTCGGGCGCTATACCGTCTCACCGCAGAATGTGTTGCCTCGAATCCGACATTTGAAGAAATTTTGCGCTACGGTTTGCAGCAAGGATTACATCGGCAAGCGCGAGGACGTGAAGAAGCCTGGATTGCCGAGCGCGTCGCCGAACATCAGCAGGGCAGCGGCGAATATGTCCGCGAATTTGATGATGGACGTTGGATTAAAAGTATCGAGCGCCGCACCTCAACTGGTCATACAGTTGGTTTTCGTGTTGATGTCACTGAATTTTATCGCGCCAAAGAAGCGGCAGAAGCAGCCAATGTTGCAAAGAGCCGTTTTTTAGCAACAATGAGCCATGAAATTCGCACGCCGATGAATGGCATTTTGGGCATGGCGCAATTGTTACTAATTCCAAATCTCACAGAGCACGAGCGTCTTGATTACGCGCAGACAATTTTAACTTCTGGTCAGGGGTTACTTAAACTCCTCAATGATATTCTCGATTATTCCAAAATTGAAGCTGGTAAATTGCAGCTTGAAAACACCGTTTTTCAACCAGCACGGTTAATTCAAGATATTCAAGCTCTATTTGCTGAATCAGCACGAACCAAAAATCTACAATTAACGGCGCAGTGGTTAAGTGATCCAGCGCGAGCGTATCAAGCTGACGCCTATCGCGTGCGGCAAATGCTCGCTAATTTAGTTGGCAATGCGATTAAATTTACTGAACACGGTCAGGTACGTATTGAAGCACGCGAGGGCGAACCGCAAGATGATGGCGTGATGCTAGAATTTGCTGTGTCCGATAGCGGTATCGGCATTACAGATGTGCAACAAGCGCGATTATTTCAGCCATTCTCACAAGCTGACGATTCAATTACGCGCCAACATGGCGGAACTGGATTAGGCTTATCAATTGTGCGCGAATTAGCGCGACTGATGGGCGGTGAAGCGGGTGTAACCAGTACTCCGGGGCAGGGGTCATGTTTTTGGTTTCGGGTACGCGCTGAAAGTTTAATATCAAATTCAGCAACCCATACGGCAATCGTCAATCCAGTTGATCGTCGCGCCCGTCCAATTCAACCTTCACTGACTGGGCGCGTATTAGTTGTTGAAGACAATTTAGCGAATCGCGCAATTATGAAAGCATTATTAGGCAAACTTGGATTAACCGTTACGACAGTCGAAGATGGTCAGCAGTGTGTTGATTTAATTGAAGGCGGCGTTCGCCCTGATTTAATTTTGATGGATTGTCAAATGCCAGTCATGGACGGATATGCAGCAACAGCACAGTTACGTCAATGGGAAGCCGCAACAGAACAGAGCGAACGGTTGCCGATTATTGCGCTAACGGCAGAAGCATTTGAAGAAGATCGTCAGCGTTGTTTAGCCGCTGGGATGGATGACTTTCTCGCCAAACCTGTGATGGTTGAGGATTTAAAAGCCATGTTACAGCGGTGGCTGCGTGGGAATCTCAATGAAAATTGAGTTAATTCAAAGGACTATTTTTTTCTGCTGCAAATTTTATTCAATCAATGAATGTTCAAAATCATGCCCCTAACCGAATGCCCCGAATGCGGACTACTGCAACGCCACCCGCCGCCCCCGCCCAGCGGTCAAATTGAATGCAGTCGCTGTGGCGCAGTGCTCCATCGTGACCGACCCGACAGCCTCAATCGCACCCTCGCCCTCACGCTCGCTGGTTTGCTGCTCTTCAGCATCGCCAACAGCTTTCCGTTTATCGCCTTCAATCTACACGGCAACATCACACACACAACGCTGCTCACCGGCGTCATCAATCTTTACTCTTCCGGTCAATGGGGGATCGCAGCCGTAGTGCTGTTTACCAGCGTGCTCGCCCCCGGGTTGCAACTCATCTTGCTGCTCACCGTACTCATTCCGCTGGCGTTCGACCGTATGCCGTGCTGGTTGCCGAAGCTGTTTCGCTTGGTGCGCACCCTAGCCCCTTGGGGCATGATGGACGTGTTCATGCTCGGCATCCTTGTCTCCGTGGTCAAACTCGCGGATATGGCCAGCATCGTGCCCGGCGCATCGCTGTTTGCCTTTGCCGTGCTCATTTTTGTGTTGGCTGCCGCACACGCTGCGCTCGATCCTGATTTAGTCTGGTCGCGTGTACCCATGCCTAGGCTGCACCGCGCTACCGTGCGCTCAGGAGACGCGCATCTGACCTGTGATCGCTGTGAATTGGTGATCCCGCTCATCGCTGTGCGGCATTTGGGTACGCACCGCCATTGTCCACGTTGTGACAGCACTTTGCACCGCCGCAAACCCGATAGCCTGCAACGCACTTGGGCACTGCTGTTGGCCGCGATCCTCTGCTATATCCCGTCAAATTTGCTGCCGATTATGACCCTCACCTCGTTCGGGCGCACCCAATCGGATACTATTCTAAGCGGCGTTAGTTTTTTGCTAACGCATGGCATGTGGCCATTGGCGCTCATTGTATTTATTGCCAGCGTGGTTGTTCCATTGCTCAAAATTTTATTTTTAATTCTCTTACTGCTTTCCGTTCAATTCCGCTGGAATCAGTGGCATCCACGCGAACGCACTTGGCTCTATCGTCTGATTGAAACCGCTGGACGTTGGTCAATGGTTGATGTCTATGTTGTCACGATTTTAGTGGCACTGGTGCAAGTTGGTCATATTGCGCATGTAGAAGCTGAAGCCGGTGCCGTCTTTTTTTGTGCCGTGGTGGTTTTAACCATGCTTGCCGCCTTCGCATTTGATCCGCGCTTAATCTGGGATCGCTATCATGGACAGTGATTTAATTCCTGAAGCGCGGGTCAAATCACGCAGCCGTCTATCGCTGGTATGGTTGATTCCGCTGATTGCGTTAATAATTGGTATCTGGTTAGCGATAAAAACTTGGAATGAGCAAGGGCCAGTTGTCACAATTGAATTTAAAAGCGCCGCCGGATTAGTGGCTGGACAAACACGCATTAAATTCAAAGATGTCGAAGTCGGACAAGTCAAAACGGTTAATTTTAGCGATGATCTAAAAACCGTCATCGTCAGCGCCGAATTGCAACGCACCTTTGCCGAATTTCTCACCGAACATACGCGCTTTTGGGTTGAGCGCCCGCGAGTGACCTTAAGCGGTATTTCGGGACTTGATACGCTGGTTTCAGGTGCCTATATCGCGCTTGATCCAGGTGAAGAAGGACGGGCGCGGCGTCATTTCACCGGATTAGAACAGCCGCCACTGATTAAAACTGCTGAAGCTGGTCGCCGCGTGCGCTTGCATGCACCAACCCTCGGTTCATTTAATATCGGCTCGCCAGTTTATTATCGCCGGATTCAAGTTGGTCAGGTGGTTGGCTATCATCTGGAACCGGATGGTAAAGCGGTTATTATTGAAGCCTTTATTAACGCGCCACATGATGCGCTGGTCACACCTGATACGCGCTTTTGGAATGTCAGTGGTGTCGATATATCGCTATCGACTGCTGGCGTACAGCTTGATACGCCGTCGCTGCTTGCCATGTTAATTGGTGGCATTGCTTTTAGCACACCGGATACGATTGATTCTGGTCAAGATCATGCGCCCTATCCAGATGTTTTTCCGCTCTATCGCAATCGTGAAGCGGCTTTAGCCAAAACCTATGCTCGCAAAGAACGGTATTTGCTGATTTTTGAAGGGGCGGCGCGTGGTTTAGCCAGTGGTGCGCCGGTGCGATTAAAAGGCATTGATATTGGGCGCGTGCTCGATATTCAATTACAACTCGATGCTGAAACCCTTGCATTTCGGATTCCGGTGTTAATTGAAGTCGAGCCAGAGCGCGTGACATTGCGCGGTTCGGTATCAGCAACAGAGCGCCAGCAATTAGTTGGACGACTGGTAAAAAATGGCTTGCGGGCGCAACTCAAGCTCGATAGCGTGGTAAGTGGTGCGCTCTATGTTGATTTAGATGTCGAAGCCAATGCGCCGCCCGGTGAATTGAGTCAATATGGTGAATATACGGTCATTCCGACTCGCGCCGGTTCACTGGAGGCGATGACGACACAATTAGCCAATGTCTTGGCAAAACTCGACGCCTTGCCGATTGAGAAAATTGGGCGCGATTTAAGTCAAGCAGCAGCGGGTGTGAATGGGTTAATCAACGCACCGGAATTACAGAGCGCATTAGATGAATTTGCGACAACACTGGCGCAAGTGCGGGCGACAACAACCCAGTTTAATCAAACGCTGACACCGGAATTAGGTAACATGCTCCGTGAAAGCACGGCGACATTAGAACGGGCGCGGGCGCTGTTATCCGACCGTTCGCCGTTATATGTCGAAACTCAGCGCACGCTACAAGAAGTTGGGCAAGCGGCGCGTTCATTGCGTCAATTGGCGGATTATTTGGAGCGGCATCCCGAAGCATTGTTACAGGGTAAAGGCAATCGGCGTTGAGCACCGCAATACAGCGATTAACAATTAACAATTAACAATTAGACAGGATTAACAAGATGATAATGATTAACAGGATTTTCAAAATATTTTAAAAAAATCCTGTTAATCTTGAGTAATCTTGTTAATCCTGTCTAATCTTTTTTATTCACGGCGCATCTCTATGACCCAATTATTTTTGAACTGGCGATGGTTAATTATAACACTGTGTATTAGCGTGATTAGTTGCGCCAGCACCCCGCCCGCGAATTTTTATACGCTCGCGCCAATCACAGCATTGGAACAAAAAACTCACGATGCGCCGCCGTCTGCTGATTCAGCATTAGCAATTGGCTTGGGGCCGGTGAGTTTTCCGCTGTTTCTCGACCGCCCGCAAATTGTTTCGCGCACCTCGGCAAATCAATTAGCCGTGAATGAATTAGAGCGTTGGGGCGGGACGCTGCAA
The DNA here is from genome assembly GCF_900107145.1 of Allochromatium warmingii. Classification (GTDB taxonomy): domain Bacteria; phylum Pseudomonadota; class Gammaproteobacteria; order Chromatiales; family Chromatiaceae; genus Thermochromatium; species Thermochromatium warmingii. Next base: position 44,809 of record NZ_FNOW01000012.1, on the reverse strand, counting down.
GATGAATTCTTGCGGGTGTGGAGTGAAAATCTGGCGCAATTAACAGGTTCAAGCCGGATAGTTATTTTGCCGAGTGAGCTACGCTATCCGCTTGATGTGCGATTAAGTGCTGAAATTCTCGCATTTGAGGGCACGCCCGACGGTCAGGCGGTGTTGCGGGTGCGGTGGTCGTTGCTGGAGCCTAATTTAGAACAGGTGCGGGTGGCCCGTGAGAGCCGTTATCAGCGCCCAGTTGCTGCGCCCGGAGACACCCGGGCACTGCTCACGGCGCTCAGTTGGACGTTGGCCGATTTCAGCCGCGAAGTCGCTGAAACCCTTAAACACACCCCGTCGGTTTCGGCAGACCTCCCCATTTACAGATAAGCTTCATCGGGCCTTTTTTGAAAATATCATAGAGGTCTTTAGTCGAGACCTTGTGTTTTTTGGCAAAAATGCGAATTGGCGGCACCACGCCATCTTCTTCATACATAGCGCGGGCTTCGCGAATAAAGTGCATCACCTGTTCGGTCATTTCAAATTCATCGCTTTTAGCCAATTCAATCGCGATGCTTTCGCTCCAATCATCGCGGTTGAGCAAAAAGCCTTCATTATCTAATGGGACACTGATCGTTGCGCTCATCAATCTGATCTCCGGCACAGTTGGTGAATAGGATCGAAAATCCGTGTTAGCAAGATGGTGACACGGAATACTTTATCAAGTCGGTCAGATACTCAGCGTCCGGCTTCAATCGCCGCCAACACTCCATCCCAAAAGCGAATCCGCGCACAGAGCGCCTCTTCTGCGGCGGTTTCGGCTTCCTCAATGCGTTGCGGATCGTCACCGCACAGGGCTTCAAGCAAGCGCATCGACAGCGGGCCGTGAAAATCTTCATCCAAATGAATATGACGCTGGAGATAGGCATGAAAGATCGGCGCTTGCGGCTCGCTGATCGCCATGCGGCTGAGAAACTGCCGGAACATGGTCGGAATCAGGTTTTCGCGGCCCAGTGCGAGCGCGGCGGCAACCTGATGCGGCTTGTCCTCGCGGATAAAACAGAAGGTGGTCTCACTAAAATACCGCGCTGGCAGTGGTACCAGCGGCGAATAGAGCGCCTGATCGATGCCCTGTTCACTGACCAGCGTTAAAAACTGCTGGGGTTGGGTGGCATCTGCGCCGATCTCGCTCATGGCGCGGCAGTAGAGTTCAAAATGACTGGCGTACAAGATCTCGCCCGCTGCCAGCGGAATCGCGTCGGATTCCTCTTCTTGCACCAATTGATTGATGAAATAACGCAGACTGGGATCGGCGGTCGGCTGCCAGGGCACCATGACCGGCGCGATAGCACGCTGTAAGTATTTGATTAGCGACATGAAATCCCAGACCGAGAACACATGATGCTGCATAAATACGCGCAGATCCTCAATGCGCTGGAGTGCGCCATAGATCGCGTGTTCTTCAAGCTGCGCGTGCAGGGGCTGGAGATGCGCAAAATTAAGCGTGGCCATGCGTGGAATCCTCGTGACTAGGCGCTGGATCAGTACTAGATCAGTATTTGATTGGATGCTAAAGCACTACGCCATGATAATACCCAACACGGACGCAGGCGGCAGTTATTCCGCTGATGCAAGCGCAAAGCGGATCGGAATGTGCAGTGACCAGGTGCGCCGTTCGAGTGCGGCGGGGATCGGCTCAAAACGTCCGAGCCGCGTCAGCGCCTGCACTGCCGAGCGGTCGAGTGCAGCATGACCGGAACTCTGGACAAGCCGAATCTGACTGATACGCCCATCGGCGGCGAGTGTAAAAGCAACGGTGGCAACGCCGCTCTGCCCCTGACGGCGGGCGCTGGCTGGATAGTGCTGATGACGGGCAATGGCGCGATGCAGGGCGCTGAGATAAGCGCGTTCAGCACTGCGCTGCATCGCCGCCGAGGTCGCCGCTGGCGGCGGTGAGCTGGGTTCGGCGCGGTCGCGATTAGCGGGTGTCGGCGCGGTCGCGGGCTTCGCGCTACCGTTGCTGGGCTGAGTGCGCTGACTGGATGCCGCACGCCGACGCGCAGCATGAGCGGTAGGTTTGGGTTTGGATTTAGATTTGGATTGAGATTTAGGTTTAGCAACCGGCTGTGCGGGTTTAGGTGCAGATTTAGAAGTCGTATTAGGCGCGATCTGTGGAGCCAATTGCGGCGCTGGCGCAAGCGCCGGCGGCGGCGTCAAGATGGGCGCGGGTGTTGGCTCACTCGGTTCTAAATTAACCCCGACGCGCATCAGCTCAACAGCAAGGGTGTGCGTTTCGGGTTGCGGCGAGCGCGGCGCTTCACTCTGCCACAGCACCGCGGCTAACGCGCCATGCAGCGCCGCCGAGAGCGCCAGCGCCAGCCCGAGCCATGCGCCGGGCGGTGCTGAATCGGGTCGCGTCATCGTAGTTTTGACGCGCTGATCGGCGCTCATTTTGGTACACGCGGCTGTTGAACGACCCGATATTCACCCGGACGCAAGCCATCAAGCCGCCACTCACCGACCGCCACCCGCACCAGCCGCAATGTCGGCAGCCCCACCGCAGCGGTCATGCGCCGCACTTGCCGATTGCGGCCCTCGTGAATCGCCAACTCAATCCAAGTTGTCGGAATCCGCTGGCGCACCCGAATCGGCGGATCACGCGGCCACAGCTCCGGTTCAGACAGCAGGCGCACCCGCGCTGGACGGGTCGGGCCGTCATTGAGCATCACGCCCTGTTTTAATGATGCAAGCTGCACGGCGCTTGGCTGACCTTCAACCTGTGCCCAATAGGTTTTCCACGCTTTATGGCGCGGATGGCTGATGCGATGCTGAAGCGCCCCATCGTCCGTGAGCAAGAGCAAGCCTTCGCTATCTTTATCCAACCGTCCCGCCGGATACACGCCCCGCAGTGGAATGAACTCGCGCAGAGTCCCGCCGCTGCCGAGTGGATCGCTCGTAAACTGACTGAGAACGTTATAGGGTTTATTAAACAGCACAAGCATACGGGCGATTGGCGCGGCGCGGGGGTGGTTTTGGTGTGTGTTCGTCAGCGATGCGACAAAGTTTGACGCGAGAGTGTGGTGTACTACAGGCTAACGATCCTGAGCCGATCCGTTTGCGTGCTAAAACACCCACAAGGGCATTCCATGTCACATTCGACGCCACACGATCTCAACCTACCGGATCGCGCTGCCAGCCGCCGTGATGGTCTCAGTCTCGCAACGGCGCTGATTATTTACGCGGAGGATTCATGGGCGGGAGTTAAATTAGAATATGAGGCAATCATAGCGCGGCACGGTCAAACGTATCAAGATTGGACGCCGAAAGCGCAGTACTTATTGTGGGAAAATAATCGTTATTATGACCAGTTGCAAATTACGCTCAGTGATGGACAAGAATTAACCTATTTTTTTGACATCACTGATTTTTATGCACCTCAGATCTAGTAACTAAGTGAAAAAGCGAATACACTCATGCGGAATTAAGAGATAAGATGGCTAATTCCGCTGGCAAAATCAACAAGCCGACAAAGCTATAGTATGTCATTCACTGCTAAAAATTGCAATGATCGCAACGAAACTGAAACCCGCGCCGAATTGATTGATCCGGTATTGCGTCAGCGCGGCTGGCTGCATGAGCAAGGCATGATTAAGCGCGAGGTCAGCGCCGGCGCTATCGAAATTGTTGGCGGAAAAGCCCGTCGTCGAGCACAGGGTCGCGCTGATTACACTTTACGGGTTGTGATTGGCCAAGCTAGTCAGCCGCTGGCGCTGGGTTTAATTGAGGCGAAACGCGAGCGATTGCATCCAAGAAGCGGATTACAACAGGGGCGCGGTTATGCAGAAGCCAAACGATTAAATGTCCCGTTTGTGTTTGCGACCAATGGGCATTTATTTGTTGAGTTTGATCGTTTTACTGGTCAGACCAGCCAATTGCGCCCGCTGGCCGAATTTCCAACCCCAGCAGAATTGCAGGCACGCTATGAAGCGGGCATGGGATTTGCGCTCACAGATATAGCAGCGCAACCGTTGTTACAGCCTTATTCTGATGGTGAAACAGGTCGCCGTTATTATCAAGATGCGGCTATTCGTGCAACGTTGGAGAAAATCGCTCGCTGTGTTCGCAACGGTGAATTGCAACGCGCTTTGCTGATTCTTGCTACAGGTGCCGGAAAAACTTTTATTGCAGTGAATTTACTCAAGCGTCTCTCTGATGCTGGGCATTTAACACGCGCACTTTTTGTCTGCGACCGCGATGAGTTACGGACGCAAGCGTTAATTGCCTTTCAGCGGGTTTTCGGTAGCGATGCCGCTGAAGTAAAATCGGATGGGAGTGGCGGGAATCGTGCAAAACATGCACGCATTCATATTGCGACTTATCAAACGCTTGGAATTGATGACGATGATGATGCAAGTTTTCTTTGTATGCATTATCCGCCCGATTTTTTCAGTCATGTGGTGATTGATGAATGTCATCGTTCAGCTTTTGGTAAATGGTCAGCGGTGTTGACGCGCAATGCACAGGCGGTTCAAATTGGCTTAACCGCTACGCCGCGCACGCTGAAAATTAAGCCATTAGCAGATGCTATTGATCTAGCAACGCAAGCGCACATTGATGAAGCGGCTAAGATTACGGCGGATAATTTGCAATATTTTGGTGAGCCGGTTTATGAATATGATATGGCGCAGGCGATGGCGGATGGCTATTTAGCGTTTTGTCAAATTCGCAAGGGGCGCGTGAATTTAGATCAAACTGGTCTCACGTTGGAACAAATTATGGCGCATAATCCACGCGATGCGCTAACGGGGTTGCCAGTTGGGGTGGAAGAGGTACGAGCGCGTTATGAAGCGCCAAGTTTTGAAGATCGCGTGATGCTGCCAGATCGGGTAATAGCGATGTGCGCCGATTTATTCAAGTATTTAATTGAAACGGGCGGGCCGGAGCAAAAGACGGTCATTTTTTGTGCCCGGGATAGTCATGCGGATGCGGTGGCGGCGGAAATGGGGAATCTGTATGCGAATTGGTGCAAGACGCAGCAGCGGCAGCCGGTAGCCGATTATGCGTTTAAATGTACAGGGAAAAGTGATGGGAGTAAGTTATTAGCAGATTTTCGTGGTGCGGATCGGCGTTATTTTATTGCGACGACGGTTGATTTGTTGACAACAGGCGTTGATGTGCCGAAACTGCGCAATGTGGTATTTTTTCGCTATGTGCGTTCGCCGATTAATTTTTATCAGATGATTGGGCGCGGTACGCGCATTGATGAGCCAAGCGGGAAGCTGATGTTTTATGTCTATGATTATACGAATGCGACGGATTTATTTGGTGCGGAATTTATAACGGAGCAGCGATCATTAACATCGGGTTTGGGTGGTGATCGACCGCCGCCGGAGCCGGTTATTATGGTTGATGGTATTGCGGTTACGGTTAAATCTGAAGGTGATTATGTACTTGGACAGGTGGATGGACGGGATCAGCCGATTGCGTTAGATGAATATAAGCGGCGATTGGCGGCGCAGTTATTAGCTGAAGCGCCAACGTTAGCGGAGTTTCGTCAGCGTTGGGCAGAGCCAGATGAGCGGGTGGCATTGCTTGAGAAATTAAAGCAGGGAGGCTATCCGCCGAGTGCGTTGCAGTCTATTCAGCAGATGGCAGATTATGATTTATATGATGTGTTAATTGATTTGGGTTTTCATATTGCGCCGCGCACACGACAGGAGCGGGTGCAGGCGTTTTTTATTGAGCATGATGCTTGGCTCGATGGTTTGCCAGCGCAGACAGCGGCAGCGATTCGGGCGATTGTTGGGCAGTTTGAGCGCGACGGAACGGCGGCGTTGGAATCAAGGCGAATGTTTGAGACGCCTGCGTTTAAAGCAGCTGGGGGAATTGGTGCATTGGCGGCAGGTGGTGAGCCATCAGCATTAATTCAAGCAGCAAAAGCGCGGATGTTTGCGGTTTGAGTGGTCGTTGAGAGGTTACAAGGCTAGTTTATTCTAGCATGATAGATATGTTTGAAATTATAACAAGAGGCAGTTCATAATTATGAATGAATTAAATTTAATGAATCAGAATTCAAAATGGAAAAAATGCAAACTTCAAGATGTTTGCGAGATAAATACTGGCGTTCGTGATCCAAGTAGAAAACCAGAAGATGATTTTCACTATATTGATATATCTGGAGTCAATAATGTAACTAAAAAAATTTTGGAAACTAAATTTATTAAGGGAAAAGATGCGCCAAGCAGGGCTAGAAAAATTGTTCGCACTAATGATGTCATTGTTTCAACAACTCGACCAAATCTTAATGCAGTAGCTAAAATACCCTCTGAACTTGACGAGCAGATATGTAGTACGGGCTTTTGCGTTTTGCGTGCAAAACCTGAAATTGATCCTGATTTTCTTTTCTTTTTTACTCAATCACAAAGTTTTATAAATTCACTTTCAGAATTGGTTGTAGGTGCTTTATATCCTGCGGTAAAAGATTCACAAGTATTCAGTCAAGAAATTTATCTACCGCCACTCCCCGAACAACAACGCATTGCGCAACTGCTAAAAACCAAGCTGGCGGCTGTCGAGCGGGCACGGCAGGCAAGCGAAGCGCGTCTCGCAGCGGCCCGTGAATTACCGGCTGCTTATTTGCGGGAGGTATTTAACAGCGAGACAGCGGTAGCATGGCAATCGACACCTATTCGGGATTGCTGCCGTGTAGTCAATGGAACAACTCCTAGCACATCCGTACCAGACAATTGGGGCGGTGCTATTCACTGGATAACACCGGCTGATCTTGGAAAATTAAAAAATGCTGATATACAGTATTCAGAAAGAACAATTACTGAATTTGGCCTTAAAAATACAGGGTTAGAAATTGTTCCTCCTGGTACAGTTGTGCTGTCATCGCGTGCGCCAATTGGTCATCTTGGTATTGCGAGAATCCCGATTTGCACAAATCAGGGTTGTAAGTCACTGATTCCAAGTGATCGCGTTGATACAGAATTTCTGTATTTTGCATTACGTAATTCTATCGGAAGGCTTAAAGATTTAGGGAGTGGCGCTACATTTGCAGAAGTTTCAAAAACTCAAGTCGAAAATTTTGAAATTCTACTTCCGCCACTCTTGGAACAACAACGCATCGCCCAACTACTAAAAACCAAATTCGCAGCTGTTGAACACATGCGTCAAGCAGTGGAAATGCAAAGAGCGGCGATACAAGCACTACCTGCCTCACTTCTCCGCCAAGCCTTCTCAGGAGCGTTATAAATGGCACGCGGCAAGCAAGCTACTAATGACAAGACCAAATCATTGGCAACCCGTCAATCTGTCGATCAAGCTGTTAAATCCATCTGCGACATCATGCGCCGGGGCAGCGTCACCAGCGCCGTACAATACGTCCCCGAATTAACTTGGATGCTATTTTTGCGCGTACTCGACGAAACCGAACAACGCGAACAACTCGAAGCATCAGCACTCAATATTCGCTTTACCCCCTCATTACCCGAACCCTACCGCTGGCGCGATTGGGGCGCACCCGACGGAGCCAAGCGCCAAGCACTAGAATCACAACCACAGGGAGATTTCTTCAAATTCATCAATGATGATTTAATTAAATTCTTAGAGACACTGGAACATCAATCGAATGCAACCATTCGCCAAATTCTCATCAGTGAAATTATGCGCAATGTCGGTAAAACCCGCATTGATACTGAAAAGAACTTGCGCGATGTCCTCGATAAAGTTCATCTATTAAGCAGCAACGCCGTTGATGACACGCACGTTTTTGCCCTGTCGCAAGTCTACGAAGGCTTGTTATTACGCATGGGCGAGAAAAACAACGATGGCGGCCAATTCTTCACGCCACGAGAAGTTATCCGCATCGTGATTGAGGTGCTCAATCCGCAAATTGGCGAAACAGTTTATGATCCCTGCTGTGGCACTGGCGGCTTTTTAGCGCAAGCGAGTGTACACATGCGTAACACCTTACTTGAAAACAACGGCTCACCCGACGCATTTGAACAACTCGCCGAACGCACGTTTTACGGACGTGAAAAAGAATCGCTGATTTATCCGATAGCCCTCGCTAATTTAGTCCTGCATAGCATCGACCATCCGCATTTATGGTTCGGCAATACACTGACCAATCAGGAACTATCCGATAAACTCTTCAAAGGCGCACCGCCTACATTCACAGTCATCGCCACTAATCCACCCTTTGGCGGTAAAGAAGGCATCGAAGCGCAAACGCAGTTTGCCTATAAAACCGGCTCAACCCAAGTGCTCTTTTTGCAGCACGTTATCAATAGCCTTGATTCAAACGGCGGGCGCTGCGGGATTGTTGTTGATGAAGGGCTATTATTTCGCACCAATGAAGAGGCATTCGTCCAAACCAAACGCAAATTACTCGATGAATGCGACCTCTGGTGCATCGTCAGTCTACCCGGCGGGGTTTTTACGCAAGCCGGCGCCGGAGTCAAAACCAATCTGCTGTTTTTTGTGCGCGGACGCCCAACCGAACGCATTTGGTATTATGATTTATCCGATCTTAAAATCACCAAACGCAAACCGCTCACTCGCCTGCATTTTGATGACTTTTTGCGCCGATTGCCTGAACGTAGTGATTCGGATTGTAGTTGGACGATTGATCTTAGCGAACGCAAAGCAGCTCTTAAATGCGAAGCGCAACCGTTTTTAGATCAAGCACATGCGAAACGTCAGGAAGCTGCACCATTTGGTCAGCGCCTACAACAGCTTAAAGCGGCACCACGCACCGAACAGGATGCCGCCGCTATTGCTGAGATAGAAGCGGTTTTTTTGGGCTTAACGAAAGAGGCCCGCGCCTTAGAAAACAAGGCGCAAGATATTGAGAATCAGCTTTATGATTTGAAGGCAGTTAATCCGCATCGCTCGGCGGATGTGGACGAGCGGACACCCGCTCAGTTATTGGAATTTATTGCCGCGAAAGGACGCGAAATTGATGCGGTTTTAGCTGAATTACGTGATTAACACTGAACATTCAGCGCGTGCATTTGGAACAGCCTAATCCATCAACGCCACCGCCTTGACCTGCGCAAATACCGGCTGTCCGACGCAGGAATAGCGGGTAATCCGCGCCAGCTGTGGTGTTTGCTCACCTAATACCGATCCGCTTCTTGTTCTTGCAACCACGCTCGCCGATCTGCCGCCCGTTTTTTGGCTAATAACCGATCCACTAATTCATCCGTCGCCTGATCGTCGTCAATCGTCAGTTGCACTAGACGGCGTGTATCAGGATGAATCGTCGTCTCGCGTAATTGCGCCGGGTTCATTTCACCCAAACCCTTAAATCGCTGCACATTGACCTTGCCTTTGATCTTTTCAGCGGTAATCCGTTCAATAATTCCCTGCTTTTCGGCATCATCGAGCGCGTAATAAACCTGCTTGCCAATATCAATGCGATACAGCGGCGGCATGGCAACATAAATATGCCCATCAGCGACTAAACGCCGGAAATGCTTTAAAAATAACGCACAGAGCAGGGTCGCAATATGCGCTCCGTCGGAATCGGCATCAGCGAGAATACAAATCTTGCCAAAACGTAGACGGCTTAAATCATCATTGCCCGCAATTAAAACGCGCAATTAAAACGGGTCGCAATTAAAACGGGTCAATTAAAACGGGTCAGGTTCTGCTTAATTTTCGAGTAACATAGTTGGGTTGCTTTTGGCAACCCAACCTACAGTTAATTGCCAGCATCCGCAAAACCATAAGGCGGCTCGCGCACTGCCAGCAACTGCGGCCCATCAGCAGCGCCGAGCCGAATCTCACCGGCATCACATGCGGCAATTTCGATCACCACCAATAGCGCATACCGCCCAGCATCCAGCGGACAGCTATCCACCACCCAACCATCCGTTTGTTGCGACGCACTCGCGGTCACATAGAGTTCAGCGCCGGGCACAGGTGGCATCGTGCTTTCAACCTCCGCGTAATACATCCGCCGTTTGAGTTTGCCTAAAAACTGCATTCGGGCGACCACTTCCTGTCCGGTATAACAGCCTTTATTAAAACTCACGCCGTCGAGCATCTGTAAATTCAGCATTTGCGGAATAAAGGTCTCGACTGTCTGCTGATAAACCGTCGGCATTCCAGCTTGAATATTCAGTCGTGTCCAATCGACGATATTAGCGATTTGCGCCTGCGCTGCAAGCTGTATCCATTGCTCCCGCATCAATTCAAACGCGCCGATTAACTCAAAACGCGGCTGTATGCTTGGCATCCGAATCACCGCGATTTCAGCCGTCTGTGCAAGCTCGTAATCGCGTTCTGGAATTGGTACGCCCTGCGCAGCCAATAATGCGGGAGCGGAATCACCCGCAACCCCTATCCGAATCAGCGTCTCGCTTGCATCGGTTAATATCACCTGAGCACGCAAAATAAACCGACTCAAGCGTTGCAGACTATCAGCGATACGTTCACGGGGCGCTTGTAAATAAATCGTATCACCTAAACGTAGCGCATGAAACAGCGTCAAAATGCGCCCTTTGTGATTACAGTGGGCGCTGAGTTGCGTGTGAGTATCCGATAATTCCCGAATATCATTGGTCAGTTGCCCTTGCAAAAACTCAGCGGCCTCTGCGCCCTGTGCTGCAATCAATCCAAACTGCGAAAGATCATATAACTGACAGCCGCTGGCGGCAGTTATTGGCGCTGCGGGAAATTCAAGCTGGCCGTGTGCGTCGAGCGATGCGCCATGAGCCATTAAAAAATCTTGCCATGCAGTCATGTGTTCTGTTCTCAATGAAGATCGAAGTGAATAAATAAACACATTATTTAGCGTCGAATTAACCCGCAGCCAGCCGCAACACCGCGCACGCCGTCGCAGTGGTTTGCGCCGCGACCATCAGCGGGTCAAGATCGCGCAATGTGGCGAGCGTTGTCAGCACTTCAGGCAAATATTCAGGGCTGTTGCGCGTGCCGTGATGGGTTGCGCCGGTCATATCCGGTGCGTCGCTTTCGAGCACTAGCGCCTCCAGCGGCAGCGCCGTCGCTAATCGGCGCAGATGATGCGACCGCGCAAACGTCAACATGCCGCCAAAGCCAAGTGTGAAACCGCGATCCAGATACTGCTGCGCTTGCGGCAGACTGCCGTTAAACGCATGAACTATGCCGCCTGCGGGCAGCGGCTGGCGACGGAGCAGCGCCAGCATTGCATCATGGGCTTTGCGCACATGCAGCAACACCGGCAGCTTGGCAGCGCGGGCCAGCGCCAACTGTTGCGTGAGCAGCCGATGTTGACGCTCAGGATCGAGATCGCTCACCCAATAATCCAGCCCGATTTCCCCAATCGCGGTGATTGGCCAATCAGCAAGCAGCCGTTCGAGCCGCGCTATATCCTGATCTTGATGGGCGTTCAAATAGACTGGATGCAGCCCCAGCGCCGGATAAAGTCGCGGCGCATCCGCTGGCGGTGCGGCGCAGAGCGCCAGCAGTCCATCCCAGCCGGCGGCGTCAATCGCGGGGATCACCAGCGCCGCGACCCCAGCCCGCCGCGTGCGCGTCAACACCGCAGCACGGTCGGCGGCAAATTCGGGCACATCAATATGACAGTGCGTGTCAATCAGGCTAGGCAAGCTGGAGATAGGCGCGGCGGACGCTACCACATCAGATCATCCGGCACCTGATAGGCGGCATAGGGATCATCGGCGGCGTTGCTGTCTGTGGCGCGATTGAACACCAGCACCAGCGCCGCATTGCGGGCCTGAATGCGCTCGGCGATCTCGGCGGAAACCAGTTCATAAAAGGTATCTTGACGCACGATGGCCAGCCGTCCGGCCACTAGACTCGCGTGCTGCTCGGCGTTGACGTAGAGCCGTTTGAGCGTACTGCCATCGGTGAAGTTATAAGCTAGATCACCTTTGTCGCGCACCACGCGATGCGTATGAATCAACTGACGGATTTCGTTTTCAGCGGCACGGCGGGCAGCTTCTTCCTGACGTTGACGATTGAGTTCACGATCACGTTCAATCTTGGCGGCGCGTTCACGGTCAGCAGCAGCGCGAGCGGCTTGTTCTTCGGGCGTCGGCTGACCGCCGCTCTGCTTGACCTGTTTGCGCTTGTCCGTGCGCGTCTGCTTGACTTTTTGCACATTCACGAGGCCAGCTTTCAGTAACTGTTCTTGCAGTGAGTTACCCACGCGACGAGTCTCCAAAGGGTTAAGAGAGTGGGGAATCTGGTGAGCATCTAACATGGGCGCATCGCTGGCAAGCCCAGTACCGCGCATCTGGTTTTATCTATCCGTATCCGGCGGTTACAATCGACTGACCGGCGTTCCCGCGCACACGTATCTTGTTATTGAGTTAGCCAACGGAGCCGCTAACTGATCGCTGATTTTTGCTCAAACGTATTGACAGATGCTCAGGATGAGCATCTTAAGACCGCTAACAGCGGTTTAACGACGCGCTGATAGAGGACATTGCAAGTGGCCAGGCTTCGGTTTGGCGCTTTACCGCAAGGGGATGAAACCTCTGGAGAGCCTGATCGATTGAGGGAATCCGGCGCCACTGAGCGTCAAGGGCTTGAGTTGGGCGGTGTGCCGCGTCAACCAAGTGCAGATAAATCCATTGAGCACGTTCGCTCAAGTTAAATGGAGCAGTTTTGATCTATGTCCCGTCCTCTGCTGTTGCTTGCATTGATTGCCAGTTTGAGCCTGCCCGTTCAAGCGGTGGCGAATGATTCGGTTGGCTTTGTCGATATGCAACGGGTGTTGCAGGAGAGCAAACTTGGTCAGCGATTACAAAAACAATTGCGCGAAGAATTTGAGCCGCGCACCCGCAGTTTTGCCGAAGAAGAACGCGAAATTGCCCAAATGCAGCAGGCGTTAGCGAAAGATAAGCCGCTGATGAGTAACGATCAGGTGGCGAAAAAAGAGCAAGAAATCAAAACCCGCATCGAAGCCTATCAAAAGAAAGCCATGCCGATTCAGCAAGAGCTGATGAAAGCGCAACAAGAAAAAGGCCGCGAAATTCTCGAACCGGCCCGCGAAGCCCTCAACAGCATCGCCAAGCAGAAAAAACTCGGCATGGTTTTTGAACGCGGCGTCAACGGTTTGCTCTACATGGATGACGGACTTGACATCACCGACGCCGTTGTCAAACAGATGGACGCCAAAACCAAATAGCCGCCCGCTGCACGCTGGTGGCTGAAAGCTGGAAGCTGGCTAGGCTATACTGCCACCCGCGCTCGGCGCAGACTGCGCCGCACGGTTTGAACCTTATTTTTTTCAGGAGTGGCCCCAATGCTTGGCGAATCACACGATTTATTGCACGAATTTCCCGATCTTGAACAGCGCATCAGCGCGTTACGCGCCAGTAATCCCGACTTTGCCGCGCTGATGGACGAGCACAACGCGCTCGATGCGCGGGTACGGCAGATCGAAGAACTCGGCAATCCCGTCGCCGATGAGACGATTGAAGACCTCAAAAAACAGCGGCTGCATCTCAAAGATCAGTTGTACGCCATGATCCGCGCCTAACGCCGGTTGCTGACTGTGGATTATTGGATCTTACCCGTCACCGATTTTCAGCAGAATTGCACCCTGCTGTGGTGTCCGCGTACCCGTCAGGCCGCGATTGTCGATCCGGGCGGTGAGCCAGAACGCATTGTGGCGCAGCTTCGACAACTGGCACTGCAACCGCAGTGCATTCTGCTCACGCATGGTCATCTCGATCATGTCGGAGCCAGTGCAGCATTGGCGGCACAGTTAGGCATTCCGATCAAGGGGCCAGCACGCGAAGATGCGTTTTTGTTCCAGTCACTGCCGGAGCAATGCCAGCGGTTCGGCTTTCCGCCAGTTGCGGTATTTGAACCAGATCAATGGCTCGAACACGGCGATCAGATCCGCTTCGGTGATGTTGTCCTCGATGTGATCCACTGCCCCGGCCACACGCCTGGGCATATTGTGTTCTATCAGGCTGATTCACAGTTAGCACAGGTCGGCGATGTGCTATTTCGCGGTTCGATTGGCCGCACTGACTTTCCGCGTGGCAATCATCAACAGTTGCTCGACGCGATTCAGCAGCGGCTGTTTCCGCTCGGCGATGCCGTGCGCTTTATCCCCGGACATGGCCCCCTGTCTACCTTTGGTGAGGAACGACGCACCAATCCGTTCGTCGGCGGCTGACACGCCTGCCAGCGGCCGAGGATGCGGCCCGCTCACCCCCACATGACGCCCAGCCGCGTCGTTCCGGCCTGGGCTTTGATTCTCGGAGTGGAGAATGCAGAAGCTTTTTCAGCGATTGCTCAAACGGCGCACCGCGAATGCCGACCCAACCTCGGCCCCAGCCTCGGCGACTGTCGCTCCCGCCGCGCCACTCCCGCTCCCCGAAACAGTGCCCGATAAAGCTCGGCATCATCCCGATCCCGCCGAACGCTTGGCCGCGATTGAACAGCTTGATGATCCACAGATATTGGCCGAATGCGCGATGCAGGATGCGCTGGCTAGTCATCGAGCACGGGCATTGGAACGGCTGGATGATAAAGCGGCGCTCGAACGGGTTGCGCGGCAGATCGGCAAAAAAGATAAGCGCGTCTATCGACTAGCACGCGAAAAACTGCGCCTGATTGCCGAACGCGAAGAACGCCCGCGCATTGTACGTGAACGCTGTGACGATCTCTGCGCCCAGCTTGAACGCCTCGGACGGCTGGCGAATTGGCATCAAGATCGCGCCCTGCTCGATCATCTCGAACGCCAGTGGCAGCGTATTCAAGCGGAAGTCACGCCGGATGATCAGCACCGCTTTGACCGCGAACGCACGCGCTTTCTCGATGCTTACGCCGCACATCTGGCGCAACAGGCACAGGCACAAGCCCAGCGTCAAGCCGAAGCTGAAGCCGAGATCCGCGCCGCTGCGCTGCAACCGCCGCCTGCTGTTGAACCAGTGGCAGTGGCTGAACCACCCGCGCCAGCAGCGCCCACCGCCGCTGCTGAAGCCGCACCCGCACCTGAGCCAATCGCCGCGCCTGCACCGCCGCCCGATCCGAGCGAAACGCGCAAGCGTTTGGAAAAAACCAGTCAGCAGCTTCAGGCGCTGTTGAATGCGTCTAAGCCGCTCGATCACAAACAGGCACAGCGTCTGCTCGATCAGGGGCGCACGCTCGCCGCTCGCTTGCCGGATGCTGATGCGGGTACTGATGCGGATGCCGAAAAAACCGCCGCGCCGACTTTTCCGCCGCTCGCAGCGCGTGTTGAAGCGCGGCTCCGCAGTCAACGCAAACATGCTGAACAACGCTTGCAGCAGTTCCCCGAGCGGTTCAGCGAACTCGAAGCGCATCTCGCTGATGGCGAACTTAAATTAGCCGACCCGCTGTATCAAAGCCTGCTGGCGGCACTCGAACTGATTCAGGCCAGCGGTATCGACCCGCAGCAAGCGACCCAGTGGCAGCAGCGTCTGCGCACCCTGACGCCGCGTCTGCGTGAACTGCAAAACTGGCGGCGCTGGGGCGCAGATCAGCATCGGGAACTGCTTTGCAGCGAGATGGAGGCGCTGTTGACTGCCGAGGCGTTATCCCCAGCCGCCTGCGCCGAGCGGCTGCATCAATTGCAAATGGACTGGAAAGGACTGGA
This sequence comes from Allochromatium warmingii, assembly GCF_900107145.1. GTDB lineage: Bacteria > Pseudomonadota > Gammaproteobacteria > Chromatiales > Chromatiaceae > Thermochromatium > Thermochromatium warmingii. The sequence continues at coordinate 29,241 of NZ_FNOW01000012.1, read as the reverse complement.
CAAAACCGGCTCACCCGCGAATCAAGCATTATGGGAGCGTTTTCACGCCATTTCCGAGCAAGTTTACGCACGCTGTCGGCCATTTCTCGAAGCGCAAGCCGCCGAGCGCGAACAGAATCGGCTGGCGCGGGAGCAACTCTGCGCCCAGCTTGAAGCCTTTGTTGCGCAAGTGGATTGGGAGCGCATTGATTGGAAAAAAACGCTGCATGCCGAGCGCGAGATGCGTCAAGCCTGGGCCGCGATTGGCCCGACTGAAGGCCGGGTGCGCAAGGCATTGGAGCGGCGGTTTCATCAATCTCTGCGTCTGCTCGACCGTCAGCTTGATGCCGAACGTCAGCATAATCAGGCGCTAAAACGCGATCTTATCGCCCAAGTGCAGGCGTTGAGTGACTGGCCCGATCTGGATGCGGCCATTGAGCATGCCAAACGGCTGCAACGCGAGTGGCACACCACCGTTCCGGCACGGCAAAAAGATGAAAACCGGCTGTGGCGCGATTTTCGTGCGGCCTGTGATGCGATCTTTGAGCGCCGTGCCGCCCGTCATCAGGCACACGCGCAGGATATTGCTGAACAGCTTGCTGTCCGCGAAGCCCTGTGCCACGAGGCCGAACAGGTGTGTGCGACCAGCGACATGCTGGATCTTCAGACCTTCACACAGCTACAACGCGAACTGCTGGCCCGCTGGCGCGAAGCCGACGCCCAGCCGCTGCCCCGTCAAGCCGCCGCTACGATTACGCGGCGCTGGCAGAGTTGTCGCGACGCACTCGACCAGCAGCGCCATGCGCTAGAGCAGCGACAGCGGTTGACGGCGCTCGAACGGTTAGCACAGCAAGCGGCATTTTGTGAACGGCTAGAACAGGCGCTGCTGGTCGGCGATGGGAAGGGCTTGGATCCGGACGATCTGCGCCGCGAATGGGCCGCCTTGCCGACACCGGATGACGCCGCGTTGCAGCGGGCGATCACGGCGCGATGCGAGCGGGCGTTAGCCGCAATCAGCGACGCCGCTGCGCTGGATCATCTGCGTCAGGCGTGTGTTGCTAATGGCGAGCGGCGGGCGGTGCTCTGTCTTCAGCTTGAGATTGCATCTGGAGTCGAAACGCCGCCGGAGTTTGCCCAGCAACGGCTGGAACTTCAGGTGGCGCGTTTAGCCGAGCGCCTGAGTGAAGGTGAGGCCGATTCGCTCCAAAATGCGCTGCGGCTGCTGGACGATTGGTATCTGCTGGGGCCGGTTCCGGCAGATGCCGGATTGGATGCGCGGTTTGCGCGGGTGCGCGAGGTGGTGTTGGGGTGAGTTTTTTTGCGCTCGTGATGAAGCTCCGGCTTCGTCACGGGTGTAGCCATTGAGGATAAGCGGTCACGAAGTTGGTGCTTCGTGACCAGTAAAATAAACACTCGCTATCTCAGCCACCGAGATCTACACACATGTTGATCCGCTTCGAGACCCCAGCCTACGCCACCATCACCATGTTCGGCGATATAGCCGTTACCCTTATCAAACTGATGGGACACAGCGGCAGCGTCCCTGGTGCGCTGCTCGCAGCGGATATTCCAGCGGCGCTCGCACAATTGCAACACGCCGTTGCCGAGCATCCAGATACCCCTCTCGACCCCGCCACGCCTCACCAACGCCAGCGTGATGAATCACCACACGTCAGCCTCGCCCATCGCGCCCTGCCCCTGATTGAACTGCTCACCGCTGCTGACTGTGCCGGCGAAAACGTTATGTGGGAATGAGCGCGGTTCACCACCTTAAAGCGCAGCAGCGGGTCTGGACAAAGCACCCGCGTGCGACTATATTGGCGTGCTTGTCGCGGGCCACGCTCATGTCGGTCAGCACAGGTGTGGAGAGGTGCCAGAGTGGCCGAATGGGCCTGACTCGAAATCAGGTGTACGTGCGAGCGTACCGTGGGTTCGAATCCCACCCTCTCCGCCAATCAGATCGATCCCGCTTTGCACATCACCCCTTGCGCGGGTGGCGAAATTGGTAGACGCGCTGGATTTAGGTTCCAGTGGTTCACTCCGTGGGGGTTCGAGTCCCCCCTCGCGCACCATCAATAACGACGTGGCTTTTAAGCCGATCCTGTCCGTTTCAGCGGTAGCATGTTTGTTGGCACTGTGTCAGATTTGCGCCAAAGACGCTCTCGACATCACGAGCCATGACGCGCACATATGCCGCATCGCGCACATATGCCGCATGTCGTGAATCTTGAAATCCTCAATCCCTGCAAGCGCATACGCTTGTGTGAAGGCGTGTCGAAAGTCGCGGATCGGTTGAACGTTAGGTTTCAAGTCCCGCGAGATTATAGACACGCTTTTTGAAGCGTTTGGGGCATTGTTGTTGCCAGTTTTTGAGTGCTTGAATCGGCGCGATGTGTCCGAGCGCCTTCTGCGGGATCTGATGATTGTATAACCGCACGTAGCCGTTGAGGGTGTCCGCTGGATGCTGGGCGGTATGCGCTACTGGTGGTGATCGAAATTGCCGCATATGATGCCGGTGAGATTCGGCTCGGCGCTGCTGATGGGCCGCAGTTGCTGGCAGTGCGCGAGCCGCCTTATGGTTTTGCGGATGCTGGCAATTAACTGTAGGTTGGGTTGCCAAAAGCAACCCAACTTACGTGGCTAAACAACGCCATAAAATTACAAGTGTGGAAACTTCAGAGCTTCACGAAGTGCTGGGATATCTTGCTCTACAACCGACCAAATGACATCTAAATCCAGACCTAGATAATCATGGACAAGAATATTTCTAAATCCTGCGATTTCTCGCCACGGAATTTCTGGATACTTTAACTTCTCATCAGGCGACAGCCGTTGACTCGACTCGGCCATGACTTGAAGATTGCGCACAACGGCATCTTGAACTAGGGTCGATTTATAAAATTGATCTTTGTTTTGTTGAGTATATTCAAAAATCCTCTCGATGCATTCGAGCATGTGATCAATGTAGACAGTATCGTCTTTCATGGACTACACCGGAACCGCTTCTTTTAAAACTTGCTCTCGGATTTTACGATGAAGCGATTGTTCTGTGACAATATCAACTTTCTTACCTAGCAGTTCGGAAACATCCTGAAGAAATCCGCCAAGTGCTAACCCTGACCGACCATCTTCTAATTCAACTAGCAAATCAACATCACTATTTTGTGATGCTGTATTGCGTGCCATAGAACCAAAGAGGCGAACATTTCTGATGCCTCGCTTTGCCGCTAATAAACGGATTTGTGCGCGATTTTGTTCAATTAATGCATTCATTTTGATTTCTTCTAGGCAAATGTTGGGTTGTGTGCCAATTGGCTTAGTGATTTAACATCAATCTTAGTCTGGCACACAACCCAACCTACTTTTTGATTCACAACGAACGCGCCGGTTTTAGCTTGCACTGTGGCCCCACTGTTCGCGCCATGCTCCAAGCATAGATCGGATAACGCAGCGTTTGTGTGGCCATGCCCAACATGCAGCCATAGAGGAATGCGTACCCATTGATCGCGCCAAACCACTGATAAACGTATGTCATGTCCGTGCTCCAAGTGAGCGATGCGCGGGCCAGCATGATCCATCCTGACGCAGAGCGGGCGCGGTGTGGAGAGCGGATGTGGTCTCGACCCGGTTGGGTAGTATGAGCGCCAAAGGGGGTCGGGAATCCGTCCCCGTTGTTCGTGATCCTTGCGACACCTTTAGCTTAGGTGACGGGCGCACAAGAGACCGCGACACCCGTCACAGATTTGCTGCAATCTTTTCAACTTAGGCCGTCAGCGCCGCAAATACCGCCGGCAAGCGTTCCGGCAGGCGCTGGACGTGATCGACAACGGCATAGTTGTTCTCGCCAAAAATCCGCGCCACATAGCGATCCGCTTCAGGATCGAGCGTCAAACAATAGGTGTAGATGCCCTTCATGCGCAGATCATCGACGGCTTTTTTGGCATCGTGCCGCAGATATTGCGGATCGCGCTCGTCGATGTCCGCCGGTTCGCCATCGGTGATGAGCAACACCAAGCGTTTTTGCGCCGATTGTTGGCCCAAATGCCAACCAGCGTGACGCAGGGCCGCGCCCATGCGCGTGGAGAGACCGCCTTTCATGCCCGCGAGCCGTGATTTGGCCTCGTCGCCATAGGGTTGATCGAAATCTTTGAAGCGATAATATTGGACATCATGCCGCCCATCGGAGGCGAAGCCATGCACGGCGAAGCTGTCCCCAATGGAATCAATCGCCCAAGCCAGCAATCCAGTCGATTCGCGGGTGAGATCCAAAATACTCGGCGCGTCGTCATAGCCCGGTTCACCGTCTTTGACGCCGACTTTTTCGTTAGTCGATTGCGACAAATCCATCAGCACCAGAATCGCCAGATCGCGCACATGGCGCGTGATGCGGATATTGATACGCGGATCGGGCATCACGCCGCGTCGAATGTCGATCATCGCCCGCACGGCGGCATTGAGATCGAGTTCTTCGCCCTCTTCATAGCCGCGCCGCCGCACAATACCCTGCGGCTGGAGCGCGTCGATCAAATGACGAATGCGGCTGGCCACCGGCTTATGCTTGGTCAGAATCGCATCCATGCTGGCCGGATCGCCGCGCCCCTGCCGCCGCTCGATCACCGTCGCCCAATCAGGACGGTGCAACTGCACCTGATAATCCCATTCCTGATAATGATAGGGTTCGGAAACCGGCTCTTTGCCCTCTAACTCATTGATGGTACAGCCTTCTTGATCGAGCCAGAACGGAGTCGAAAGAATCCAGACTTCCTGCGCATCATCTCCAGCTAACTCGCAATCGACCTCATTGACCATCTCCATGACGCTGACATGTCGCCGCACCTGCTGCTGACTGGCGGGCAGATAATCTACGCCGCGAGTTAAAAACAGGTTTTCGTCGAAATCCCAGACGTAATCATTGTCATCGCGATACGGCAACGGCCAATCTTCCAAAATGCGCAAACTCGGCACCGCGCACAGTTGCACGGCGCGGTTATAGAACTCGACGCCGCCGATCCAACTGATGCGATTGTCTTCGGGCGTGGCGGCGAAGGCAGCGCGGAAAGCGGCGGCGGATTCATTCACCAGCGCCTCGGAATCCTGATACTCGGCATCGAGCAGCGCCCGCGCCAGCCGCATCATCAGATCAAGCAGCGGATGACGCGCCCCAGGTTCATCAGCGGCAGCCGGCGCGGTGAAGAACTGGAGCCAGAGTTTTTTGAGGCCGGGAAACTCACGGATCGCCAGTGCTTCAATGCGGGCATCTTCAAACAGCCCAATCAACACGCGCTGTGCCGGATTGAGCTGTTCGGCACTCAACGGCGCGGTGGTGTAAACCATGTGCGCGGCGCAGTGCGCGGCGGCAGCGCGATAGAGTTCGACGCCAGAAATGCCGCGCCACGCATCGAAGGCATCGGGTAGATGGATCTGAAAATCGTCGATAAACGGCTTGAGACCGACCCGCGATTCATAATCACCTGAGGTCGGGCGCATAAAAAATGCCCGCGCCCAGAGCGCCCGCAGATAGAAATTCAGTTTGCGCTGATTATCAACAAAGAGCGTGCCGCGCCGCTCTTTTTGCAACACGGCGCGTGAGGATTCAGTTTGCAGTCCGAAATAGGCAAGCTGACCATCGAGATCCCGCGCATGAGCCTGCGCCCCCCACAGCGCCCAGCGCCGCAAACCGCCGAGCGTGAGTTTGGACAAGAGTTCATCCATATTCTCCATCATCGGGCGCAAACCACGCGGCGCTTTACCGGCAAGCTGATGGAGCAGATTGAGATAGCCGCGCATCACTTCCAGATCGCCGAGCCGACTGGCAGCGAGTGGCATGGTGGCCATCATCAATGTGATAACGGTGCCCGAGGTGTGCGAGGCGAGTTTCATCAGTGAACTGACGACATCGGGGATGATATCCTCGCCGACCTCTTTGGCCACGCCGGGCATATCCTGCACATAGGTCATCACCAAATCTGACCCCTTGTTCAGGCCACACATGGCGCGGATGCCGGTCAGATAGTGTTCGAGGCCACGCGGCGACATCACGCGGGCGGCTTCGTGATAGCTCGATTCCAGCGCCTGAGCGTGTGCGTGCGCTGGATCGACCTTGAGACAGGCGAGGGTTTCGCTGAAGTCGAGTGTCATTGTGGGGGGAGCCTCCAGCTTTCAGCGGCCAGCCGCTTCAAAAATAGGTATTAACCGCCGCATCCAGCGTATCGCGCATATCAGGATCATCGGTCAGCGGTCGCACCAACGCCATTTGCGCCGCTGCCTGTGGCGTAACGCCCTTGCCAATTAACTGCGCGGCATAGACTAATAACCGCGTTGACATGCCTTCATCGAGTCCATGCCCCTTCAGATTGCGGCTACGATGGGCAATCTGCACCAGCTTTTCCGCCGTTGCTTTGTCAACGCCACCTTCATGGACGACGATTTCGGTTTCAATCGCAGCCGTCGGATAATCGAAATCGAGCGCACCAAATCGCTGTTTCGTCGATTGCTTCAGATCCTTCATCAGGCTCTGATAATTCGGGTTATACGAAATCACGATTTGGAAATCAGGATGGGCCGTGACCAATTCGCCTTTTTTTTCCAGCGGCAAATTGCGCCGATGATCGGTCAAGGGATGAATCACCACCGTCGTATCTTGACGCGCTTCGACCACTTCATCTAAATAGCAAATCGCACCAATTCGCGCCGCAACCGTTAAGGGGCCGTCTTGCCATTTTGTCCCATTGATGTCGAGCAAAAAGCGCCCGACTAAATCCGAAGCGGTCATATCCTCATTACAGGCCACCGTAATCAGTGGCTTGCCGAGTTTCCACGCCATATATTCAACAAAGCGCGTTTTACCACAGCCAGTCGGCCCCTTAAGCATCACTGGCATCCGGGCGGCATAGGCGGCTTCATAGAGTGCCACCTCATTGCTCACCGGACGATAATAGGGCTGCTGGTTAATCAGGAATTGATTCCGGTCGATGTCTGACATGGAAGCGAACCTCTTGCAGAGTGCGCGATAAAAGCCGCTCGCACGGCTTGAAATCCAGACAAAATAAAAACCCCTGCCCCTTCGATGAGGAAGCAGGGGCTTGTGCTTAAAGCCGCCGATGAAGGGTGCTATCGAGTCCGCAATGCGTGCCCGACCGCACGATCACTCAACTCAAACCGGCTTACCGCGATAGATCACCATCTCTGCGCCCTTTGATTGGGCGTAGTTATCAAAGCCGATCAGCCGCACATGATTATTCGGATGCGCTTTGTGACAGGCTTCAGCTTCTTTGAGCACGGTATCAATATCGGTTTCGCCGAACATCGGCAGCTTCCACATATACCAATAATGATCGAAGGCATTTTCCGGCTCAGTGTGCTCAACGGCTGGATTCCAGCCCTTCGAGATAATGTATTCAACCTGCTTACGAATGCGGTCGGCATCCATTGCGGGCAAATACGAAAAAGTCTCGAATTTACGGCTATTGACATCTTCGAGGCTGGAACTGTAATCCTGCATTTCGCTCATGGTCATGTACTCTCGACAGTTTTGGAACCGCTCAGGCGCAAAGAACGCACCGTCTTTTTTAAGCCTCAGCGATTAAATCCTAGAAGCAAAGGGCGCGTTTTGCTGAACCGCTTGATACACATCACACCTGTATTCAATTAAAGTTAATTAAATGAAACTTTGTGTGCTTTGCGCCTTAGCGGTTCAACAACAACTCAACAATCGCCGTATTACTTATGCGCCACGTCGAGCTTATCGACGGTGTCGAACTCGAACTTGATTTCCTTCCAAGTCTCCATCGCAATCTTCAGCTCAGGGCTGGATGCAGCGGCTTTAGTCAGCACCTCTTTACCTTCTTTTTCGATGGCAATACCCTGATTGCGGGCCTCGACGCAGGCTTCCAGCGCGACACGATTCGCGCACGCACCCGCCGCATTGCCCCACGGATGGCCGAGCGTCCCGCCACCGAATTGCAGCACCGAATCATCCCCAAAGATCGTGACCAGCGCCGGCATGTGCCAAACGTGAATACCACCGGACGCAACCGCGAAGGCACCGGGCATCGCGCCCCAATCTTGATCGAAGAAGAGACCGCGTGAACGATCTTCCTTGATGTAAGACTCGCGCAGCAGGTCGATCCAGCCCAGCGTTGAGGCGCGGTCGCCTTCCAGCTTGCCGACCACCGTGCCGGTGTGCAGATGATCGCCGCCCGACAAGCGCAGAATCTTGGTCAGCACGCGGAAGTGAATGCCGTGATGCGGGTTGCGATCCATAACCGCGTGCATGGCGCGGTGAATGTGCAGCAACACACCGTTGTCACGGCACCACTGCGCCAGACCGGTATTGGCGCAGAAACCGCCGGTGATGTAGTCGTGCATGATGATCGGTGCGCCGATTTCTTTGGCGTACTCAGCACGCTTGTACATCTCTTCCGGCGTCGGCGCGGTCACGTTCAGATAATGACCCTTGCGCTCGCCGGTCTCGCGCTCGGCTTTGTCGATGGCATCCATGACAAAATCGAAGCGTTGACGCCAACGCATGAACGGCTGTGAATTGACGTTCTCGTCATCTTTGGTGAAGTCCAGACCGCCGCGCAGACATTCGTAGACGGCACGCCCGTAGTTCTTCGCCGACAGCCCCAGCTTGGGCTTGATGGTGCAGCCGAGCAGCGGCCGCCCATACTTGTTCATAATGTCGCGCTCGACCTGAATGCCGTGCGGCGGGCCGTTGCAGGTCATCACATAGGCAATCGGGAAGCGCACGTCTTCCAAACGTAGCGCCCGCACTGCCTTAAAGCCGAACACGTTACCGACCAGCGAGGTAAAGACGTTGACGACCGAGCCTTCTTCAAACAGGTCAATCGGGTAGGCGATGAAGGCATAAAAGCAGGTGTCATCGCCCGGCACGTCTTCGATGGCGTAAGCACGACCTTTGTAATAATCCAGATCGGTCAACAGGTCAGTCCACACCGTCGTCCAAGTACCGGTCGAGGACTCGGCGGCGACAGCGGCAGCCGCTTCTTCACGCGGTACGCCAGCTTGCGGGGTGATCTTGAAGCAGGCCAGGATGTCCGTGTCTTTTGGGGTGTAGTTGGGCATCCAATAGGTCTCGCGGTACTCTTTTACGCCCGCGCTGTAGGTCTTAGCCATTCTGGATCGTCCTCTGGATTGAGTTCTGGGATGCGGCCCGGATCGACCGGCAAGGTGAGCGCCTGAGCGTCTCGCTGGTGTGCGCTGGTCGAAACCTGAGATAGATTATTCGGGAGAACGAACATAATTACTACTCAGTCTTTTTTATGCCAAGTATAAGCTTAAGTTTATACTAGATGCCTTCATCAATTCGACGATCTGTGAGCCGCTGATGCTGCATCTTTCACTGCGCCAACTGCGCGTTTTCGAAGCGGTCGCACGTCACAATAGCTACACCCGCGCCGCTGCCGAGCTGCATCTCAGCCAGCCAGCCGCCTCGATGCAGGTGCGGCAACTGGAAGACGAGATCGGATTGCCGCTGTTTGAGCGGCTCGGTAAACAAGTAGTGCTCACCGAAGCCGGACGCGAGGTGTTTCAGTCCAGTCGGCTCATCAATCAATCCCTGCGCGAGATGCAAGAGGTGCTCGAATCGCTCAAGGGGGTGAGTCGCGGCAGTCTGCGGATCGCGGTAGCCAGCACCGTGAACTATTTTGCGCCGCGCCTGCTGGCGATTTTTCAGCAGCGCCACCCGAAGATTGGGCTACGCCTCGATGTTACGAATCGTGAGAGTTTGGTGCAGATGCTCGATAGCAATTCGGTCGATCTGGTGCTGATGGGCGTGCCGCCGCGCAACGTCGAGGTCGAGTCGGAAGCCTTTATGGACAATCCGCTGGTGATCATCGCGCCGCCGGATCATCCGCTGGCCGGTGAGCGCACTATTCCGCTGGCGCGACTGGCGGAAGAGACCTTTGTGATGCGCGAAGAAGGCTCGGGCACGCGGCAGGCGATGGAGCGATTTTTTAGCGAACGCGGCCAGACCATCCGTCACGGGATGCAGATGACACGCAACGAAGCGGTTAAACAGGCGGTGCGCTCGGGGTTGGGATTGAGCGTGGTCTCGCTGCACACGATTGAGCTGGAGTTGGAGACGCGCCGGTTGGTGACGCTCGATGTTGAAGGGTTCCCAGATCGGCGGCAGTGGTATCTGGTCTATCGACGTGGTAAGCGGCTATCACCAGCGGCCAGTGCGTTTCGTGATTTTGTGCTGACTGAGGCGGCGGTGATTGCGGCGCCAGCGAATTTAGATGCCGTCTAAACATCGCGTATTGTGACAACAGCCGCCCCCTTGAAACCCCGCATCTTCTTCCCGCTGCTTGCCTGTATTCTGAGCGCCAGCTTCTGGCTGGGATTTGAGCACTGGATCAACACCGCGCCGCTGCCCGATCTGCGCGTTGCCACCTCCGCGCAATGCCTCGACCGCAATGGCCGCTTGCTGCGTGCTTTTCCAGTCACTGATGGACGCTGGCGACTGCCAATCACGCCGGATGCCGTCGATCCGCGTTATCTCACGCGCTTGCTGGCCATCGAAGATCAACGCTTTTATCAGCATTCTGGCGTCGATCCGCTCGCCCTGCTCCGCGCCGCTTGGCAATGGCTTCGCGACGGGCGCATCGTTTCCGGTGGCTCGACCCTCACCATGCAGGTAGCGCGACGACTCGACGGACGCTCCACCCGCACCCTCGGCGGCAAATTGCAGCAAATCCGGCTGGCGCTGGCGCTCGAACGTCAGCTCGACAAGAATGCGATTCTGACCGCCTATCTCCATCTCATTCCGCAGGGCGGCAATCTTGAAGGCGTGCGCAGTGGCGCGTTAGCGTGGCTTGGTCACGAACCGCAGCGTCTGACTGCCGCTGAATCGGCGCTGTTGATTGCCCTGCCGCAAGCGCCCGAAACACGCCGCCCCGACCGCAATCCGCAGGCGCTGCATCGTGCTCGGGATGCGATCTTGCAGCGTCTCCATGCCGCCGATCTCATCGACGCACTCGAATTGACCGCCGCTCGCCGCGAGCCGCTCCCGCATCAGCGCCGCCCGCTGCCGCTGTTAGCGGCGCATCTGACCGCTCGTCAGCAACATGCGCATCCCGAACGCGCCAGCCAGCATCTGACGCTCGATGCCCAGTTGCAACAGCGACTGGAAATCTTGGCTGCTGATCGCGCCGCTGCGCTCGGTGAGCGCGTCTCGCTGGCGCTGCTGGTCGCGGAACACACGACCGGCGAGATCTGGGCGGCGGTCGGCTCACCGGCACTGCTTGATGAAGCGCGGCGCGGTCATCTGGATATGACGCGCGCCATTCGCTCGCCCGGCTCGACGCTCAAACCCTTGATCTACGGTCTGGCTTTCGAGGACGGCATTGCCCATCCTGAAAGCCTGATCGAGGATCGACCGAGCGGTTTTGACGGCTATGCGCCGAGTAATTTTGACCGTGCTTTTCAGGGCACCGTCTCGGTACGCCACGCGCTGCACGCTTCGCTCAATATCCCCGCCGTGCGTCTGCTGCACGCCGTCGGGCCAGCGCGATTGATGGCGCGTCTGCGCCGAGCGGGTGTGCAACCCGTGTTACCGCACGGCTCCGCGCCCGGCTTGGCGATTGGTTTAGGAGGGATCGGCGTTCACTTGACGGATCTGGTACAGCTCTATGCGGCGCTGGCGCGTGGCGGTGCGCCGATTGCAGTGCGTGCGACACGCGAACCGGCGACCGCTGATCCGCTGATGCGTCCGGTACTCGATGCTCGCGCCGCCTGGCTGGTCAGCTCGGTTCTCGCGGGTGTGCCGGCTCCTGATCGCGCAAATGCTGCGCAGATCGCATTCAAAACCGGCACCTCTTACGGCTACCGCGATGCCTGGGCGCTCGGCTTTGATGGGCGTTGGGTGGTGGGTGTCTGGACGGGGCGGGCCGACGGTGCGCCCGTCCCGGGCTTGGCGGGCATCGACGCCGCCGCGCCGGTGCTGATTGACGTGTTCGCCCAGCTTGGGCCGCGCACCCCGCTGCCACCACCGCCGCCCGGGGTGCGCCCGCTGCGCCATGCGGAATTACCGGAGATGCTGCGGCATGTGCCAGCGGCGCATCGCACGGCCGATGCGACCGACACCCTAGAGATCGCCTATCCGCCCGCCAATGCCCGCATTGATCTGGGATTGACACGCGGCGGCTCGGCGACTGCGCTGGTGCTCAGAGTACGCGGCGGCACACCGCCGTTTACCTGGTTTGCCGATTCTGAGCCGATTGCCCGCGAACCGTTTTCACGCAACACGCATTGGACACCAAAGGGGTCAGGTTATATGACGCTGGTGGTGGTCGATGGGCGGGGGGCGTCGGCGCGGGTGCGGGTGCGGGTGGAGTGAGTGGGCAGCGATCAGCTTCAAGCTACCAGCTTAAAGAGTAAACTGACCATCATGGTGATATTGAATGCTGGAAGCTGGAAGTTGTGTCGCAACCCCGCTCCCAATAGACTGTTGCGCTTTATTTGCCGAGAGTTCCGATCCCGATGCGCACTTCCGAGTTTCCGCTCCAGACGATCAAAGAGACGCCAGCCGACGCCGAGATCATCAGCCATCGGCTGATGTTACGCGCCGGTCTCATCCGCAAACTTGCCGCTGGCCTCTACACTTGGTTGCCGCTGGGACTGCGCGTGTTGCGCCGCGTTGAGCGCATCGTGCGCGAGGAAATGGATCGCGCTGGGGCGCTGGAAGTGTTGATGCCCGCCGTGCAGCCGGCGGAATTGTGGCAAGAATCGGGACGCTGGGAGCAATACGGCCCGGAGTTGTTGCGCTTAAAAGACCGGCATCAGCGGGAATTTTGCTTCGGCCCGACGCATGAAGAAATCATCACCGAGCTGGCGCGTAACGAACTGAAAAGTTACAAGCAACTTCCGATCAATTTTTATCAAATTCAGACCAAATTCCGCGACGAAATCCGCCCGCGTTTTGGCGTGATGCGGGCGCGTGAGTTTCTGATGAAAGATGCCTACTCGTTTCATCTCGATCAGGAATCGCTTGCCGCAACCTATCAGCGGATGTACGAGACCTATTGCCGCATTTTCACCCGCTGCGGGCTGGATTTCCGCGCCGTGCGTGCGGATACCGGCAGCATCGGCGGCAGTGGTTCGCATGAATTTCACGTTTTGGCCAACTCCGGCGAGGATGCCATCGCCTTCTCGACCGCGAGCGACTATGCCGCCAATGTCGAGCTGGCCGAAGCGGTCGCCCTAGCTGCGCACGCCCCGACCCCAACCGAAACGGCGCGACTCGTCGCCACGCCGAACGCCCGCACCATTGCCGATCTGGTCGAGCAATTCGGCCAGCCACTTGAACGCACGGTGAAAACGCTGGTAGTCGCGGCCTCCGCTGAATGCGACGCGCCGCTGGTGGCACTGCTGGTACGCGGCGATCACGAACTCAACGCGATCAAAGCGCAAAAACTGCCGCAAGTTGCCACGCCACTGCGCCTGGCGACTGAGGCCGAAATTCGTGCCGTCATCGGCGCTGGCCCGGGATCACTTGGCCCGAAAGATCTGCCAATTCCGTGTATTGTGGATCGCACGGTTGCGGTCACTGCCGACTTTAGCGCCGGAGCCAATCAGGACGGTCAGCATTGGTTCGGGTTGAACTGGGAGCGTGATCTGCCGCTGCCCGAGGTTGCCGATCTGCGCAATGTGATCGAAGGCGATCCCAGCCCTGATGGTCAGGGTACACTGACGCTGGCGCGGGGCATCGAGGTTGGGCATATCTTCCAGCTTGGGCGCAAATATAGCGCGGCGATGAAAGCCACCGTGCTCGGCGAGGACGGCAAAGCGACGGTGATGACGATGGGCTGCTATGGCATCGGTGTCTCGCGGGTGGTCGCGGCGGCGATTGAGCAGCACCACGACGAGCGCGGCATCTGCTGGCCTGCGCCGCTTGCGCCCTTTGAAGTTGCATTGCTGCCGATGAAACTCGGCAAATCCTACCGCGTGCGCGAGGCGACCGAGACGCTCTATGCCGAACTCCAGGCCGCTGGCATTGATGTGCTGCTGGATGACCGCGATGCTCGGCCGGGCGTGATGTTTGCGGATATGGAATTGATCGGTATTCCGCATCGCATTGTGATTGGCGATCAAACACTCGATAACGGTCAGGTTGAATATAAAGGCCGCACCGATAGCGAGATGCAGTTGATTCCGCTTGATACCATCGTCGCGTTTATCCGCGAGCGTCTGCGTGTGATTTAATTTTAAACCGCAAAGGCGCAAAGAACGCAAAGTTAATTTTATTTTTTAATAAAAAATTTTTGTGTTTTTTGCGCCTTTGCGGTTTAAATAATGTATTCACCCACTTTCTTAAACAAAATCAGGATCGCCTGTGAATCAAGAAGCTTCCTTTAATCGTGATGAATTACTCGCCTGCGGGCGCGGTGAAATGTTCGGCCCCGGCAATGCACAATTACCGGTGCCTAATATGCTGATGATGGATCGCATCGTGCGCATTGCCAATTTTGGCGGTGCTAATGGCAAGGGCGAAATTCTCGCCGAATTGGACATTAACCCCGATCTGTGGTTTTTTGCCTGTCATTTTCCGGGCGATCCGGTGATGCCAGGCTGTCTCGGTTTAGATGCGCTCTGGCAGATGGTCGGCTTTTATCTCGGCTGGATTGGCAATCCCGGACATGGCCGCGCATTGGGTGTCGGTGAGGTCAAATTCACCGGCCAAGTCTTGCCGAATGCGCATAAAGTCACCTATCACATTGACATGAAGCGCGTAATTAGCCGCAAGCTGGTATTGGGCATTGGCGATGGCGTGGTGCAGGTCGATGGGCGCACCATTTATACCGCGAAAGACTTGCGCGTTGGGTTATTCACTTCAACCGATGGCTTTTAATCACGGTTTATGACGCGGCTTGATTTTTATAGCCTTGAATCCGACAGTCGCGGAGATCGGTTTCTTCTCGTCTGTCGGCTCGTTGAGCGGATTTGTGCGCAATCTTTGCGAGCATTGATTCTCTGTCCTGATCCAGAAGAAGCGCGGCATTGCGACCGCTTGCTCTGGACATTTAAGCAAGAGAGTTTTTTGCCGCACGGGTTAATTGGTCAAGTCGATGCGCAGTTGACGCCGATTTTAATTAGCGCCGATGCTGAATCGACGCATCATTGTAGTGTGCTCGTCAATCTCGGACGTGAATTACCGCCGGGCATTGACCGATTTGAGCGGCTGTGCGATCTCGTCGATAATAATCCGGCCATTCTTCAAGCTGGACGCGAGCGATTTCGCGCGTATCGTGCGCAAGGCTATACGCCGGAACATCATACGGTGCGCTTATAAATCGCGCCCGGATTCGCTATCGGACACAAGCGTTTTAATCGCTCGCAAGCGAGCGGCCCGTAACCGTTGTGGAATCAAGCGCGGTTCGGGTTCAGCGCGGGCAATGGCTCCGGCATCGACTGCCGCGACTGCGTGCAGCACCTGTCGCCAGCGTTCGGCTTGTGGATAGCTGCGTTCGGCATAGCCGCCGCGTCCGCGAAAATCAGCTTCGCACGCCGTCAACAGGTGCGCGAAGCGTTCGGGACGCCGCAGTGCGTCGCAGCGTTCCAACACATCGAGTATGGTGCTGGCGCGGAGTTCGTCGAATTTGTGAATCCGACCGTGTTCAGCAGTCACTAAGCGTGCGAGATCACGACAGCGCGCGGGCACGCGCAGCCGCTCGCACACCGCCTCAACCAACGGCAGGCCGCGTGCTTCGTGACCATGATGACTGGGCAGAATGTCGGGCGGGGTGGTGCCTTTTCCCAGATCGTGACAGAGCGCGGCGAACTGTACCTCTAGCTCAGTCGAGAGCCGCGCCGCCATGTCGAGCACCAGCATCGCATGAACGCCGGTGTCGATTTCAGGATGCCAGGTCTGGGTTTGCGGCACGCCCCACAACCGCTCGACTTCCGGCAACAGTCGCGCCAGTGCGCCACACTCGCGCAACACGCTAAAAAAGCGCGAGGGCTGGGCTTCACCGAGGGCGCGGGCCAGTTCCTGCCACACCCGCTCCGGCACCAGCGCATCGACTTCACCGGCGGCGACCATCTCGCGCATCAGCGCCTGCGTTTCTGGTGCAACCTGAAATCCCCAGGGCGCAAAGCGGGCGGCAAATCGCGCCAGCCGCAGAATCCGCACCGGATCTTCGGCAAATGCGGCTGAAACATGCCGCAATCTGCGTGCTTCCAGATCGGCGCGGCCGCCATAGGGGTCGATGATCTGTCCGCTGCGATCCATCGCCATCGCGTTAATGGAGAGATCGCGTCGGCGCAAATCCGCTTCGAGCGTGACGCTCGGGTCAGCGTGAATCTGAAAACCGTGATAGCCGGGGGCGGTTTTGCGCTCGGTGCGGGCAAGGGCGTATTCGTCTTGAGTTTCGGGATGGAGAAAAACCGGAAACTCCTTGCCAACTGGACGAAAGCCACGCGCTAACAGGTCATCAGCGCAAGCGCCGACGACGACATAATCATATTCGTCGGTGCTGCGCCCGAGTAGGTGATCGCGCACTGCACCGCCGACGAGATAGATGTTGAGTCCGGCGGTCAATTCGGAACCAGCGAAGGGATGAGCGGTCATGGGATGCGGCATGTACACTTTATTAAAAAATGTATTTATATCATTTAGTTAGGATTAAATCAGCAGCGCATGTCAGCCTTACGCCCCCTCTATATCGCCGGTCGCTTTCTCAGCCGCTTGCCTGTTCCTGACCCCGGCCCAACGCAACCATCGGAAACTGGACGCTCCGTTCCCTGGTACCCGGTCATCGGCCTGCTGATGGGCGCAGTGGCGACACTCGTCGCCTTCGTGCTGGTACGCGCTACTGCTCCGCCCGATGTCGCAGCGGCACTGGTCTTGCTGGTGTGGGTCTGGTCGAGTGGGGCGCTGCATCTCGACGGGCTGGCCGACAGCGCCGATGCTTGGATCGGCGGCCTCGGCAGTCGCGAACGCACGCTAGACATTATGAAAGACCCGCGCAGCGGCCCGGCGGCGGTCACGGTGATCGTGCTGACGTTGCTCGGAAAATGGGCGGCGCTCAAAGCACTGCTGTTGACCGGAACACTCTGGCCGCTGTGCCTGATTCCGATGTTGGCGCGGGCGCAAGTGCCGTTATTGCTGTTGACCACACCCTATGCGCGGACACAGGGTCTCGCTGCCGATCAATTTCATTATCTGCCACGACGGGCGGCATGGGTGAGCGTACTTGCCGCTGGAAGCGCGATGCTCGTGTTCGGCGGCTGGATTGGGCTGATGCTGAGTCTTGCCGCGCTCGCGCTCTACTGGCAGACGCGCCGCGCCATGCTTGACCGACTCGCTGGGTTTACCGGCGATACGGCCGGGGCATTGGTCGAGCTGACCGAACTGTTGACGCTGCTACTCTGTGCGCTGGTGATGCGCTGAATAACCGAATCGTGCGTCAAACTGATGACGCACGATTCACAGACTGCTTGAGGCGCTTACTGTCGCGCAGCGGGAGCTGCCTCCGGCGGCACAACTTGACACTGCAAGCCGGTCGCTTTCTGCACTCGCTGACACCAGGCCTGCGCTTCGGCGCGATTCGCCCAATCATGCGCCCGTAACCGATACGGCCCGCCATCACGCACCGGCGTAATCGCCAACTTCACGTTATTGAAGTGTTCGCCGTGAAACCGAAGCAAATCATCCTGATCCTGTTCCACACGCGCTAACACGCGCCCGGCTAACAACTGCACCTGCCAGCGGCTACTGGTGGTCGCGGCGGTGGGAGTCGCTGGCGGCGGGTCAGCACGGCGCGATGTGGTCGTCGATGCGTGCGGTTTTTCTACTGCTGGTCTTGGTACAGCGGGCGGCGCTTCGGGTGTAGTCGGCTTCGGCTCAACAGCATTAGGAATCGGTGAACGCGGAGCCGCCGGAATGCTCGTCTCAGGTGTACTCGCGGGCGTCGGCAATGGCGCTGGAACTGGAGTCGGCGCAACTGGCGCGGCGGGCAGGATCGGCGTCACGGGCGCGACGGCGGGAGTTGGAGCCAGCGCCGGTGCCGACACCGCATTCTCGGTCTCTAAACGCCGGGCTGGTTGAGGTGGTGCAGCCAGCGGCGGAGCTGGTTCACTGATCGGCGCGGGCGCGGGCGTTGTCGGCGCGGTGTTGCGCGATTCGGCGCGAGATTCCAGTAACTTCAACGCCCGTTCCAGCGAATCGGCATCCGACTGCGCCAGTTCGAGTGCGCCCGTCATCGGCGCTTTGAACTCCAAGTTTGGTCGAGTTTCAGCGGGCACCGCCGCGACCGTCAGGCTGTAAGTCAGGCTCGCTATCAACAGGCCGATGGTCGCACGGGTCAGAGTGTTATCGCGTTTCATAGGGCATTCAATTCTCTTGATTGGCTTGATTGGCTTGACGAGTTCTGAGCGTGGAAGCGTTCGCAGGATTCACATGTTATTTGAGTTCTCAACCTTCACCGCCGCGTGACACGCGCCGTAGCACCCAATCCAGCCCGCTGGTTGGCAGCAGCCGCTTGAGCGTGCCGAGCAGGTGCGTGGGGAAGGTGACATAATACCGCGCTTGCGGGCGCGGGCTTTCGAGCGCATGAATCAGCTTGGCATAGACCGCTTCCGGCCCCAGCGTAAAGGGTTGCGCCGGGCCAGCTTTGGTCAGCCGCGCTTCAGCCCGCTGATAGGCGTCGCGGTGAACACTGTGCTCCGGCACAATCTGCGCCCGAAAAGCGCGGTGGGCATTATCACGAAAGCGGCTCTGAATCGGCCCCGGCTCGATCAACGAAACCGAAATCCCTGAGCCGTAGAGTTCCAGCCGCAGCGTATCTGTCAGCCCTTCGAGCGCATATTTGCTGGCCACATACGCGCCGCGATAGGGCAGCGGCACGAATCCCAGCACCGAGCTATTTTGCACAATGCGTCCGTGTCCTTGACGGCGCATCAGCGGAATCACGCGGCAGGTCAGGTCATGCCAGCCAAGCAAATTCGTTTCCAGTTGCGCCCGCAATGCCGCTCGGCTCAGATCCTCAACCGCGCCCGGCTGACCGTAAGCGCCATTGTTAAACAGCGCATCAAGCCGTCCGCCGGTCAGCTCCAACGTCTGCGCCAGTGCCGCGCTGATGCTTTCTGGCGCATCCAGATCGAGTTGCACGGCGTGTAGCCCATCGCCGGCCAGACGCGCCACAGCGTCCGGTTGCCGCGCTGAGGCGATCACCTGCCAGCCACGCTGCGCGAGATGATGCGCACAATACTGGCCGATCCCGCTGGAACAGCCGGTTATCAGAATCGAGCGCGAAGAGCTTGCAGACATTGGGTACCTATTTGGACAATCTGAGTTCGCCCATTAACGCCAATCTGAGCCGCGCCCGCAACCGGATTTGACGTTAGCGCCCCGGCTCCACTAGCTGAGTCGCTGCTGTTCGCGTGTCAAGATCAATCCAGTCATCAATCATTGAGTCAAATGCGAGGAATTATGCCATGCCGATCTATGAATACCGTTGTGAACACTGTGGACATGCATTGGAGGTCATGCAAAAAATCAGCGATGCACCGCTGATTGATTGCCCAGAATGCAGTCAACCGACGCTCAAAAAGCAAATTTCAGCGGCGGGTTTTCGCCTCAAAGGCGGCGGTTGGTACGAAACCGATTTTAAGAAATCTGGTGATAAAAAGAAAAATCTACACGATAGCAGTAGTGGCGAGAAAAAAGACTCGGCGACCAAATCCGATAGCGCGAAAAGCGAGAGCGCATCGAGCACGACGAAGCCCGCTGCGACGCAGAATGCCGCCTGAGTTCTGAGTTCAACGAGTCGAGCCTGCCAGGGATGGCGAATCGCCAACAGTGCGCGAACGCATTCGCGCCAATTCATCATCCATCATGCGCATTCAATATAAAGAGGACGGGCTAATGCAAGCGATAGGCTGGAAATATGTGCGTGTTATCGCGTTAAGTCTCGCCGCGATTCAATTAACAGGCTGTAATACCATGCCAGACCGTACCGCAATGAGCGGTGGTTTAGCATTGCTGGAAGCAGCATCCATTACCGATGCCCAGATGATGCAAAAAGCACAAGCAGCAGCACAGGCACTGGATCAAGAAAATACACTCGCTTCAGCCAATAGCGCCTATCAAAAGCGCGTCAATAAGCTGGCAAAAAATCTGAAAAGCGTGAATGGTGTACCCCTCGATATTAAGGTGTACATGAAAAACGAAATCAATGCCTTTGCGATGGCCGATGGCACAATTCGCATTTATTCAAAATTGATGGATTCCATGAATGACGATGAACTGCTATTTATTATCGGCCATGAAATGGGGCATGTTGCTAAAGGCCATACCGCACAACGGATGCGGGCGGCGCTCTTGACGCAAGCTGGACGCAAAATTGTACAAAGCACAGCGGGCGGTACCATTGCTGCTTTAACAGCATCGCAACTCGGTGATTTAGTCGAAAAAGTGATTAACGCGCAGTTCTCGCAAGCCAATGAGCGCGAAGCTGATGATTTTGGTTTATTGACATTAAAACAGAATGGCGGAAATCCAGTCGGAGCGGCAACCGCATTAGAAAAGCTGGCGACTATGAGTGGTCAAGGCTCGAATTTTGTCACGCAGATGGTTGCGACCCATCCTGAGCCAAGCGCACGAGCAGCGCGGATACGCAAGGCATTATGAGGTTTTTCAAAGTTTTTCAAAGTAGGGTACGCAGTGCGTACCCTACTGCTACGAAGCCGCATTATTTCTCCCTATCATCCGCCAAACAATCCAGCAACTCAGTTTGCGCTAATTCCGCTTTTAGTAACATTTGCTTTAAATCTGCTGGGGATTGATGAGCGCGTATCCCCTCAATCAATTCCGCCATCAGTGTTTGTATCTGCGTCAATCCCAATGTACCAGCTGCACCTTTGAGCGTATGTGCTATCTGATGCGCGGCGCTATAATCAGCTATGTCGAGCAATTGGCGTAATTGTGGTAAATCCGTACTATGATTGCAGACATACTTATCGAGAATCCGCATATAGATATTCAGGTCACCACGCACCATACGCAAGCCAAACTCAAGATCGACCCCAGCACATGCACGCAGGCGTTCAATCCGTGCAGGAGCTGATTTAGATTCGGTTTTTATTGTTAAAGCGGCTGCAACTGTATTCGCTGCTGGTCTGCGTGCTAACCATTTCAACAGCATGGCATATAAATGTGGCGGATCAACTGGCTTAGGAATATGGTCATCCATGCCGGCATCGAGATAAATCTGCCGCTCCTCTGCAAATACATTCGCAGTCATAGCTAAAATCGGGCAAGGCGACCAATCATGACGCGCACGTAATTGACGTGTCGCCTGTACGCCATCAAGTTTTGGCATCTGAATATCCATTAAAATCAGGTCATACTGCGCACGACAGGCCAGTGCAATTGCATGTTCACCTGAAATAGCTAAATCGACCTGCAATCCAGCGAGTTCGAGCAAATTACGGATGACTTCTTGATTGATTTCATTATCTTCAGCAACCAAAATTCGCGCTCCAGCAAAGGTCTCGCGGAGCCGCTGTTCGGTCGCCGCTTCCGGTGCCGTGGGCAATGACGCGAGCGCATCTGTATTTAAACTTTTGCCCAACCGTACAGTAATCCAAAAACGACTCCCCCGCCCAAGCTGACTTTCGGCGCCCGTTTCGCCCCCCATAAGCTGCGCGAGGCGCTGGGTAATGACCAGCCCTAAGCCAGTGCCTTCAAACTGGCGTGTTGTCGAGTAATCAACTTGCGAAAATGGCTGAAATAAACGCGCTAGATCGGTCGGCGCAATGCCCAATCCAGTATCAAAGACTTCAAACCGAATTAAAACATCTGTCGGTGTTTCGTCAAGCACCTCGGCGACGAGCTTCACTTCACCAGCCCGCGTGAATTTAATCGCGTTTGAGAGATAATTCAGCAACGCCTGTCGTAAACAAGCCTGATCGCCATGCAGCACCGGCGGTAAATTCGCAGTTTGCCGACTAAAATGTAACCCTTTAGTGCGAATTTGTCCTAATATTAATGAATCAAGTTGTTCAAATAAATCTTGAGTTGGGAAATCCTGAGCGTGCAGGGTAAATTTACCCGCCTCGATTTTTGAAACATCCAGAATATCATTGATAATCGAGAGCAAATGATTGGCCGAATGTTCAATTTTAGTCAAAATATCGCGGGATTTTGGCGATGCTGATTGATCGCGGATTAACAGATAGGTCAGCCCAAGAATGGCATTCAACGGTGTGCGAATTTCATGGCTCATATTGGCCAAAAATGCGCTTTTAGCTTGATTCGCCGCTTCGGCTTGAGCGCGAGCTTCGGATAATTGCGTGGTGCGTTCCGCAACTAAATCTTCAAGATGAGAGCGATAGGTTTCTAATTCGTCTTGAATGCGCTGGCGTTCGGTGAGATCAATATCAACGCAATACATTTGCGCTTGACCATCTGGGCCACGTAACATGACATGGCTCGAAAAAACCCGCACCGGCGAACCATCAGCACGTTTAAGTGTTAATTCACCGGCTGGAATCGGCGGCCCACCTGCAACCCAAGCATTCACACCGGTGATCAGTGTTTCACGCATGGAGTCTGGAATAATCAGATCTTCAAGCTGACGCCCAAGTGCTTCTTCAGCGCAATAGCCATAAAGCGCGGTGCTTGCCGCATTCCAATAAATTAGCCGACGATTACAGTCATAACCCTGCACTGAAATCGCTTGAATTTGCTCAAATAGCGCATGAAAACGGGTTTCAGTATCCCAAGCATCGGTGCTCGGAATATCGGTGTTGTACGTGGTCGATAATTCATCCATGCCAGACCTCGGAATCGCTTGATAACGTGCAGGGTGGTGAAAATCAATTCTCACCTTGCGTGACAGCGTTTGTAGAACGCTGCTAAGGTTAAACTATGGCACACAGCCGATCTAGGGGCGCGGTAGGCATTTTGGCGCATAATTATTGTGTCGTAGCCGCTGTGTGCCGCCTGAACCCTGTCAACATTTTGCTGTAAGCGAGGATTGATGTTCCGTGGAACTGCATAGTTTTATCGTGTCCGCTATTGTGCTCCTGACCGCTGCCGCGCTCTCGGTGACGCTGTTTAAGCATTTGGGGCTTGGCTCGATTCTGGGCCTATTGGTCGCCGGAATTGCGGTCGGGCCGCATTCGCCCGGCCCTTATGTCACCGCGCATGTTGATGCGGTGCGCAATTTCACTGAACTTGGGGTGGTATTGCTGCTGTTTATGATCGGGCTGGAGATGCAACCAAAACGGCTCTGGGCATTGCGCCGCGAGGTATTTGGACTCGGCACGGTGCAAATTCTGCTTTCAGGATTATTTATTGCTTTTTATCTATCGTTTTATTCCCCATCTTGGCCAGTGGCACTATTGATGGGATTGACGTTGGCACTGTCTTCAACTGCATTGGTAATGCAGCTTTTACACGAACGCGGCGATTTAAGCACCCGCCACGGTACGACCGCATTTGCCGTATTGTTAATGCAAGATTTAGCCGTTGTTCCACTGCTGGCTATTGTACCGCTGATGTCCGATCTCGGGCGCACCAGTGAATCAGTTGCTTTGAGTCAACAGGTGTTACAGATCATCGTACTGGTTGGCTTGGTATTAGTTGCTGGACGCTATGTGGTGCCATTTGTATTAGATCGATTATTACGTCAAAACAACCGCGAAGCCTTTGCTTTGGTCGTATTGCTATCGGTTTTTTTAGCAGCTTGGGCGATGCACGAAGCTGGATTATCGATGGCGCTCGGCGCATTTATGATGGGAATGCTGCTGTCAACCACGCGCTTTAGTTTTCAAGTGCAAGCGCATGTTGAGCCATTTAAGGGCTTGTTGATGAGCCTGTTTTTTGTTGCAGTTGGAATGTCAATTGATTTACCAGCGATTGCTGCACATCCGTGGTTACTGGCGCAGCATGTTCTGATTATTCTGGCGATTAAGCTCAGTGTCTTATTTGTAATCGCTGTGTTATTCGGCTTGCCACGCGGTATGGCAACGCGCGTAGCGTTTTTATTGGCGCAAAATGGTGAATTTGGCTTTGTTTTATTTGGCTTTGCGAAAACACTGGGCTTGATTGATGATGCAACCTTTGTCATTGCGCTCAGTGTGATTTCAGTGAGCATGATGCTCACGCCTATTTTAGTGCGGATTGGCGATCAGGTCGCACGGCGGCTGGAGCGGCGTCCGAGTGCAATTCAATCGTTTGATTTAACGACAACGGGAGTGTCGCCAAAAGATCGCGTGGTTATCGGCGGTTATGGGCGCGTTGGGCATACAATTGCGACCCTACTAGAAGTGAATCAAATTCCATTTATCGCCTTTGACACCAATCCAGCGCATGTTGAGCAAGGGGTGCGCGATGGGCGACCGGTATATTATGGAGATATTGGCGATATGGAATTATTGATGGCAGCGCATGTAGAAAGCGCAGTGTTAGTGATTTTAACCATTGACCACGGGCCAACCGCATTGCGGGCGGTGTCGCATATTCGCCAAGCGTATAATCACGTTCCGGTGATTGCGCGGGCGCGTGATCTCGATGCCTGTGGCAGTTTAATGCGGGCGGGAGCAACGCGAGCGTATCCTGAAGCGATTGAAAGCAGCTTGCGTTTAGGCGCTGAGGCGTTATCAATGCTCGGCGTTTCGACAACCGAGGTTGAGACCTTATTGCAAAATGTGCGCGGACAGAATTATGCGCAAGTTGTTGAGTAAATAACATTGAGTAAATAAAATACGGCTTCGGGCTTTTAGCGATTATTGGCGTTTAATCGTGCTTGCGCTGACTACCGCACCATAAAAAACACCGCACCCGCTGGAGAGAGTCATCCCATCCAGCGAGCGCGGTGTTTTTCTAGCGTCGTCCCAGCGTATTTAAACGCTGGAATGAACGACTACTACCAACGTGCGCCGCCGCCACTGCGCGCCGGACGATCCGAACGCGGCTTGGCTTGATTGACGCGCAGAGGACGCCCCTTGAGCGGAGTCTCATTCAGACCCTTAATGGCCGCATCGGCCTCGGAATTGCTGGGCATTTCGACAAAAGCAAAACCTTTGGAATCACCGGTGAATTTATCGGTGATAAGGTTTGCGCTTTCGACATTGCCGTAGGCACCAAAGGCCTCGCGTAGATCGTCTTGGGTTACGCTGTAAGCCAGGTTGCCAACATAAATATTCATCAGTCTCGTCTCGTGGGGAACTGCGCATCGATTAAAAGGAACTCCGCTGCCGGCCGATGCGCCCGCTGGCTGGAGTAGATGCGGTCGGGCCGAAGCCGTTCCGCGAAAATTGGTCGTGCCAATCAAATCAGTATCAGACTGCAATCAGACCGTAGCGCGTGGCCGGGCACCGCCATGACTGCGCCCGTTGGTCGTCTTGCGGGCATGACTGCGTGGATGCGCGGTCTGGGCACGTTGATTGCCTTGCTCACGTCCATCAGCACGCGGACGGGCATGATGCTTGCGCGGTGCTGGCGATTGTCGGCGCACATCGGCTTGCAAGGTTTCATCGGTCGCGCCGCGTTCGGCAAAGCCGTCGATGCGCTGTACGTCGATGCGCCGTCCGAGTAACCGCTCGATGCCTGCCAATAAACCGCGCTCATCGGGGCTAATCAGCGAAACAGCGGTGCCATCTGCGCCAGCGCGACCGGTGCGGCCGATGCGATGCACATAATCTTCTGGCACATTCGGCAACTCAAAGTTGACAACATGCGGCAAGCGGTCGATATCCAGACCGCGTGCGGCAATATCCGTCGCCACCAGCGCCCGTAATGCACCGCTTTTGAACTCAGCCAGTGCCCGTGTACGCGCACCCTGACTCTTGTTACCGTGGATCGCCGCCGCCGTGATGCCATCGCGCTCAAGCTGTTCAGCGAGTCGATTTGCGCCATGCTTGGTGCGGGTGAAAATCAGCACCTGCTGCCAATCGCCGTTCAAAATCAGATGCGACAGCAGCGAACGCTTGGCATCGCGTGCCACCGGATGCACGATTTGCGTCACAGTCTCGGCGGCGGTATTGCGCGGCGCAACGTCGATCCGCAACGGATTACGCAGTAAACCGACGGCGAGTTGCTCGATCTCGCGGGAATAGGTCGCGGAGAACAACAGATTTTGACGAGCGGCAGGCAGCAATTTAAGGACGCGCCGAATATCATGGATAAAACCCATATCCAGCATTCGATCCGCTTCATCGAGCACGAAAAATTCGATTTTGGACAGATCGACGTTGCCCTGTGACACATGATCGAGCAAGCGGCCCGGCGTGGCGACCAGAATATCAACACCGCGTCTGAGCGCAGTGGTCTGCGGCCCCAGCCCAACCCCGCCGAAAATTTGCAGCGCTTTTAGGGGCAGATGCTGACCATAGGTACTGACACTCTCGCCCACCTGAGCCGCGAGTTCACGAGTCGGCGTCAACACCAATGCGCGGGGAGCGCGGTGCCGCGCATCAGACTGACTCAACCGCTGCAACATCGGCAGCGTAAACGCAGCAGTTTTGCCGGTGCCGGTTTGGGCGGCAGCGAGCACATCGCGGCGGGACAGAACAGCGGGAATAGCTTGAGATTGGATCGGCGTCGGCTGGGTATAGCCCTGCGCCGCGATAGCACGCAGCAGTTCGGCCGAGAGGCCGAGCGCGGAAAACGACATGAAAGCTCCTGGGTCGGCCTACCCAGGAATCAGCGTCTGGGCCGGTCTAGGCGTAGGGTACGTAAGAGTCGTGACGGGTGAACCATTGGCGGGAGATCAACCGAGAGACAGGCCGCGCCGACCGGATGGCGCGTGGTGTATGACCCGTCACCATACGCGAATCTGCACCGAATGCAACCGTTATTTTACGCTATTTTTCTTAGGGTACGCTGTACACACAACAAGCGTATTCTCATCAATCTATAGATGCTGTCCCGAACAAATCACCACTAACTGATTGCCATGAATCACCTTGAGCAATCTAAATTTACGCATTGCAACATTTTACTGTTTATCCGTGTAAACGAAATCTCTGAATAATCTTATATCCATCAGCACCTTTGTCGTAACGAAGCTCCAGCTTCGTCATGTCTTTAATTAGCTGCGGGTCACGAAGCTGGAGCTTCGTGACCAGAAAGCTTCACCAATGATTTCAATAGCGCGTACTAGCGCAAACAACAGCATTCGGTTGCTATCCAATTCTGAACGCTGGCGTCCTTCGATAAATTGACGTACATCCTCCGCTGCTTCAATCATATGCAAAAAGCGAATGCGATCTTTATCGTGCATATTGAACCTCAGCAGTTTGCAATACTTCATCACGAAAATGGCGTGATAGATCGTGCGGTGTGCGTAAATCAACCGGACATCCGCCAAGCATTTCCGATAATTCCGCTTCCATCCCCGCTAAACGCAGCAGTCCTAGAATATGCTCAGGATCGAACTCAACTAATAAATCAATATCGCTATCAGGTCGAGCGAATCCAGTTAACTGCGAACCAAACAGCGACAAGCGACGGATATAATGCCGCTCGCAAAATTCGGCTAAAGCATGTTGATCGAGAGATAAAGCAACGCGCATCGAATAATTTTCAACCTCCAGTTATCAATTTATTTTAGTACCCTACGCATTACGCGCCAAATTCAACGCCAACAGCCGTTGTAATATCACGTCGTCTGGTAATTCGTGTGTGCAATCTTCCCAGCCGTAAGCTTGTGCGACGGCAATATCAAGGACGCAATGGGCGTTGATTAGCCAGGCGGGTGGTTTATTGTATAAATTGGTGAGGGTGCGTTGTTTTAATGCGGTTTCATGGCCGGGTTTGGCAATGGGGCGGCTAGGAAATCCAGCTTGTTGTTCTTCTGGGGTAATGACCCAATCAACCCATTCTTTTGGATTGAGCCAGTTATTGCGGAGTGTATTGAGTTGATGGGCAGCGTTGGCAATAGCGCGGGCGCGTTCTTTTAATTCATCAGCGACGATTGGGCTAATAGCTCCGCTGTCGAGGGTTTCGGTGCCGTGTTTAGTATCGGCTGGGGTGAGGCCAGCGGGAAAGGGGAAGGTTTCAAAGGTTGTGGTTGGGGTGTAGCGTGGATCATTTCCTTTTCCCAGCCAAGTGCAGAGACGCAATGACCAGAGTTCGTGAAAACGTGAATGCAAAATGCCAAAGGTTGTGTCGTCAGAGCGGGCGATAATTATAAGCTGTTGATCGGGAAGAATGCAGGTGTCTAACCATAAAAACATTCTATGTTTAGCCGTCATTGGCGTTGCAATCGCTCGCTTAATATCTTTAATCGCATTTCGTAAACCTGAACGTGGCTCTTCGTGAATCCACCAACGCGCACGAGTTTTTTCACGTCTAACGGTATCTCGATAAGGTTTTACATTTTTTGAAATGTACTCAAATGGTAGTTCATACAAAGCTGCCTGTTCTTCAGGTAGATTTGTACCAAAATCAATAATCCAAGTATCACTTGATCGTCCGGTTACGCTTCTGCCGTTTAGCCAAGGTTTGACAACATCACTATTCCTGCATCCGTTCGGATTTGGTTCTTTTAACCACGAACGCGCTAAATCACCAGAAATATCAAAATCACCATATTTTTTCGTACCTTGAAAAGCAATTTTATTTTCAATGAGCCGAACAGCTTTAGTGAAATCTAATTCAGCGCCAGAACTACTTACAGCTTTATCAGTTAAATCACTATTGATTCCAGTTACAGATTTACCATTTAGAAAATTTTTGCCAGCATTTACATTGCCAAATACAATTAACGATACGCGAACAGCAGCGCCTTCGTTAATCCAAGGTTCATCGCTCCATGCGTGAAAAATCTGGGTGCTTTGGTTAATTCGATCAAGTACAGGTCGATTAGTTGGCTGACGAATCGAATTAGTTGCCACCAATCCCGCCGCCTGAGCCTGACCCGATTCAATCTGCGCTCGTGCTTTTTCAAACCAATAACACACCAAATCCGCACCCGCTGGAACGCGCCCCGAATACACGCGCTCCAACCGCTCAAAGACCGCATCTCCCAACGCTCGACGCTTTTTACTGCCACCCAAAAACGGCGGATTCCCGACAATCACATCCGCTGGCGGCCATTCGGCCTCACTCCCATCCGCATTCAATAACGCATCCCGATGCGCAATCCCCTCTAACGGACGCAAAATTGGATTCATTGCCGGTTCATATTTATTGCGCCGACACCACTGAATATCCCCAATCCACACCGTCACCCGCGCCAATTCCGCCGCAAACTCATTAACTTCCAATCCCAACACATTATGCGGCCC
>NZ_FNOW01000040.1 GCF_900107145.1 Allochromatium warmingii | reverse complement strand
GGGTTCGACGGCGGTAAGTTAGTCAAAGGCCGCAAGCGGCATATCGTTGTAGATACAATGGGTTGCGTGCTTGTCGTGTGCGTGCATGCCGCCAATATCTTTGATGGTACCGCCGCACGCGAAGTCATCGCACGCTTATTTTTACTCCTTCAATCCGTCAAAATTATTTGGACGGATGGCGCCTACGCCGGAGCAGAACTGATTGAATGGGTATTTAAGCAGTTTGCCTGTACGCTCACTCTTGTTCGGAAACAAACTGGTCGCAAAGGTTTTCATGTCTTGCCACGTCGCTGGGTCGTTGAAAGAACATTCGCTTGGCTTGGACGCTCGCGCCGATTGAGTAAAGATTATGAGCGTAAGCCAACCTCTAGTGAGTCTCAAGTTTACTTAGCGTCTAGTCGATTGTTGCTTCGCCAAATTTGCAATAATCAAGTTCGCTATAAATTAGCCGCTGGCTAGAAAAAACTGATTTGCCAGTTTCTAGACAGCCTCTTAGACGCTGGCGTATGTGACCGGACGCCATCAGATGCTGATTGCGGCGGCGATTGCGGATTATGCGGTGGGAAGTGCGCGAGATGGCGCAGGTGCAGTCGGCGGTGCTGGGGTTGTGCGATCTAGCTTTATTGTGCGCAGGGCGGCTGGCGCGGACTCAATGGCAATTATGCGGCGGGGATTCTGGAGGGTGTGGCGCATTTTCGGCCTGATCTGCTTTGAACTGTAAATTGAACCGCAAAGTGCGCAAAGAACACAAAGGGTTTTTTGTATGGGAAGGCTATCGCGTGTGCAGGTTTTTGGTGAGGTGCTGTTCGATCACTTCCCCGATGGGCGTCAGGTGCTCGGCGGTGCGCCCTTTAATGTTGCGTGGCATTTGGCGGCTTTTGGTGCCGCGCCGCGCTTTATTAGTGCAGTGGGCGCGGATGCGGCTGGTGCGCAGATTCGCGCTACGATGACAGCTTGGGGGTTAGCAACCGCCGATTTGCAAACTGATCCGGCACATCCGACCGGCGCGGTGCAGGTGAGTTTGCACGCTGGTGAGCCGCGTTATGACATCGTGCCCGACTGCGCCTATGACTATGTGCGTGTGCCCGAGGACATGATCTCAGGTGGTGTGCTTTATCACGGCACACTAGCGCGACGCGGGCCGGTGTCAGCGGCGACGCTTGATGCGCTCAAAGGCAGCGGGCCGGATGTCATATTTTTGGATGTGAATTTGCGTGATCCCTGGTGGTCGCTCGACCAAACCCGTGAGCTGGTGACGGATGCCGATTGGGTCAAACTCAATCGTGATGAGCTGATGCAGTTGTCCGATGCCGCAACAACCGAACAGGCGGATGCAACCATCGCGCTGGCACAACAGTTTTTAGAGCGCCATGCGTTGTCTGGGCTGATTGTGACGCTGGGTGCTGCGGGCGCATTCGCTGTAATGCCGAATGCCGCACCGGTCACTGTGATGCCGACAGCAGCACTGGAAGTGGTCGATACGGTGGGCGCGGGGGATGCGTTCGCGGCAGTGGTGGTGTTGGGGCTGATGCGCGGCTGGTCAGTGACGATGATGCTGGAACGCGCTCAGGCTTTTGCAGCGCGGATTGTCGGGCAACGCGGCGCGACCAGTCTGGATCGTGCGCTTTATGACCTGCCGTGGTTTTCAGATTCTCAGCCGTCGTAGTGGAAGCGGCAGGCGATGATAACTAGCGTGTGTCGTCAGTTCTTGTTGGGTAGTGCCTTGATTCGTAGGATTCAGTTGAGCCAATGGCTAAATTGAACACATCCTTTGGATTGGGGCACTACCAAAAGTTACCCTGAGACTGTTTTAGCAAAGAAAAAAGGTTAGCGTTGTCGGCTAACCTTTTGTTTTGTTTGGAGCTGGCGGACGGATTCGAACCCCCGACCTGCTGATTACAAATCAGCTGCTCTACCAACTGAGCTACGCCAGCCATGTGTAAGCGGTAAAGTTATGATAGCGCAATATGGCGGTTGTTCTCAACTGTTGCAGCCGTCATCGATGCGTGCTGCGCTGTTTGTCCTAAACTCCTCTTTTGCGCCTCGATATTGGCCTATTTTTTGCTTTAACTGCAATAACAACGCGCTAATTGTCGAATTGCGCCCATCGTCACACATTCGTCATGCGCCTGTTCTATAAATTATTGCGGCGTGAAGCATTAAATTTCTATAGGAGCACAATGGATATGAGCGAATTGATTCGGATTGGCCAGGGGTTTTTCGAAGACTTGGCAACCACACCACAGACCAAAGAACGCTTACTACTTGATAGTGTGTTATCGGAGCAAGAATTTGCGACAAAACATGCTGAAACAATTTTGGATCATTACATGCGCTTATTTCGTTTCGATTTTTTGCGTGAAGATGCGGAATTTTTCGCGGCGACGATTTGGCAATATTTGCAAACTTGGCGACACCAGGAGCGCGTTGCGTGCGAACACGCAACCTATGATTGCAACCGTTTTAGCGGTCAGCCGATAGCACGCTGGCCGAATCGTTCATTCGGCTGGTCAGGGATGGAGTGCGCGGTCTGATCTGAGCGGTCTGAGCGGCGTTCACGCACTCGTCACGGATACTCACTACAATCGCCGCCACCCGCGCCGCCTCTGGGCGCGACCGATCACAGCCGACCGTTTGACGAGTGAACCATGAGCATCGAGCATCGCTATACTCGCCGCCACGCCCGCGACCTCGCGGTGCAGATTCAATACCGTAACCGCCATTTTCGTCGCGCCCGCGGGCGTAATGTGTCGGATCAAGGCATGTATTTAGAAGTCAGTAATTTGACTCTGCCGACCGGAACACTAGTGGTATTGGAAGTGCGCGAATTGGAGCGCGATTGGCGCATTCCCGCCATTGTCGTGCATCAGGACAGCAGCGGTATTGGCGTGATGTTCCGCGAGACGCAGCCGGAATTATTACACGCCAATGCCGATGAATTGATACCGCTCCCGCTGGGATTTGATCCCAGTGCCGCTGCCGGACTCAGCGCCGCCTGAGTTTGCACCGCATCAGTTAATTCCACTCAAACAATACCCACTGCGGCACTGAGGTGTTGCGGGTTGAGCGTTCCTGCGCGTCGAGCACACCATCCCCATTGATGTCATAAAAATAGTAGGGCGGCCCGACTTGCGGCTGCACCCGCACCATGTAAAGCACGCCGCGCACGCGATATTCGTAGATGGTCTCGCGTCCCGATTCACGAATCGTAATCTCTGGCTCAACTGCTTCACCCGTGACCGGCGAGGGCACCACCTCGGGCGCTTGCAGAAAACCGCCCGCGCCGGCGGAGGCGTCCGCTTCGGGTTGAGCAGCTTCTTGCGTCTGCGTCTGCGTCTGCGTTTGCGCCAGCGTCACGCCGGATACACCAGACAAACTATACAGACAGGCGGTTAAGATCAGTCTTGCAAGTCCTCGCGTGCGCACGGCGTCACCATCTTCGGATTAGATCGGGGAAAGATGGTCGGCATGGTAGTACGATCCGGCATAATGCGCACTTTTCCCGCTCGCCGTCCCCGCCGCCCAGTATGGCCGAACTCAATCCGCGACAACTTCAAGCCGTGCGCTACACCGCTGGCCCGCTGCTGGTGCTCGCCGGTGCCGGTTCCGGCAAAACCCGCGTCATCACGCAAAAAATCGCTCATCTCATCGAACAGGTTGGGCTTGCGCCGCGTCATATCCGCGCTGTGACTTTTACCAATAAAGCCGCCCGCGAAATGCGCGAGCGCGTCAGTCAGCAGCTCAAAGGCACGCCGACACGCGGCCTGACGATCTCGACCTTTCATCGGCTCGGGCTAGATATTCTGCGCCGTCATCCCGAGGCCGCTGGGCTGCATTCCAGCTTTGCGCTGCTCGATGCTCAGGATGCAGAAACCTTGCTTAAGGAAGGGCTGCGCGGGTTGGCTGAAGCGGATGCCCTCAGCTCCGGGGCGGTGCAGCAGCGCATTTCTCGCTGGAAAAATGATCTCATCGACCCTGACCGCGCCGCGCAATGCGCCGAGGATGCCTTTGAGCGACGTTTAGCGGCGGTGTATGCCGATTATGAGCGCCGCTTGCGGATTTATAATGCGGTCGATTTTGATGATCTCATTGTTCTGCCAACTCGGATTTTTCAGAATCATGCGGCGATTCTCGATCACTGGCGCAGTCGGATTCGTTATTTATTAGTAGACGAATATCAGGATACAAACAGCGCCCAATATGAATTAGTGCGCTACTTAACCGGCGCACGCGGCGCATTTACTGTTGTCGGTGATGATGACCAGTCGATTTATGCGTGGCGCGGCGCACGACCGGAGAATTTAATGCGCTTGCAGACTGATTATCCGGCACTGACTGTGATTATGCTAGAACAGAATTATCGGTCAAGTGCGCGGATTCTCGGCTTGGCGAATGCGTTAATTGCGCAAAATCCGCATGTATTTGAAAAACGGCTATGGAGCGAACATGGCTTGGGCGCAAAAGCGCGGGTGATTCCGTGTCGCGATGAGCGTGATGAAGCCGAGCGCGTGGTGTCAGAAATTTTGCATTTGAAGTTTGCCGAACATCGCGCCTTTGGTGAAATCGCGATTTTATTTCGCGGCAATCATCAGGCGCGGGTATTTGAGCAAGCATTGCGCGAACACAGTGTTCCTTATTATTTAAGCGGCGGCACATCATTTTTTGCCCGCGCTGAAATCAAGGACGCGATGGCCTATTTGCGGCTATTAGCTAATCCGAGCGATGACACCGCTTTTTTGCGCATTGTGAATACGCCGCGCCGCGAAATCGGCTCCAGCACGCTGGAACAATTAGCCAATTACAGCCGTGAGCAGGGCTTGAATTTACTTGCCGGCTGTTCTGATTCAGGATTGGCCGCGCAACTCAATCCACGACAGCGCGAGCGGCTCGCGGCTTTTGTCCAACTTATTACCGAACATCGCACACGCGGGCGCACCGATCCAGTCGGCACGGCGCGGGCGCTGTTGCAAACGATTGGCTACAAAGGTTGGTTGCGTGAACAGGCATCGAGTCAGGCGGTCGCCGAGCGGCGCTATCAGAATGTTGAAGAGTTGCTCGATTGGCTTGGGCGATTGCGGCAGGGCGAGTCGCCGAAAACCTCGCTGGCTGAACTGGTCGATCATCTGGCGCTGATGGATGTGCTCGACCGTCAGGACGAAAACGCCGGCGGGGATCGCGTGCATCTGATGACGCTGCACGCGGCCAAAGGGCTGGAGTTTCCGCATGTGTTTCTCGTCGGCATGGAAGAAGAGTTGCTGCCGCATCGCACCAGCATCGAAGAGGACAGTATTGAGGAAGAACGCCGCTTGGCCTATGTCGGCATCACTCGCGCTCGTGCGACGCTGACCTTTACGCTGGCGCGACGGCGGCGGCGCTATGGCGAATGGGTGGTCGGCGAGCCGAGTCGCTTTTTGCGCGAATTGCCTGAGGATCAGCTCGATTGGGAGGGCGAGCGCCGCGATGATAGCCCCGAAGCGCGGAAGGCGCGGGGGCGGGCGCATTTGAGTGCGTTGAAGCAGATGTTGGCGGGGGAGTGAGTGGGAGAAGCGTGTTTGTTTGTTTGTTTGTTTGTTTCAATCCTTGTTGTAGTGGATTGTGGGTCGCGACTCGTCACAGCGCACGCATTAGGGAGACAAGCTAGAAACCGACCGCTACCGATCATACCCAATATCCACGCCACCAGACAACACCTTCTTAACCGTCGAATCTATCCCAACGCATCAAAATTAAGAACGCCTCGGCGACTGCAACGGCCCCCGACCAGCGCGACGCCGTAACCAATTGAAAGCTGACAGAATTTTCGGCTGACTCGCCAAGCGCCGTTCCAGCGCAAACTTGCCCGGAAACTCACACAACACCAGCCCTACCAGAATCGTCAACATCCCTTGACCCGGCAGCACCAACATCACGATTCCAGCCAGCACCAGCAGCCAACCGGCGAGATTTTTCAGCACCCGCAGCGCCACATACCACAGCGGATGTAGCGATTGCCAGCGGCTCGCATGACGTTTGGGATCAACGAAATAATCTTCTGGCAGTGCCGCCACCACAACCGGCAGCACCAGCAGCGAGCCAACAGCGGTCAGCAGTGACGCGCCCGCCAACAGCAACATCAGCGCCTGATGCGCCTCGATCCAACTGAGCAGTGCATCCAGCATCGCCGCATCCATCAGAACGCCGTTGCAGCGTGCAATTCAGCGGCTTGCAGCGTGTTATCGAGCAAACTGGCAATCGTCATCGGGCCAACACCGCCCGGCACCGGCGTAATCCATGCCGCCCGTTCAGCGCACGCGGCAAACTCGACATCACCGACCAGCTTGCCATCAGCAGTGCGATTAATGCCAACATCAATCACAATCGCCCCCTCCTTAATCCAATCACCCGGCACGAATGCCGCTCGCCCAACCGCCGCAACCAGCACATCAGCACGGCGGACTTTTTCCGCCAGCTCGCGGGTGCGGCTGTGGCAAATCGTCACCGTACATCGCGCCGCAAGCAGTTCCAGCGCCATTGGACGCCCGACAATATTGGATTGACCGATGATGACCGCATCCAAACCTTCTAGTGCCTGTCCGGTGCGTTCTAGCATCGTCATCACCCCTTTTGGGGTACAGGGACGCAGTAGCGGCATCCGCAGCGCCAAGCGCCCGATATTGTAAGGATGAAAGCCATCGACATCTTTGGTCGGCGCAATGCGCTCGGTCACTGCCGCTTCATCGAGTGACGCCGGCAACGGCAACTGCACCAAAATGCCATCAATCGCTGGATCCGCGTTAAGTCGGTCGATGAGTGCCAACAACTCGGCCTGCGCGGTATCTTCCGGCAGCTCATACAATTCCGAATGAAAACCGACCTCAGCGCAGGCGCGGCGCTTATTGCGGACATAGACTTGTGAGGCGGGATTCTGCCCGACAAGGATCACGGCCAAGCCCGGCGCACGACCTTGCGCCGCCCGCATCGCAGCAGCACGCACGGTTAAAGAATGTTGAATCTCGGCGGCGATGGCTTTGCCATCGAGTTTGGCGGCACGCATGATGAATTGACCCCACCTAAAACGAAAACAGCCCAGACAAGTCACTTGCCTGAGCTGTATGGGATTGGTGGGCCGTTAGGGATTCGAACCCCAGACCGATGGATTAAGAGTCCACTGCTCTACCAACTGAGCTAACGGCCCATGAACTTTATTAATACAAGCTAAATTTGGGGTGGCTGATGGGAGTTGAACCCACTTCACCTGGAATCACAATCCAGTGCCTGACCGTTCGGCCTCAGCCACCATCGCTATAATCAGTCACACAGTTAAACAAGTTGAAAAGCTTTGTTTAACATTGGAAATCGGTTTGACTGAATCCCTGTCATTGTATCGCATCCGATACCGTCTGGCAGCTCCGGATTCGCAAATGGCGCGCCCGGCAGGACTCGAACCTGCGACCCACGGCTTAGAAGGCCGTTGCTCTATCCAACTGAGCTACGAGCGCTTGTTCGGGTGCAGTTCGGTACGCATTCGGTGCGTTTCCTGTCGCTTCAGAAGGCGTGTGGTCGGGGTAGAGGGATTCGAACCCCCGACATCCTGCTCCCAAAGCAGGCGCGCTACCAGACTGCGCTATACCCCGGCTTCGGATGTGCGCCTGAATGTCTGCATTCAGGAACCGAAGAACGGTAATCTTAGCGTCTCATCGCGGTGCGGTCAACTAGCAGATTGCTCATTGGGTGCGACTATAACTGATGCGTGCCGCGCCGTTGTGAGGTGGCTTGTTTGTGGCCGCTGAAAACGCGGAAAAACGCTGAAAGTTGTCAAATTGCTTATCTGACCTACCTCTCCCGAAACATCGCCAGCGCCTGCACGCGCTCAGTCAGCGTCGCGCCCAGATTGAGAAACACCTCAAGCTGTGCCCGCGCTACCGGCGTATGGCTCTGGGCGTGGAGTTCCAGCAGCGTTTGACCGAGATGATGTAACTGGTGATGTAGGTGCGTAATTTCCTCGACTGCGTGTTGTGACGGGTGATAGGCCAGCCCGCCGCTATCAAGCCATTCCCCAAAGCGGCAGTGATGCACATCAAGCGGCATGGCAGCGATCTGCTGGCCGTCGAGCGTGCGCACAATCGCTTGACTCCAAGCGCGATGCTCAACAATCGCGTGAATCAATGGCAAATCCTCGCGGCTCAAGGGCGGTTGGGCCATCCAGCTTGGATCCGGTTGCCACGACGCCGACCACTCCGGCAACGCCGCAGCGGGCATCGGCCGCGCAATGCCGTAACCTTGCGCCAGCTTGCAGCCAAGCTGTAGCAAGCGTAGACCGTGTTCGCAGGTTTCCACGCCCTCGGCGATGGCTTGACGGCGAAAGGCGGCGGCCAGTCCCAGCACGCTTTCGACGATGGCTAAATCTTCGGGATCATCGAGCATATCGCGCACAAAACTCTGATCGATTTTGAGCGCATTGACCGGCAGCCGCTTAAGATAGGTCAGCGACGAATAGCCGGTGCCGAAATCATCGAGATCGACATGCACGCCCAGTGCTCGACAGGCCGCGATGACAGTGGAAATACAGGATAAATCCTCAAAGGCGCTGCTTTCGAGCACTTCTAAGCCGAGCCGTGACGGTTTGACATGCGGATGCGCGTGCAGCAAGGCCCGCAGGCGCTCGACAAAATCGCTCTGCTGTAACTGCCGCGCTCCGATATTGACACTCACCGCAAGATTCAGCCCGCTCGCGTGCCAAGCAGCAATCTGCCGCAGTGCCGTGTCGATCACCCATTCGCCCAGTTCAACGCCGAGCGGATGATCTTCAATCACCGGCAAAAACACATTCGGCGGCAACAGTCCCTGTTCGGGATGCTGCCAGCGAATTAGCGCCTCGGCACCGACGACCACGCCGGTGCGCATGTTAACTTTGGGTTGGTAATAGAGCACAAATTCGTTGTTAGCCAGCGCATGCCGAATGCGTTCCAGACTGGCATGACGCCCCCGCGCACTGCGATCATGTTCCGTATCAAAACAGTGATAGCGATTTTTGCCGGCCAGTTTGGCCTGATACATCGCTTGATCGGCTTGGCGTAAAAGCTGATCGGCATCGACCTCTTCGACTTGCGGATAAAAGGTCACACCTAAGCTGACGGTAACCTGATATTCAACCTCCAGCACCCGCACCGGATCGTTGACGACTTGTAGCAACCGCGCTAACAGGGCTTCGGTCGTCGTCCGATCCGGCAGATCGACGAGAACAGCAACAAATTCATCGCCGCCCAGCCGCGCCAGCGTATCGCCTGCCCGCAACAGTTGGCGGATCCGCAGTGCCTGCACAATCAGCAGTTGATCGCCGGCCTGATGGCCGTGTCGATCATTGATCGCTTTGAATCCATCTAAATCGAGATAGACCACCGCCACCTGTCGCCCAGTGCGGTGGGCTTGCACCATCGCCTGTTGCAGTTGATGGGCCAGTAGGGTGCGATTGGGGAGCGTGGTCAGCGCGTCATAGTGCGCGAGATGTTCGAGTCGATGTTGATGCTCTTTGAGCTGGGTGATGTCAGTAAAGAGCGCGACATAGTGCAGCACCTGACCTTGATCGTCATACACGGCACTGATGGTTAAGAGTGCGGCATAGGCTTCGCCGTTTTTGCGCCGGTTCCAGAGTTCCCCTGACCAGCAGCCCTGGTCGATCAGCCGTCGCCATAATGTCGTGTAAAAATCTTCAGGATGATGGTCAGAGCGCCAGAGTTGCGGATCCCGTCCTAACGCTTCCTCACGGCTATAGCCAGTAATCTGTGTAAAAGCGTCGTTGATATCAATGATCGTGCCATCAGCCGTCATCATCACGATGCCTTCGCGGGCATGGGTAAAGACGCTGGCGGCAAGCTTGAGCCGTTCTTCTGCTAATTTGCGTGCATTGATGTTCTGATGGGTGCCGCGCATCAACAGCGGTTGACCATCGGGCGTGCGCGTGGCCACGCAGCCGCGATCCTGCACCCAGACCCAATGCCCGGCTTTATGCCGCACGCGCAGATCGCATTCGTAATATTCCAGCTCACCGCTGAAATGGCGCTGCAATAATTGATGGCTGAGTTCCAGATCTTCGGGATGCGCTAAGGCGTACCAAGTTTTAATCGACAGCGGTTCTAACTCAGCAAGCCGATAGCCGATAATTTCAGCCCAGCGTTCGTTGAACACGACTGCGCCGGTTTGAATATTCCAGTCCCAAGTTCCGGCGCGGGTGCCAGTGAGAATATCGTCGAGCCGCTGGCGCTCGTGTTCGAGTGCCAATTCGGTTTCTTTCAGATGCGATTGATCGAATAAATAACCGCGAATCAGCTCCACTTCACCGTCACTATTGCGCGTCAAGCGCGAGAAGTCATAAAACCAGCGATACACGCCATCTTTGCGCTTGAGACGATAGGATTGCTCAAAGCTGTCCTCATGGCGGGCGATATGCGCGACAACCTCGGCGCTGATGCGCGGAGCATCATCGGGATGCAGCAATTCTCCAAAGCGGAAATCTGGGTGCATCATTTCCGCTGCTGAATAGCCCAAGATCGCTTCGACGTTGCTGGAGACTTGCTGAATCGGCCAGTGTGCCGCCGCGCCCCAGACCATGATGCACACCGGGCCGCTCGAAAACAGATCGCGTTCCGCCCGCAAAGCGTGTTCAGCGGCATACTGGGCGCTGACATTACGCACAATGGCTTGCAGCAGGGTCTGTCCGGCGATGGTCATGCGTGTCAATAACACAATCGTCGGAAACTCATGCCCGTCGAGCCTGCGGTGCATCCATTCAAAGCTATGTGAGCCGTCGCGCAAGGCAATGGCGATGGCTTGTTGCGATTTTTCGGCGGACAGTTGTCCATCAGGTTGACGTTCGGGCGAGACATCCCAGGGGCCAAGCTGGGTAAATTCGGCTTGATCGCGTGCGCCATACATCGCACAGGCCGCTGGATTGCCGGAAGTGAAGCGCCACGACGGTGGCGCAAGCGTCATCATTGCATCGCGTGACTGCTCAAAAAATAAGCGATGATGTTCTTCGCTTTCTCGCAGGCGCTCGTGTGCGATGAAATCGCCCATCTCACCTCCTCCGTTCAAAAAATGGTATGTAGTGTAGCGTCAACCAGCCGCTTTGCGCGTCCGCTCGCTCAGGTGCGCCAGTGTGCCAGATGTGCCAGCGCCTGATGCGTGATCGCGGCGGCGCGTTCCGGGCTGTCGGCTTCGGCGTAAGCGCGTAATTCGGGGGCATTGCCCGAGGGACGGAGATGCAGAATCTCGCGGTTTTTAAACGTCAAGCGCACGCCATCGGTTAGATCGCGGGCGACAGTCGGGCCGAACAGCGCGGCAAATTCGCCATCACTTGCCGACAGATCGGCGGCCAGATCGCCGCTGCTCAAGGCCGCGAGACGCGCTTGACTGATGGCAGTCGGGAAGTCTTTGAGTCGGTCACTGTGAGTAAAACGCGGCGGGAGCTGCGTGAGTAACGCCGAGACTGGCTGCTGGCGCTCGACAGCAGCCAGCAACAACGCGACCACGACAATCAGCGCATCACGGGTTGGCAATGCCGATAAAACACGCCCAGCGCGGTTGACTAAATCCGTTGCCAGCAAAAAGCCGCCGTTCGCTTCATAGCCGGCCACCGAGGTCGCGCCTTGATCGCGCACCTGTTGCATTCCCGCGATCACATAGGGCGAGCCGATGCGCGTGCGCACCACCGGCGCAAAGGCTCCGCAGCGTTCGACCACGCTATTACTGCTCACCGGCGTGACCAGTGCCTGAATGCCAAGCTGACGCGCACAGAGCACACCGGCCACATCGCCGCGCAACCAGATGCCCTGCTCATCGGCAAGCAGCGGGCGGTCGCCGTCGCCGTCCGCCGAGACGAGCGCATCAAACTGACCGCTGGCCGCCCAGTCGCGGGCCAGCGCGTGATCTTCGGAGCGCACGGCTTCGGTATCGACTGGCACGAAGCGATCCGAACGCCCGAGCCGCGTGACCTGTGCGCCCAAGCCCGTGAGTACGGCAACGAAGGGATCCCGCGCTACGCTCGAATGCTCATAAACCCCGACGCGCAGACCGCTAAGTGCAGCGGGCGGGAAAAAATCCAGATAGCGAGCAATGTACTGATCCAGCGCGGTCGCCTCGGGCGCAGGCAGCGCGGCGGCTTGATCGCTGAGAAAAGCTCCGGCGGCAGTGAATAGCCCGTCGGGGCGCTCGATGACTTGAGCGCGAATGCGTTCCTCATCGGGCTTGAGGATTTCGCCATTTGGCAGATTGAACTTGATGCCGTTGCGATCATCGGGGATATGGCTGCCGGTGATCATCAGCGTCGGGATGGCCTCGCGGAAGCCGTAATAGGCAACCGCCGGACTGGGGATAAAGCCGAGATTACGCGGCTGGCCGCCGGCATCGCGGATCGCTCGCGCACAGGCGACCATGATACGCGGTGAGCTAGGGCGCAGATCGCCGCCGATGCCGACGGCGGTTCCGGGTGACCACTGGCCAGTTTGGGCGAGTGCGCTCAAAAACCCGCGTGTATAGGCATAACAGACCCAATCGGTCATCTGCGTAACCAGACCGCGTGCGCCACTGGTGCCAAAGCCGACGCCGCTGTCGGCCATTAAATCGCTGATGTGCATGGTGGTGTTTGAGCTGTTTGGATCTGTTGAAAGCTGTTGGGAGATTTTTCTGGTCACGAAGCTCCGGCTTCATGACCGTGTGATGGTATTGTTTCGCTGGCGGCTGAAAGCTGATAGCTAACAACCGCTAATCCAGCAAGCAACACCAGCCCCATCCAAAGCCAGCGGCGGCGCGGGTGCGGATCGGCGAACGGATCGCGCCGCGAACGGATCGCGCCCGCCGGTAACTGCGCCGAGCGCGTCATCATCTGACCAAATGCCGCGCTAATCTGCGCCCGCCCATTGATCGCCCAGCCATTGGCTTCCAACAGTGGCGCAAGTAAACGCGGCTGGCGCGGATTCGCTGGGGTGCTGATCTGAATAATCGTCGCATCCCAATCGCGCTCCTGCCGATCATAGAACACACCCTTGCGCCCAGGCATCAAGCTTTCCGTCTCACCGGACGTAATCGCCGCCGCGATGGTCAGCGCGTCCGCACCCTGCCGCACACAGGTGCAATAGGCTATATATAACTGACTGTGCTGGGCCAGCGCCGCATGATGCGGCACCTCGGCGACACGCACGCAGAGTTCACAGACGCGCCCAGCCAAATAGAGTGTTCCAGCTTGGAAAATCGCGTGTTTTTCGGGCGTATAAAAATCGCGGAGCGTGACGAAATTCTGCAACAGCGGTTCGAGATGCTGATAGTAATGCACCAGCCGATCTACGGCTTCAATCGCGTCTGACACCCCAGCTAGTTCTAAATCTTGCTCGATTAAATCCAAGATCGCCGCCTGAAATGGCCCCTCAATCAAGGTTCGCAGTCGCGTTGCGCCCAACTGCGCCACCCGTGCCCCGCGTCGCTGCGCCCGCCAAATCGCGTGCGCCTCAAACCGCCGATTCAGCTCTAACCACTGCGCCTCAGTCAGGTTATCGCGGTCGCCGAGCAGCGGCACCACTACCTGTTCACGCAACGCCTCTAGCTCGCGTGCCCAGCGCGGATTGAGCGTCTGACGCAGGGGCAAAGCGCGTCCGGGTTCGATCCGCGCCAGCGGAAATGCCGCCAATTCTGCTGTCTCCAGTGACAGCGTGCACGGCGCGAGTGGCGCGTAATCGCTTTCAGTCGGATTCAGCCACTCGGCGGCGCGTTGATCGTAGTCCGCTAATTGCGCACGGGTGAAATAATCGTCGATCTTGATTTTGACCGACTCGACACACTCAGCCGCCGCTTCAGTCGCCTCGCCGAGTGGCAGAATCTGCGCCGCATCCGCTTCGGCCTGCGCCCACCACGCCAGATATTCGGTCGCCTCGGCAAAGAACGCCGCGCACAGCGTCTGATCGATGCCCGCCTCGCCGCTGCGATCCGGTACCGACCCGACACAGCGCATGATGTCGCGGATCGCCTGCGCAATCGCCTCATCGCGGGCGGCACTCGGCTGCACCACACCATCCCCATTGAACCGCGATCCGGCGAAGATTTGCGCCGTGTTTGCCGTCTCAGCCGCCGTGATAACGGTTGATTCAGTGCGCCCGAGATTGTCGAGAATGCGCCACGCCGAGGCCATAATCAGGCGGCCTTCTTCGGTCTGTTCATTGATCGCATCGAGCGGCAATCCGGCCTCATGCTTGAACAGATCGCTCGGATCTTTGAGCCGCTGACATGTCCAGCGCACGGCGGTTTGCAGATCGTCAAGACGAATCTGCCCATCACCATCGCCGTCGAGCAGCGTCAGCGTGTGCGCGTCATAGTCCAGCCCAACCGTTGGGCAACTGAGCACCGCCCACAGCGTCGGGTCGAGTTCGGGCAGATGGCGCAGATCCGCGCCATTGGTCAGTTCAACCTGATCGAAACCGCCCAAGCGCGTCAAACGCCAGCGATGCAGCGGCGGGTGTGTATCCGCAGACATGATGATGACTGTCCCCCAGATGAATGCGGCCGCGTTAGTCTTTAAAACGGCGTCGCGGCTCAGGTCGGATTGTTAGTCGCGTGCAGCAGTTCAAGCAAGGGCGTGACCTTATCATAGGTCTCGCGGTACTCGGCATCGGGGTCAGAGTCGATCACAATGCCGCCCCCGCCCCAGACGCGCACCCGTCCGGGGGTATAGACCAGCGTGCGAATCGCAATATTGGTATCCAGTGCCCCATCAAAGCTCAAATAGCCAATCGCGCCGCAATAGATGCCCCGGCGCTGCGGTTCGAGTTCGTCGATAATCTCCATCGCCCGC
Source organism: Allochromatium warmingii (assembly GCF_900107145.1). GTDB lineage: Bacteria > Pseudomonadota > Gammaproteobacteria > Chromatiales > Chromatiaceae > Thermochromatium > Thermochromatium warmingii. The sequence continues at coordinate 12,641 of NZ_FNOW01000040.1, read as the reverse complement.
CGCTTCGGTGCGCCGGTGATCGAGCCGCCCGGAAAGGCCGCCCGCAGTAGATCGAGCGCGGTGCGACCGGCGGCCAAGCGTCCGGTAATGGTGCTCACCAGATGCTGCACCCGCGCAAATTGCTCGACCTCAAATAACGCCGGCACGCGCACGCTGCCAGTTGCGCACACGCGGCCCAGATCGTTACGCAATAGATCGACAATCATCAGATTCTCAGCGCGATCTTTCGGACTCTGCCGCAAGGCCTCAGCCAATCGCGCATTTTCCAGCGGATCGCTGGAACGCGGGCGCGTGCCTTTGATCGGGCGCGTTTCGACCTGATCGCCGCGCACCTGTAAAAATCGCTCTGGCGATGAACAGAGAATCGCTGCTTCGGGCGTGCGCAGATAGGCTCCGAATGGCGCGGCATTGCAAGCGCGGAGGCGCTGATAGGCGCTCCAAGCATCGCCGACCGCTGGCGCAGTAAAACACTGAGCAAAGTTGACCTGATAACAGTCGCCGGCGATCAGATAATCACGGATACGGGCGAGCGCCTGCTGATACTGCGTCGCGGTGAGATTGGAAACCGCTGGCGCGAGCGTGCGGAATGGCTCGCGTTGATTCGGCGCAAGCGGTGCGGTTAGCTGCGCGGCCCAGCGGTCGAGGCGGCGGACATCCCAGCCGACTAAAACAGTGCGCTGGGCGTGATGATCGACAATCAACGCCCAATCGTAGATGCCGACGGCCAATTCTGGCAGCGCGTCGGCGTCCTCGGCCCGCGTCGGCAACGTGATCCAGCGCCGCGCCAAATCATAGCCAAAATAGCCGATTGCTCCGCCGATGAACGGCAGTTCTGGCACCTCGGCGCGGATCGGCCCGAGGAGTTCGGCGAGAAGATCGAGCGGATCGGCGTAGGAGTGCTGCGGCGGCTGCTCGGCTGTCTGGCTGATGCTCGTCGCGCCACGCGTGATGAGCGTGCTGATTGGATCGGCGCTGAGAATATCGAAGCGCCCGTGCCTGCTGAACGGATGACCGCTGTCGAGCCACACCGCCCAGGGTTGGTCAAGCAGCCGTTCCAGATAGGCGCTGGAATCAGGGTGATAGGCGAGCGGGCGAATCAGGGGGCGGTTGCAGGCAGGCACGGTGTTTGAGTGGTTAATAGCTGTTTGGTACCGCGTCATCATATCTGTTACGCAACCTCAATCGGACACATCACACCCATTTAGGCACTCAAGGACTGGGCAAATCAGCGCCCCGAACGCTTCAAAAAGCGTGTTTACAATCTTCTAGCTGGTAGCTCAAAGCTGACGGCTGAAAGCTGGCCGCTGACAGCAATTTCGGTATCATGCGCCACCATCTCCCACTGCCGCCCATCCTAGACCGATGCGAATCGCGATCCTCTCGCGTAACACCTCGCTGTACTCCACCCGCCGTCTTGTCGAAGCCGCCCGCGCTCGCGGCCACGAGACCAAAGTGATCGACGTGCTGCGGTGCTACATGAATATCACCTCTCATGCCCCATCGATTCATTACAAGGGCGATGATCTCAGAGACTTCGATGCGGTGATCCCGCGCATCGGTGCCTCGGTGACGTTTTATGGGACTGCTGTATTGCGTCAGTTCGAGATGATGGGCGTCTATCCGCTTAACGAATCGGTGGCCATCTCACGGGCACGCGACAAACTGCGCTCGCTGCAACTGCTCGCCCGCAAAGGCATCGGATTGCCAATCACCGGCTTTGCTCATGCGCCCGATGATGTGCAGGATTTGATCAAAATGGTCGGCGGTGCGCCGCTGGTGATTAAGCTCCTTGAAGGCACGCAAGGCATCGGTGTGGTGCTGGCTGAAACCCAGAAAGCTGCCGAAAGCGTGATCGAAGCGTTTATGGGCCTCAAGGCTAATATCTTGGTACAGGAATACATCAAAGAAGCCAATGGCGCAGATATCCGCTGTTTTGTCATCGGCGATAAAGTCGTTGCGACCATGAAGCGCCAAGCGAAAGCCGGTGAATTTCGCTCCAATCTACACCGAGGCGGCACCGCCTCGCTTATTCGCATCACGCCCGAAGAACGCTCAACGGCGGTGCGGGCCGCTCGTATTATCGGGCTGAATGTCGCCGGTGTGGATATTCTGCGTTCCAATCATGGCCCAGTGGTGATTGAGGTCAATTCCTCGCCCGGACTGGAAGGTATCGAATCGGCTACGGGTAAAGACATCGCCGGCATGGTGATTGAGTTCATCGAAAAAAATGCCGCGATGGGCAAAACGCGCACGCGGGGGCAGGGGTGAGCTAGGGGGGCAGCTTTCAGCTTCCAGCCATCAGCCACAGCATAAAAATAAGACGCGGTGCAGTCGGTACCGTACCATTCGCAGTTTCTGAAACTCGATCTTTTTGTTAAGGAGACGCCATGCTCGCTGCGTTCCGCGCCCTATCTAAAACCGACCTACTGGCCGCTGCGTTCGCAGTGGTTGCGATCTATCTGGTCGGCATCGTCCCGACACCTGAAATCGCTTGGGTGAGCAGTTTGCTGGTGTTGACGATCTTTTTGTTCACCGTCGAGGTGGTGCGGGTCGATGTCGCGGCAATCACGGTGATGGTGTTGCTAGGGTTGACGAGTCTAGCCGCGCCCTGGATGGGGCTGGAACAGGGCTTGGTGCCACTTGAGCAGCTCTTCGATGGCTTTGCCAGTCAAGCAGTGATGTCGATTATCGCGGTGATGATCGTTGGGGCCGGACTGAATAAAACCGGCTTATTGACGCGGGTAGCGGCGCTCATCGTGCGCTTCGGTGGCCGCACGGAAACGCGCTTGATTCCGCTGATTTCCGGCACAGTTGGCGCATTATCAAGCTTTATGCTCAATATTGGGGCCGCTGCGCTCTTTATTCCGGTCGTCAGCCGGATCGCGGCCCGCACGGGTGTGCCGCTATCACGTCTGCTCATGCCGATGGGCTTTTGTGCGCTGCTCGGCGGCACGATCACGCTAGTTGGTTCTAGTCCGCTGATTTTGCTCAACGATTTGATTTTGAACGCAAATCAGGTGCTGCCGACTGGAGTTGCACCGATGCAACCGTTTGGGCTATTTGCTGTTACGCCAATTGGCTTGGCGTTGCTGCTGGCCGGTATCCTCTATTTTGTGATTGCCGGTCGGCGGCTGCTGCCGGCGCAGTCGGGCATCACGACCCAACCCCGTGCGCTGCTGGATTATCTGGCCGAAACCAATAGCCTAAAACAGCCTGAGATCGGCGAATTTCGCGTCCCGCACAGCGGTAGCTATCTGATTGGCAAGAGCGTCGATGAACTCGAACAGACTTGGCGCGTGCGCTTAATCGGCATCGAGAAAGGCGACGGCCTGCGCTTGGGGGCGGATGGGATCGACCGCTCGCTCGGCATCACGGCTGGCAGCACGCTGGCGCTGCTCGGTACCGCCGATTCGCTGCTCGATGTGACCAACGCCAATGCGCTCGACTGGCAACGCGAGCTGGATCTTTTCGCTGAATCACTGTCGCCGCAGAGCGCCGGGGTCGCTGAGGTGGTGATTCCGCCGGGTTCCGGTCTGATCGGCAAAAGCGCCCGCGCTGGCTGGATGCGCAAAATCTATGGTCTGTCGCTGCTGGCGATTCAGCGCGGTGACACCCAGATCAACCACGCGACCGGCGGCGTGCGTACCACGCCCTTTGTCGCGGGCGATGTCCTGATCGTCCACACCCGTTGGGCGGATTTGGCACATCTGGAACGCGACCGTAACTTTGTGGTGGTCACGACTGAATACCCGCATGTTGAGCCGCCGCCGCATCGTCTGGTGATCGCGCTGGCGCTGTTTGCGCTGACGCTGGCGCTGATTGTGTTTACTGCATTGCCGCTGCCGGTGGCGCTGCTGGTCGGGGCGCTGGGCATGGTGCTGACGCGCGTGCTGACCATTGATGAAGCCTATCAAGCTGTGAGCTGGCGCACGGTGTTTTTGCTTGCCTCGCTGATTCCGCTCGGCATTGCCGTCGAGCACAGCGGTACCGCCGCGTGGATCGCCGCACAGACCCTAAGCACACTGGGCGCGGTGCCGGTGTGGGTAGTGCAACTGGTGCTTGCCGCATTGACGACCGCGTTGACATTGGTGATGTCGAATGTCGGCGCAACCGTGCTGCTGGTGCCATTAGCGATTAACTTGGCGCTGGCAACCGGAGCCGATCCAGCCGTGTTTGCGCTAACAGTCGCGATTGCCGCATCTAATTCCTTCTTATTACCAACGCATCAAGTTAATGCGCTCATCATGGGGTCAGGCGGTTATCGGACGTGGGATTATGTCCGCGCTGGTGGCGGCATGACGATTCTATTTCTGATTGTCTCACTGACAATGATTAACCTAGTGCTGTAATGTATAACATGACGGATATTCATATTACTTGGCATGAACATCAGGTTGCGCGTCAAGACCGCGAGCGGCTGAATGGTCATCGCGGTTGCGTAATTTGGCTGACTGGTTTAAGCGGTTCGGGTAAAAGCACGCTGGCGAATGTACTCGATCATCTTTTATCACAGCGCGGCATTCGCACCGCCGTGCTTGATGGCGATAATGTGCGGCATGGACTCAATGCCAGCCCGAATTTATTACGCGAAACCCATGGCGCTACCTTTGCTGAACGCTTTGGTTTAGGATTTAGCGCCATTGATCGCGAAGAAAATATTCGCCGGATTGGAGCGGTCGCGCAATTATTCTGCGAAGCCGGAATCATTGCGCTCACAGCCTTTATCAGTCCATATCGGCTTGACCGGCAGCGCGTGCGCCAAAGTTTACGCGAGGGCGATTTTATTGAGGTATTTGTCGATACGCCGCTTGCGGTGTGTGAAGAACGTGACCCAAAAGGGCTATACAAAAAAGCGCGTGCTGGCGAACTCAAGCATTTCACTGGCATTGATGATCCCTATGAAGCGCCAGAAGCACCGGAATTAATTGTGCGTTCTAGTGGTGAGCGCACACCGGAAGCACTCGCTGCTCAAGTTATTGCCTATCTAGTCACACGCGGCATTTTGCCAGCAACGGTATTAGATGCGAGAGAGACGGGAGGCTGATTGTGAAAATCTGCATCGTTTCCGATAGCCATGATCGCGGCCCAATGTTAGCCACCGCTATTGCTGAAGCAAAAACACGCGGAGCCGAATGCGTGCTGCATTGTGGTGATTTAATTGGTACCAATACGCTGCTTGCATCATTAAAGCTTGAATTGCCGATTCATGTGATTCACGGCAATAATCTCGGCGATCCGGTATCGATTTCGCGGCTGGCCTGTGGTTCAAATGGGCAATTACGCTATCACGGCAATGATGCAGATTTAATACTCGCCGACCGACGCATCTTTATGACCCATTATCCGCATATCGGCGAAGCCTTTGCCTATGCTGGAAATCATGATCTGGTGTGCTGTGGACATAGCCATGAGCCAGAAATTCGCTGTCTGGAGAATGCCAAAGGCGGTCAAACCTGGCTCGTCAATCCGGGCACAGTCGCTGGGCTTGGCGCACCGACAGCAACTTGGATTTTTGCCGATTTAGCGACCCTGACTTTTGAGCTGGAAGAATTAGAGCGGTAATCGTTTTACCGTGCTTGACATTGGGGCGCGGCATGGTGATAGTTGATGTCGGTGTGATCGCATGATCGACACCCTAGCCTGTTTATAATAATTAGGTGACAAAATCATGAGCGAGCAACCCAAAACCCGTCCGCCGGTTCCCGATGGTCGGAGCCGCTTTGTCATGACGCGGCAAAAACAGCCGAATGAAAAGGGCTTCATTGGCTATGATGTCATCTGGGATTCATTTCAGAAAGAAGTGAAATACCAGACGCCGAAGCGTCCTTGAGCCTAGGGCCTAGCAAGCGCAATGCACTGTGCGTTCCCAAGTTTGTGCTTGGGAACGCGGTTTATTTTTTGTTGAGCTTCAAATGAAACTAATCCACGACAGTGAATTGTTTAATACGCTCCAAGCCAAATTTACGGCTGAACTTGTCACACGCATCAAAATTAAACTTCAGGAAGCGGGTATTGCATCCGAGCAGCTTGAAGATCTCACCGTGAGCATTGCGTTGAGTGTTGCGGGTGTGATTGACGATCTCGCCGAAATCGAAACCGCCGGTATTGAAGTGCATCCCTATCTCAGCTTTCGCACCGATGATGAGACGCTGATTCATTGGGGCGAAAATGCCTATACCTATGAGCAGGTATACGGAGCGATGCAAACGCTATTTCGCAACCCACGCTAGACGCATCCGCGCTTAAATCGGCTGAATATTCAAACCGCCAAGCTCCGGCCCACCTAGCTCTAATTTCCCACCCGCCGCAATTTCCGCCGCAGTCGCGTCACGCACGCTCAACACTGCTAATTCAAAGATTACTTGGCGTTCGCACAGCGGATGATTGCCGTCAATGGTCAGCGTTTTGTCATCTATGCGCGTGACAAAAAAGGTTTTAGTCTCGCCTTGCTCATTCTCCATGAAAATTTGCGTACCGACTTCGCGATATTCTTCAGGAACATTGTCGATTAAATCGGTAATAACCAGTGATTCATCTCGCGTTCCATATAGATCGCTGCAATCAATCGGCACTGAGATGGTTTCACCGACGCTTTTTCCCTCTAATTCGGCTATCACCCGCCGATCTAATACGGCGTTATGACCATGAACATAGCCGAGCGGAAATTCGACCGCTGTTAAAACGCTGCCGGTTTTTTGGTCGATGATGCGATAGGTTAGCTCAACAAAGCAATCATCACGGATGGTCTGTTTCATTTAAAACTCACAGCTTAAAAGATCGACGCAGCAAAAATCCGCACTTCGCCATGTTCATAGCCAAGCACCATCCGTCCGAGCCATTCGCCTTCGCGTGCGGTACTGCGGACGCGATAGAGCGCCGTGATATGCTCGCCACGCCGGATAAATCCGAGAAAATCACGTTCTTCAACTAGATTCCGCGCTAATTCACTGTGCGCGAACTGCTTGCCCATTTCGACTTCATTTAGGCCAAGCAATAAATTATATGAGAATTTTTTAATAAATTTGCCATACGCGCCTTGATTGGAATAGGTAATCAATTCATCCCACAGCGGATGGGCAATCGCGGCTAATTCGTCATCAGTTAAATCAATGATGTTCATTATCTTTACGTTATCGCGTATCGGTTTATGCGGCGATTTTTTAGACAGGATTAACAGGATGATTCAAGATTGACAAGATTTTTCAGAAGATATTTTACAAAATCAAATCCTGTTAATTCTGAATCATCCTGTTAATCCTGTCTAAAATGGGCCTTTAAAAAACAGCATGTGACCAGAAATGGCACAGGCTCTAGGTTACCCCAGAGCCTGTGACTTCAGATCAATCCGCTGATCGGCTTACGCCTCAACGAGATGGTAGCAGGGTGCTTTTTCCATCGTGTATTCGCCGGTCTCAGGATCGCGGCGCGACACGGTGAGCACATGCCAATTCTCGTCATCCACTTTCAGCGCATCACCACGATAATAATACCCGGGCCAGCGCGTCTCTTTGCGGAACAGGGTGTGGTGCATCACCGCCTCAGAGGTGAGATGACGATGCTTTAATTCCCATGCCCGCAGCAGTTCGTGAATATTTTCCGCTGCCAGCTTTTCCAGATCCTCTTCGAGAATCTTCATTTTCTTGAGACCAATATTCAGCAGCTTATCATTGGTCATATAGCTGACAGTCACGCCGCCGCAATATTCATCCATGAGCTTTTGCAAGCGATCCAAACCCTGACGCGGGTTAATATAATTCGGATTAACCGAACCGGCGGTGATTTCATTGCGATAGACGCGATAATGCTCCATCGGTTTGTAAATCTCGGCGCGTCGCCGCTCAATTTGCGTATCGGAGACGCGAATTCCTTCGGCCTTGCCATCATCGATATATTGGCACGCGGCCTTTGCGGCCAAGCGCCCTTCCGTAAACGAACCGGATGAAAACGCATGGGGCGTGCCGCCGACGGCATCACCTGCGCCGAACAAGCCCTCAACCGTCGTCATGCGGTTGTAGCCCCAGAAATACTCGGGCGGCGAGACGTCTTCCGGCCCCGAACACCAAGCACCGCAGCCAGTGGCGTGCGATCCCATCACATAGGGTTCAGAGGTAGTCAACTCGGGGTTTTCGTTCTTCGGATCGACATCGGTCGCCGCCCACAGAACCGCTTGACCGACGGTCATGCCGAGGAAGTTATGCCAGCCGATTTCTTCCAAATGTGGATCTTGGAAGGCTTCCATTGTGACCATGTGGATTGGTCCGCGTCCGGCATTGACTTCGTTAATCAACGCATGGTTACGCAGACAGGTCGGGATCGGGCGATGGGTGCGGTGCGAGAGTTCGGGGTCAAGATATTCTTTGCCAACCATCTCTTGCAACTGCGGCCACCACTTCGATTCGTATTCCTCACCATTGCAGTTTTGGGTGTAGGTCTTAAGGTGCAAAAAGTAGGCACCGACCGGGCCGTAACCGTCCTTGAACCGCGCTAACACAATGCGGTTTTCCATCTGCGTCATCTTGGCACCCGCGCCGATCAGCAGGCCATAGGCCGACCCTGACGACCAGGGCGCATACCAGACGCGCCCCGCACCTTCACCGACGGAACGCGGCTTGTAGATATTCGATGCACCACCAGCGGCAACAATCACGGTTTTAGATTTGAAGACGTGATAATTACCGGTGCGCACATTAAAACCAACCGCGCCCGCGACACGATTTGGCTTGCTCTCGTCCATCAATAAATGCGTGACGCAAATGCGATTAAAGACTTTATCCGCCGATTTCTTTGCCGCTTCCGCAACAATCGGCTTATATGACTCGCCGTGAATCATAATCTGCCAGCGACCTTCACGCTGATACGCGCCGGTCTTGGGATTACGCATCAGCGGCAAACCCCATTCTTCAAATTGATGCACGGCTGAATCGACGTGACGCGCCATATCAAATAGCAGGTCTTCGCGCACCATGCCCATCAGGTCAATACGCGCATAGCGGACATGATCTTCTGGTTTATTCTCACCAAAGCGCGTGCCCATGTAGCAGTTAATCGCGTACAGGCCCTGAGCGACTGCGCCGGAGCGATCAATGTTTGCTTTTTCAGCAATCACGATCTTTTTATCTTGACCCCAGTAACGCGCTTCAAAGGCGGCACCGGTACCGCCCAGACCTGCACCGACGACCAGAACGTCAATGCCGTCTTCGATGATTGTCTTGTAAGCCATCAGTAGCACACCCCTGCTTGCATTTTCAGGCCGTTGGATTCGAGCGTATGCAGGCCGCCGTCATCGAGACGAATATATTTCGGCTCATTAAAAAGCAATTGGCTGTCGCGCATGTCTTTTGATGGCGCAGGCGCGTCTTTCAGCTTAGGTGTGCATTGACCCCAGGGCTTCGTTGTAATCGGCGCGAGGAGATTCATATCTTTCTCGCCATTGCGGAAAATAATCCGCCAAGCAATTACGCCCTTTTCTTCATCACGGCGCACCCGCACGGAATGACCCAGCGGCGCAAAGTCAGCATAGCCGCGCACGTCAATCGCATTATGTGGGCAGGCTTTCACGCAGGAGTAACACTCCCAGCACATATTCGGCTCAATATTATAGGCACGTCGAATTGTCGTATCGATGTGCATAATATCCGATGGGCAAATATCGACGCATTGGCCGCAACCGTCGCAGCGCGTCATATAGACGAACGTTGGCATTCGAGTAATCCTCTTCGCTCTTGATGAGAGTCAGCGCGGTGAGATTTAATAATGAGTCGGCGCTTCGCGTTTAATTCCTAAGCCCATATACGGCGGGTTATCGCCCATATAGGTCGGAATATCAGGATAGCGGGCTTTGACGCTGGGATCAGTTAGCTCAAGCAATTCGGGCAGTTTATCGAGCGAGCCGTCAGCTTTAGCAACCTTTTTCTGGAAGGCCGCAGCAGGCTTAAAAAACATGTGCGCTAATTTCGACCAATAGACCGTACCGAATAAGGTAGTCGCGGCGATAATAAATAGCGCAAATAATAGCAGCGAGCCAATTAACGACCACAGCAGCGCAAAGGTTGTCGTCAATAGCAGCGAGACAATGAACAAATCCGACAGATGCACGTCATACCACTGATGACCTTCGGAACGTACATCAACGCGAATCTTGAACCAAAACCAATAGCCGCCAACACAGACTGACACGGCACCTAAATGCCAAAATAGCGCCACCAGCGCCGAGCTTTCACCCGCAGTGGTCGGCAGACTGAAAATCATCAGCGCCGTAGTCACCACAAATACAATAAAGCCATACATCAGCATCAGATGCGATTTGCGGCGGTCGGGATTCTCGAACTCGCCCGAAGCCAGCACTTCATTGGCCAGCGTGCTAATAATTAGACTGAGCTTTTCGGCGCTGCCGACTTCGCGCTTGGCGAGTTTTTGCAGCGATTTACCTTTCTCAAAAAAATACTGCGCACTCTTTTTGTGCTTGACATCAAGCAGGGTGCCGCCGATGACCAGCAGGATCATCAATACGACATACGCCTGCATCACGGTCGGCGAAATCACCGCCGACAGTTCGATGAAGGGATTGCTGGTAATCATTTCGTTGGGCCTCCGTTAGGCTACGACTGGGGAAGCGATTGGTAATAATCCATGAGGATCTGAGCGACCTCAGGGCGCGAAAACTCGGGCGGCGGCGCTTCACCCTGACCGAGCATCTCGCGCACGCGAGTGCCGGACAATTGGATAAAGTCTTCGGGTGTATGATCCGGGGCATCGCGCATCATCACCACACGTCCAAGCTTTTTCGAGTAGGCCGTGTTGTCAGCGCGGAAAATTTCGATGTCGAGCGCCCCAGCGGGCACGGTGTCATCAAAAATCGTCTGGGCGTCAAACGGGCCGTAGTAATCGCCGACGCCGGCATGATCGCGCCCGATGATGAAATGCGTTGCGCCCATGTTTTGACGGAAATAGGCGTGTAACACCGCTTCGCGTGGCCCGGCATAGAGCATATCGAAGCCGTAGCCGGTGACCATCACCGTATTCGGCGGGAAATAGAGTTCGGCCATGGTGCGAATCGCGGCATCGCGCACCGGTGCGGGAATATCACCCGGCTTGAGCTGACCAAGCAGCATGTGAATCACCACGCCATCGGCGGCAACGGCATCAAGCGCCATTTTGCACAGCTCTTCGTGAGCGCGGTGCATCGGGTTGCGGGTTTGGAAGGCGACGATTGTCTGCCAGCCGCGTTCTTGGATCTCGTTGCGAATCTCAACCGCGGTGCGGAAGGTGTCGGGAAAATCGGTCTGAAAATAGGAGAAGTTGAGAACCTGAATCGGCCCTGAAATAGCGATGCGGCCCTGCGTGTTGAAGGTCTGAACGCCGGGGTGTTTGGGGTCGGAAGTGCCGTACACCTGTTCAGTCATCAGCGTCATCTGGTCATCTGAGACCGACTCAATCGCGGTGACATCCATAACCGCGAGCACCGGATGCCCCGCAACATTCGGGTCACGCAGCGCGATGCGCGGCGTGTTGACAATGGCATCAGCGGATTCAACCAGACAGAGCAGCGGGACGGGAAAAAAGCGCCCATCAGTGAGAGTCATCGACTGCGCGGCGCTGAGCGCGTCGGCCAGATTCATAAACCCGTCGAGGGGACTGAAATAGCCAGCTCCGAGCATCACGGCATTGCCAGCCGCTTGGGAGCTAATCAACACCGACGGCAACGATTCCGCTTCGTGCGCGAGTCGGTGATGCGCTTCCGGGTCATAGACGAAACGCGGCCTGAGTTGGTCAGAGCCGACTGGCTTAAGCATACACGATCCTCCAACAACAGAGGGTGAAGACGCCAAGGAATGCTTCGTGTCCGCAGGCTGGCCGCGTGAACCAAAGCGTTCGCCATTCCGGGCGAGGAAAATACCAGAAAAGCTACGGGATTGTGAAACGTCTTTTTTGAAGTCAATGCGGATCGTCAACGGGTAGAGCGGTGAATGAGGCGAGTGTCACATCTCACGCCATGAGGTTCCACGCCAGAGCTATCAGATAGTGGTAAATTTGTTAACAAAAGATTCCAAATTCTACCGTTTTATTTACACAAAAAGCGCTTGACATCCTTAAGTAGCGGGTGCATGTTCCCGCATGCTCGATAACCAAGAGCATCGGTCTTTAACACGTTTGAGTATCGGGTTTCCAGCACGACTTGCTGCTGGTGTAAAACTCAAAGCATATCTAAGACCTTTTCGCGTCTGTGCAATGCACAGACCTTGCCGGATGGGGCCATGTGTGACCAAACACGTGTGCGTTAACATTTCTAGGATAGTTGGGGCGCGTTGCAAACTCAATCGGTGCGCGTGTTACGCGCAGGGCGATCGCGCTATCAGAGTATTGACAATCATCAGTTGAGCAGGTAGCCAAGTACCTTTTGTCTCGACGCCTGAGCCGCCGATGTCGCCGAAATTGTTAGATCCCCGTCCGTACTTTGCTGATCTTGCCGATCCACGTCGCGAAACGCGTAACAAGTTGCACTCCCTGCACGACATTCTGATGATTGTGCTGTGTGCCGTCCTCAGCGGCATCGAGGACTGGGTGGGCATGGAAACCTTTGGCAAAGAGAAGGAAGCGTGGTTGCGCACCTTTCTGACGCTTGCCAACGGAATTCCCGCGCA